>NZ_JBFTKO010000013.1:0-158904 GCF_056395985.1 Pedobacter sp. 05T44
GAGTTAGCACAGCTAGTAAATGTATCAAGGCAAACCATTAACACCATGGAATCAGGCAAATACATCCCTTCAACTGTGCTGGCTTTGAAGATTGCCGCCATCTTCGGAGTTTCTGTGGAACAGGTATTTGAATTGGAAGAAGGAGATTGAGATAGTCCTCACTTTCAAAATAGCGTTTAATATGAAATTTTTGTAGGTTGTGCAAAACCTCTTAATTAGAAAACAACAATGGTTAGGTTTAGGATAATGTTAATATTTTCTCTCGTATTATTTAGTACTCTTGGATGCATAAATAACAATAAACCATATGTGATAAGTAAGGAAGATAGTCTTTATAAAGCTTCCTTTAAAAAGCATGATGGGGCATTAGTTATTCCACCACGCGGAAAATATGGAAGAAATACCTTTTTGATAGATTCAAATTCATCAGTATATTATTATTCTTTTCAAGAACCTTCAATAGGCAAAGGGGTTTCGGATGATCGAGAGTCAGATACCATTGGTTTAATGCCAAATCATATTTTCAAAATCCCAGCAGGAATGGAACGCGCATTTTTCAAGAAGAATGTGCTAGATCAGGAAAGTAAACTTGGTTGGAAGTCTATAATTGTAGCTTCCTTTAAAGATTCTGTGACGAATGATTTTGTTCAATATCTGCTTAAGATGAGCAAAGATGAGCCAAAGAAAATATCATTTCGAATACGACTTGCACTGCCAGAGGAAAGAGAAGTTTTGAGATATAAATTGAATGGTGAACATTACGATCCTTTTATCAAATAGCATATTAGATATGCAGGTCTATTTTTATCTTTAACCTATTGCTCCAACATTACAATATCTTTTAAAGTATGCTTAGTCAAAAGTAAGCTAGCCTCGGGGCCAATGAAGGACTATGTTAGTCAATGGGGAATCAATTGGAGCATTGAAAAATATAAAAAAGGATTAGAAATGTAAATATCTAGAATAAAAACCTTATTCTTCTTCAGAGAACGTGATCCTATTACCAAAAGGATCATAAACAGTTACCGTAATGGCTTTGGGATTCCATTCGGGTACTTCCAAACCTGGGTGGTTATATTTATATCTCTTGTCGTTTAACTCTTTATGATAAGCACGAAGACCTTTAAAGTCCTCAATAGATACGTGTGAACCAGGACTTGCATCACCATGATGTTCTGACAGGTTTAAAGTAATGTCCCTTAATGTTACCTCCAGGTATATGGGGGCATCATGGTGATTCGGGTGCTCCCAATCGATTTTAAAACCAAGCCAGTTTACATAGAACTCGATGGCTTTATCATAATCAAATATTCTTAAAATTGGTTTAACTTTACTCATAATAGCTACAACGTTTATTTGAAAATAAAGTTTATAACAGGACATAAAATATTTTATGTCGATTGGCGAAAAGATGTTATTTTTTTGCTACGATTCTCATAAAGAGTTTAACGTCGTCCGAAATAATTCCATCACAAGACTTATCAAAGTACTTTTCTGAGGCATAATCGATACCCCAATCTGTTCGATCAATGATCAGCGTGCCATTCACCACAACAGTGCCGTCCATTCCGTCCTTAAAATACATTGTGGCCGGAAAAGTAACTGCCTTCGTGATCCCCTCAATGGTCAGGTTCCCGGTAACTTTTATAGTTGCAACACCTTCAATGGTCATGTTCCCGTTCCTGCCTTCAGTTTTTCCATCATTTACTGTTTCAACCTTCGTAATTGTGAATGTAGAAACGGGGAATTTTTTGACGTCAAAAAATGCAGGCAATTTATTGTGTGGACCTGGATGATCAAATTTTTGTTCAATTGTATTCATGTCGACTTCAACTGCACCGCCCTCCAGATGACGGTTTTCGATCACCAATTCACCTTTTAATATATCGACGTCGCCTGTACCAGAACCATCACCAAGAAACGTAGAACCTTCCCATGCACCAAGTAGCATAGAACCTTTCCATATTACAACACTTTGCTTCGTATCTATGATATATTTTTTCTGACCCTTTTTATTATAAAAGTCCGTGATGGTCTTTCCATCATAACGATACACTCCGGTCGCAGATCCAAACCAAATACTTCCATCGTTTGCTTCCAAAAGCCCAAAAAAAGCATCTCCTAACATAATTTCGGCTACCGTGGGCTTGTTACTATACAAGGAGTTTGCATCATAACGGGACAGTGCCCAGACCGCCACATGAGCAGTATTTACCGGACCAGTAGCCCAGATGTTTCCTTTTTTATCCTCGATTATAGCATAAACACCCTTCTGCGATACCCAAGTAAAGGTGCTGCCGTTATAGCGCCAAAGGCCATTGGTGACGTCACCAAGCCAAATATTGCCTTTTCTATCTTCGATTATACTCCAAACGTTTGTAAAAGTTTTTCCCTTATGGATTAAGGGGGTAAATGTTTTTCCGTCAAAAACGAAAGCATCGCCTCTTGTGCCAACCCATAATTTCCCGCTTTTATCTTCAATGATTGTAGTAATATCATTGTTCCAATTTCCTTCTTTATAAACACGCGAGGGGTTCGGATTTTTAAAATTTCGAAAAGATTTCCCATCGTAACGGCTTATTCCACCTCCGGTGCCGAACCAAATAATGCCGGCCTTATCTTCATAAACAGACATCACCCGATTATTGGCAAGTCCCTCTGTGGTAGTGAAATGTTGAATGGATTTCCCGTTGTAATAATAAACGCCTGAATCAGTAGAAGTGAACCAAATATTTCCTAGGCGATCTTCAAGGACATCCCAGAATCGATGCGAACCTATTTTACTTGTAAGATTAGTAAAATATTTTCCATCATATCGAAAAACATCACCAAATGATGAGTTGTTCGGGCCAGCAATCAAAATGGTGCCATTTTTGCCTTTTTTTATATTACGAACCATTAGGTTAGGCCCTATGTCTTTAACTTCGGTTTTGATGTTATCTTTTGGTACGTTTGTTTGGTTTTGTCCACAGGAAGTGAGAAAAACAGACATTACAAACAAAGCATATACGTGTATGTATTTCATACCTTTTTATTTATTGATCCAATTAGAATTGATTCAGCGAATCTACTTTGATGTTTTTCGGCGCGACGAATTTGGATTGTAAATAAAAATGTAAACTTTGTAAATAAAATCTTGACAGTTTAATTTGCTAGATCCATTATCGCTGCTACGGACAAGCAACTTTTCTTTATTGGTTGTGTCTTCTATGTAAACCAACCAAATTTATATGAAATTATTTTTTTACAAAGTCTGCATATTAAGTTTTCTTTTGCTTTTAAGTTTAATTTACGAAAGTTCTGCACAGACTGTTTCAGGCAGGGTAATAGAAACCGGAGGTAAGGGAGTTGAAAGTGCAACCATAACAGTTTTAAATGCTGCAGACTCAACCCTGGTAAAATATGAGGCAAGTAACAAAGAAGGCTATTTCGAGATCACTAATTTAAAAAACGGCGTATTTACCGTTAAGGTTTCGTGCATAGGTTACAACGGCCAGTTATTAAACAATATCAGATTTAACGGCTCTTCTGTTAAATTAACTGATGTTGTTCTCAACAAGCAATCGAAAGAGCTCAAGGAAGTCGCCATTGAAAGTAAGCACCCCGTTCTTGAACGAAAGGTGGATCGATGGATATTTAACTTGAACAACACTATAGCGGCAAATGGTTCTTCCCTCTTTGAGGCTTTGCAGGTGGCGCCTTTTTTAAAGGTATCTGACAATGGCGTTTCTATGGCGGGCAAAGGTAGTATGGGTGTTATGGTAAATGAGAAAATAGTCTATTTAAGCGGAACAGACTTAACTAATTATCTGAAAACACTCAGATCTGAAGGTGTGGAAAAAATCGAGATCATTACCAATCCGCCAGCAAAATATGATGCCCAGGGGGATGCCGGCCTGATTAACATTGTTTTAAAGAAAAACGAATCTTTGGGCTGGCGCGGTTCATTAAGTTCAACATATCGGCAGGGCTTCTACGCCTCCTACAACAACAATCTGGCTCTTTTTTTCCGTTCAAAAAAAATCAACAGTTCTTTTACATTTGGCCAATCACGTTATCACAATATGCAGAACAATTGGCTCAATATGATTGGAAACTCTAGTCAAATTCTCAGTAACGAGCAGCGTATATCAATTACTCCCGGTTTGCAGGCTGGTTTAAGTATAGACTATGAGTTAGATAGGCACAATAACATCGGGTTTATTTATAATATTTCACTGAGTAAAGAGAATAATGCCTTTGTTAATAGTTATAGCTATGGTAAGAGTAATACTGTAGACTCGGTATTGAACACTAACGGCGAAATGTACAGACCATTATTTGCACAAACCTTAAATGTATACCACGATTTAAAGATTGATTCGGCCGGAAAGAAATTAAGTAGTTCTGTTAATTTTTTCTCGAACAGACCTGAAATAAGAAATAATTTTGTTTCAGAATCTGAAAGCACCTATGCTGCAGTTCGCAATAATAACTCGTCAAAATACAATATCTGGTCTGTTCAATCAGATTTAACATTACCTTATAAATGGGCTAAAATAGAAACAGGTATTAAGTTCGCCAATTTTGATAACAATGCTGATGTGGAGTACTATAATTATGTCCACGAAAATTTCTTGCTGGACAAAACACGTAGCAATGAATTCAACTATACCGAAAAAAACCTGGCATCCTATTTCAGTATGTCATCTGAACTTTCAAAAAGATGGACGGCCAAGGCAGGATTGCGTTATGAGTACACGATGACGGATGGTTATTCGCCTACTTTAGACCAGCGCAATAAGCGTAATTATGGTGCCCTATTCCCTACTGCCTATATCGTTTACAAAGCTGACGCAAACAATGTTTTGTCTTTAAATTATTCGAGGCGGATTAACCGACCGGGCCTCAGTTCCTTAAATCCCTTTGCCTATTATACAAACATTTATACTTATTTTATTGGAAATCCTCTCCTCTTACCTTCATACAGTAACAATTTCGAACTTAACTACCTATATAAAAGCATGGTTTCTTTTACTGTATTTACACAACATGCAAGTGATGTAAATTCATTACTTACAACGATTGACGGGCCATTAGTGGTTTCAAGTGGAGGAAACTTTATAAGCCGGGATAACGTGGGAGCCTATGTTTCCATTAACCGGGCATTTTTTAAGTGGTGGGAAAATAGCAGCTCTGCGTCTTTTTTTTATTCATCCTCAAAATCCAAAATAAAAGCTATTTCCATCCAAAACGGAACCTCTGCATCGTTTAGTTTTAATAATAATTTCAAGGCAACTAAACAGTTAAATTTCTATCTGAACTACAGCCAGAGCCTTCCTTCAACCAGCGGGAATACATACACGTACAGTGTACGTGATTTCAGGGTGGGTGCCAGATTAAAGTTGCTTAAAGATAATTTGATCATCAACCCCTCCGGCTTTCTGGGTACTGTAAACAAATATGATGTACGTTTTAACGAATTTGTGCGGACGGAAAGAACGGACTATTATTATAAGAACTTCGGTCTTGGTATTACTTATTTATTTGGAAGGTCGAAGGTTTCCGGAAACAACAAGGATATATCTTTTGATGAGAAAAGAAGAGCTCAATAGCAACGCTTCGGCCTAATTAAATTTTTTGAATATTTCTAGCATGGTCTCCTTATCAAGGCTTTCCATATCTATCAATTTGAGCGATTTGACCATTTTAAGAGTAGTGGTTTTATAGTGCTGGAAATGGGGAGTTTTCAAGTGCGATTGGTAGGTAGCTTTATCTGCGTACATTTCGATGATGCGGATTTGGGTAGGGCTTTCCTTTTGGTACATTGGAAAAATGGCGATCACACCTGGTTCCAGTTTTACCGATGCCGAGGCCTCTTCCTTTAGGATAGTATTGTAATCTTTGAGATATTCGGGCAAGATTTCGATCTCCGAAATCCGGACCATTAAGTCAGGTTTTGTTGCAGGTATTAATGGTTCCCCAATTATTTTTCTTACCGTATTTGCCTGCATGATACTGATGTTTGTATGGATCAGTTCGGCAAGCTGTTCGAGTTGTTTGTCTGTGATTCCTGTATTTTTCCCGATATTAATATGAGATTGCAGTTGGCCTTCAACACCCGGCATTGATGCCAGAGCAGCAATGGTTATCAGTTCCCTTTGCTGATAGTTTAATACATCACTTACAAAAATATCGGCAAACAAATGTTCCTTTAAAAAAGTATCAATCCGTGGTGCAAATTCTCCGAAACCGGGTGCAGGTTTTGATTGTGCTGTTCTAGTTAATTCTTCCAAAACCTTTCTACCCAATTCATATTTGTCTTTTGCACCATTTTCTACAACAATTTCTTTTCCCGTTTTGTCGGTGATGCTGTTTTCTTTTCTCTCCTTGGCTACTGTCATAAAAGTATTAATGGCATTAAGGCTTCTTGGAAAGCCACAATAGGCATAAAGCTGAACCAATGCTTCTTTGATCTCATTCTCTGAAAGTCCTGAATCCAGTCCTTTATTCAGTTCCGCTTTCAATAGCGCTAAATTTCCCGTTGCGGTAAGTGCCGAAATAATGACCAAACTCTGCTCCTGAGCGGAAAGAGAGGTATTAACTGCTTTTTTTTCTTGTGCATCCATTTTAGTAATATTTATAGTGAGCACAAGAAATAGTGCCCATTTTAGAAATTTTCTGTTGCCCATGAGCTTTATACTTTATATGACAAATCTCGGGGTTGCAGGCGACATAAGGTTTATACAGGATACGGATTCATTTACCAGTTTTACTGATATTAGATTTAGTACATTGTCTTACAGCTGGTGGTTTATTAAGTTTGTAGTATGAAAGATATCGAAAGAATTGATACGGTAAGACAGTATAACGAATCTATGGGCGTAGATACGTTGCATCCACTGGTAAGCGTGGTTAATTTTGATGAGATCCCTACTTATCAATATTTCAGGAGGTATATGGGAGTTTATGCTATTTTTTTAAAGTATATAAAGTGCGGAAATATGCGTTATGGTTGTCAACCGTATGATTACGAAGATGGGACACTTGTATTTATATCGCCAGGTCAGGTATACGGTATTGACAGCAAAGGAGAAATTATTAAGCCTTCAGGAAAGGCTCTTGTATTTCATCCAGATCTAATTGTTGGTACGCATCTGGGAAAACACATCAAAGATTACTCTTTTTTTTCCTATGATGTGAACGAAGCACTTCATTTATCAAAAAAGGAAAGAGCAAATATTAATGATTGTTTTGAGAAGATTGCGTCTGAAATTGATATGAATATTGATAAACATAGTAAGACCTTGATTGTATCTAATATTGAGCTTTTCCTTAACTACTGCATGCGTTTTTATGACCGCCAATTTATCACCCGCACCAATATCAATCACGATATTTTGGTACGGTTTGAAAATCTATTGAATGATTACTTCAAATCAGATTTGACACAGAATTTAGGCTTGCCAAGTGTAGCCTGGTGCGCAGAACAATTGCATTTGTCGCCAAATTATTTTGGGGATTTAATAAAGAAAGAAACCGGAAATACTGCATTGGACTATATTCAATCGAAATTAATAGACGAAGCTAAGATTAAAATATTTGATCCTTTTAAATCTATAAGTAATATTGCAGATGAATTAGGATTTAAATACCAACAGCATTTTACACGTCTGTTTAAACAGCGGACCGGAATGACGCCCAATGAGTATAGGAAAAGATGTTAAACTATTTAAGACTCTGCTTAAAAAACAATTCCAGTTTATCAAAAGGAATGACATCAATTTTATCATATAAATCAACATGAACTGCATCTGGAATGATCATTAGTTCCTTAGGCTCTGCAGCCATTTTATAGATGTCCTCACTGAAATAGCGTGAATGTGCATTTGCTCCTGCTATCAGCAGAATTGGTCGCGGAGAGATCTCTTTAATGTAAGATAACAATGGCATGTTCATAAATGATAATGGATTGGTGACAAGCCATGCCCCATTTGAATTGACCGAATTAGGATGAAAGCCACGAGGAGTACGGTAGTAGTTAAAATAATCTACAACGAACTGAGGCTCATCTCCCTTCAATTTCTCTGGCAAATTACGAGGCCCATCAGCTGGCGCTCCTTTTTCGGCATCTTCCCAACGCTGTTGGCCAATTTTTTCAAGCATTTGGGTACGTTGTTCAATGGTCATCGAGTCATTGTAGCCTTTCGACATCACTCTGGTCATATCATACATACTAGTTGTGGCAACAGCCTTTACTCGTTTATCAACAGCCACCGCATTTAGTGCCATCCCGCCAAAACCACAGATTCCAATAATTCCTATTTTATTCCTGTCAATAAATGGCTGTAATCCAAGATAGTCAACTGCTGCGCTGAAATCTTCGGTATTAATGTCCGGTGAGGCTACGTTTCTTGGTTCGCCACCACTCTCGCCAGTGTAAGATGGGTCGAATGCGATTACAGCAAATCCACGTTCTGCCATGATGTTGGCATATAGACCTGAAGATTGCTGTTTAACTGCACCAAATGGTCCGCTAACGGCAAGCGCAGCTAATTTTTCGTTCCCGTGGTTTTTAGGTAGGTATAGATCGCCAGATAATGTAATTCCATACCGGTTTTTGAAGCTAACTTTTTGGCGAGTAACCTTATCGCTTAATTTGAATGTATAATGTTCAGATTGTTCTGTAGTGTTCATTTTCTTTAAATTGTTATTAGATGATATTTTTTGCGCAGTTTGTGCGGTTAGTTGAGTAACAGCTATCAGCACTGCAACCATTGTTAGTTTTAAATTTTTCATTGTCATCTATTGTTATTTAGGTCATTAAATTCTATTTGTTTGAGCATTTTTGCGGGAACACCACCTACTATGGTGTTAGCAGGAACATCTTTTGAAACTACAGCACCTGCAGCAACAATTGAATTTTCGCCGATGGTTACCCCAGGAAGTATAGTTGCGCCGGCACCTATCCATGCATTTTGTTTAATTAGGATGGGTTGACACAACATTCCGCGTCGTTCGCTTGGCAGTAAAGGATGGTTTTCAGTAACAAGGTTTACTCTAGGGCCTATAAGCACATGATCTTCAATTGTAATACCGCCCATATCTAAAAAAGAACAGGCATGATTGATAAAAACATGTTTGCCTATCTTAATGGATTGACCAAAGTTGGTATGAAAAGGAACAAACACAGTTGTGCTCTTATCCAATGGATGGCCAAAAATCTCACCAAGCTTCTCCCTGATCTTATCTGTACTTGTCGAATTGTTGAGTGAAGGAGATAGCGCTAACGTACGGTTGACTACTTCATCAACCCTGTAAAATTCTGGATCATGTAGATGTACAAGCTCACCGCTCCTTAGTCTGTGGAAGATATCTTTCATACCACAAAGTTCGGTAACTGCCGCCCATGCGGTTAAAGATTATCAAACCGATACTTAAGAATTTCAAACCAATGTTTCCCGAAAGGCAGATGGATTGGTTCCCGTCATCTTTTTAAAGAAGTTATTGAAATAAGTTGGGTATTCGAAACCCAGTGCGTAGGCAATTTCAGAAATGTTCCAAGTTGTGTGCTGTAGCAGGGCTTTTGCTTCTGAGATAATGCGCTCGGTAATGTGGGCAGTAGTTGGTTTGCCTGTAAATTCCTTAACCGCCCTATTGAGATAATTAGCGTGTACATTTAAAGCAAGGGCATAGTCTTGTGCCGTTTTGAATTGTAGTGGCCTATCGGTGGTTTCGACCGGAAATTGCCTTTCTAGCAGTTCAAAGAATACTGAGGTTAAACGGCCTGCCGCATTCTTGTGTTGATCGAAGTCGGCAGATGGTTGAATCTTTAGTGCTTCATGGATAATCAGGTTGATGTAATTTCTGATCAGATCATCTTTATAGGCATAATCGCTCTTTTGTTCCTCGATCATTTTAAGGAATATGGAATTCAAAAAATCTCTCTTACCTTCATCTATCTTTATTATGGGCGTACCTCCTATTTTGAATAAAGGAGAATGTTGTAAGCTCTCGCTCCGTTCCGAAGCGCTAAAAAAATCTTCCGAAAAAAGCACGGTATAACCTGCATAGGTTGTAGAAAGCGTCTCCCAGGAATATGGAACGTGTGGGTTGCCAAAGAACAGAATTGTACCCTCGTGCTCAAAGCTCCTGTCTGCATAATGGACAATGCTTTTTCCCGTTGTCAGGCAGATTTTATAGAAGTCCTTGCGGTTATAGATTCGTGTAGCATGGCTATCTGCCTCAAGTTGCCAAACATTAAAACCTTTAAGCTTTAGTTCAGTATTGAACTCTGATACCGGACGTTCGATTTTCGCACCCATTACACAAAGCTAAGAAATTCAAATCAACTCATCTAATCCAATATTCTCTTCTTTGTTGTAGTTTAACTCATGTTACTTCATAACCTTTAGGTAACTACTAATAAATTGTAACTATATATAGCATAATTTTGCTGGCAACAAAAACGAATAAATAATTAAACGAATTATAAACGACAATATACATGGGACTAGAACAAATAATAGATTCTTCGATACTGGACATTTTTCCACTTATGCCGTCAACAGGCGCCTGGCCATTTACAATGATCCGCATTGACCGCAATGAACTTTCAGATCTTGAGATGGATAAGCCCCTGTTTGCTCCTTTTCAGTTACTTGTGCTTAAAAGGACTGATTTTAATGATAAGGACCTACTTGATTACGCAATAAAATCTAAGGAATATCACACCATCCTCCCCCCTTTCAGATCTAATTTCCTTGAAAATTATAGCATCACGATAGGAAATGAAAAGGAATTACAGGAATGGGCGGATAAGACCACTAGTTTAGCAATTGGACTAGTGATTAACACCGCTCTGCTTAAGGGAATACAGTTTATTCCGATTGCAACAGACCTTTCTGCATTGGATTTGCGCATGGGACTTGTACAAAAAAAACTTAGGTCACACCAATTATTCGACGCCTACCAGATCGACCCGTCATTTCTGGTGTAGCGGAGACAGCATTTCAGCATTAGCGCACTCTCAAAAAATAAAAATTTTATACATAAAATTAAAAATCATGACATTAGAAATTTTAAAAAACAAAGAAGAATTAAGGGACTTAATAGATGCTTATGCTTATTTAAGTGATGAAAAAAAGATCTCGGAAGTTATGGGATTATTTACGCCAGATACCACATACAAAGTTTATATGGGTGACTTCTTAGCCGCAAATGTTTCCGGAATAGAATCCATGGAAAAAGAATTTAACGGACATGCATCGTTGGTAAAGACCTATTTTACTATGAACGGGCAGCATACGGTAAAAATTGATGGAGATACTGCGACAGGTGTTTCTTTTTCTCAACTTAAGATGGTAAGAGAGGTTGAAGGCAAAAATACAATAACTGATTATAGTGTTAAATACGATGACAAGTATGTGCGTCAAAATGGAAAATGGTTAATAAAGGAGCGTATCGGCTATTTTATAATTGTAGAGGATAGACCATTGAGTAACTAGGATTATCTTATTAAAGAATGGGATTTTGTAGTCCTGTTCTTTAATAAATATTTACTGCGGCTTAACCTTATGAAGGTTTAGATGACCTTTCACTTTTGATCTTTTCACGGTGCTGAATGCCCCATTCGGTCATGGCGGCCACAACCTTTTCAAGTGTATGGCTATAGGGAAGCAATTGATATTCGATTGTTACCGGATAACCCACAGCAACTTTTTTAATTATAAATCCGTTCATTTCCAGTTCCTTCAGTTCACTGGATAGCACCCTGGCAGAAATACCTTTGACCTGTCTCTGAAGTTCAGAAAATCTATTATTTCCTCTTGCCATAGCGATTATTATCATCAGCTTCCATTTGCCACCTACGGCATATAGCGCATCTGATACGGCATTGAGCACCTTGGTACATTCATCGGTAAACTCTTTATTTACTGGTTGCTTTTCTGTTTGTTCCATAAAACCATGTTGACATTATCTGATAACCTTTAAGTAACAGGTAATAAATTATTAGCAAATATAAAGTAATTTTGGCGATAGTATCCGGGCCTTAATATATATCTTCGTATCTATGAAAATATTACGCTACTCAATTTTGCTATTAGTTCTTTTTTCTGCACTGCCAGGCTGCAAAAAAAATGGAGTGAATTTAGACCCTTGTGCTGGTATCCTGAATGAAAGTCCACCATCAAAGGTTGTGATTGCCCTTACCGATAAGCAGACAGGAGACAACCTGATTCTTAAAAATGGTCTTACTGCGGCCGATTTAAAAATAACCTTGGCAGGAATAGCTACACCGCTTACGAACTGGCGCGTTGTTAATTCCCCTGGCTCACCTATGAATGGGATGCTGGAATTGGCTGTTTTTCATGAAAAGGCTGGTGAATTCCGATACAAGATTGAAGCGAAAGGGCTAGCCGATGTTGAGTTTTCTTATGCTGTTAAACAGGTAAAGAGTGATAGTCCGTGTAAGCTGTATTATTATCCATTAGAAGGGCTTAAGGCAACAAATCAGGATTATGTAAAGTTGGAAATTGGAGATAAAATCTATCCCAATGGGATCAAAGTGCTTTACTCTTTGGAGAGGTAAACACTATCATACCTGTCTTATTCTTTCTACCAGTAAATCCAATACTGCCTGAGAGGCAACCAAATTGAAGCTCCAAATATCGTCGGTAATAAAGATGTAATTGCCGCCAAAACTATAGATATAATCTCCTCCTTCAATTCCAATAATCCAATCTTCTTTTGTTAGGTCAGGATAAGTCCGTAATACCTGCCAACAATATTCTCTTACCTCTCGCTCATCACTGAAATCATCCAGCATTGGTAGAATACTAGGCGCATTAGTTAGCCCATATTTTAATAGCATTTCATCGATCATAATTTCTCGGAGTCTATTATAAGCGCATTACGAAATTACACCTTAGCGCATTTTTAATCACAGAATTACTAACAAGAGAAGATGTCCATTTTGGAAAGATAGAAAAATAAACGTTAAGTCATTTTACATTAGACGTATTTTACGGATTTGGCCACTATATTTTATTTTCTTTTTTGGCATGGTGTTACTTACCTCTGCTACTGATTTTTTTGGATCTGTTATTCCAGGACAAGCACAATTAGCATTCACGCTATTTTCTGGGAATTGGTATATAATATTTAAGGAGTGGCAATCTTATTGCATAAATCCTTTATGGAGTGTATCTGTAGAAGAACAACTTTATATTTTACTTCCATTAGTGTTGTTTTTTGCAGGGAAAAAAGGATTAAAGATTTTCTCATTTCTTTCAATAGTTATTGCTTACGCCACGATAATTTACTACGCTCAAAGACCAACAACTGGGTTTAGTGGCCAATGGACAAATAGCTTTGTACAATTTCAGTTTTTTGCTGCAGGAATACTGCTCTCTGCCTACTTAAAGGGCTGGGAACCTAAATGGAATGCAGTCCTCCGTATTGGTTTATTTATAACAGGTGTGATTTGCTGGTTGATTGCATCAATGGTTTGCGAAATTAATGTAGATGCTCCTCACCTAGCTACAATTCCACAATCAATTACTGGATGGTTTCTGATACTTATTGGTGTTATAGCAATGTTTTTATCTCTTTACGGGGCACCCGTAAAGTATATGCCTTCTAAATTAGCTTATCTTGGTCGTATTTCATATGGCATGTATGTTTTCCATATCACTATCTACTGGATCGTTTTTAATATTTTTAAAAATGAATTAGCAACCTTTAGCGAGAGTATAGGTCTATTGGAATGGAAAAACGGAATAGGATCTGTTACTGCTTTCATCTCGACGACATTATTAGCAATGTTGTCTTACAAATGTTTTGAAAAGCCTTTTTTAAAGTTGAAGAGCCGTTTTACTTTAATACCTTCAAGGGATTAGGAAAAGCAATTCGCATCTTCATTCAAAATTTTACACTTTGGCAAATGAGATTGCTTCTTTAAAGGAGTCGATAATTTGTTGGTTATCTCTTCTCAACAGTGTTGGATTTACTTTAATTTTTACAAAACCATCTTCTCTTGGCTGGCCGAAAATAATATTATGCTCTTCCCTCAACCTTTTATTTAGTTTAACCGGATCAATTCCATTGGCTATTGATACGTTAAATTGATTTGTACCATTAGGCACCTGATTAATTTTGAAGCCTTTAAGTTGGCTAAACTGACTAAAAAGACTAGCCGATTTTACTTTAATTTTTTCCATCACCTCATCAATAGTGTTTAAGTGATACAAAGCGATAGATGCGCTGGGCCAATTGGTAAAAATTCCACCACCATGGATTTTAATAAGATGATGCATTTGGTCAATCACAACTTTATCGCCACATAAAATAGCACCACCAGTTGCACCCAAATATTTATACAAACACATGTAAACTGTGTCGAAATACCTGGCATATTCTTTTACCGTTGCATTTGTAAATGCTGTTGCCATGTGAAGTCTGGCACCATCAAGGTGCATTTTATAGCCTTGTTCTTTACAATAAGCCGAAATCTTTTTTATCTCTTCTAATGGAAAAGCCTGGTTATCGCACCTTCTTACAGGTGTTTCTATAGATACAGCTCCAACTTCGCCAACAAACGCTTCGCCATCTTTATGGTATTTAATTGCTTTTTTGAGTTCATCTAAGGTGAAATGTGCCTTTCCTTCGGCCAGCGGAATTAATCTTTTGTTGAACAAGGTTTGTGCGGCATCTCCTTCGTCCCTATAAACATGACTGGTTTCTTGCACAAATGCTTTTGTATTATTTCCACATAAAAAACTAATTGCCAGCTGGTTAGCCAAGGTGCCTGTTGGCAAATAAACAGCAGCTTCTTTTCCTGTAATTTCTACAAATTTCTTTAAAAGCTTTTCTATGGTCCCACCATCGGCATAACTATCTCTTTCTATTGGATTAGCGGTATTTATCTCTTGTAGCTTATTTATAAAATCTTCTGGCTTATAAAAAATCCCATCGTTAATAAAATAAACTGCTTCGCTATCTTTTGATGGTATTGCTTTTTCTGATGCAAATGTATTTGCTGGCATAACAGCCGATGCGATAAGTGGCAGGGCCGATAAAGAAGAAAGTTTTAAGAAATCGCGACGTTTATATGCAGACATATTGAGTTTTTTGGTTGTTTCAGGATTTAATAAAAGTGGCTTTTTGTCAAAGATACTAAATGTAAAATCACAACTGCGTTATCCCGAGAACCAGGGGATCTCTCGTATCGTCGGGATGACGGGAGGTTTTAGAAAATCTGTTAGTTGTTTAGCACGTCGTATTTCCCCCCTTAATTTGTCATTATTGCACAGTTGAACGTGCAAGGCATTGCTGTATCTTTGAGTATAACTTAAATAAAAAAATAATGGCAACTCAAATTTTTGTAAACCTCCCTATTAAGGACCTTAACAGATCTGTGGAGTTTTTTACCAAACTTGGTTATACTTTTAACCCCAAATTTACCGATGAGAAAGCTACCTGCATGATCATTAGCGATACCATTTATATTATGCTGCTAACAGAACCTTTCTTTCAGACGTTCACTAAAAAAGAAATTGTGGATGCCCACAAAGCGGTAGAGTGCTCTATTTGCCTGTCTGCAGATAGTAAAGAGGGCGTTGACGAAATGGTAAATAAAGCACAGGCCGCAGGTGCCACCATACCTAATCCGGCCACTGACTACGGCTTTATGTACCAACACAGCTTTGAGGACCTAGATGGCCACCATTGGGAGTTTGTATGGATGGATCCTAAAGGCGCACCTGAACAGTAATAAATTTGAGGAGAAAAAACATGACAAAAAGTAAGATAGTAAGGATGGATAATGTTGGCATCGTTGTAGAATCGCTGGACAATGTGATCCCCTTTTTTATAGAATTAGGATTAAAGCTTGAAGGACGGGCTACAATTGAGGGTGAATGGGCTGGTCGTGTTACCGGACTGGGCGATCAGCATGTAGAGATTGCTATGATGGTTACCCCGGATGGCCACAGTCGTTTGGAACTGTCGCAATTTCTAAGGCCAACTGTTATTTCAGACCACCGTACGGCCCCCGTGAACTCGGTGGGGTATTTACGAGTAATGTTTACTGTTGAAGATATTGATGAGGTGGTATCAAGACTTAGCAAACATGGCGCTGAACTGGTTGGCGAAATGGTTCAGTATGAGAACTCCTATAAGTTGTGCTACATTCGCGGAGTGGAAGGGATTCTGATTGGCCTAGCAGAACAACTTGGTAATAAATAAGTTTATTACGGCTGTATAATCGTCAATAAAATAATTAATTTTCTCATTTTATGGGTTACCAACTCAATTTTATCCAGGCAATCATCATCTGCGGCCATAATTCAATTTTTAGGTAATCCATTACCCCTTTTTCATCACTTGTCAAAGTCACTATTTATATGGAGTTTGATAATATTTCAACATTTTACAAGTTTTTTTAAAAAAATATAGGGCTTATACCCTTCCAGTATAGGTCTATATGGCGTATATTCTTGTAAATCTGTGCCTTCGATTAACAATACAGAGTTTTTTTACTTAATCATTTAAGGTATATGGCTCCATTTTTGTATGGGTATATATACGGGCATGGGGTCTTCACCTTGGATATTTTTTTTTTACGATGTATTATTTTCTGATGGACTTAATACGGCACGCTTTCAATTAGATGGAGAATGTATACATATAATTATTTTATAAACGATAGCGAAAAGGTATTGCTGGACGACCTTTTTGTTGATGATGCGAATAAACAAATAATTACACGGTTAATCAGTGAACATCGTTATTTTAAACAATTAAACGAATATGGTTTGCCGATTGACAACAAGATGTTACTGAATGTGAGCCAGGGATGTGGCAAAACTTACACAGTTAAGGCTATTGCCTCTGGTTTGGAAAAAAATTTAATTGTATTAAATCTGAGTAATATCCTCTCAGGATCTATTAATGATATAACACACAGCATTAAAACTGTTTTTAATATAGCAGCTAAAGAAAAAGCCGTATTATTTATTGACGAGTTTGATGAGATAAGCAAAGTAAGAAGTGTTGATGTTAAAGATGGGGATGAAATGGGCAGACTAGTTAATACAATGATTCATCTGATTGATTATTATCCGGATAATGCATTACTGATCTGTGCTACGGATTATAGTGAGTTTATTGAACCGTCGTTGCTCCGTTGTTTTGACCTTAGCGTTACGATCCGCAAACCATCACCAGATCTTCTGGATGATTATTATGATAAACTATTGTCAAGTTTTCCCGCAAGTTTACGTTCAATTGAACGTATGTACAGTATATCCTTTGCTCAGGCAAAGGATCATGCTTTGGCCGCTGTAAAAAAGGCTATGATTGATCAAATTGAATCGCGTTAAGTAGCCATAACACAAGTTTAATAAAGTGTAAGAAGGGCTATTGTTGAAGAATCGTCTTCATTTTTTCTAAATACTCTGTATTATTTATAAAGTTGTTATGCCCCTCGCCTTTCAAAATAAACAATCTATCATCTTTCTTAAAAAATGAACTAAGTTTCTTCGAAGAGCCAATATATATAGCGTCGTCTGCGTCTCCATGAAAAACTGTTACAGGTGCTTTTATTTTCTGCAAAAATTCATAAGTCTTAAATTGATATTTCATATTGGAAGTATCAATATCCGGTGCAATGTTGGATATCCAATCTGGTAGGCTATAATATGGCGCTTGTAAGATAAGCGCTTTCGGATTATTGTTTGCTGTAAGGATAGCGGCAGGCCCTGTACCTATTGATTGGCCAATCACAATAATCTTCGATTCTGGATAGATCTTTTTTAAATTGTCATATACCATTTGAATGTCACTAGACAATTGAGGTTCGCTACTCACCTTACCTTCGCTCTTCCCATAACCTCGATAGTCAAGAATAAAGATATCATAATTAAGATTATTATAAAAAGGGGCAACTTTCCCCCAGGTATCAAGTCCGTCATTGCTGCCATGCAGATAAAATATCAATCCTTCCGTCTGCTTTGCCTTGAAGAGTAATCCATTTAATTTATAACCATCTTGTGTTAAGAAAGTTAATTCAGTAAAAGGGTTTGAAAATTCGAAATGAAAATCGTTTTGTAGTTGGGAACCTGGAAATAATTGTTGTTCTAACTCTTTTTGAACTTCTTCTTTTTTTAGACTGTCAACGTTTTGCCCATAAGCAAATTGAACAAATATTAGAAACGTGAGTAAAGAAATAAATAGCTTCATTAGGTAATATGTTTCGTTAGTATTTATCTGTAAATCATAATCATTTGGCCATTTCAATAGCTTTTTCTAAAATTTCATCTTTGGGTTAACCGTTTTCTGATCCTCATGTAAGCTTTTTCCGCAACCATTTGCGAACTGGCTCATCGTACCATTTCAATGCGGCATATGCCAAAATGATGCTACTTATTAAGATGATTAACGCATATGGCCATGCCTGCACTATCGTTAAACCTTTATTGTTGCTGATCCAGGCCACGTAAAAATAGACAATCGGATAATGTACCAGGTAAAGTGGATATGATATCTCACCTAAGAATTTGCAAACGCGGTTCTCTCTTTGGGTTTGCATCCGGCCACTTGCGCCAAGGTATACGATAAGTGGAAATACGATGATAATGCAAACAGAGTCATAAACTCCGTTCATCCAAAGATGCTCTGCACCACCAATGCGAGGCATATAGAGTACTATAGCTACTAAAAGGCTACACCATAGAAAGGCATTTTTAATACGGGTGTGCTTGGCAACACGGGAAAGTAACAGACCGGCAAAGAACGGATACATGACGCGCGTTAATCCAATGCGTACCTGCTCCACGTTCAGCGTCCATCCTCCACTAACGTCGCCGTTTGTGATCGCCAGGTGTACGAGTGCGATAGCAGCGATGCCAACTAAAATACTTAATGCCGTTTTGGAGAATTTTCTGATCCAGATTGCGTAAAGAATGTTGGCAATATATTCAAAGAACAATGACCATCCCACACTATTCAAGGGGTGCATCTCTTGCCAGCCACGTATATCAAGAGATAATGGCACGGGCAGGATCGTATAACCGATCAGCAGTACCAGCAGCATCTTCCAGATAGGAATAGTATGAATGAGCGGCCATAGTGTAGAATCTGTAAAATAGAATCCGATTGCGCCGAGGGTCATCCCCAAAACCACCATTGGCTGAAGGCGTACGATGCGGCGTTTGAAAAAGCTTCCTACTGTCATTTTATGCCAGCGATCGTCGTAGGCATAGCCCATCACGAAGCCTGATAATAAAAAGAAAAAGTCGACAGCCAGATAACCGTGATTAACGAATTTATCTAAATTACTTGTTGAGAATGGTTCAGCCAGGTGAAACGTTACAACGATTATGGCTGCGACACCGCGAAGGCCGTCTAATATGGGATAGTGCGGCTTGGTGGCCAACTCACTATTTAGGTTAGTTCTCATTCATTGTGTGTGAAATCGCAATTTGTAAAAAAAAGCCAACATTTCTTTGGCTTTAATTACGAATTTTTATGGTTGATAAGGCGCACGCTGGTGTTATTTTTGGGTTGTGCCAACTAATATTAAAATAGCGATTAGCTGATATCACAGCGCATTGTTGTAAGTAATTTCTTGAAACCTACTTTTTCATATGCCTTCACAGCCGCATCATTGTCGTGGTATACATCAAGACGCAGCTCAGTTATTCCTTTTGATAAAACCCATTGCTTAAGATCGTTTATCAATAGCTTATTAATCCCCTTTCCTCTAAATTCCGGACTTACAAACATGAAGCCCAGATAACCAAAGAGCTCATGACGTTCGTAAGCTTTTGCTGATCTAATTTGGGCATAACCACATCCAACGATTTCAGCATTAAACTCGATCACTAGGATTGCTGTTTGCTCATCCTCTATAAGTGTCTTAAGGTCGTAATAGAAGATTTCGCCATCCTTTAAAGTAGGATTAAAAGGACGTTCGGCCTCAACCAACATTTGTAAAAATTTGCCAAGCTTAGGCAAGTCGGCATGTGTAGCATATCTGGTAGATATATCTATCTTATTTATTTCCATCTTAAGTTTAATTTTTGGTTTGCATGTTTTTTAAAGCCCAGTCTTGAACAGCAGCAAGGACAGATGTCAATGAAATTCCTTTTTCACTTAATGCATACTCGACAGTTGGAGGAACTGTGGCATAAGCGGTCCTGGTCAGAACCCCTGTTTTTTCCAATTGTTTGAGCTCCTTAACCAACATACGTGTATTGATACCAGGGATTGATCTTTCCAATACCTTAAACCTCATTTTACCTGCCATCAGTGTATTGATGATTGTCATGGTCCATTTGCCCGACATCAGATCCATTGCTTCCTGAAATGGACAGGTGTCAATTTTATTTTGTTGCATTGAAAATTTAAAGCACTGTAAATCAATAAAACTTTACTTTTTGTTACTATTATACAAAGAGGTAACTACTTGCAAATGTAAAGTTAGCGGCAGACATTTACAATTTAACTGCAACCAGAATTGATTATGACCATAGAGGAAATTACTGCGTATATTTTATCAAATTTTAAAAATGTGAATATAACAGAAGCGAATGGTGACCTGTTCTTTATGTATGATCAGGAAAAGATGATGCCATTTGCAACTATAGTTACCAGTGACAATGATTTCGACAGTGTATCTCAGTTGAATAGAGAGGGTTTCTTTCGACTAAATATTGGTATCGACAAAGCATCATTTATTAACACCTTTGAGGGCATAGCGCTAAAGAAAGGCATTGGTGCATATGTAGACTCGGGAATAGATTTCACTGCAGAGAACATAGTGATGCCTCACCCCTTTTATGGAGCAATGTATTGGTTATGTATCGTAAAACCACGTAAGAAAAGCTTACCAGTCTTAAAAAATCATCTTGATGTAGCCTATAGCTTAGCTGTTAAAAGGTTAAAATGATAATCTGTTATTTTACTTTAAAACTGGTTTCTATTTCGTAAATTCAGACATATAAAATTAACATACCAAGTCTCTTTGAGTACAAGAAATTAATAAAAAATGAATACCAACACAATAGATAAGTTAGCACATTCATTAGGAAGAAGGGATGAAGTACCCAATCAGGAACTAGCCAATGCTATTGTACAATGCACCAACAATGAGGCAGTTCGGGAGTTGGTTAAAAACCTCCATCATAAAAGTAAGGATATCCAGAACGATTGCATAAAGGTAATTTATGAGATTGGAACATTGAAACCGGAAATGATAGCTGATTTCAGTTCGGAACTGATAAATCTTTTAGACAGTAAGAATAACCGTTTGCAGTGGGGAGCAATGACCGCTTTAAATGCGATCACTGCAATTAAACCTGAAGCAATCTATAATGCATTGCCTAAAATAATAGCCACCGCCGACCAAGGTTCAGTTATCACCAATGACCATTGTGTAGGTATTATGATTAAACTTTGTGGTGTTAAAGAATATAACGAGAGTGTGTTCTCTTTACTAAATGAGCGACTACTGAAAAGCCCCGACAACCAATTACCCATGTATGCAGAAAATGCATTCCACGTTGTCAATACCAAAAATAAAGTGGCTTTCGTAAAGACATTGACCTCCAGAATAAGAGGTATTGAGAAAGAAAGTAAGCGGTCTAGAATTGAAAAGGTAATCCGCAAAGTGAATAAGATGTAAGATGCCCCCTATTCTTTCTTTTTAATAAGCATATGTCTGTTACTTACTACCCAACATTGCCTGTAGTAACTTCTCCGGCTCGCTTGTAATAGGCAATGATAACCCCTTTTGATGTAATATGATGTTCTGCTAATGTAAAAGCTGCCGGGATCACGGCGTTATCGAACAGTCTTTTTCCTTCACCAAGAATTATTGGGTAAATTTTTAAACGGAGCTCGTCCACAAGCTCATGTTTAAGCAACAAGTGAATGAGCTTACTACTACCCCAAACTTGAATGTCGGCACCTTCGGAATTCTTAAGTTTCTTTATATCTGCCACATTTTGGAGGAAAATAGTATTTTTCCAATCTGATTTTTCCACGGTCTGTGACAAGACATATTTGGCACCATCATTAATGCCAGGCCAAAAGTCAGCGTGATCGGGCCAGTAGGACGCAAAAATTTCATAGGTTTTTCTACCTAAAAGATATTCTGCAGGCTTCAACTCTTCCTGTATGATCTTGCCAAAAAGCTCATCTCCATATGAGGCGGTCCAGCCGCCATATTTGAAGCCACCTGATGTGTCTTCTCCGGGTCCACCTGGTGCTTGCATCACCCCATCTAGTGAAATCATCGACAATACTGTAATTTTTCTCATTTCGTTTTCTTTTTAGTTTGATGATAAAAGTATTTGATTGACAAGACAAAGATGGAGTGCATTTCAGAGTTTGATGTGGTGTAAAAACGACAACTTAGAGGTGAATTGCGTCAGAACATATAATTTATAGGTAGAACTACGTTTTTTATAATTCTTTCTTCATCATAATATCTATCTGCTCGTCGTTACCCATTTTGAATATGTGTTTGTCAAAAGCTATAAATCCGTTTTTTTCGTAGAATCTTATTGCTCGTGGATTTTTTTCCCAAACACCTAACCATAGATAAGAGTTATGCTTTTCCCGAGCAACCTCGAGCGCTTTCTCATAAAGAAGTTGACCTACCTTTTTTCCATGATGACTGCTTTTGACGTATATGCGCTCAATTTCTAAAGCTTTTTGGTCTTGTTGTTCTGTCTGTGCAGTTCCGGTATTTAATTTTAGATAACCAACAGGATTTTCATTTTCCCAAGCGATATAGAACGATGAATCTGGATTCCTCAATTCAGCAATCACGCGACTATTATTAAAACTGTCTTCAAGATACTTTTCCATATCCTCTTTCGTGTTACTATCGGCAAATGTTTCAAAGAAAGTTTCTCTACCAATGCGCTGAGTGGCACTTAAATCATCAATAGTAGCCTTTTTGACCTGTATGTATTCCATTATTTAACTTATTTTGGTTTACAAATTTACTCAATAACTAGATAAAACTATCTGATATCATTGTTGAGTTCGGCATCAAGTAAGCGGTCTGCATCATCATATCCAGTAGGCAGAATAATACCTTCCGTATTTGCCCCCGACGAAATCAACGCTGCAATCGAATCCGTTTTGCGGCAGTCCATCCAGTAGGAATCGGTACAAGCACGTATAGCGAGCAACAATGGTGTATTTCCGTTAGTATCTTTTGTATTTACGTTTGCTCCGTTATTGATGAGCATTTTTACTGCATCATGAGCTCCGCGCCAAGCTGCAATCTGCAATGCAGTACTATTTTTCGGAATTCCAAAATAACCATCTCCATTTACATAAGGCGTATCTACTTGAATATCCAAGGCAAGAATTCTTCCTATTCCTGCCGCGTTGTTATTTCCCGCAAACCCACCAAGTAGCATACCTCCATACTCAGCCGATAAAATTCCTGTTGCAGATTCATCCAGCGCACAGGCTCTGGCCAGTTCGTCCATTCCCTGCAGGGATATGTCAAATCCGTAATCCCGGAACAATTGCAATACGTCTGCCCTGCCCCTTTGTGCTGCCATCACTGTGGCAGATCTGCCGTCTTTCTGGCTTTGCAATCCAGGATTAGCATCATGCTCCAGTATCATCAATATGTTTTGTAACTGATTGTCGCGCAGGATGGCCTGGTGTAGCGCTGTAACGCCCCAAATGGTTAAACGATTAGGATCTGCCCCACTGTGCAATGCCAAGCGGATGCCTTCGGTATCATGAATATCACACTTACGCAACAGCATAGTAGCCAGGGAATCTACAGTCATCTTACCACTATCGAGCAATAGCTGGAAGGCACGGTTGTCGTAACTTTCTGGTGAATGATAAGGTATTTCGTTGTCGTTAGGATTTGCACCGTTGTTGAGAAGCAATCGGGTCAATTCCGGATGGAATGCTACCCCAGAAGCGCCATAAAGGACACTTTCCCACTCTGTATGAGGTGTATGCTGATCATCAAAGAAACCTGTATTTACATCAGCTCCGGCCCTGATCAATGTTTGAGCAGCGGAAACAAAAGATGCCGGAGGGAGACTATGCAAAAACCGGGAAAAACAGAGATAGGTTAATGCATCCCATCCTAGTGTTCCTCCTTTAGCGGTGGCAAGAGAAGGATCTTGAGCCAAAAAGTGTTTTATGGCGATGTCATTTCCAAGCAATGCAGCCGTGTAAATGCTACTTTCGGCAATGTCGGGAGAAGAAGCAAGTAAGGCTTCGGCTTCGTCTGTTGAGCCATACCATACACTGGCTTTAATAAAGGCATCTAGTGTGTTCATAAAAGGTAGCTTTTGAAATAAAGATAAATATTATTCGGATTTACCTGAACTGCTATCTTAACCTGTAAACTCAGAAACTTTACAATATGTGTTCATTATTTTCTTTTATTTGCAGTCAATATTAATCTATGAAAGTTAAAAGAATCGTTGTAGACATATCCACGCAAAACATAGATGCGGCCAAACAATTCTACCAAGTTATATTTGGGCTTGATTTATTGATGGATCATGGTTGGATTAAGACCTATGGGTCTAATGAGAATCAAAACATTCAGATAAGCTTTGCAACGGAGGGTGGTTCGGGTACACCGGTACCTGATTTATCTATCGAAGTCGATGACATTGATGAGGCGCTTAAGCGAATGAGAGATTGTGGGATATCAATTGAATATGGTCCCGTTGATGAGCCGTGGGGTGTTCGTAGATTTTTTGTGCGTGATCCTTTCAACAAATTGGTTAATATTTTGGCCCACATATAATTATCACAAATAATTACGGAGATAACTGAATTGCTAGCTATATAAGGAATAGCAAAACTACCCGCTTTTTTTTCTTACCTCCTTCTAACTGCACCATCAGTGTATAATTGCTTCAAAGGCTTGATTTGGTGAGGTAACCTTGCGATAAAAAATTATCACAAAAAATACAGGTAAACCATTAGAAAAAAATACAAATTTTCATCTATTGTTTGAAAAAGCAATAATTAGTCACTTTGAGTACATCTTAAAAATTACCGTTATGAAAAAATTTGGAATTATTTGCTTCGCCATGATATTATTTGGTGTAGCATCTGTAAATGCACAAGGCATTTTAGATAAAATAGACCGCGCGCTTGACAAGGCGGATAAAGCGGGAAAACAAGCTGATAGAGCCGGAAAAACCGGTGGTAAAATCGGTAGCTTCTTTGGCAAAAAGAAAGTTGCGGAGGAAGAAGTGGCAGCCGAAGCGCAAACTACTGTAAATATTATCGGTGTCGATTTTGCTACCCTAAAGAGCATTAATGAAAAGGCAGCAAGTACTAAGGGTGTGGCCAGTTCGAAAATGAAATTTAGCTCATCGGGCTCTACAATTAATTTGCAGCATAGTGGCACAACAGAAGATTTACTGGTTGCCTTACAACAGACCAATCCGGCCATCTTTGCCGAGAAAAATATTGAAGCCCTGGAAGACGGACAAATATCAATTAAAATTAAAAAGTAAAAGATAATACCAATGAAAAACACTTCAATTGTAATACTGGCAATAATATGCATCTCTTACCTTGCTTCATGCAAAAAAGATAAAGATGGGCCATCAAATGAAGAAATTCTTAAAAATAAAATCGAGGATGTAATTCCACAGCAATATTTAGATACCCTTAAAAGATTAAATTTTCCAGTTAATGAAGGTACAACACCCCCTAATATGGAGGGCGCATTTTATGTATCGCCACTGATTCTAAAAGCATCAAACATATCCGGAGATAAACCGGGAAATGCATTTCTGAGTTCAAAGGTGAAATTTTTTGACCAACACAATGATGATTTTGGTATAAGCTTAATTGGCGAGCATGTATTAACTTTAAGAGATACCAGCATTGTAACGGCAATATCAGGTTCGGGAAATAATTTTACCATCTACGGGAAAGTTAAATCTACTTATGGCTCCTACTCTGCCATATTTGCTACGATAATTTCGGGTGTAAAAGAAGGCAACAACATTAAAAATTACACTATTGGTTTAATAAACATTGATAACAGCAAAGGTGGTACAGGTATTTTCGTGCCTGAGGGAAAAGCCAGAATTGCTTATGATTCTGACTTAATCACCGAAAGCATTGAGTATGATGCAAAAACAGCAAATTCTGGTAATGAAAAAACCTTAAAGTTAGTAAAACCGTTAGGAGGAGATTAGATTTTTGCACTTAGCCCGGGGGCTAACCACCCCCACCCGGGCCACCTGGCATCCCCCTTGGAGGACGACCAACAAACTTTTGCAGTCTGAGTGTAATGGTGAGCAGGTAATAACGCCCTAAGCGGTTTACGCTGCTTTGCGTAATGGCATAAGCGTTTTGAGTTGAGGTAAAACCTGTATTCTCACTAAATACATCATACACAGAAAAGCGCAGCGTACCTATGTTGTTCTTTAGAAAACGCCGCTCTAGGTAGGTATTCAGAATATTTGGGTTGGTGGAACCACTGAAGCCTTCATAAATCATCTTGCTGTAGTTATAATTTAAGGTCCAATTTTTCAGGAAATAGAGGTTGCCATTCGTGCCAAGAGTAATGGTTTGAAAGTTATTGTCAATATTGGCATGTGCGACAGAATTTTTGGATTGATTAATACTATAACTGGCACTCGCCTCTGCGTCTAAAACCTCGGGAATATCTACCCTGAAACGTACTCCCTGAGAAAGCACAAAGTTTTTAGCGATATTCTTTTGGACAGTTTGATCAATACCGAGTGAATCGAGAACATCAGTGAGGTAAGAAATGTTGTTATTGTAAGTGACCTTCCCATTAAAGAATAAGCTGTATCTTCGTTTTGCCCATGGCTTGGCAAACGCATAATATGCCGAAGCATTATAAAACCCAGAAGCATTCTGATATTTCGTTAATATTGCCCCCGCTAGCCTTGGGTCAGCTTTGTAATTGCGTGGATAGGTAACGGTGTTGGCTACAATCTTATGGTCAGTTTGAGTAAAACTCAGGTTCACAAAAAAAGTTTTGCCCGTACCGTCTCCGAATTTGTTATACCTGATCTGAAAGTTGTTGTTGTACTCGGGCAGCAGATCCGCGTTACCCTGTATCGGATAGCTGGCCTCTGAAAAGTCAATCACCGGCTGCAATTGGTAATAGACTGGTGAATTGCTTGCTCCCTGGTAGTCCAAAGCCAGTGCCTGAAGGTCGGAGAAGTTATAAACATAATGCAGTACCGGTGAAAAATTAAATATGGTTTTGTGTGTCGGGGCAGTGGCAGATGATGAGCCCTTCAGCAATGTTGGTTGCGCGGTCACACCCAATGTAAAGTTATATTTCTGGTCAATTACCTGATAGTTTACGGTAAAATTGTTGGTGATGAAATTGAAATTGTAATCGTTACTTAAATTAGGATCGCGATTGACATCACCTGCGCCGGCAACCGTGTCGGTAAGCCTGTCCGCCCCTGTTTGTACGTTATGGTACTGGTAATTAAATTCCAGATATGTTTTTTTACTTATCGGCTCCAGGTATGACAAAGAAAGACCCAAGCTGTCGGTACGCCTGCTGGTATTGATCATCTGATTTACCGGCGCATTGGCATTGCCTTCCAGATAATTGTAGACAGGATTCTGATACTGTTTATTTCTTGTAGTACCACTGGCTAACAATACATTGAAATTGCGCCCGCGCTTCCGAAACCGATGGTTGTACAATGCACTAAGGCCAAAGTTGGGCGCCTTGGTGTGAGACAATAAACTTCTTGTATAATCTGAGATTAAAGTGTTACCGATATTTTGGGCTTGTAGCCTACTTGCAAAATTTTGATCGGTACGCCCCCCGCTGTACGAAAACGTTGGGATGAATTTAAAGTAATTTACTGTATCTGGCTTGTATTCTATATTGAATTTAAAACGATGGTTAAGATTCTGGGTATTCTCTGTGCTATTGCTGTTCTGGACTGAAGGTAGCTGGCCTGATATGTTATTTTGAACCGTTTTTAAAGTGGTGTATACCGAGTTGTCTGCAAGACTATAGCTGCCGTAAACTTTTACCTTTTTACTCCAATCATCACGATAATTAAACCCTAATGAGCGTGTGGTAGTAATACCTTTTGGATCCGGACCAAACACATTCGGACGGTCTCCGCCGGTAAAGGTAAACAGGCTTGTATTGGTATTGTTGACGTCACCTGATATGGTTATCTGACGCTTGTCCTGGAAACTGAATACATTGGTTGCTCCGACATAACGACCCCCATTTTTTATCCCTGCTGTTTCCCGAACAGCATCACGGCCGCTGCCCACAGTTCCCTGACCAAAATAGCCATGATTTTTATCCTTCCTGATATTAATGTTTAATACCTTTTGTGGGTCACCGATTTTGATGCCCGTAATATTGGCCTGATCACCGTAATCGTTTATGACCTGTACATTCTGCACCAGATTTGCAGGCAGGTTTCGGGTCAGGCTTTTCACATCACCTGCCATATAATCTTTCCCGTTGAGTCGCACCTTGTTTACTTGTTTACCTTGTGCTGTGATGTTACCATCGTTACTTACTTCTAAACCAGGCATTTTCTTAATGGCGTCTTCAATTACTGCACCTTCTCGCACTTTGTATGCTGATGCATTGTATTCAATTGTATCTTCCCTTATTTTAACCGCATTAGCATTAGTGACTGTAACACCTTGAAGCGTAATAGGGTCACTTTTTAATACGATTGGATCTAGTTCGGCTGTGATGTTGTTAGGAGCAAGATTATACCGCCGTTTAACACCCTGATAACCTAAAGAAGTAACCACCAGGCTGAATTGATTAACTGATACCGATGAGAAGGTAAACCTGCCAGTGGAATTAGTAGCAACAACTGAACTGTCTTTATCTGTAAACAATTTAATCGTTGCCCATGGTAGCGTTGCTCCTGTGGAATCTTTTACCACACCGGTTACCTGACGGCCGGTTTGTGCGTAAACCTGCATACTGAAAAGCAAGGCAGCAACTGAAAGAAAATGTAGACGTCTCATGATCCCTGATTTGGTGCGTTGCAAACCAAAACAGCTGTTGCAATTTTGTTGCCCTCTGCATCTGACTGGTAGGTAACTATTGTTACCTTGCTACCTATTTTTAAATCGGACACTAAGATGGCGCCTGAAGAGTTTCTGATGGTTGTCTGGCGGGTAAGTTTAATCATTACTTTCTCGCCGTCGCGCTGTTGAATAATGATAGCCTGATTTCCTGTACTTACAATCTGTCCCAGGCCACCGGTGCCCCCACAGGGGTCGTTGCCTTGAGAAGGCCCACTACCTTGACCCTCTTCAGCACGGTCAGACCTGCCGCGCTCCGGGCCCGGTTCCAAACTAAGGGGAAACTGACCCTTCTGGTAAAGAACAAGACCGTAAGATGCTGCGCCAGCAGCTACAAGCATCATTATAATTACGGCAATCCTGATATTTTTGGATTCCATCAAACGCAGCTTCTTTCCCAGAACGGTAAAGGCCCAATAGCCTATCATAACACCAAGTCCGTTTAATATAACATCATCAATATCAAATATGCCCACACGCAATAGTACCTGTAATCCCTCGATTGCAAAACCGGTGGCAATTGCAAGCACAAACATTTTTTTCCATGTGATGTCCGCAAAAACCAAAGGGCCCAGCAATCCTACCGGTACAAGCAAAATAATGTTTCCGATAAGATTAATGCCTCCGATTACCAAGCCCTTCTCCCCTAGCAGATACACCAAAATGGTTTTGAACGGAACTAAATTGGCCGGACCTGTTTGTGATCCACCAAAATAAATCATCAAGGAGCCTATCCTGATCATGGGCACATCCTTAAATACCATTACCTTGATCAGGATCGCACTATAAGCGATGAGAATAAATGTTGATATTAATTGCTTCTTCATAGACACAAAGCAAAAGCATTATTTATGCATCCTAAAATGTAATATACCGCGACAAGCAGATCATAGACGGAGGCTTCTTTTTGTTCGATTAACGAGATCTTATATATCATAAAAAAAGGTAATCCCCGTTAAAAGACGAAAAATGCCTGTTGGTCGGCACAAAATGGCTCAATAGCGCTGGAATTTGCAGGAAACCAGTTAATAAGTGATATTGCAGCTGTTTTTATTATGTTCCGGACAAATAATGAAACCAGTTTTATGAAATGAAACTATTACTATCAAAAAGCAAGCTGATAACCATATTGATACATATCCTCGTTTGGAGTGTATTCGGGCTGGCTATATTTTTTTATCTGCCTTTTTTTTCAGGGATTAATATTCATTATGCATTCTGGATAAGACAGGTAATTACGCTTGGCCTGCTGGTGATTGCATTTTATATCAATGCTTTTGTTCTGGTGCCCAGGTTTTTGTTAAAAAAACATCCTGGTTACTATTTTGCAATAATCATTGGGGTGATTATAGTCATCGTAATTTTAGATGGTTGGAGTGAACCGGCGCTTAACTTTCATCAATGGCTGTTTGATGAATCTTTTCATAAACGTTTGATGATGAAGATATTGGCACACCGAGGAGAAAATATATTGCAAGTGTTTACTTTAGTTATTTCTGTAATGGTGCTTGGTATCAGTACCAGCCTGGCCACCATTGGGAAATGGCAAAAAGATAAGCAGAAACGCGAGGAGATGGAAAAAGACAAGATCACTTCAGAGTTGTCGTTCCTTAAGGCACAGATCAACCCGCATTTCTTCTTTAATACATTGAACAATATTTATGTGCTTACCCAGGTTGACGGGGATATGGCCGGCGAGGCCATTCACCAGCTTTCTCGCATGATGCGGTATTTGCTTTATGAAACGCAGCAGGGACAAACCCAGCTGAGCCAGGAAATTGCCTTTGTGGAGGATTACATTAGTCTGATGCAATTGCGGTTAACCGACGCAGTAAAGGTGAAGATTGATACTCCCCCGCAATTAAAGGATATGCCCATGGCACCGATGATTTTATTGCCTTTCCTTGAAAATGCCTTTAAGCATGGGGTGAGTGCGACAGCGCAAAGTCATATCGATATTGTGATCCTGCAACGGGAAAGTCTGCTTGATATTACTGTAAAAAATTCGATAATGAAAGATAATAGTGTTAGCTTAGATACCAGCGGCGGCATTGGTTTGGTGAATACCCGCAGGAGGCTCGAGCTGCTTTATTCAGGTAAACATAAACTAGAGATCTGCGAGCTCAATGCCGATAATGAGTACACTGTTCACTTAATTCTGGATCTGTTATGATATTGAATTGCATTGCAGTTGATGATGAGCCCCTGGCACTTAGTCAGGTGTGCAAATTCATTGAACAAACGCCTTTTTTGCACCTGGCAGGAAAATACGCAAATGCTGTGCATGCACTAAAAGCCATTCGCACTGAGAAGATTGACCTCATATTTCTGGACATACAAATGCCCGACCTAAATGGCATTGAGCTGGCACGCGTACTGGACACGGGGCTTGATAAACCGCGCATTATATTTACTACAGCTTACAACCAGTTTGCCCTGGAGGGATACACAGTAGATGCTTTGGATTATCTGCTAAAGCCCTTTAATTACAAAGAATTTCACCGGACTGCCCAAAAGGCTTTGAACTATGCTGAATTACTAAATAAGCCTGCTGCAAAAGCCCCCGTGGCAAATGAAACAGAAAGTGCAGACGAAAATTATCTTTTTCTGAAAGTGGAATATCAACTTGTGCGCATCGCCCTGGATGATATTCTGTATATCGAAGGCTTAAAGGATTATGTAAAGGTTGAACTAAAGAATGCCGAGAAAGCAACCCTATCGCGTACCAGCTTGAAAGCATTGGAAGAAAAATTACCCCCGAAACGTTTCATGCGTGTGCATCGTTCGTTTATCGTTTCACTGGATAAGATCACATCCATGACCAAAAATTCGGTACATATTGGCAAAATGATGATCAGCGTGGGTGATCAGCATAAAGATGCTTTTGCTCAGTTTGTTGGGAAATGGACTTGAAAACCGCAACAAAACTGTAAGGCGTTTGGTCTATTGAGTAGTTTTATTTTCTGTAAAGTGGGCATCTTTTGAGCAGATATTCCAATGGGCCAGCATAAGAACCATCGGTATTACTTAAAAAAGCTTTATGGGTCTGGCTATAAATACTGGCGTTATTGTCCATATAAATATGCAGACTTACGGCCACATCGTATCGTTGAACAGCATTGCTGGATGAGGAACCGTAAGAAGAAATTCCTTTTACATCTTTGTCGCCATCGCGTTTCACCTTGGTATTTGAATTTTCGCTTGAAGAACTGGTCTGGTAGCCTTTATTTTGTGTAACTATGCCATCAACAATATACTCTACACCAAGTATATCACAAATTTCTTTCATGGTAAAACTTATCATTTTGTCTCTGGTTACCCCTGCCTTGGCTAACATAGCATTGGTTGTTCTTGAATCCAAAATGGTATAACCTGCCGAATGCTGTGAAAGGAATCCATAAGTGTCTTCCTGTGCCTTGAGGCCAATTGCATCTGCGCCAGGTTGATTGTCCATCAAATAAGTGAATGGGAGGACAGCTATTTTATTGTGATGATCAGCTGGGGAGGCAGACATGCTTACAGGATCTTTTTGGCGGTCCTGAGAAGGCTGACTCTGTTGGCTGATTATTTCAATTCTGCCACTGGAATGCACAATTTTAGCAATATCAGATTTTTTAACGACGTATTCCGCAGTTTCGCCATCATATATAAATGTAACATCGCTGTCGGTTACCTTGACAACTTTGCCTTTCATTTCTTCGCCGTTAAGTTTTTGAATAATATCTTGTTTTGCAGTATTTGTTTGTGCAAACAGATTAACAGAAATCAGACTTACAATAAGCCATAAGTAGAGCTTTTTCATAGGATTAAGATGAGTAAACAAATATAATAAATGTAACATATCTGTTTACTTCATTAACTTTTTTTTTAATATCAAATTTCAGGAGAGATTGAACCTCCTGAATATATAGTGAAGAAGTCCTTTTTATAAACCTCTCCTATTGGCAGTTCATTTATACCAAGGTAAATAGTATGGTGGTCAAAAGATTCAATATAATTCTTGTTCACCACATAGGATTTGCTTACGCGCAAAAAGGTATCCTGAGGAATTTTTTGATGGAAGGTTTTTAAGTTCATGGCTGTAATCAGCTTTTGGCCAGCCAGATGTATTACTACGTAATCCTTTAGTCCTTCTATAAATCTGATATCCTCGAATTTGATCCTGTGAAATCGTCTATCTGATTTGATTAACAAGAAATCTGCCGTATTACCTTCAAGTGTGTTCTTTTCAGGGTTGCCTGAAAGCAGGCTTTGATAAGTTTCGGCTTTTTTGATCGCTTTATCCAGCCTCCCTTTGTCTATGGGTTTGAGCAAGTAATCGATTGCGTCCAGTTCATAACTTTTTAAGGCATACTGCGGGTAGGCCGTTGTGAAGATAACCAATGTTGAGCCTGATAATTGAGTGGCAAAATCTAGCCCGGTAACCATGGGCATTTCGATGTCCAGAAAAATCAAATCGACTTTATTTGATTTCAGAAAATCAAGAGCGGTCCATGCATTTGAAAAACTGCCCAATATTTTAGCTGAGGATACTTCGTTGATCAACGCTTTCATCTCCGCTCTGGCCAAAGGTTCATCGTCTACAATGATACAGTTCATAAGGGCAATTTTAATAGAATTGAAAATTGATTTTCTGTGGAATCTATGGTTAAAAAATAGTTATTCTGGTAGAGCAGTTGCAGTCTTCGTTTAATGTTTGCCAACCCCAATCCACTATTCTTTTGATCGTTAGGTATAAACAGTGGATCTTTTGAGTTCATACAAAAGAAATGAAGTTCAGCATCAACAATTACAAATTTAATTGTGATGTGGGGCTCTCCACCACTCACATCCACACTATGTTTAACGGCATTTTCTACAAAAGTGGTAAACAAATTGGGTGGTACAAAGATCCCATCCAATATTCCGGGAGTATCGGGAATATTAATATCTACAGAAAGCTTGTCCCTCCTGAGCATCTCCAGGTTCAGGAAGTTCGACAAAAAGGTGATTTCTGATCGTAACGGCGTCTTTTCTTCATTATTATCATAAATCTGGTACCTTAAAAACTCAGAAAGTCTCATAATCACTAGATTAGCTTTCTCGGGATCTGTGCGTATCAATGCTTTTATGCCATTCAGCATATTAAAAAGGAAATGTGGATTAATCTGATTTCTTAGCTCATTGAGTTCCATCCTTAGGGTTATATTATTCAACTCGGCAATTCGCTCATTATCTTTTGTCCAGCGTTGAAATAATTTAATCATGGTGGTAATCAGGATAATCGACACTGTTATAAAAAAGCCCTCAAAAAAACCATGATCATCTTCTTTATAGCCATGTCCTAACTGCATTCCCGCTGAGTCTAGATACACTTGAAATAAACCAGATATGAAAGTAAGGCTGAGAAATACCAGGAGGGAAAAAAGAATTAGATACAACACGTACCTGCCCTTAAAAAAGTAAACGGGCACCAGTATATACATGTTGATGTAGCACATAGCAATTAATACTCCATAAACACTTAATAATCTAAAATAATTAAAAGGTCCGGAGTATTCTGCTTGCCAGTTAGAATAGGTAATAACAACCAAACTAACCACTAAAAGTACAGCGTGACGCAGGATCCTATACCGATCATCAACGATAACCTGCAAGAGATTTGTGTTCTTAAGCTCCAGATCTGCTTTCATTTAATTTTCTATTGCTGCAAAGATAAGGTTATGTCTTAGTTCACTTTGCGAAATTATACCAAATGACCTCTGTAATATACCAAATTCAGGTTTAAGGTTTGGTATGGCATTGAGGCGATCTGGTATATTATTTAGTGGATCTGGTATAATAACAAAAATGTGTCTTCGCATTATATATTCCTTTGCGTCCGGATTTACCCAATCTCTTTCGAAATTTTAACACAACATATGAACAGAATAAAAAGAACTGTGGCAACATTGAGTATACTCGCCTTAGCAATCAATAGCTTTTCTCAGACTACGGATAGTATCCCTAAAGGCAAGCAGGACAGTTTGAACTTCCCTAAAAGAGTGGCTACTTTTGCTGCCGACAAATTTGCAATAACCCGCCCGCTAAATATTGAGTTTACCCAAACTGCTCCCTTCAATTTCAAGTCAGAAAAAGACGGGAGTCTTTTACCCGTAAATAGTATAAACCGCTTTCAACAAGTTAAGGTGAGTGCTAATATTAGCCTCATTAAACGCAAGAGCTGGATTTTAGGTACAACCCTGGGATATAGATTAACTTCCGCAGAGGCAGAAATTGGAAATACAGGTACATCATACATCACCACTTCTAATGATCTTCACTATCTGTTTTCATCCCTGAATTTAACCTATTTTTCATCCTTATTCGGAAAACGGATGGTTTATAGCTCAAGTGTGATGTTGGATGGTAGCGACAAGCATTTGGAAAGAGTAAGGGGAATGCTTACGGCAACAATGGTATTGAAAGCAAATCCACGCACAAAAATGACCGTCGGAATTTTGGCCAGCATTGACCCTAGCGCACCGACTCCATTTGTCCCCACCTTCTCCTATGAACACAAATTCAACAACGGCATGATAGCAGACATTGTGCTTCCCCGAAGTTTGTATCTGAGAAAATTTGTTTTTAACCGTAACGGGAGAATTTCATTCGGCTCTGAACTGGACAGAACTGCATTTTACCTTTATAACCTGGATGGCACCGACCAAAAATATGAGTATGGCCAATTGGATGTCAATTCAGGACTGACCTACGAGCATGCGATTGGGAGACATTTTATGCTGACGGCAAAAAGTGGGATGAAATACACGCCCTCGGGGAGAGTATTTAAAAAAGAGGACTCATTTGCTGACCCCGTTTATAAAATCACTCCCGATCCCGTATTTTACTTTAATATAGGTATATCATTTAATCCATTTTCTATTCTTGGAAAGAAGAAATAACATATCAAAACAAATTATTATGGTAGCAATTTTCAAAACAAATGTTAAGCACCCTGCAGCTGCGATGAATGTTATTAGCCAGTTGTTGTGTGCATACCCGGCATTCAAAATTTCATTTGATCTGGAAGATGAGGACAAGATACTTAGGATCGAAGGAACTTTCTTTCATGTCGAAGATGTCGTTCATTCTCTTCTAAGTAATGGCTTTATCTGTATCCACCTTCCTTATGATCCGGATAGTTGCCCTGTTTTAGGGCATTACAATCATTAATGTTTCTATATTTGGATCGCAAATGGACTTTAGTATCCCATCCTTTTTTGTTAATTTGGATAAAAAAACCAAATGAAAAACCTGGGTGCACTATTCTGTATGTTGTTTGTATTTGTTTGCAGCCAAAACAGCAAGGCAGAATCAGTTAAGACCGTTATAAGCACGGCAAACACTTTTATTAAATCATTAAATACCGATCAGCAAAGGGCAGTGGTAATTGGTTATACTAAGGAAAATGCCACAAAATGGACCAATCTTCCATGTGGATTGCAATGCAGGGTTGGGGTTTTATTAGGCTCATTGACAGATATACAGCTTCAAAATGCTAAAGCAGTTGTTAAAGCAGCCATGGGAACACTACCTTCTAAGGGATATGACCAGGCTATGCAGATTTTAGCAGCCGATGGTTTTCTGGGTACAGGCCGTAAGGGATACTCACAGGGAAATTATATTATTGCATTTCTGGGTAAGCCAGAGATTACAGGCAAATGGCAACTTCAGTTAGGCGGTCACCATTTGGCGGTTAACTTAACGTTTGATAATGGTAAGGTTGTTAGCGCTTCGCCTCTCTTTATTGGCTTAGAGCCCAAAACCTGGACTACCAACGGAGTTACTTATGCCCCCCTTAAAGCCAATCACGATTTATTGACAAGTATGCTTGCTTCATTGAGTGATGAGCAATTAGAAAGTGCCAAATTAGCTAGCGGTTTTGACGATGTATCTGTAGGTCCGGGTGCTGATGGTAAATTCCCTGCCACAAAGGCCGGGCTAAAAGCAGGCTCGCTAAACAAACACCAAAAGACCTTGATAATTGAGGCCATGAAAGCTTGGGTTCAAATTGCTGATGATGCTACTGCCAAAAAACTATTGGCTTCTTATGCTGCAGAAATAGACAATACGTATATAGGATATTTTGGTGGTCCTTCACTTGCTAACAAAGGTGATTACATTCGCATTGATGGCCCATCTGTATGGATAGAGTTTATATGCCAGCCAGGTGCAGTATTTCCGGCTGAGGTGCATTACCATACTGTTTATAGAGATCACATCCGAGATTACGGGGGGAGTTTTAGTTTTTTTAATTAACTTCATCGCGCTTTGTTGCTAACTAGCAATGGGCATTAATCTTTATTAGCAATCTTAAGAATGGCCTTACCTAATATCTTCACAAAATCAGTTTCTGACGAGATAATTGCAAGAATAAACAAACTAACACCTGAAAGTCAACCTGAATGGGGCAAAATGGATGTTGCACGGATGCTTGCACATTGCAATGTTACCTACGAATTGGTGTTTGATAATATCCATAAGAATCCAAATGGCTTCTTAAAGTTTATTTTGAAGATGATGATCAAAAATAAGGTGGTGAATGAAAAACCTTATGGCAAGAACGGAGCTACAGCACCACAATTTTTAATTACTGATCCTAAGGTGTTTGAAACTGAAAAAGCACGCTTGATAAGCTATATTGAAAAAACTCAGCAATTGGGCGAAGATCATTTCGATAATAAAGAGTCACATTCTTTTGGTGTGCTTACAAAAACAGAGTGGAATAATATGTTTTACAAACACCTGAATCACCATTTGAATCAGTTTGGGGTTTAGTTAACACGACAGCCACCTCTACTTATAGCGCCAAAGTTAATTCGTAATCACTTATTGCAAAGAACAGATTTTGTATCTGATGAACATACTCTACCCTTTTCAAAGTGTGCCCGTTATACTGTACAATCCAGATTTCATGATTATTATCGTCAACTGAATTTAACAAATTGAACTCATTACTTTGACCCTGGCTATCTTCTACATAAGTGATGAATGAGCTTAGTTTAACCTGTAACCCCAGTGATGATGCCCAATATTCGTTTATTGGAACCCCCTGATATGAACCATGAAATGATTCCCAAAATTTTAGGGTTTTAAAATGATCCTCAGTTACAACAAACCAGCTTCCATCTTTAAGGCCAACAATGTTTCCAATTCTTAATTCATGTGCATCCATACGATTTATTTAAATAGCTATTACTAAATATACCAACTGGTGGGCTAACTTTTTAATTTTGTTTTTAAAAAGATTAATGGGTTGTAAAAACGTTGATCGAGCTGTTTTTGATTCATAGTTAACCAGCTGGCACAGCCATAATCGTCAAAATTTTTACGAATCTCCAGGTGAAGGTGATGGTAATCTCCTCCATACTTTTTCGACTCCTGCTTTGTAAATAGACGAGCGAGCTTTGTTTGTTCGGTTACCTGTTGGCCCTGACTCACATACACCTCTTTTAAGTGCTTGTAAGAAGTAAACATCACTTTACCATCGGCAAGTTTGTGTTTTACTACTACCGTGCGCTGGTTTTCTGCTAAATGTACTGAGCATACAACACCTTTTGCGATTGGATAAACACCTATCAAACTCGTTTTAGGTTTTAAAGGATTAATGTCTATTGCGGTATGTATGTGTCCTTTATAGAAGCTATCCCGATGATCTCCAAATATGCTGATTACTTTGATTTGTTTTATGTCTTTTCTGTTGGATACATCGAACGGCAATACCCAATTACTTGCTACAACTGCTGGAACAGCATCTACATAATAGGGTTTCCATCTGTCTTTATCAGTATCGATTGTTGGTTTTTGGAAGTTCAACAATAAAAGTACTGTAGTTAAGAGCGCTGTTTTTATCATTCTACTTTTTTAAGCTTTAAGACTTCTTTTTTAGATAACACTACCGGTTTAAAGGTTACTGTTTCTAATGGAAGATCATTTTTATCTGTTTTTACACCATTTATTGCATCAGCCACCTCCATTCCTTCAACTATTTCACCAAAAACGGTATAATCATTATCTAAATGAGGAGTTCCCCCTATTGTTTTGTAAGTGGTTCTCTGTGATGGTGAGAGCTTAATACCTTTCTTTTTTTCCAGCACATCGAGTTGTTCGTCTGTTTGCAGTTTACCTACGACCAGATATATTTGGGTAAGGTATGAGCTCTTTTCGGGATTGTCATTTCTACCTGCTCCAAGGGCACCTTTTTTATGAAATAATTTTGGTGTTATCTCTGCCGCTAAGCGTTGTATCGGTACTTCCGGATGTAGTTTTTCTCTTTCAAGAATAGTTTCGTCGAGCTCCCCTCCCTGGCTTACAAAGGATTTAATGACGCGATTAAATTGCGCGTTATTATAGAGGCCTTTTTTTATGGCTTGTAGAAACATATCTCTATGCTTAGGCGTTTGGTCATACAAGACCAGCGTAATATTTCCTTTGTTGGTGATTAACCTTACATAGGCGGATTGGGCGTTAGTAATCAACGCGAATAATAAAAGTAGCAAAGTTAGGACAGAAGTTCTCATCTGATTTTTCCAGTTTTAAGAATATCTAACGAATATAAAAGAATATTTGATTGATCCTGTCGATATATTCTTGCTCTCAGTCGATAAATTAACAGATCCGGCAGATTGGCTGTATGTTTTGATAATCTGCGGCATAAGCATTGCACTATGGCTATCAAATAAAACACATAAAATGAAAAAAATACTTTTAGCTGTAGTTTTCGGAGTAGCTTCGTTAAGCAGCATAAACACTCAGGCGCAGGTAAGCGTAAATATAAACATAGGTTCTCAGCCACAATGGGGCCCGGCCGGTTATGATCATGTTGATTATTATTATCTTCCTGATATAGACACTTATTACAACGTTCCTAATAAACAATACATTTACCTTAATAATGGGAATTGGGTGTTTAATAACAGCTTGCCCTCAAGATATAGAAACTACGATTTATACAATAGTTACAAGGTTGTAATTAACTCACCCAAACCCTATTTATCACATAAAGTGCATGTTAAAGAATATAGCAAGTATAAAGGTTACAAAGGAAAACAAAGAGTAATCAGAGATAGCAGGAGCATTAGACAGTCCAAACCTGCCGGTAACAAAAACAAATACCGTGAGGCAAAGGGCAATAGCAAATCCCGTGAAGGTAAAGGCAATGGGAAACATGGCAACGGCAGTGGTAATAATGGGAAACACTAAATAAGATTAATCAATAAAAAAGGCAGTCCACGTGCTGCCTTTTTTATTGTCCTACCCCTTTAAAGCTTTAGCGATCTGTGCTATTAAACCTGCTTCGACAAAGGGTTTGCTAACTACACCGGAGAACCCTTTGTTCAGGATTTTATTCATTTCAAATTCTTCCGGGTTTGCGCTGATAACAATTACAGGTAGCTTGCTCAATGGATCAGGTAACTTCTTTATCGCCTGAAGAAGCTCATATCCATTCATTTCCGGCATCTGAATATCAGTTAAAACTACTGTTATGTTTTCTTTTGCAAGAACATCCAGTGCTTGTTTCCCATTAGCCGCACTATAAAATTTAACGTTCCATTTTTGCGTCATCATTTTCAGGAATTTCAGATTTAATTCGTTGTCATCAACCGCAAGAATACTTATTCCATTAAACAGTGCGAGCGGATCCTCTGTAGTTTGATTTACTACTGCCTGATCATTGCTACTGTTTTCAAGATATGGAATGTAGAAGCTAAAGGTACTCCCGGTGCCTTCGGTGCTCTTTACGCTTATTTTACCACCCTGCAGCTCTACAAACTGCTTACAGATATACAGCCCCAAGCCTGTACCGGTTTTGCCTTTTGAGGAATTTGTTTGGTAATATTTAGAGAACAGGTTAGTTTGCTGATCGGCACTTATTCCCATTCCCGTATCCGTTATCCCTACCTCTAGTCTGGGTTTATCGTTTACTTTTGTTAATACCGCATTTACGGAGACCTCACCTTCTTTGGTGTATTTTATCGCATTGCTTAACAGGTTAATCATAATTTGTTTTAGCCTAAAACTATCTCCGAGTAAAACAGCCTCTTTATCACCTTTAAATTCGTATTTCAGTTTCAGCATTTTCTTGGTGGCACTGAATTCCATGTTTTCTATTAAGCCTCTGAGTATAAAATCAGGATTGAACGGATCGGTGTTGAACTTAAATTCACTGTTCTCCATTTTAGCCGCATCCAGGGTGTCGTTCAAAGTACCCAATAGCATATCCGATGACAATCGGATAGAATCTAACATATCGGATTGACGTTTTGACAACTCTGTTTGACTGAAAATATATAAGAACCCCTTAATAGCAGTTAACGGATTCCTTATTTCATGACTCATGTGCAGTAAAAGGTCCATTTTTTGCTGTGCAATGGTTACTGCCCTTTCATTTTCCTTACGCAATTGTTTTTCAGAACCGTTAAGCTTTACTATAAATATAATTAACAGCATGGCAAAAACCAGCACAAGAAAAAGGGCTGCCAAATACAGCCTGTTTAATAAATCTGTTGATTCCTGATAACTTTTAAAAGCCATTGTTTTAAATTCATCGGCCATATTGTAGTTGAGTGTCTTCACCTCATTAATGATGTTTTCCAGTTCAGTACTAATGTGATCATTCAGGCTTATCAGTTCGCGCTGCATGGTAAGCATCTTTACGTTTCTTTCTTGCAGTTTCTGCAATTTATCCAGGTATACGGCCCTATCGCTACTAAGCCCTTTCCGGGTGGCAAGAGCCGAGTTCTCGGTCTGCTCGCGATGGTTAATTTCAACCACAGCTGTGGGAGAACCGTCATTTTTGTTAGAAATGGCATCCTTTAATCTCGAAAAGAGCCCCTTTTTTTGAACAATTACTTCTTTACGAACGGTATCTGTTTTGCTTTTTACTTTGCTGCTTGATTTGATGCTGGTAACCAGCTTTTCTTCTCCCTTACTTCCTTCAGCTTCAAAAGTGGCATATACAGTGAGCAGGGAATCAAAATTATGTTTAACAGCATACAACTTGTCTGAAAGCTGCAGCTTTTTACGATACCAGTCTTTCACTTTTATGCTTTGATCAGGTGTTATCTGAAGCGTATCTGTGGTTCTTTTTAATAAGGTATCAATCTGGTTAAAGGCTTTAGACAGCTTGGATTTATAGTCCGCACTTTTTTTGCTTTTAACATTAAGTAAGGACTCTTGAAAATCGTCTTCTGCCTGGTGGAGCAGCAGCAGTATTTGCTGGGGCTTGGAGCCATCAACGTCTACATTGTTGGCCTGCTTAACTATGTTTTCTAATTTATGTGATATAGAGTTACGTACAAAAAGTGCAGCGATCGCCAAAACAATTACAATAGCCAGAAAAGCAAGAAGAATTTTCCTGGACTGAGTCTGTGTGTAGGTTACTTTCATTAAATATGTTAAACAAGTAGGATAAATTGCAACAAAAAGTTTGTCACGCTGTGCATATAGGCAAATAGCATACCAATGCATTTTCTGACCATTTATAACTACTTTGACGCACTGCCCTATTGTTTATTACCCGCTACAAGAAAATTTTTGCTCAACTTGTAGATAAAAACAGCTTTAATCTAATGTACTTTGCTCTGCCTGGTGCCCCAGGTAGGCAAGATGATTAGCTATTTCCTCGGCCTTAACCAGGTCAGTTTGTTTGTTCATTTGTTCTTGTTTGACCGTACCAGCTTTATTTTGGATAAATAAAATACCTACAACTATGCCAACTACAAGCCCAGTTATAAATCCAAAGGAGGCTTTTGTGTGTTCAACTTTTTTGAATTTCATAATATAAGGTTTTTATTTAGAACATTCTGATAATGAAAGTGTTTTAAGAAATTTTATCACCTTGTAAGTACCAAATAGATAAATAATGAAAATAGCGCTCCCAATTTCTTTATTACTCAGTATTTCTTCAATTACTTTTGCTCAGACGACTACTTCAGGAACCATAACTATGAATGGTTCTGAATAAATAAGATGATAGATCAAAGTAAGGATGTATATGATGAGCAGGGAAACAGAGTTGACTCGCTGAAAGTGGTTAACATGCTTGTGGGAAAGGAATATAGAATTGTGCTGAAGAAGAAGGAATCGGACAGCCAGTTTAGAAAAATCATTGAAAAAAGAGACCTTAAAAAGGAAGCTGAAACATATGAACTTATAAAATATCCTTACGTCCAGCAAGCCCCAGGTTGAAGGTTGGGTCTGTATTGAATCTGGATCCCCCTGGCTAAGAAAACGAATATTGACGCCTTGAAAAAAAATCAATACTAATGATTTTCTGGCACCCAAACTGCTTTGAAACAGGAGATTACAACAAAGTAAATGAGGTTATTAGATCAGTAAAAAATCCAGAAAATCTGGAAGTTTTACTGATCACGTATGAAACGGTAGATAAGGTTGCTGAAGGGTTAAAACAGACCCCTATCTTTTATACTCAACTACTTATAGATGCCTCTTCTATTACCAAAGCATATCAGACTAACAATCTGCCATTACTGATAGTGGCGGATCAGAACCATAACATTAATTTTGCTTCTATGGGATGTTCAGATGATGTTGTGCGCGGTCTGAAGCAAGCCATTTTAGAAGTCGACAAGTAGTTAATTAATCGATATGTATCTGCGTATAACAGATTTCTGACCGTCCATTCTTTTCTCTTTCCCAGGCTACCAATGCCCCGTTACTTATTCGGGTAATTACTGCGTGATGATCTCCTTGCTGCCCGTCAGTAATTGAAGTAATTCTACCCTCTTTTCCTGGGATTAAAGTTCTCAATACTATTTTAGAATTTGCAGCAGGTCCGTGGTTCATGGTCATTCCTCCATGAGAATGGTTCATTTTCATTGGTTTTTCTTCCGGCTCGTCTTTTAATTCTTCACAAACCATAACCAGTTGATCATTTGCAAGTGAAATTAACTGGGGGTGCCTGCCCTGAGCTGTGATTAGCCTACGTTTATCAAAATCAAGTGCCTTATTTGATGATGCGTTATAGATTCCCGATCCGCCCCCTGCGGTAAACCAAACTGCATTTACACCCTCTTTTGTAACTGCAAGTGACGGGCCCGAATGCGGACAACCATCTATCTCCCAGTTGTCGTTACTAATGGCTTTTACAGCACTAAAAGTTTTTCCATTGTCGGTAGATAGTTTATAGCCCATATCCCGAACCTGTTTGTCTGAAAGACCTGTTGGGAATGTAATATTTCTGTAAGCCAAATGAATATTCCCTGCTTTATCAGTGAGAATATCTGTCCTGCAGCACTCACAGGTACCTTTTTCGAGGCAAGTATCTGTACCAAAGCCATTGCCTTTGGTTGTTCTGTTAAAGAATAAAGCCGAACCTTTAATACTTTTGCCAAAACGTCCATCAAGCCAAACAGCGGCAAGCTCTCCGTTTTTTAAGGTTGTAATGTCAAAAAAGCTGCGACCATAATTGTGCGTTGTATCTGAGTGCAAAAACTGCGATGCAGACCAGGTTTTACCATTGTTACTTGAGGAACTGTAATAAATCAAACCTGCGTAAGGATTTTTTTCATTAGGAAACCGTTTTGAATACACTGCTATCACGGTGCCATCAGCCTTAAAACCTACTTTACCCATACTCTCGGCAGATGTACTGATCCCGCTGGAAGCGGGAACAGTAACTGGGTTGCCAAATGTATTGGTTTGTTCGTTATAACTTGCATATTTTAAGCGATAAAGAGAATCTTCACCATCTTGCTCTGACCAGCAAAGAACCGGATTACCTTTGTTATCTTGAGTTAGGTAAGCCCCTACTGCTACCCCCTGGGTACTTAAAGTTCCAATTGTAGCTTTGTCGTGCTTTTGCTTACATGCAGTAAGAAAAATGAGTCCTGTCAACAATACTGTTATTATTCTTTTCATTTTAGTAATTGTTAGAATATGTATTTTACATTTAATCCACCATAGCCATTTCGTTTTGGCGAGGGATTAAAATATGCTGGCTGTCCTCCGTTAAAACTAGCTGCATTTAATGAAACAATTGAGCTGTAGTTTTTATCGAGAATATTATCCAGACCTGCATAAACGTTTAGTTCAAGATGCTTCACTACTTGTTTCTTGTAACCTAATTTGGCATTTACAACATTGTAAGATGGATTGTAGCTTGTATTCGCATCGTTAAGAGGTAGTTTATCACTATAAAAATAGCTTCCATAGAAATACAATCCGCTTTTGGTTTCAAGATCTATTCCTGCATTTACCATCCAAGGCGCAATACCGGTTAATTCATTTCCATCATAAGTGGCTGTGACCTCATTTTGGGCATTTAAAGTCTTATAGTCTTTAAATTTAAAATCTGAATAGGTTATCGCTGCAAAAGGGCGTAAGCTAAGAATCTGGCTATCGTCTTCTGGTTTAAATAACTGATAGGATAACGACAGTTCTACACCATTATGGCTGGTTTTACCTGAATTATTATAGATAGTGATGCCTTGCTGAATAGATTGGGCAATAAGCTCACCCTTCATGTCCATTTTAAATAAGGCAAGATCGTATTCCAGACGAGATTTTAAGAGGTTACCCTTTGCATTAAACTCATAATTCAGCCCCTTTTCTGCCTGTAGATTCGGATTGATAGAGCCATCTACGTTCTTTATTTCGGAACTCGAAGGCGGAGAAAACCCTGAGCTTACACTTGCATGTAAACTAATCGCATCACTGAAAGTGTGGCTAAGGGCTATGCGTGGTGTTGCTTGTGGATCAAACTTTTTAACTCCGCTCTGGTTGGGTTTCAAGTAATCCCGAACATCATAATTCAGACTGTTGTAGCTAATACCTAAAGTTAAGGTAGTCTTTGCAGTCAGCTCTGTTTCAGACTGATAAAATAAGGAATACTGAGTGTTTCGATAATCAATATTAGCGTTTATTGTTCCTTCTTTACCCTGGTTGTTAACATACTGCGTTCCCTTGGTTAGACCACTGTTAAATTCAGCACCAACAGTAAATTTAGTAGGTAAAACACTAAAGCCGGGATCGTAGGCAAAGCGGGTTCTGCCACCGTAACTTTGGTATGTATTACGGATATACGCATAAGGAAGTGGGTGATTCAAATCGTAGAAATATGTAAAAACACTTGTGGTGTTAGAGAACTGATCGTTAAAGCGATATTGCTGTCCCAGGCCTACCCTTGTCCAGTTCTGATATCTACCTGCCGCTTTATCTAGATTTGTAGCGTTTGCTTGCTTTGGATTTGCAGCCACCTGATCCTGAGTTAACGACCCCGGAATTTGCGAATACTGTGTAGTTCTGTTCAGCATTAAAGTAACAATGCGCTTATCACTTGGAAAAAGCTGGAAATTACCAGTTAAAAACCTACGCATATCTTTGCTATGCTCACGATAACCATCGTATTCCTGCCAGCCATATGAAGCATAGCTATTCACTTTATCTCCTCCGCTTCTGTAGGTGGTAGCTAAACGGTGTAAGCCATAAGAACCAACAAGTGCAGAAGCTTCTATGCTTTGTTCCTGGTATGGCGATCGCTGTAATTGAAAGTTAATAACCCCAGCTGTTCCCGCACCATATATACTTGAAGCAGGGCCTTTTATCACCTCCGCTCTACCAATGCTGTTTACATCAAGTGCTTCAATTCTGGTGGTGCCATCGGCTTCTGTAACAGGGATTTCATTTACATAAACCTTTACGTTACGAATGCCGTAAGATGCACGCACGCCATTACCTCTTATTGAAATTCGGGCTTCCGAGAGCGTGCTTTGATCCATTCGGACCCCAGGAATTGAATTTAAAGCAGGTTGCAATGAAACTGCACTTCCACGGTTGATATCTCTTGATGTGATCAACGATAATCCTCCTGCCGTTTCCTTGTTGGTCTTGTTTTCACTGTAGCCTGCAACCCTAACCTCATTGAGGCTTACTCCATCTGCTTCTAGCTGAACATTCAGATCGTTTTGATAGGCGTTGATTTTAATGGTCTGTGATTTGTAACCAGGTAAGGTCGCTTTTAGTTGTCCATCTAGCTGAGAGCCATCGATTTCAAAGTATCCTTTTACATCAGACTTACCTACTTGTTGAGCAGTATTTGTTGTTAAAATAACACCAGCTAATGGCTGACGTGTTTGAGAGTCGTAGATACGACCTTTAATAAGCCGTGTTTGAGCTTGCGTATGACAAAATATCATAGCCAGCCCCATAGATATATATAAGTATCTGAATAGGTGCATTGTAAAAAATTAAAGTATAATTGTTATTCCATGAAAATAGCAGAATGTAACATTCTGCGGTAAGCATTGACTATGCCTGAGGTGGATGGAATATAGCAGCTGAATGCCTTGGAAGTGCAAAAGGCAGTTCAAAAGGGTTAATTACTTTAATCAGTTGGGGTAAAAAATTGAAATTTGTTTTATGTATGATAAGTGCTTCCTGAAAATGACCTTTTTGTGCAGCCCGACTTTGGTTCTTTTCTTTCTCTTCGGCCTGCTTAAGCTTTTTCATCAGGTAACACTTCCCATTGCAATGCATCATTGGTTTGTCTCTGTTCTCACAAAGTTCCGAAGCAATGTAATTCTTGTTCAGCTCAAATCCGGCATAGATGAAGAATCTGCTGAAATTAGCAGTCAACATCATGAAGATTAAAGAAAAAGCGATTAGGCCTCTGAACATAATTGCTGCAAAGGTAATGCTTATACGATATTAAACAACATATTTATTTCTTTGTACCAAAAGATAATGCTATAAATTTTATTTCTAAAGTCGTTTGATCTGAATGGATCTAAAATGTAACATTTCTTTTCTCAGTTCTTCTAATAGGTTAGTCTGGCGCTACAAAATGTAAAAAATCATCAATCACAATTTAAGTATCCTGAATGCTACAATTTACCAACTTCCGAAAATCATATGGTTATCATCCGATTTTACAAATAGAAAGCCTAAGGATTGAGCCTGGCATCTATTGGATAAAAGGTGTTAATGGTTCCGGAAAAAGCACTTTATTAAAGTCCATTGGCGGATTTCTCTTCTTTGAGGGTGAAATATTATTGAACAATGTGAGCGTTAAAAAGGATAGCGTTCCTTATCGAAAAATGGTAAATTTTGCTGATGCAGAACCTATTTATCCTGAATTTTTAACCGGATGGGAAATGATTGCCTTATTTGCAAAAGCAAAACAGGCAACCCCTGGTCAGGAATTGTATTTCATAAAAAGCATGAAAATGGAAAGCTATCTGAGCAATGCAGTGGGCTCTTATTCTAGTGGAATGCTTAAAAAGCTCTCCTTAGTGCTTGCTTTTTTAGGTAGGCCTAAAGTAATTCTGCTTGATGAGCCCTTGATTACTATTGATACGGAATCATTGGACATATTATGCCGGTGGATACTGAAAAAGCATGAAGAAGAAAACACTACTTTTCTTTTGTCGTCTCATCAGCCATTAAGTGAAGTGTTATTAACGAAAGCCCGGGTACTGCTGGTAGATAAACAAACACTTACAATGGAGAAATGAGACAATCGCCGTTAACTAATGTATTGATGAAAATTTTCTCGTCTGGTTTTTACCGGATGCATTCTGGAATGTTGATTTTCCTTTTTGGTACAATACTCTGTTATTGTTTTTTTATAAATACACTGGGGAGTGTTCCTATATGGGCATTTACGGTTTGGAATCTGATGATTACGCTATCATTGGTAAGCAGTCCGGTAATAATGGGTTTTTTCTGTTTGGCTGCTTTTATTTACACAATTAAAAGCTGGCAATATGTTACCACACAATTGATGGCAAAAAATAACGAATTCCTATATCACAGCATTTCCTCATTTGGCAAATGGCAACAATTTAAGAGTTGGTTTTATGTGCAGTTTAACATATTTTTTCCCCTGATAATCTACGTCTTATTTGCCATCATAATTGGCTTTAATTTTGGACATTACCTTATTCCTGTTGCTATTTTACTTTATATTTTGGCGCTAATAATTGTTAGTGCATGGATATATGTGATACGCTCAAATAGATTGATAGATATCGATAGGCAAACTGTCCTGATCAGGTTACTGAGGAACTGGAATAAGCCCTTTTTTCTTTTGTATACATTCTTTGTTTTTGACAAACTTAAAATCACCTATCTAATTACAAAATCGATCTCCTGGGCACTTATTGTTGGAGTATTTGCTGTTTTCTCAGATATTAAGGATAGATCTCCCGTTCCCAACTTAGTTGTATTAATGATCGTAACTGCGCATACTTTACTTATCTACAGTGAATTTCGTTTTAACGAGAAGTATCTTTATTTCTCGCGGAATTTCCCTTACAGCATATCAAAGCAGTTTTTAGGATCTTTTTTAAACCATGCAATATTAATGCTCCCCGAGCTACTTTGGTTTATAGGTAATTTCGGAATACATTCAATTAATCTTCTTCTACAGGCTTTTAGCATCCTTATCTTATTTAGAAGCTTACTTTGTTGGATTGGTTTAAACATAAAAAATTATCTGATTTGGATTTTCGTACTGTTTAACATCGTGTTTCTTATAATCCTATACAGAATAACCTGGTTGCTACCTCCAGTCTTTGTTTCCATGGCATACTTTGTTTTTCAGAAAAACTATCTTAATAAAAATCTAATTGATTAAATATTTATCTTGAGGCAAGATTTAACTCTTTAATTTAACATCTGTTAACAAATACAAGCAATGAATAAAATAGCTATCATCCTAATATTATTGACATCTGTTTTATGTGGATTCGTATTGGTCAAATCGCCAGCAAACATTCTGAAAAAGGGATTAATTGTTGATCTGGATGCTGACAAGGGAGTGGTTGCAAATAAAGACAACAGAGTTGAGAAATGGATTAACCAGGCTTCAGCGCCCGCGGTTAAGGAATTTGTGAAAAGAGATGAAGGTCGAAAAGTTACGGGTTCCGGGATGCCATCTTTAAGAAATAAGCTTTCTGAGCTAAACGGCCACAATGCAATTATTTTTAATAAACAGGAACTTGTTGCGCATAACGAGGATGCGTTTGACCATTTACTTACAGGGAGTGGATACACTTGGTTTTGCATTTTAAAGGCTGGAAAACAATCTGGAGAGCTAAAAGATGTAAATTCCTTTTTTGGCAATTTAAAGAATGGTGGAAATTATGAAGGTATCTGGGCAGGACTTAATGACAACAATAGCATTTGGATGGGCAGCAGAAATGGAATAACCTTTGGCCGCTGGGATAACAACAACCCTAAAGTTACAGCCAACGCTGTGCTTGAATTTGACAAATATTATCTTTTAATGGGCCGAATGGGTAAAGGAACTGATACTGTTACGCTTTCATTGTACTTAAACAATGGTGCTTTGCCTGTTGTTAGCCACCCCTTCCCTGTTAACAAATTGGCAAACCCTTCAAAGCTTTCTATTGGCCAGGAACGCGATGCTATTGAGCATCCCGGCACAGAATCCTTTATTGGCGAAATCTCAAGATTTCTGCTTTATGATCGTCCCTTAAGTAATCAGGAGTTAAACAGAATGGCAAAAGGACTCAAAAAAATGTACGGTATTATTGATTCGCCAAATTAAACATTACGCAAACGTTTTCGCTGAAAAGCGAAGCATTTTCGTTGGCCGAAGTTTGAACTACATGAATTTAAACACTAAATTCGGAAACTAGTGAAATCATTATGACTACAAGAAGAAGCTTTTTGCACAAAGGAATATTAGGGGTAGCTGCAACTACCCTGGCCAGTATACCATCTGTTTATGCCGAGCCATTTAAACTGAAATCTGATAAAGGAAAGCCTGATCCATTTAAACTGGGTATTGCCGGTTATAGCTTTATTAATTTCAATCTGGATGAATCACTTAAAATGATGAAAAAGGTTGATGTGCATTACCTGTGTATTAAAGACTTTCATCTGCCTTATAAAAGTACTGCAGAAGAAATTGCTGCATTTCACGCTAAGCTTAAAGAGAACGGCGTAACAGGCTATGCAGTAGGGCCTATATACACTAAAACGAAGCAGGAAATTGACGATGCATTTGATTACGCCAAAAGAGTCGGCGTTGATTTGGTCGTAGGCATCCCCTTACATGCCGACCTGGGATACGTTGCCCAAAAAACAAAAGAATATAACATTCGATACGCCATCCATAACCATGGCCCAGAAGATAAATTATACCCAAGCGCTGAAAGTATATACAACCTCATCAAAAACCTTGATGAGCGCGTAGGAATATGCTTTGATATGGGGCACAACAAAAGAGACGGGCGCGATTCGGTGGCTGATTTCCAGAAGTTTTCTAAACGCATTTTTGATATGCATTTAAAAAACGTAACTGCCGCCGCAAAAGATGGCAGCACCTGTGAGCTTGGTCGTGGTGTAATTGACATTCCTGCATATGTAAAAATGCTAAGAAAGGTAAATTATACAGGCTCTTGTAGTTTAAAGTACGAAAAAGATATGAAAGACCCATTGGCCGGAATAGCGGAATCGGTTGGATATTTCAAAGGTGTTTGTGACGGTACTCGCTAATATTACTTTTTAGGTAAAGCGTGGTTATCAATTGCCCATTTATGCCATCTTTCACTTAAATCCTTTACTTTTTCGGGGAACTTAGCAGCCAGATCGTTTAGCTCTGTTTCATCATCCTTTATCTTATAAAGGTGCCATGTAGTGTCATTGGATAAGGAAACCAGTTTCCACTGCTTGGAACGTGCGTATCGTGCTTTAAAATGCTCATTGAATAGAAATTCATGTCCACCATTTTCTTGGCCTTTAAATGAAGAAGTTAAGCTTAAACCCTGAATCGGTTTAATTGATTTTCCTTTATACACAGACGGATATTTTGCCTTGGCAATCTCGATGAAGGTTGCCATAAAATCCATTACATGCCCTACGTGATTACTCATAGCACCTCTCTTTGCGGTTATTCCTTTAGGCCAAAAAGCAATCATTGGGGTACGGACACCACCTTCATATGATTGCTCTTTGGCATACTGATAAGGTGTATTGGCTACATTGGCCCATCTTTGCCCTATTGACGCAAAGGTTGTCTGTGGCCCGGGAAATACCTTTTTATTTACAGGGTAGATGATCTCCTTTCCGTCTCTTGTTTGACCCGGTCTATCGAACCCTTTACCGTATTTTGAACAATCTTCAGGGCTTGCCCCGTTATCACTTAAAAAGATTATAAGGGTATTATCCAATTCTCCCGACTTTTTTAATGCGTCTATTATGCTTCCGATGCCCTGATCCATTTCGTCTACCATTGCAGCATGTACCGCCATTGCTCTTGCTCCCCACTCCTTATCTGGATTATTTCCCCACTTAAGTTCATTGTTGATACGGGGAGACAGCTTTGTCGTTTCAGGGTCAATAATCCCCATTTTAACCATTCTGTTATACCTGGCTTCTCTTATTGCGTCCCACCCACCTTTATAAGTATCTTTATATTTTTCAATATCCTCAGGCTTTGCCTGTAAAGGCCAGTGAGGTGCGTTTTGTGCCACATATAGGAAAAATGGCTGGTCTCCCTTACTGAAATCTTCAATGTAGGTAGCGGCGCTATCATTAATAGCATCAGTGTGATAATAATTTTTAGGTACACTTTTAATTGGCGTTGTTCCACTAACCAAACTGAATGGATCAAAATAATCTACGACCCCCCAAAGTGTGCCGAAATACTTTTCGAATCCCCTGTTTGTGGGGTACTGTTCAAGAGGTGAAAATAGCGGATGTTCAGTTTTATGATTAAGCCAGTCGAGCTGTGCTTCTGGTGTGTCTTGCTCAACGGTATTGGATACATGCCATTTTCCGGACATTGCAGTCCTGTAACCCGCATCTTTTAATACTTCGGCAAGAGTAACCACATCGGTACCCAGTGCACCGCGATAGCCATCCACATGCCTATCTGTAGTCATTTCACCTATGCCTGCATTATGATTATACACTCCAGTAAGTAATGCGGCTCTTGAAGGGCAGCAGCGGGATGTGTTATAGAATCGCTTATATCTGATTCCCTGGGATGCCAGATAATCGAGATTTGGGGTTTTTATTTCGCCTCCATATGCACCTATATCCGAATAACCGAGGTCATCGGCCATGATCAATACGATGTTTGGTCTGTTATCTTTTTTAGGCTTAACACTTATTTTTTTAGTAGCCGAGTAGGTAAATGCCGTGATGACTGCCGATGTTAAAAGGCCAAAAATAACGAATGATTTCTTTAAAAACATGGTTGATAAATTAGGTCGGTTGCAGCACTAATATATCAACGAATAAGTAAAATGTCATCTCTTTTATTTAAAATCATGTAAAGAATCTGATAGACAAAGCATTAAATGTGGGTCACTTTTTATATTATAATTTTATTGATATAAAACTTGTAAATATATTGATTTACATCCATTTGTCATCAAATAAAAAAGTTAAACTTTAGCGTTGTTTATTTGACCAAATATAATTTTGACCAAGGTTTATAAGGATAAATGAAATTACTAATAATAATAGTAAAAAAATCATAGGTATTAATTGGTTATCTTCGTTGTAGAAAATCATACAATAAGCTAATCTGAAAAAACCAACGACGACTACTTAGTTCCGAGTGGTGTTTGTAAAAATGAACATAGTTAATTTTAAAAAAGTATTCCATTTATTTACCCCTGCCTATAGTGGCAAAGGAACCCTCCTCTTATTGACACTCATTATTGGACTTTCCTGCAGTCAGGCAAATAAATCTGAAAATGTGAAGACCGCTGATGAATCTTGTTCAGACAATTTACCTAGCAAGTATGGCGTATCGGTACAAGGCAAACAAGACTCATTGTTATCATCAAATCCAAGCAGATCAGTTAAGGGTATGAAGTGGATTCCAGGGGGTACATTTTTAATGGGTGCCGTCGACAAGGAAGGGCGTGCCGATGAATATCCTTCACACCAGGTTAAACTTGATGGCTACTGGATGGACGAGAGAGAAGTTACCAACGCGCAGTTTGCTGCTTTTATTAAAGCGACGGGTTACAAAACCGTTGCTGAGCGAAAGCCAGATTGGGAAGAAATCAAAAAACAATTACCTGAAGGTACTCCAAAACCATCAGACGATTTATTAGTAGCGGCCTCTCTTACGTTTAATCCGCCCTCTAGCCCCGTTTCTTTACACGATGCATCACAATGGTGGGCATGGACACCCGGAGCCGACTGGAGGCATCCTGAGGGGCCTAAAAGTAATTTGAAAGGAAAAGACAATTATCCGGTTACCCAAGTTTGCTGGGAAGACGCAAATGCTTATGCTAAATGGGCTGGTAAACGACTACCGACTGAGGCTGAATGGGAATATGCCGCACGTGGTGGCCAGAAGAACGCAATATATCCTTGGGGAAATGAACAAATTGAGAGTCGAAAACCAAAAGCGAATACCTGGCAAGGAAGTTTTCCGGACACAAATACGGATTGGGATGGCTTTCATGGTTTAGCCCCTACCGGATCTTTCCCTGCTAATGGATACGGCTTATTCGATATGGCCGGAAATGTTTGGGAATGGGTGTCGGACTGGTATACCAATGATTATTATGATACTCAGAAAGGTAAAACAGTTACCAATCCTAAAGGTCCGGATAAAAGTTTTGACCCGGATGAGCCTACCGTTCCAAAAAAAGTAACTCGCGGAGGCTCATTTATGTGTAACAGTTCTTATTGTAAGGGATACAGAGTAGCAGCCAGAATGAAATCATCGCCTGATACAGGCTTGCAAAATACTGGTTTCAGATGTGTAAGGTCTGAACCTGCGTCAAAAAAATAAAAGATCAGCGGAGTTCAAAGATAACTCCGCTGATCTTATAACGTACTATCTCTTATACATTCCTATCTCAGTTATAGCTGTAAATAGTCCGTTTTTATAACCTGATTTAAATATCATCTTAAAGTGTCTAATGTTACGGGGTTCAAAAAACTCGAGGTATTGCTTTGTCCCTGAGTTTTCCATAGTAAACGCAGCTAAGGAATTCAATGTTACTTTATCTGTACTGGCGGGCATTTGCTGTGTTATTTCATCACTACTCAGCTAAAATTTACAGCACTGTTTATTATTCCTATATAAGGGACTCAGTTGTTTGTGAGCAAATTGTTCATGATATATTTATCACCATTTTGTCTGGTTGACACACTTCAGATACCATCCTTTAACGCCTGCCTAACCTCTGCGCACCGATACAGGGTATAGAGGTATATGGCCTCCGGTAAAGTATACCCGATTGATTATAAAGAAAGTATGGAGGAGGGGGTTTACAGCGACTGCACTTCCCAAAACGAGGGATATAACAGCCTAATCAACAAGCAGATGGAATTGGCGGCGGATTCTTATCTGGCTCATCTGGCCCAAAGGTGCAGACAGATCTTTTTGATGAACCGCGGACAGTTACTGGCCAATGAGGAGATCGCAAACGAATTATGGATTTCTAAACGTACCGTAGAAAATCAGATTCCTACGCACTTAGACATTTACGTTTTTCATTAAAAGACGTAAATGTCATCCTGACTATCCTTGAAGGATTAACACGTTGCACCACTAAATCTAAACATCTGTTTTAGCTCAAAAGTGATACATATCATAAATAGGTAGGATTTCTGTCACTTTTTCGTCTTGCTTAAATACTCAACTTTGAAGCATACTTTAAATATAGATGTTAAAAGAAAACGTAATTTCATCAGAGAAGCATTGTTTTCATTGCGGAGACGACATTATAGCCCAGCAATACATACAGAATAATAAGCGGTTTTGTTGTTCCGGATGTAAAACCATCTATGAGATCTTAACAGCGCATAACCTGTCAAACTATTATGTTTACAATAAGATTCCCGGAAAAACACAAAGTAAGGCTACCTCAAATTTTGACTACCTGGAGGTTCCACAGGTTGTCAGTAAACTTGTTGATTTTGAAGATGAAATCAAAACAATTGTAACGTTATATATACCTGCCATCCATTGCAGTTCGTGTATTTGGTTATTAGAACACCTTCATCTTTTGCAATCAGGAATATTGCAGTCAAGAGTTGATTTCCTTAAAAAACAGGTTTCTATAACATTTAAAAATGATGAAACTAATTTAAAACAGCTGGCACAATTGCTCTCTTCAATAGGTTATGAGCCTTTAATAAGCTTGCAGGATATTGTAAAAAAAGGACAATCAAGTAAAACAGAAAGAAGCCTCATTACCAAAATTGCTGTGGCAGGATTCTGTTTTGGTAATGTAATGCTTTTAAGTTTTCCTGATTATTTTGGTCTTGGCGATTTTGAACGCGAATTTAAGAATTTCTTTGGATGGCTTAATCTTGCATTTTCATTACCTGTTGTTTTGTACAGCGGAAGGGAGTATTTTATTTCTGCGTGGACAAATCTAAAGGCAAAGAGACTCAATCTTGATTTTCCATTAGCACTTGGTATCCTGGTTATGTTTCTGCGTTCTGCTTATGAAATCATCTCGCAAACCGGAGCTGGGTTTGTAGATACACTTTGCGGATTGGTTTTCTTTCTCTTAGTAGGAAAGTGGATGCAGGAAAGAACCTTTCATCATATTTCATTTGAGAGAGATTATCGGTCCTACTTTCCTGTTGCAGTAACCACCATAAACGAAGGAGTGGAAAGGCCAATACCCCTCAGTGATTTAAAAACGGGTGACAGAATTCTAATCAGAAGTCAGGAAATTTTGCCGGCAGACGCTATTCTACTCAACGGCGAGGCTGAAATAGACTTTAGTTTTGTAACAGGGGAATCCATTCCGGTAAAAAAAACACTGGGAGAAATTATTTATGCGGGTGGCCGACAACTATCAGGTTCTATTGAAATGGAGGTATTAAAGCCGGTGTCGCAAAGCTACCTTACGCAACTTTGGAATAATAGTGCTTTTATTGAATCGAAGAAGCGTATCAAAACATTTAGTGATACTGCCAGCAGGTATTTTAGTATCGTTCTATTAGTTATTGCATTAGGTGCAGGCATTTTCTGGATTTCCACAGATCCCTCTAAAGCATTGGCATCCTTTACCGCAGTTTTAATTATTGCTTGTCCATGTGCTCTGGCCCTGAGTTCACCGTTTACACTGGCAGCTGTATTATCAGTTTTTGATAAAAACAGATTTTATCTGAAGAATACCGCTGTGGTTGAAGAGCTGGCACGTATTAACACGTATGTATTTGACAAAACCGGCACTATAACTAATCCAAATGCGGCCGGACTTCAGTTTAACGGAACTATCATTGATGCTCAAATGCAATTAATCAGTGATCTGGCAAGAAATTCCGGACATCTGCTGAGTCGGGAGTTGACAAAATTTATTAATAAACCTGCAATCTATTCCGTGCAGGAATATACCGAGAAGATTGGAAGAGGTATCAGTGGTAAGGTTAATGGAAATGATGTAAAATTGGGAAGTTCTACCTTCCTTAACCTTCCACTGAAAAGCTCTTCTGAGGGCAGTGCCGTCCATGTAATGATTAACAATGTATATGTGGGTTTTTTCACTATCAGGCAGCAATGGAGAAATGGCTTTAAAGAATTGATGTTTAAGCTAAATACTCAGGCCGATTTACATCTGCTATCGGGAGATCATAACCACGAAAAAAAACAGCTCATCCCCTTCTTCCAGGACAGCAGCAAACTACATTTTGAACAATCTCCTCAAGACAAACTTGACTATATCCAACAACTTCAAAAAGAAGGAAAGAAAGTTTTAATGTTCGGCGACGGACTAAATGATTCAGGTGCCCTTAAACAAAGTGACTTGGGCGTTGCCATTACAGATAACATAAACAATTTTTCTCCTGGATGCGACGCCATACTGGATGGATTATCATTTCATAAAATTCCTCAATTTATCCAGCAGGCAAAAGACGCGGTAAAAGTAATCGGAATGTCCTTTGTCATTTCTCTGATGTACAATACAGCCGGATTATATTTTGCCGTACAAGGACTTTTATCACCATTGATGGCGGCGATACTAATGCCACTAAGTACCATTACAATAATCCTGTTTACCTCGCTTGCAGTAAGACTATTTGCACATAAAAACAAATTACTATGAACATGATTTATTTACTCATTGGCTGTAGTATTTTACTAGCCCTGATGTTTCTTTTGGCTTTTTTCTGGATGATTAAATCTGGTCAGAATGATGATACGTTTACCCCGGCTGTAAGAATTCTTTTTGATGACGAGGTAGCCGAAAGGGAAATACAAATAAGTGACGAAGATCATGCCTAGCTAAAACTTACATCACATATAGCCGTACCTGGCAGCAGTAATTTTACAACCGTTAACTATAATTTCAATATGACTGAAAAATTCTATTACGATAACAAGATCGTTAGGAACTTTGCCGTAGCCACCATTGTTTGGGGAATCATTGGCATGACAGTCGGGCTTCTGGCTGCTATGCAGCTTTTTAAGCCCGAGCTAAACATGGGTTCGCAGTATACAACTTTTGGGCGCATCAGGCCTTTGCATACCAATGCTGTAATTTTTGCATTTGTAGGCAATGCCATCTTTATGGGGGTTTACTATTCCCTACAGCGGTTGCTGAAAGCAAGAATGTTTAGCGACATGTTAAGTAAAATTCATTTTTGGGGCTGGCAGCTTATTATTGTTTCAGCGGTAATTACGCTTCCGCTGGGCTTTACCTCATCTCATGAATATGCTGAACTGGAATGGCCAATTGACATTGCCATAACCGTGATTTGGGTGGTCTTCGGGATAAATATGTTTGGTACAATTATCAAAAGAAGAGAACAGCACATGTATGTTGCGATATGGTTTTACATCGCAACCTTTGTTACGGTAGCTGTCTTACATATTGTCAATTCATTTCAATTACCCATATCATTGTTTAAAAGTTATTATTTGTATGCAGGTGTTCAGGATGCTTTAGTTCAATGGTGGTACGGTCACAATGCCGTAGCCTTCTTTCTAACTACCCCCTATTTGGGAATGATGTACTACTTTCTTCCAAAAATGGCTAACCGACCGGTATATTCTTATAAGTTAAGTATCCTGCACTTTTGGTCGCTGATATTCATCTACATCTGGGCAGGTCCTCACCATCTTCTATATACATCACTCCCATCATGGGCACAATCATTAGGTGTAGTGTTTTCTATTATGCTCATCGCGCCCAGTTGGGGAGGCATGATCAATGGCTTGTTAACCCTTCGTGGAGCATGGGACAAAGTGAGAGAAGATGCCACATTGAAATTTATGGTTGTCGGCTTAACAGCATATGGTATGGCCACTTTTGAAGGCCCAATGCTTGCACTAAAACAAATTAATGCTATTGCCCACTACACGGACTGGATTGTTGCCCACGTACACGTAGGTGCATTGGGCTGGAATGGTTTTTTAACTTTCGGTATCCTGTATTGGTTAATACCCAGAATTTACAGAACACCCCTGTACTCAAAAAAGCTTGCTGCATTTCACTTTTGGATAGGAACACTGGGAATTATTTTCTATGCAGTGCCGCTTTACTTTGCAGGTTTTACCCAAGGCTTAATGTGGAAACAGTTTACTGAAGACGGGATGCTTAAATATCCCAATTTTCTTGAAACCTTATTGCAGATCATTCCAATGTATGTGTTAAGAGCCATAGGTGGCGCCATGTATTTGATTGGTGTCATAGTAATGACCTATAACATCATTAAAACCGCCAGAGCAGGAAAACTACTTGCCAACGAACCTGCAGAAGCACAGCCGCTCTCAAAAACTTATGAGGCGGTAGGTTCAGACAAAAAAATTCATAGAATTCTCGAGCGAAAACCAATGGTATTTATGGTATTGTCTTTAATAGTGATCTTAATTGGGGGGATGATTGAGATGATGCCGACATTTACCATAAAATCAAACATCCCTACTATTAGTAGTGTAAAACCGTATTCACCGCTTGAATTGCAGGGAAGGGACCTTTATATACGAGAAGGATGTGTGAGCTGCCACTCCCAAATGATAAGGCCTTTCAGATCCGAAACAGAAAGGTATGGTGAGTATAGTAAAGCCGGTGAGTTCGTATATGACCACCCATTTCTTTGGGGTTCAAAACGTATCGGCCCTGATTTGGCAAGGGAAGGTGATAAATATTCCAATGCATGGCACTTTAATCACCTATTGGATCCTCAAACCATGTCACCAGGAAGTATTATGCCTCCGTATGAGTGGTTGATTAACCAAAAACTGGATACCACTACAACCATTGCCAAGATTAATGCTATGCGGACTCTTGGTGTTCCATATGAACCTGGTTTTGAACATAAGGCGAATAGTCATCTTAACAACCAGGCAAAAGAGATTGCTGCGGACCTTCGCAAAAGCAACGTACGTGTTCAAAGCGACAAAGAAATTATTGCAATTATAGCCTATCTGCAAAGATTAGGTACAGACATTAAAGCTAAGTAGAACTAAAATTCTTAAAGATGTTTAAACAATTTTTAAATCAGGTAGATGGTAGCCAGGTGTATTTAATAACATCACTTGGCATATTCCTATTATTCTTCATTATGGTAGCTGCATTGCTTTTGATAATGAAAAAGGATAAGATTAAGTATATGAGTGAATTACCCTTAAAAGATGATGTACAATGACAGATATGTTTATCTGGGCCTTACTGATTACCGCAGTATTGCTCCTTGCAGTATCAGTGCTGCTTCTAAAGGTAATTAAAGTATATGTGCATGAAAGCCTGAACCCTACTCAGTTCGCAACACCTGAAGAGAAAAGGTTAAGACGTATTGCTGCTGAAAAGACCGAAATCGCGCGACCTAAGAAACCATCAATCTGGGTAAAATTAATGGGCTTAAGGCCAATCGCTGAGGAGAAAGATATCGTAATGGAACATCAATTTGATGGAATTGCAGAGCTGGACAACCCTACTCCTGCATGGTTTATGGTTCTATTCTATGGAACAATCATTTTCGCCATTATTTATTTACTAAGCTACCACGTATTTGGTTTGGGAAACTTACAGGAAGAGGAATATGCAATAGAGTTAAGACAGGCTGAAGACGCTAAAATTGCTTTTCTTCAAAAACCAGGAAGCGCCGGGAATAAAATAAATGAGAACAATGTAGAGCAATCCAAAGATGCCGGGGTGCTTACCGCAGGAGCCGGACTTTTTAAAACTGCCTGTGCCCCATGCCATGGTGAGCATGCAGAAGGCTTGGTTGGACCAAACTTAACCGATGAGTTCTGGATTCATGGCGGTGGTGTTAAGAATATCTTTAAAACCATTAAATATGGAGTACCTGATAAAGGTATGATTGCATGGGAAAAAACACTTAAGCCTAAACAAATTGCCGACCTGGCCAGCTACATTATGTCTCTCAAAGGGAGCAACCCTGCCGGAGCCAAGGCACCACAGGGTGTAAAACAACAATAAGATGTCACAAACACCAGCACATTTTAGAGATCAGGTATCCACGCTTACTGATGATGGCCTGAAACGAAAATGGATCTATCCGAAGATAATAAAAGGAAAACTGTACAAATACCGTTCTGTGGTTAGCTATTTTTTCCTTTTATTGCTGATTTGTGCTCCGTTTATAAAATTGAACGGTGAACAACTTGTGCTGTTAAACGTAATAGAAAGGAAGTTTGTTTTTCTTGGAATTGTATTCTGGCCTCAGGATTTTTACCTGTTTGCTTTTGCACTTCTGATTTTTATAGTATTCATTGTTTTGTTTACAGTAATATTCGGAAGGGTCTTTTGTGGATGGGCCTGCCCGCAGACCATATTTCTGGAAATGGTATTCAGAAAAATAGAAAACTGGATAGAAGGAGATCACAATCAGCAGAGAAAACTCGATGCAGCACCATTAACCTTCAGTAAGTTCCTTAAAAAGACGTCAAAGCATTTTCTTTTTTTCTGTATCTCATTTCTGATCTCAAATGTTTTTCTTGCTTATCTGATCGGATCCGGCAAACTGATCAGCATTGTGACTGAACCCGTAAAAGATCATCTCTCGGGATTTATTTCAATATGGTTATTCTCATTCGTATTTTATCTCGTGTTTTCCAGAATGAGGGAGCTGGTTTGCACAGTAGTATGCCCCTATGGCAGATTGCAAGGGGTTTTGCTGGATAACCAGAGTATTATTGTTGCCTATGACTATGAGCGTGGTGAACCCAGAAAAAAAATAAATAAGGGACAGGATACTCCATCTGGAGATTGCATTGATTGCAAATTATGTGTTCAGGTTTGCCCTACCGGCATAGATATCAGGAACGGTACTCAGTTGGAGTGCGTTAACTGCACCGCATGCATAGATGCCTGCGATATGGTTATGACGAAAATCAACAGGCCTTTAAGACTAATTGGCTTTAAATCTGAGAGTGAGATCAAGCAAAAAACCACCTTTAAGATCAGCAAAAAAATATACGCATACAGTGCTGTACTGACAGTCCTTATAATTGTTCTGTCCTTTATGATCATAAGACGATCAGATGTGCAGACAACCATTTTGCGCGCAAGCGGAACATTATACCAGCTCAGGGACAAAGACCAGACTGTAAGCAATCTGTACACTGCAGAAATGGTGAACAAAACGGATAAAATTGTGGAATTTGAAATAATACCCGATGATGAGCATGCACGCATTCAGTATATCCAAAAACCCGATGCTATTGCATATGGAGGCAGTACCAAAGCAACTTTTTTTGTAATCCTGCCTCAAAGCACAATCAGAAAATATAAAACCAAGATCAGTTTCAAACTGCAATCTGAAAAGAAAGTGGTAGATCGGTTTGAAACTACCTTTATAGCACCTGCAAACAATTAAGAATATGAATTGGGGAACGAAATTAATTATTGGAATGTTGTCATTTATGGCCTTTATTGTAATTCTGGCTGTACTAATGATGCGTAGTGAAAATGACGCTTTGGTGGACAACGATTATTATGAAAAAGGATTAAGGTACAATGACCAATACCGGCAAAAAGAGCAGGTAATAAAAGATAATGCATCACCTGATATAGAATTCTCAGGTGACAATTTAATAATAACGTTTAAGACACAAGCTGCTGGCACCTTAAAAATAATGCGTACAGCAAAAAAAAGCATGGACAAGATGATGAATTTTAAGACTGACAGTGCCGCCAGTGTGATGCTGAGATCTACAGACCTGGCAAAAGGACATTGGAAGTTTATCATACAATGGAAGGCGGAAAACGGAAAAACATATTTAAGTGAGCAGGAGGTCTTAATGCCATGAGTAATGAAAGGCTTGCATTTTTTATCGGATTATTAGGCTCTCTCCATTGCATTGGAATGTGTGGGCCATTAGCTTTTGCAGTGCCATTAAGGCATCCAGGATGGGCGTATTTGGTGTGGAATAAATTAATTTATCAATTAGGCCGTTTAATTTCCTATTGCTTTCTGGGTGCATTGGTCGGTTTAGTTGGAAAGCAAATATGGCAGGCAGGTATCCAGCAAAGCATTAGTGTGTTCACCGGAGTACTAATCCTATTAGCCGCATGTTCCAGATTGTTTAAAATTCCTTTTCTTAAACAAACCCCTTTAAAAATATTAAACCCATTCAACAAGCTATTCAATTATGCCTTTAAACATAAATTAAATCACCTGATCATTGGAATGATAAATGGCCTGTTGCCTTGCGGATTCGTTTATCTTGCATTAGCTGGAGCATTAAATACGGAGAGCATTCAGCAAGGTATCATTTATATGTTTTGGTTTGGAGTAGGAACAATACCATTAATGCTGGGTGCGGCAATTATTGTCGGTTTTTCTGGTTTCACTTTCAGAAGGTCGCTCAATAAAGTTGTTCCTTATGCAATGCTAATTCTGGGTTTCTGGTTTTTATTAAGGGGACTGGAATTAAACATCCCCTATTTAAGTCCACAAAAACCAAATTCCAGTGTAGCAGAATGCAGATAAAACGATATTAATCTGCTAGGCTAAACAATTGAGTGCTGGGCTGGCTTGCCCAAAGTCTGGCATCAAAGGCCATACATATATTCCTTAAAAATCTTTTTCCGTACGGGGTAATCCGGACATCATGATCTGAAAGCATTACCAAGCCATCCTGGGCCAGCCATTTCATTCTTTTAATTCCTTCGTCTACTTTCTCATGCATTTCTTCTGGTTTTTTCCAGGATGTATACCCTCTACACATCAAATTCAAAATATGCTTTCGGATTACAAGATCGGTATCATTTAAAATGTGGCCTTTTGTAACTGGCAATTCTCCTTTACTAACAACACTCATATATTCTTCAACATTCTTTACATTTTGTGCAAAGGCCGTCCAGCAATCGCTTATAGATGAAACCCCTAATCCAATTAAGACTGTACTGAATTGTTCCGTATAGCCCATAAAATTCCTGTGTAACTGGCCATTCAGCTGGGCATGGTATAAACTATCGGTTTTGAGTGCAAAATGATCCATACCTATCTCCGAATAACCGCCGGCAATCAGCTTAGCTCTTCCCAGCTCATATAAACTCCTTTTCATTTCTGCCGATGGTAACTCTTCTTCTGTATATTTGCGCTGCCCGGGTTTTATCCATGGAACATGAGCATAACTGTAAAATGCAATTCTATCTGGTTTTAACCTTAATACAGATTGTATTGTTTTGCCCAGACCCGTTAAGGTTTGAAGCGGAAGTCCATAAATCAAGTCATAATTAATGGACTGATAGCCTATCTGTCGTGCCTTCCTTGTTACCCTTTCAACTGATCGGTAAGACTGAATCCTGTTGATTACAACCTGTACTTTTTTATCAAAATCCTGAATACCCAGACTTATCCGTCTGAACCCCAGTCTATATAAAAGGATCAGATGTTCATCGGTGGTATTGTTTGGATGACCTTCAATGCTAAACACAGCATCTTCATGTAAATCTGAGGGATTTACAAGGCCATCAATTAACAATTCCAGATGCTCAGGACTAAAAAAAGTTGGTGTTCCCCCACCCAGATGTATCTCCTTAATTATCGGCTTTATGCCAAGATGGCTGCGATATATTTCCCATTCTTTTAATACAGCATTAATGTAGGGAATTTCTACACCGTGATTTTTGGTAATCCTGGTATTACATCCACAATAGGTACACAGGCTTTCGCAGTAAGGTAAGTGTACGTATAAACTTAAACCTTCGGTACTATTGCGAACCGTAGTAATGAGGTTGTTAATCCATTTATTTTTATCAAAACGCTGCGCATCCCAAAATGGCACGGTAGGATAGCTGGTATATCTTGGTGCAGCAACGCGGTATTTGTCGATCAAGCTGCTATTTATCATCCCTGTCAGATTTTATGTTAACTTCTTTATGATGCTGATCACAAGATCTGGAACATATGCAGGCCTCTCCCAAGCATTTACGACCTTCCCACTTATCCAAATTGTTGATGGTTTGTGATGCAAGTGCCATTGGAAGTTCATTTTCGGGAATACCACTTAGCGCCCAGGGCGGAACGCTGGCAATTTTAATATTGTGACTAGAAGCCTCCTTGTGATCTATATGTGAACTATCTATTGATCTGGTTGCAATATATTTAATACCCAGATCAGCTAGCTTATGGATTACATTGGCTGAAACATCATCATCAGTAAACACAACAACGGCGTCCTTACCCTCTGCATAAAACACCGTTTCTGCACACAATGAATTGGATATCAGTGTAATTTCGTGTTTCTTGCGGTTGGCTGTCGCCAATGGCTCTTTTTCAGTTGACTTAATACTATACGCTACAACTCTCATTCTATTGATTTTATCTATCAAAATTAAGTCGTAGCTTACTGGCAAAGAATGAGGTTAATCACATCAAATTAGTGATCTTCGTCAGTTTTTCATGGTCTGTAATTTCAAATGATCAAGAATCAAGATCTGACTCCCCTTTCGCTCAATCAAGCCCTCATCTTTAAAATCGCTTAAAATTCTGCTCACAGTTTCCGTCGCCATTCCTGCCATTGAAGCCAAATTATCCCTAGACATACTTAATGTCACAGTATCAACTACCGTTTCTTTATTAGAACTTAACCTGATCAGAACTTCTGCCATCCGTTTTCTTACTGAATGATAGGCCAGCTGAAGCAGCTGCTGTTCCTTATCTAATATATTATTGGCTAAGAGTCTGATAAACTGAGATGCAACTGCAGGGTATTTATTTAGCAAGGGTTCCAGAAATCCCTTTGGAAGAAGACACAGGGAGGTATCTTCCATAGCCTCACTTGTTTCCCGGTAGTTCTCATTCGCTAACAAAGCGGCAACGCCAAAATACTCATCTGCGCCATGTATTCCGGTTAATAATTCCCTACCGTCATCAGCAACTTTAAAAGTTTTTATGCTTCCGGAAATTACAAGATAAATACCATTTACTGGATCTCCGTCATAGTAAACAACCTGTTTCTTTTTGATTTGTCTCACCTTTCGCTCAGCAATTAACTTTGAAAGTTCCTCGAGTCCTCTATTACCACTCAAAAGATTATCTAATTTATCAAGCGATTGACTGTATAATTGCTTTTGCAAGTCTCTCTTCTTAATCCGGCTCTCTATGGCATTTAAAAGTTCTACATCATCAAATGGTTTGGTCAAATAATCATCCGCCCCCATTTCCATCCCCTTTCTTATATCAATCCGCTCGGTCTTGGCGGTTAAAAAGATGAAAGGTATAGCAGATGTTTCAGGTGCCTTACTCAACAGATACAATACGCCATACCCGTCAAGTTCGGGCATCATAATATCACATAATATCACATCAGGTAAATATTTTATGGCAAGTTCTATCCCCTGCTTGCCATTTTCTGCCTGGAACACTTCATAATTCCCAAGCATTAAAATTTCAGAAGTGCTTTCTCTTATATCGTTGTTGTCTTCGATAATAAGTATCCTTGTTTTTTCCCTCATCTCTATTTATTGAATGATAATGTGAACTTAGTTCCCTTATTAAGCGTACTGGTGAAACCTACGGTCCCCTTCATTAACGTTGCATACCTCAATACAATGTTTAAGCCCAAACCCGTACCCGGAATATTCCCTGTATTATTCGCTCTGAAAAATGGCTGAAAAAGATCTCTTTGATCTGACTCAGGAATTCCAATACCGTTATCATTAATTGTCACGATGCATGCATTATCGGTAATTTCGGTATTAAACTCAATAAAAGTATGTTCACCGGAGTACTTAATCGCATTGGATATCAGGTTTATCATGCAGTTCTTAAGCAAGTTTTGATCAAGATAAACTACACTATCCACACCGGTATGCTGATAAATTATATTTTGCTCTTCTTTAGCTATCATTTGCATCTCTTCGGTTATTTCTTCAGCTAACTTAACCAGGTCAAATGACTGGAAGGAAGGTTCTACATTACCTGCTTCAAGCCGTTCAAGAGAAAGAAAATCATTCAAAATGGTCGTAAGATTACCTACGGCATTTTTTATCTTATTTACATGTTTTCTAATATTTTCATTGTCATACGGTACCGCATATTTTTCGATAAGAACCGAAGACAATTGTATGGAGCTCAAAGGAGTTCGGAATTCATGAGAGGCCATGGATACAAAACGGCTTTTCATTTGATTCAGTTCTTTCTCTTTCACCAGAGAAATACTCACCTCTTCTTTTGCAACTCTTAATGCCTGAACCAACTCTTTTAATGATCTTGTACGCTCATCAACAAGGTTTTCAAGCTCAGCTGCATATTCCTTTAACCGCTGTTCTGCTTCTTTTTCCTTTGACAGATCATGGATAAAACCAGTGTATATCGTTCGGTGGTCGTAACGCACTTCACTTACTGCCAAGCGAAAAGGAAAGGTTGTGCCATCTTTGCGCAATCCCCTGACTTCTCTGCCCTTGCCAATGATCCGCTTTTCACCGGTGCTTTGATAACGGTGAAGATACCCGTCATGGCCGCTTTTATCAGGCTCAGGCATTAGCATTGAGATGTTATTTCCAATAACTTCCTCAGCCGTATAACCAAAAAGCTTTAACGCAGCAGGATTAAGACTTTCTACTATACCTCTGTGGTCAATCGTTAGAATTCCATCAATTGCAGTCTCAATTATTGCCTTAAGCAGCTTAGCTCCGTCCATAGTTTTTCTTTACACAAATGTAATAAAAGCACGATCAGGCCTAACATAACCAAAATCATGGTAAATAGTGACCATCGTCATATTTTGCAATTGCTAATATAATTCTCTTTGCCAAATAAAACTTTATTTATGCAGCACACTTTCCACATTCCAGTACTTGGATTAGGTTATTCTATTGACACTCCACTAAAAGTCGCCAGATACGGTATATCATCGGTTGTATCTATTGTAGATGACGAACTTACTGAGCGGATGCGGAAATATCATGCTGACTTGAACAGTGAACCGTATGATTTTATAGCTAAAGATAGGCCTGATAGCCGTTCACTCAGGATAACTGAGTATTTAAATCTGCTGCATAGACTCGTAAATAAACAAATTACTGAGCTGAAGAAACATGACTTTGAAAGCCACAGTGAACTGAACAGCTATTTTGAGCTATTACCGGAAAATTCTGTATTAAAATCAAGATTCAGGCTGATGCAGGAGTTGCCTCAGGGTGATGAAAAGCAAAAACTTCAAAATGAACTAAAGGAGGGCATTATAGCAGGGAATATTGACGTAAACATCATGTCAAAAGTAGATAAGGCAAACTATCAGAATGGCGCTTATCTGGGCGACGAAAACACTGACGCTTTGGCTGCACTCCGCGGTTTCGCAAAAAGCACACTAAGCTCTTCTGTGATTGTATCGGCCGGTCTGAATCAAAGATTATACGCCTATATGGAAACTTTTAGCGATTTCTTTCCTAACGCTGAAGGTCTGTTTACTAAACAAATAACATTGAAGGTAAGCGATTACCGTTCAGCAATCATTCAGGCTAAAGTACTTGCGAAAAAAGGACTCTGGGTCTCAGAGTTTCGCATAGAGTCTGGTTTGAATTGCGGAGGACATGCTTTTGCTACAGACGGATTACTTATGGGGCCAATACTTCATGAATTTAAAGAGAATCGAACAGAATTGTTCGCAGAGTTATTTGAGATATATCAGGATGTACTTAAGATAAAAGGAATAGACCATGATGAAAATTGGAAACCTCAGCAACGTGTTACCTATCAAGGGGGTATTGGAACTGCCCAGGAGCATCAATTTCTAATTAACTACTATAACCTGGATGCAGCTGGCTGGGGAAGTCCTTTTCTTTTGGTACCAGAAGCTACAAATGTAGATAAACAAACCCTTGATGATATTGCAAATGCCTCAGAAAGCGACTTCTATCTGAGCAATGCTTCGCCACTGGGTGTTCCGTTTAACAATTTCCGGAAAAGTACGGCGGAAATCCAAAGAATTGAAAGAATCGCTAAAGGGCGTCCAGGAAGTCCCTGCACAAAAAAATATCTTTGCAGCAATGTTGAATTTACCGCAGAGCCTATATGTACGGCTTCAAGACAATATCAAAGACTTAAAATAGCGCAGCTAAAAATTTTAAACCTGCAACCAGAGGTCTTAAAGAAAAAACTCGATCTAATTACCGAAAAAACCTGCTTATGCGAAGGCCTCTGTTCATCCAATTACTTAAAATCAGATGTTCTTAGACAAAAAGAAAATAAGGCGGTAAGCATTTGCCCTGGTCCTAATATTGCATATTTCTCCAGACAATACAGTCTGGCAGAGATGATTGGACATATATACGGGCGAAATAATTTACTGAACGATATCAACAGACCAAATGTTTTTATCAAAGAACTTGGGCTTTATGTTGAGTACCTTAAAAAAGAGATGGAAAATTTCTTTTCCGATTTGAATTTGCAGCTCGATGATTACAGTGCGCAATTACAGGCATCAAATGCTAAGCGGACTAAATACTTTGCTAAATTTTGTAATCAATTAATGGAGGGAGTCGGCTACTACCATAAAATGTTAGGTATGTCCGATTTAAAATGCAAGCTTTGGGATGGTGATCAAGTTAAGAAACTTGATGATATCATTAATAAACTGGTGCTGCTAAAGATATAGGTAACAAAGTTACTTACAATATACCAAGCCCCTCGCTTATTTCATAAAGCGTGCTTAAACTAAAACAATAGGTTCCGCTTAACCACTTATTAATTACTGATTTATCTTTCCCCATTATCATTGCAAATTCTTCCACAGACATCTGGCGTAAGCTCAACACATTCTTAATGGCTTTGGCTAGCTTGATAGAACGGACCTGTTCTTTGTATTCTTCCAGGTCTATGCTTACTCTTAAGAAGCGAGACTTTGTATGTCTGCGGTGGTTTCTCATAGTTGTATTTTATACTTAAGCGTATCTCAGTTATGGTACCAAATAAAAAAACAACTATAAAACAGCCTTTTTTTCTATTTAAAAGGCGGAAGCTTAGTTTCTGCCAATTGCTTTTGTGAAGAGTTATGAGGCAAATGAACAACTATTTGCGAAAAAAATTACCATATGCAAACGGACAGTTATGCAGCTGGACTGCTGCCAGTTAAGATAAAATACAACTCAACTTCATTGCCTACAATACGCTGTTGCAATTGACTCCCATTTGCCTTCATGTACTCCCGGCATAGTTGCAACCCAAGACCAGTTCCAGATTCATTAGCGGTGCCAATTGTATGCATCTGGCGTTTATCATCTTCCCCGCTCTCTATGGCATTTTTTGCAGCAATTGGATTTAAAACCACATTATGAACTGCAACTCTCAATCCCTTAGCTTGCCGTACAAGGTTTATAGATATCTTATTGTCCTCAGGTGAAAATTTAACAGCATTATCAATTAAATTTCTTAAAACAAGTCTCACTTGATTCTCATCGGCATATACGGTACTTTCATCATTTGCATTAAGCTCTAAAGTAATATTCTTCGACAGTGCAATTGGTTCATATACCAACATTAAAACCTCAGAAAGCTTTTTGAGATCAAATTCTGTAAATTGCACACTTACCTGCTTCATTTGATCTTTTGCCCAAAATAATAGATTATCAAGTGTAAGCCTCATCTGGTCTATATTTTTTCGGTTTGCGTTAAGCAACATTTTCAGTTCCTCAAAATTCAACATTCCCATATCCTTCAGTGAAAATATGCTTATCAAGCTATTAAATGGAGTTCTTAAATCGTGAGCAATAATTGAAAACAACTTATCCTTCACCCTATTCGATGATTCAAGCTCAACTATAGTTTCACTTAATTTTATGGTCCGTTCTTCAACTACATATTCAAGCCTTTGATTCTGGGTTTGTACAAGCTTCATAAGACTTTCTCTCGCCTCGCGTTCGTTGTTAATCAATATGCTGTAGCGGTCTCCTAACGCGAATGCCAGCAATAGCATTTCGATGGTTGTAGCAATTGGAAAAATCTGAAAAGTATAATCCCTTAATTCCAGTACACCGAATAGGTTTAAGTTCACAAGAATCACACCTGTTACCCTAAAAAGCCATGCAATAATATAAAACTTAGCAGGCCTGTGTCCTTTTCTCAATGACATTATTCCTGCTATCGCTAAGCCTACTGAAATGAAAAGCGCAGTATATTGTATCATAGAGGCCGCTACGCTTTTATACCCCAATAAGCTTACAGTCATCAAGGCAAATCCAAAACCCATCATGATATAATAAACTGGTTTTATACGAGGAATTAATACTTGCAGATTCAGGAATTTCCATGAAAACAAGATGCCCGACATTGATGACAATGCCAAAAAGAAATGGGGATATTTATATATTGTTGTTCTGAAATCGTAACCGAACAAATAACCATAGCCTCTTAAATACAATACTAAATAAACAAAGCCAGCAAGAAGGTACAGCCCATAAAAGAGGTACATTTTTTCGTGCAAACTGATGTATAAGAAAATATTAAACAGAAATAATGTTATCAGTACCCCAATGTAAATTGATTCGATGTGTTCTTTAAAAGAAGAACCTGCGATGTAAGCCTCATGTGTTGCAAGTTTAATAGGCACCAGCATAAAATTATTTGTTTTAACCCGAAGATAGACTTCGTTTAAATCTTCAGCACCGGCTGTTTCGGGTAAAGAAAATATATAATTATTATTCGCAATAACACCTTTAGTTTCCTTACTAAGGCTACCAGAATTTATTACCTGCAGGTTACCATTACTGCCAATGATATAACAATCGACAAACTCAAGATTTGGCACATCAACTACAAGAAAGCTCCCTGAACCGGTATTGTTTTGATAAACTATCTTTATCCAAAAGGCGGATTTACTGTTACCAAAATTAAGTATACTTTCTTTGGATGATTTAAATTTACCTGCCCGATACAGGTCTTTAACATCTTTAAAGTTAAGTTTGCCTGTTGCATCTTCAAGATAGACTAATTTCTTACCAATATTAGTATAATCCTGTTGGTCAAGTTTAATTACATATTCTGTCGCATTCGAAGATAATGAAAGGGATAATAACAGGATTACAGTAAAAAATCGCATGAAGGGTTGGTTATTAGCCGCTAAATTATTTCAACATTCAGATGTAAAGAGAAATTCAAGAAAAAAGAAACAGTTAACAACTGTTAATTTTGCGACTTAAGTCCAGATATGCCGGTTACTGGCTCTTCTTCTTTATTTTTCCCCTTTTTTCCCTTCTTTTTCTTATTGTCTCCGTTTAAACGCTCCTCTTGTAACTTATCAAATTCAGCTATCTGATTCCCTTTTAAAATATTTTTAATATTATCATTTGTTTCATTTTGAAACTTATAAAATCTGGTTACATCTTCTTCCTTAGATGAGCCCGCCTGTTGCTTTTTCACAAGTTCCAGTTGCTGGCGATACATGTCAAATACGTAATTATATATCACACTTTTCTGAGTTGGACTCAGTTCTAACCTTTCATTCAGCTCATCTATATTTTTAACAGTCAATTCTTGAGCAGTTGGAATCTTTTTTTGTGCGTTTGCGAATGTATTAACACCTAGGCAAAACAATATTATTAAAATGTATGTTTTCATTTTTGGATTTCTAATGGTGCAATTTAAAATTTTTTTATCAAAATAACGTTTGCACTCATACCTAATATATTATATTAATTATGCGCTACCTGTTTACTTTCATTCTTTCGCTTTATTTTGTTTCAAATATTTTCGGACAATCAAGCCCTGGTTTAAAAATTTCACATTTAACCGGCGACTTTTATATTTTCACATCCTACAATTCGTATAAGGGGACTATTACCCCGGCCAATGGCATGTATGTAGTGACCAATGACGGGGTGATGATGATTGATGCTCCCTGGGACACCTCTCAATTCCAACCCCTACTCGATAGCATAAAAGTTAAACATAATAAGACGGTTAAAATTGAGATTGCCACGCATTCACATGAGGATAGAGCTGGAGGGTTAGATTTTTTAAAGAATAGTGGTGCTAAAACCTTTACAACTGATCAAACTGACAAAATTTTAAAAGAAAGCAATAAGAAACGAGCAGAATTTACTTTTAAAAGAGATACAACGATATCGCTTGGTCAATACGAGCTTCAAACATACTATGCAGGAGAAGGTCATACCAAAGACAACATTGTCGTTTGGTTTGAAAAAGAAAAAGTACTTTATGGGGGCTGCCTGGTGAAAAGTACAGATGCAAAAGACTTAGGCAATACCCAGGAGGCCAATCTTACCCAATGGGTGAAAACAATAAATAAGATTAAGCAAAAGTTTCCCAATCCAAGCTTTGTGATCACTGGTCATCAGAACTGGGATCATGTGGATGCGTTGGATCACACCTTAAATTTACTAACTAATAGTATGCAATAGAAATAAAAAAAGCCCTTTATCAAGATAAAGAGCTTTTTCTTACCAATTTTTTATAGTCTTCCAGTAAGGCAATATATTTTTCCATCCAATAATAAACTGATCCCGGATGATCTGATTGAATGTCATTCTTAAGTACCGTAAGGTCTTCCTGGAAACCAAAGCCATTGAGTTCACCTTCAAAATCATGTGAGAAATCATAATTTATGACCTTTCCGATTTCGAAAATCACATCTGTATGAAGTTTCTTTTGTCGAAACCAATTATACAAGGTTCGCCTGTTTACATGTAAACGCCTGGATAACTCACTAATATTTACGTTTTGTCGTCGAACAGCTAGTTCAACAATCTCTCCGGCATTGTGTTCCATAACTTTAGTTAATTTAGTAATCCTTATATTAAACGTTAGGGACGTCTTAATGGTAGCGTATAGGGTTTTAAAAAATTAGAAGTTCTTAGGATTTGAGCATCAATAAAACAGTTAAGGGCATCTTATAAACAAAGATATTTAATAGAAAAAAAAACGTGAACCTACTGATTGTCATAAACTTACTTTTAATGTTCAATAATTTACAATGAAGCAACATAAATGATTACGCCACTCACTTCCTTATTTTCATTATGCCAAAGATTTACGATGCATTTAATCAAATGTCCATTATTGTAAAAGTCGTAGCTCCCTGCACAATTCTCTATCTTCCCGCTATCTATTTTGTTTTTTAGCGTTTCCAGGTCGGGGCTGGTTTCCGAAAATGCATCAAAAAAATTCAGGCCCACAGGATCCCCTTCAGGGAAACCAAATTCTCTCATCCATTGCGCCGATGCCAATAAGTAATTCATACTTAGATCAAACATTGCAACTGGTAAAGGAAATTGAGTGATCAGAATTTTATTTTTTTCATCAATATCTGCAACAAAAGTTCGTTTGCCTGTTTTTTCTTGTTTGCTGCTTTTGTACCGATTATAACATAATGTATAGTTTGCAGGATTTGAAAAACCAAGCATAAAGGCCATCTGTTTTTTACTGCAGCCTGTCCTGCTTATGTACTGTTCGGCAAATTCCATTTGCAAGCGTCTGAAATAAAGATAGGGGCTTGTTTGATAAGTGGTTTTAAAATCACGCATCAATTTAGAAACCGAAATATTGTGTAAAATCGAAAGGTGCTCAACCTTGGGAAAACCAGACAGAATGACTGTTCCAAGATAATCCGCAATCTGATGGCTCTTATTACTTGCTGTATCATGGCCCAGCATTGCTTCATGATTAATGTTAAATTGATCGCCCAGAAGTTTCTCATCCATCAATCCGGGTAAATTTTTATTATAAATGTTTGCAAAAAAACCGACTACATTTCCATTTTCAACATCAGGATAATAGATGATGGTTACCGAACATTTCTGTCCATTAATCAGCTTAATTTCTGAATTATACTTTTGGACCTGGCCATCCAGAACCTTATTCACGTATGGCAGGTGATGTTCATGATAGCTACCATTAAACAAAACTCTTAGGCTTATAATACCTAACAATTCTTCAGGAGTCTTGCCACACCATTTAAAAAACTCCTTATTTGCAAAACGGCAGACTAAGTCCATGTCCCAATAGGACCACAAACTGATTCCTGCACAGGTTTGCATTATGGAGATTTCATTAAAACTTGATCCCATATAAATTCGCCTTTATTTTTTCGCATATTTCTAGGTAGATATACAGATATTAAAAGCAGCAATCTCAGCTCACGCCTGGTTCAACACTAACATCCATTAGATCTCCAGTTTCCACATTTACTACATCCATACTCTGATAAGTTGAATTTGCACTAACATATTCAGGAACGATCTCCTTCATTTTTCGAACAACCTCTTTATCATTGTTCGAGCAGTTCAATGCCAATAACTCGTCTATATTTCGTTGTACATATTCGTAGGGATAATAAATTACATTCGATATCTTAATTTTTTCATGATAAGTTGGAACAACCTTTTCAGTTTTATTCAACAGCTCTTCATACAATTTCTCACCTGGTCTTAGTCCGGTGAAGCAAATTTTTATATCGGTGTAAGGCATAAACCCAGCTAACTTGATCATATTTACAGCCAAGTTCAAAATTTTGATTGGCTCACCCATATCAAAAATAAATATCTCACCACCTTTACCCATTACTGATGCCTCCAGCACTAATTGTACTGCTTCAGGAATCGTCATAAAATATCTTGTTATGTTTGGATCGGTTACCGTAACAGGCCCTCCCATTTCAATTTGCGCCCTAAATCGTGGAACAACTGACCCGTTTGACCCCAGTACATTTCCAAACCGGGTAGTGATAAACCTTGTTCTATGAACCACATCAGTTTGATAATTTTGAAGGGACTGAATATAGATTTCTGCGATCCTCTTCGATGCCCCCATCACATTTGTTGGATTTACAGCTTTATCTGTAGATATCATTATAAATTTTTCTACATCATAGTCAATTGCCAGATCTGCAAGATTTTTGGTGCCCATCACGTTAGTCAAAATGGCCTCCGACGGGTTATGCTCCATCATTGGCACATGTTTTAAAGCTGCTGCGTGGAATATTATTTCCGGCCTGTACGTCTCAAACAAGCTTTTAAGCCTTCCATAATTTTGGATATTTACGATAAACAATTCACAAACACTATCTTTAAAATTATCTTCTATTTCTAACTGCATTTCGTGAAGTGGTGTTTCTGCCTGATCACAAAGAATCAATAATTGTGGATTACACCTCAACACTTGACGAACAATCTCTGACCCTATGGAGCCTGCAGCACCGGTAATTAAAATCCTCTTGCCTTTAAGTTCAGCTTTAATATTTTCTCCTTCCATGTTAATAGGTTCGCGCTGTAAAAGGTCTTCAATTCTTAAATCAGGGAGTTGACTTAACCTCAGTTTGCCCTTTAACCAATAATTTGAAGCGGGTACTGAAATAACTCTTATTCCACATTCCATACACTTTTCTATTGCAAGTTTCCTTCCTTCAATGTTTATACAATCCTCCATTACAATCATCTTCTCTACTCCATATTTATTTTTCAAGTACTGAATAGAATGAGAACCGTATACTCTTTTTTGTTCTATGTGTTTATTCCTACGATCAGGATTATCATCAACAAAGCCCAATATTTCAAAATTATTTTCTGAAGATGCGTCTAAACCTTGCTTAATCAGTAAAGAAGATCTGTCAGCTCCATAGATCAGCAACACCTCTTTAGAAACAACTTCCAGATCTTGAAGGTAATGGAACAATTGTTTCACAGTTATCCTTAGTGCAATAAGCATCGAGGCAGAGATAAAAAAATTAATGATGAGCATAGGAATAAACCAATGATTATTGAATCCAAAATAAGAGGATAAAAACAGGTAAGCCGCCACTTCAAATAGCAAACTAGCTAATAGCACTGCTTTAAAGACACGGAAAATATCGTCAACACTAGAGTATCGGATTATTCCGGTGTGTATTCTCATACTTACAAAAACCACCATCGTGATTACATTGTAAACGATCAGATAAAGGAAAAACTTGTTATTAAATATTTCATTAAAATTCTCCTTTTGTATAATCATTAATGATGCAGCAAGAGCGATTGTTACAATGAACTGATCAATTAACAGGATCAGCCACCTGGAGTACACTTTTTCGCAAAATAGAATTTTTTTCATGTCATTAAACGTTAAATAGATGAAGAAAGGTTAAGCTTTGTTAGCTTGCAATCTATAAAGTGGGAAAAAATCAACATCAGAGTTGAGATCGATTTCTTGTTGAGATAACAAAGAGGTATATACTTCCGGATTGGCTATGAAACGCCAACTATGGTAATTGAAAGTAAGATTTGAAAAATTAGCTTTCCACCTAAACAACGAATCTTCTTTAAAGCCTAAGCCTCCACCCAGATTGTAATATTTTACACCAAGTTGTCGCCCAAGAATCGTGATTTCTTCCGTTAACAATTTGGCAGGAGAATCTCCCAGATATTCTTCTCTGGTCCCCAATAAATGCGCCTGCATAATACCATTTGTGATGACCACTATTGCACCACATATCGGATAATCATTTTGATCATACACAAAGATTAGTCTTGCATCGTATTCTTCTGAATCAAGCAATCGCCTAAAATATTCTTCATCAAAATAATAGGTGTTCGAGGCATCCACCCTAAGCATATTTAATGTATAGATAGCACTAAAGGTTTTTATATCCTCGCCCGTACTGGCTTCCCTAACATAATACCCCTTTTTTCTCAGGGTCCTGATTTTTCTTAATACCCTTTCCTGGTAAGCGCTTCTCTGTTCCTCAATAGGAAGGCTTAGATCCAGTACCACCACTTTTCCGTTATCTACCACCCCTCCAAAATCTCCCATCAGTTCTGCCTGGTCAAAGAAAGGGTTCAACCTGGAAAATACGGTAACGATCTTTTCATCTTTTAGGAAGTCCAGAAAACAATTCCTGAAATTATATACAAAATCTGAAGGAAGCTTGTGGAAATCCCTATTCGAAATCGGACCGCTATAACCATATACCGAACTCATATCATAGTATTCAGAATCCTGAATATCTCTTTTCAATAATGGGATAGCAATAAAATCACTCCCTTCTTCATAAACAAACAACATTGGAATTCCAGAAGTGTTATCCAATGAATGATAGGTCCATGAATGATAAAAATCATATTTCAAAGCCCTTTTTACAAGACCTTTCCACTCGGCCTCTTGTTCAAGTTTAACGATGTACTTCATGCCGGGTAAATTATTTTTAGTTATATAATCCTCTTTTATTACTTCCATTTTCAGATATTTATCACTACCTGGGATACCAACAAAACCTTGTTTACTATATATTCTGATGGCTGCATTATGTTCTTTATTTACTTCAAGTATTACCTTTTTCAGGTTTAGGGTAGAGAAAGCATAATCAAGAATAAGTGCTGTTGCCTTTTCTCCGATGCCTTTGCCCCAGCAGCTTGAGTCACCTATAAAAAGATGAAATTCGGCCTGTTGTTCTGAGATGTCAAGCAATTGCACGTTCCCGATATATCTCTTGCTATCTGTTAAGCAGATGGCAAATCTCTTTTGGTCAGTTCGCTTTAAAACACCCCTTAGCCAATCCCTCTCCACTTTCAATGTAATTGGCTCTGATGGATTGAAAGGTGTATACTTCCATATCTCCGGATTATTTCGCCATTTATAGGATATCATCGCATCCTCAAGTGCCAGAGGCCTTAAAAATATACTTTCGCTCATAATATTGTTTTTAATACATTAAGTATGCGTTTCATTTCAGAATGGGTATACCGATGATCTATTGGTATGGCGATAAGATGCGTTGTTAAATAATATTCATACATCTTTTTTGTAGTCCATTCCAGAACATTTGGCCAGTATGTAGCCACATATATTCTTTTTTCAAATAGCTTGTTTCTAATTTCGGTAGAAGAGATTAGCAGTGGATAGATCATCGGTCCATTTACAGAAGACGCATCAAATGAATAGTCGTTATAACTCTCCAGAAAATCATGAAGGTACATGAAGTTGGAATTTCTTCTGTATTTACACGCTTTATAATCTATACCTGATAAAATCGACTGAGATAAAGAAGACATTTTACGTATTGGGTTGTTGGAAAGAACAACATTATTTACAATAAAATCTTCGTACCCGCTTTCAATCCCCATGTCAATACTTTTTATCAGATGGGAAAATCTGTCTACCGACACATCTTTCTCTAGCTTTAGTCTTACATCACTAGTGCATTGAAGATAGGCCCCATCTGGTACACCAAAGAACTTTCGGCAAGAATAAAAAGTATCCACCCCCTCCAATGGCTCAGAAAAAAAAGCCTGGGAATTATCTACTATCAGATTTTCGAAAAGCTTACTTAGCCTTATAACGGTATCCTGTTTTAGTCCAAAATAATTTGTGTACAGCAGACCATCATCAGGACCTACCTCGAAATCGAGAACCGGATCCATATTTTCGTCAATAGTATAATATTGAAATTGAACACCCAACTTCTTAAGTGGCTCCAACATCACCTCACAGGTATAATAAGGTATGTGAACCAATTTATATCGCTTAACTTTGAGAATATATTCAAATGCATTCCTACCAGTATTTAATTTTATTAGCGAGGGATAAAATTCCTCACCTCTGGACAATTGTAATTCTAAATATCCTCCAATAGACTTCATTTTGTTTGAATATTGATTTTGCATTTTGAAAATAGGTTAACAATGGGATTGATGTATTTTGAATGAATCCAAAACGACTTAACTATTCCTGTCCCCTTTGGTACATTCTTTTATGAACTGGCTGATAATACTCATACAGATCCGTAGGAGTTCTTGCATTATAGCCTATAACTTGTCTAAGGTGGTCATTAAGTTCCTCACCAAAATCATAGCCTAATAATCTTGGATAATCAAGCTGTTGTTTCATAAACGGTTTTGTAAAGGCCATTGTAAGGGTCCTTCTTGGCTTGTCTGTATAATTTTTACCTGCAGCATGCCATAGGTTAGCGTCAAATAAAATAATGCTGCCTTTTCTTGCTACTGCTCTGTCCGCATAGTCATAAAAATATTGGTCGTCAGGCTTTTTATCATGCTTATGCGATCCGGTAAGCATGTATGTTGCGCCATTTTCTACAGTAAAATCATCAAGAATAACCATCATTTGGATCATAAGCTTAAATGATCCTGTAAAAGTTCTAACATCCCGATGAACATTCTGAACATACGGTTGTGCATTTCTTACATTAATTACCGCGCCTAATGAATTCAAAATGTAATTGCCCTTTAAGAAATGTATAATTTGCTCATGTGCATACTTTTGTTCTAAAAATTTTAATGTAAACAGCTGCTTCTCCACCAAGTGATGTAAGGTGCCATCCATATTTTGCGCAATGCCATTGGCTTCCTGTATCTTATGCCTTACTTCATAAGCCGGCAATAGGGAGTCATTGATTTCATCAAGTAATTCATTGCTTAAAGCATTTTCATATACGATCCAGCCGTATTCGCTGATCACCTTATCAAATATTGTAATATCAGCTTCCGAATAATCAAATTTATTGTTCATAATAGTACGTTTTATTTGTTATGCTTTGGTTTGCCTATACGCAGGAAAGAATGTAGACTGCTGGGTGAGCCCTACACCTTTTTGATGTAAAAGCGCATTATAAGATTCCTGGTCGCTAACGTAACACCAGATCCAGTCGTTAATTCTTAAATTAGAAAAATGACTTTTAAACTTAAATAATGAGTCTTCCTTTCCTCCTACACCCCCACCTAAGTGGAATATCTTTTTCCCCAATCTTCTGCCAATCAGGCTAATTTCATCCGTCAGTAATTTACTGGGCGATACTTTCAGGTATTTTTCAGAAGTGGCAGACAAGTGGTTTCTGACTACATTTTCGGATATCAATATCAGGGCTCCGCAAATCATTTCAGTACCATCATAAATCAGCACAAGCTCATTTTCAAATTCACGGGTATTGAGCAATCCGGCAAAATATTTTTCATCGAAATAATAACTCTTGCTGGCTCCCAACCGATCCATATTCTTATGATACATTTCTGTAAATGCAGCTATTTCGCTAGGACCCGCTGCATTTTTAATGGTATATCCGGTTTCCCGAAGTTTCTTTATCTGCCTTTTCAGCCTCTTATCGTATCGTGATCTCTGCTCTTCAATACTTAATGATAAATCCATATAGATGGTGCTTCCGTTAGGAATAACGCCTCCAATATTTTCCAGTAAGTAATGTTGATTAAGAAAAGGATACAATCGTGAAAAAACACATATACACTGTTCGGACTTCAGAAAATGACCGAACTCTTCTTTAAAGCTTTCAATCGTTAGTTGCGGAATATCCTTAAAATCTACATTAGATATTGGCCCTGCGTATCCATATACTGAAGTCATATCATATTGAGATGACCCTGCGATATTTCTCTTTATTAGTGGAAATGCTATAAATAAATCTTCTTTCTCGTAAATAAAAAGAATGGGCTCTCCTTCCATATTTAAGGAGTGGTAATACCAGGTGTGATATACTTCATAATTATGAGCCCGTTTAACATAAGCATCCCACTCCGCTTTTGCGCGGACAATTAAGCATTGATAAGACATGTATATTTTTTCTTTAAGGTGCGCTAGTGATCTGATTTTCCTAGGTAGTAGGATTATGCTCCTTCCAGAATATTAACCATAGTCTGGTTCACTTTGTTTACATCAAACTTTTCGCTTGCGTATTTTCTGCCATTTAGCCCGAATCTTGCAACATCATCTGTATGCCTTATATAGTACTCCATTTTAGAGGCCAATTGTTGAATATCTTTTATTGGAACCAAAAAACCATTGGCCTTTCTTAGAAGCGGGTTAATTGTTTCCCTGCATCCAACAGAATTACAGGTAATAACTGCCCTTCCCATTGCCATTCCCTCTAAAAGACACCGTGGAACTCCCTCTCCATAATAAGATGGTAGCACAATAACAGAAGATTTGTTAATGTATGGTCTTACATCATCAACCAGCCCAAAATATTGGATGGTTCCATCCGTTTTTATTCTTGAAAACAGATCCGCACTAATGGCATCAATGTTATCATCATAAGGCCCAATTAGTTTAAAAACAACATCAGGGAATTTTTCTTTGATCTGTTTTGCAGCATAGTAGTATTCCTTAATTCCTTTCGCGTTAATTAATCGCGAAATCATCAAAAAACTTATGTTATTTAAATCGGGGGGAGAGTACTCATAGTGAGACAAATCTACCCCCGAACCATTCACCACATGAGCTATATTCTTGTTTGTAATAATATTTGCACGAATCAGTGTATTATAATCATCCTTATTTTGAAAAATGATCTGCAATCTTTTACTTGCTCTCAGACTCAATTTTAACAAAATCCTTGTTATCTTTTGAACTACCGTTTTCCTTGAACCTACATTTAAAAAATTGTAGCCAAGCCCCGTCAGCATCGGTGTGATGTGATTTACTCTGCAAAACCTGGCAACAAAAGCGCCATAAATAACTGGTTTAAAAGTGTAGGGAAAAAACACATCGGGTTTAGTAGCTTTGATCAGCCTGCGCAATTCGAAGAGGTATTTAAGATCAGAGACTATTGATACATTACTCGGATTCAATCCATTTTCATATACCCTTACCCCCATTTCACTTAGCTTATTTTTAATCTCCTGATGTTCAATTTTAGGAGTAAAAATAATCACTTCGTGTTTTACAATTAATGCTTCTATCAATTTACCTCGGAAATCCAGCAATGAACGTGGAGAATCGCATGAGATCAAGATTATCTTTCTTTCTTTTACCATGTTGATTTAAATTTATAGGTAAATATTTAAGGGCCTGTTTCAACTGAGTTGAAACACGCCCTTAATACTATGACCATCAAAAAAGATGTTATTAAATCAAAAACTATTATTGCTTAAAGGTTCAGGATTGCTCCGGCATTTGCCATCACAGTCGCAGGAACATTTGCTGCTGGAATAAGTTCTGACTTGTATTCATAGGTTGGTACCCATGATGATGCTGCTGTTGAAATTTTGTTTACACTACCTTTGTAAATATTAGTGCTTGCGCCACTAACAAATCCTGGTTTTGAATTAAAATCAGTATAAATCGCATAATGCTGGTTCTCAAAATAGTTATTATCTGTTCTTACTGTCGCACCCATAGTTACACCAATCCCGTATCCGCTACCATTTTGCAGATAGTTATTAAATACGTGCATGGTTCCAAATCTTGTACAAGGTTGTCTTTCAGAAACATTATAGAAATAATTCTTGTAGACAGTAACACGAAGTTTACCAATATCGTTAGTGTTTGCATCTCCAAAACCGATTAACATCGCGACATTATTATCATGTAATCTATTGTACGATAAAGTAACATAATCTGCTCTGTTACCAACGTCTAACAGACCATCATAATAGTCCCATCCGTGATTTCTATCAGATGATAGATCGCAATGATCTACCCACACGTGATGAGCACCTTCTTTAATAACTATATTTGAATAGGTTACCACATTTCTGATGGTCATGTTACGGATGATTACATTACTGGTTCCATAAACTAATAAACCAACACCTTCCAAACTCGAACCTTTCATACCAAGGATTGTTTTATTGGAACCTACGTTTAAATAGCCTGTACCAGTAATTCTTCCGGATACCTTAATAATCGTAGCTGTATTTGATGAAACAGCATTTTTTAAAGCAGAATAAGTTGTTACAGTTATGGTTTGGCCACCTGTACCACCTGTGGTTTTACCGTCAACCATAGCATAACCAATAATAGCACCGCTTGTTGCCGGAGGCGCTACAGGACTCGTTACCGGAGGTTGTACAACAGAACCACTGCTGCCATCTAAGGTATAAGTATACTTACGTCCATTGGTCCTTGGATCGCTATTATCCGAAGCAGATATATATACGCTGGTAAGCCAATGACAAAAGCGTCCTTTACCAATGTTCCTGATGTCTGCTGCGCTTGAATGCGCAGGACCAAGCTCTTTTCCATCCTCAAAGACCCTCATTGTTGATACTTTGGGCTGGCTTTGTGAATCTCCTGACACTGGAAGCTCATAAACTCTGTAAGAGTAACCACCGTCACTTGCTACTCTAAATGTTTGTAATGATTTAATACCACTTGTGGTGCTCGTAGCTGCTACACCAGTATCAGTCTGCGTAAGTGGGTTTTCAGGGGTTGCCGCATCCGAGCCTTTTTTACATTTACTAAAAGTTAATACAACTAACAGTAATAGAAGGCTCATGGGCAGTCGATTTGATGTTTTGTTTTTTCTTTCCATTTGATTTTTTAAAAGTATACAATGGTAACGCGAAAAAGCGCGTCACTATACACTTCAAAAATTATGGAAAATCAATGATTTTACATAAAGAAAACCATTTTTCAGGCGCTAATCCAATTTAGCAAATCTCATCGATTTAATTATTATAATTAATAAATTATCATTCAGAAATTAGAATATCTTTTAGCTTAATCAAATATTACTTATTATTATATCAGGCATCAATTGATTAAAATATTTTCCAGATACAAATTTTAAATTAATTTAAAATAGTGATAAATTATTAATATCGACGTAGATATTAACTACAAAAAGCATGTTCAAACACATGAATAAATGTAATTTTTCCGTCACAAAAGAACCATCAGACCTCAAACTCTAAATATACTTGGCCCAAAACTTAGAATTATCAATAATTTTTAGTATTGTTTTGTAAGAGAATTATCAATGATAAACAACACTTGCTAGATGCGTTTGTCCCTTTTTTGTTACCAAGTAAAAATCTTTATACCAATTCACAAAATTTCTTACCCCTTCAGATACTGAAACCTTCGGATCATATGCCAGCATTTTCTTCATTACCGATATATCTGCCCAGGTTTCTGCAACATCGCCATTTTGCATTGGCATATAATTTTTATCGGCAATTTCACCTATATTTTTCTCAATTTCAGTAATAAACTCTAACAGATCTACTGATTCTCCTCTTCCAATGTTAAATACCCTGTATGGAACATTGGAACTCGAAGGGTCAGGAACAGAAGCGTCCCATAAAACACTTTTTTTTGCGGGATGATCAATAACACGAACAATTCCATCCACAATATCATCTATATAGGTAAAGTCCCGTTTCATTTTCCCATTGTTAAAGATATCTATCTGCTTGTGTTCCAGAATTGCTTTTGTGAAAAGAAATGGAGCCATATCAGGTCTTCCCCAAGGGCCATATACGGTAAAAAAGCGTAGCCCCGTTGTTGGGAGTTTAAATAAATGGCTGTAAGTATGGGCCATAAGTTCATTACTTTTTTTTGTAGCAGCATATATTGATACCGGATGATTTGCCTGATGACTTGGAGAAAACGGCATTCTTTTATTTAAACCATAAACGCTTGATGAACTTGCATAGACAAAATGTTTGATATTGTGTGTACGACAGCACTCTAAAATATTTAGGAAACCGGTGATATTTGAATCAATATATGCTCTGGGGTTCGTCAAACTATACCTTACTCCGGCTTGCGCGGCTAAATTACATACCGCATCAAAATGACATCCTTTAAAAAGTTTCTTCATCTTGCCATGATCTGTGAGATCTAGTTTAACAAACTGATAATTGGGATATTTACAACTTCTTACAGCTTTTCCATATTCTAAGGATAAACCATCAATTCCTGTTTCTGAGAGCCTGCCATGTTTTAGATTTACATCATAGTAATCATTAATATTATCAATTCCGACTACCTCATCGCCTCTTTCCAACAAATATTTTGCCAGATGATACCCAATAAAACCGGCTGTACCGGTAACCAATACTTTCATAACGATCGCTTTAAAATTTAGATTTATAGATTTAGGCTTAAAGGTTTTTATGCCACACTTCCAGACTGAATACGCAAAAGAGTATTTTGGCCCTTCTTTCATCAGAAATTTTAATCTTTCTGGCAATAAGGTCCATTATGAAGTCTTTTTTTATGATTTTAGAATATAAATTATCCGGAGCCATCAAATAGGTATTGATAATCTCTTTGAGTTCATGATCTACCCACTTCTTCAGGGGTATTTCAAATCCTCTTTTAGGTTGTTCAATGAGCTCAGCCGGCAGATATTTTTTTCCAAGCGTTCTCAAAATATCTTTGGTCTGGAGTTTCTTTATTTTAAAATTGTCCGGTAATCCAGGGGCAAATTCAAGAACTTCTTTTGCTAAAAAAGGGCTTCTTCCTTCTAAAGAATGTGCCATGGTAGCAATATCCATTTTGGTAAGTAGTCTGCTGAACAACATCGAATCAAAATCCATCAGCAGCAATTTCTTTAATGGCGAAATTGAATAGTCGTTAATTCTTGCAAGATCACTTGAAATAACCTTCATTTTTGGTTTTTCAAGAAACGCGTCTTCAAAACCCACAAAAAGATCTGAAGAAGCTGAGCAATAGATTTTAACCAAATCAGAATAGCCACCAAACTTCAATAACCTATATATATACGTGTAATTACTTTGTTTCTGATTAGCTACAGGCAATAGACTCGTTAAGATTCTTGAACTAATCCTTGTAAATTGACTCGGATTAAAAAAATCTACGTGTTTAAATGGCACATATCTTCTATAACCACCAAATAGCTCATCTGCACCGTCACCATTTAAAACAACCGTTATATGCTTTTTGGCTTCCCTGGCCACATAATAACTCGGTATTGCGGAATTATCAGAATTAGGCTCACCATGGTTAGATATGATCTTTTCTATATCGTTGGTTAAATCAGAAAAGTCTATTTCAACAACAGTGTGGTCGGTTCCATATTTCTTTGCTACCTTCTCTGCAAGGGCCGATTCATCAAAAGATCCCGGAACCTTAACCGTAAAGGTTTTAAGTTTTGAAGTTTGTTCAGCGGCCATTGCTGTCACTAATCCGCTATCAATCCCTCCACTCAAAAAAGATCCTACATCTAAATCGGAGCTATCTATTCGTCTTTTAACTGCAGTTTTCAGTATGCCATCGAGCTGTGTTACAGCATCGGTATAATCGGGGTATCTTTCTGCTTTATAATAGTCTTCGATTTTAAACCAGCAAACATCATCACAAAGACCTGTAAGTGTATCAATCTTTAAATAGTGCCCATTTTCCAACTCGTTAACAAAAAGATACGGAGTAGCTTTACGGTAATGATGCCCAACATAGAGGTAATCAGCCAGCGAGGAGTAATCTATCTCAGGTCTGCACTTTTTATAAAGTACGTTTAGCTCCGACGAAAAAACAAAGGTTTTTGCTTTATTATATACATACAAAGGTTTTTTGCCCGCCCTATCACGTGCCAGGTACATTCTAAAATTGAGGGTATCATATAATGCAAATGCAAACATCCCATCAAATTCCTCAAGCATATCCATGCCCATCAATTCAAACATCATCAGTATGGTCAATGTATCAGAATTGGAAGAAGCCTTAAGACCATACTTTTCTCTAAGCTCCATATGATTGTAAATCTCACCATTAAAAACAATCACCAGTCCATTGTGTTCCATTGGTTGCTGCCCGGTTACACTTAAATCCTGAATTGCCAGTCTGGTATGGTAAAGATTTACATTATACAAGCTATAATGTCCCTGTTCATCGGGGCCTCTGTGCAATAACCCATTAAAGATCATACTGTTCTCTATTGGATATTCATAGTTTATCGTTCCAAATATTCCGCACATATTATGTCAATTCTAAATAGCACTAACCGGCTAAGCCGTCAATTAATTGCATCCACTCCCCCATCACTTGCTCTTCACTAAATCGTGCCTTAATGTGTTGCTGGCCCTTAGCACCAAGAGCAGTTCTATCGGCAGCAGACATATCCATTATCTTTAACATATTACTGGCCATATCATGCTCATTTTGCTTCTCGCATAATAAACCACATTGTGCCTTTTCAATCAATTCATGATTTCCATCAATATCAGTTACAACCGTAGGTCTCGCATATGCCATAGCTTCCAGAATTGCATTTGGCATCCCTTCTGAAAAAGAGGAAAGCACAAAAGCGTCTGATTGGCCTAAAAAACTATGTGCTTCTTTCTTAAAACCTATGATGTTAACATAGTCTTGAATATTTAGCTCCTCAATTGTTTTCTCAGGCCACAACTCTCCATTTAAATCTCCAACAATATCTACCGTGAAATTTTTGTGTTTTAAAAGTGCTATTGCTTTAAAGAGTGTTAAATAGTCTTTGTTCCACCTAAAGTGACCAATGCATACCCACTTAAAACTACCATTAACCAATTCGCCATCAATCTTGGTATGTTGTGGTATAGTAATTCCATTATGAATCACTATACCTCTTTTGCTCACTAACTTCTGCTTTTCAAAATTTATCATAGAGGCAACAGAATTGTAAACAACTGCATCGTCAAGTCCGTCCGTAAGTTTAAAAGGCATATACCATTTTTTAGGGATCACAGATATCCTAATGGTAGAGATCAACTTAAATTTAAGTCTCATCTTTAATAAGCGTGCAAATATGATTGCAATGAACATAAAAGCAATAACTACATCAGGTCTGAATTTTTTAATGGTTTTATAAAGTATCTGTATGTTCGAAAACGGAGCGCTAGACCAATTCCTTAAAAACAAAGCATCTACTCCGGCTTTTCTGATATCACCATTAAACTCATCAATGGGTTTTAAAGAAATGATCAATACTTTATGATGCTTTGATTGCAGAAATGATGCAATTTTCAATAGCTGCGTTTCAGCTCCACCCTTGCTCATAGATGGGGTCATTAAGATCACCCGTTTATTCACTTTCATAAACTATTTTATTTGAGAGGAAAATTAATTGAGAACTTAATTTGCTATGGAATCTTCCAGGTATGCCTTTACCTGTTTATGCTTAATATCAAAAACAACATTTACGTACTTAACATCCCATGAATTAAATAAGCTGAAATGCTGCTTATAAAAGGCATACGCTTTTTCCTTTAATTCCATTTTAGGATTCGGCTGATAAAATGGACTAACTTCAAGATAAATAGGCTTAGTACTCAGGTCATCGTTTTCCCAGGTAACATCAAAAGCACCGGTAGTGATCTTCAATGATTTAAAGGTTTCTATAATGTGTGCTCTCCACTGTTCCGGAAAGAAATCAAAATCTACCTTACTTCCATAACTTGTCGAAGTTGGTTTCCATTCTTCATTTAAATTTATTCTCCAGTAATGGAGCAAAATCTCTCCTTTAACCAAAATAACCCTTAGGTCTTTTCTCATATTAATCAGCTCCTGTGCTATAATATGCTTGTTTTCTGCCACAAATTTCTTGTTCGAAACAAGGTCTGAAAGATCTTTTATAGATGATATTTTGTATAACCCTTCTGAAGATGAGGAATGCTCTGCTTTGATAAGAAAAGGGAAACAGATATTCGCTTTTACCAAGTCTTCAATTGATTCAAAAATTCGTGTTTTAGGCTCATTAACACCCTCTACATAAAACACTTGATGCATGTAGGTTTTATTTTCCCATAACATGGTCTCGCTGTGTTTGGGAAATACTGAATTTCCCTGCTGTTCAAGCTGCATGGTAATATGCGACAGTATATGGGTATAGTTATCAAACTTGTATATATTGTATCGATTGCTAATGGAAAAAAAAATCTTTTTGTTATGGTATTTCCCAATGGCCAGATTAAACACAATTTTTATTCTTTTATTTTCTGCTATCAGCCCAGCAATAGTTGCCATATCCCATATAAATGCATCTGATCCAAAATACTTAATAGATCTAAAGGGAATCCAAACTAAAATATCACTACTAGCATCATGCAGTCTCCAGAGTTTTAGCCATTTAATTGCTACTATAATTCTGATGATACGCGCTATTCTCTTTAGTACCTTGGTTACTTGTTTCATAAGCTGAATTAATTAGTTCTATTTCTTTAATACCTAAGTATTTTATAGGCATTTCCTTCAATTTCAATATTACCTTTTCATATAATTTCATTACTCCAGACTCATGACCATAACTCAAATCGTCTATATAAACTACAGGCACGCCTCTGTTTAATAGTTCATTTATATAATCAAGCTTGTCTTCAGCCTTCCTTACCAGAATTACACAATCAGCCTTCAGGCCATTTGCTGCCAGCCATTTACGTGTCGAAAAGTAGTCGAGGTAGCTTCTTGCGGATATAAATATTACTTTCTGCCTGGTTCTGGTTTTATCCAGTATAAAATTCCGCATCCCAATAAAAATCGATAACGATCCATATCGGTGGTTTTCATTTCTATAAACATAATCTTGTAGTGATGGCCAGGTATCGGCAAGGGTATTATCTATATCAACAAGGTATATCTCCTGATTTTGGACGGCATTTTTTATAGACCTTCTAAAACGATACCTGAAATACAAATTACAAATCCCAAAAACTATTGCTTTAAACAACCGTTTCATTTACCAATTTCAAAACGTCATTCATCTGAATACATGCTTTTATGCTTTGAATTACATAGTCGTTTTCATCTTTTGAACGGGATGCTAATCTTATAAACTGTCCCTTTAAGCCAATTTTATCATCACATGTTCTTACGTAAATGCCATAACTTATAAGCAGTTTGGCTACAAACTCTGTAGATTTTATGCCTTCCAGTAACTCAATAAGTACAAAATTGGCCATGCTTGGGTAAACTTTAATATTTGGCAACTGTCTCAGCTCCTGTATAAATTCCAGCGTCTCAACAATATATTTTACCCTTACCTTATCATATCTAAGTGCAAAATCCGCTCTTGTATACAATCGAAAGAAATATTCGGCAAAACCATTTGAATTCCACAAATAACCATTCTTTAATAAAAGATCAACATATTCCTTTCTCATCACACCATACCCGGCCCTTACACCTGCAATCCCAAAATCCTTCGACATGCTTTTTAGAACAATAACATTAGGATGTTCTTTAACAAGATGAGATAATGATACCAGCTGATAAGATTCACTTTCATATGCGAAGTGAATAAAGCTTTCATCTATAATAATATTGTCAACAAATGAAAGCTCTTCTATAATCCGCTGCACATCAGCAGCTTTTGTATAACCACCATTTGGATTATTCGGGTTAATCAATACTATGGTGTCTGGCTTATTTTGTTTAACAAATGCAATGTATTCTTCTACATCAAGGTTGTAATTATTATTCTTTGATAAATTATAATACACCACCTCCACACCATCCTTAACATACTCATAATAAGATGAAAAGGTAGGTATTGTAATGATAATCTTCCTTTTGGTAAAATTATGGATAACAGCTTGAATGATTTCAATAGCTCCATTGCCAATAAAGATATTCCCTGAATCAATTTTTAAGAAATCAGCTAAAATCTCAGCAATTACACCATTTTGAGAGGGATAACTCTCCAATAAATCTCTGATATTCCCAGTATGAAGTATTTCCTTATTAAAATACTCAATAAACAAATCCGTTGCATAAGGATTAGATAAAAAGCAAGCATCTACTTTAATGTCTACCTCTGGGAGTTTTTGTTTGAATGTAAAGAAACTAGGTGAATGGGAGCCTGCCTCATTCTTTAATACCTCAATTTTCTTTACTACTTTGAGTTCGTCACTAGTAAATTTTATCATCTCTATTTAAGTTAAATCTTAGTAATCATCTGGTACCCTTTCACCATGTTGCTTTTATCCGAGATCAACATTGTAGAATAGGTTTTTAAATGGGCATTTGCAGATGCCTGGATATGGTAATTTAATTTGAAGAATAACCTTCCGTTTAGTTTGATCATTTTTTTATCAGGATGATAAAGCGCTTCTTTTAATACATCGTAATAACTTTCTACACTTACATCTTTACTTAGAAAACCGGTTTTTCCATGTCTGATCATCTGACCAATCCCCCCTACAGGCGTGCAAACTGGAATACAGCCAACCGATAAGGCTTCGATTAAAGAAATTGGCATTCCTTCGAATATGCTTGAAAGACAAAATGCATCGGCTATACTTAAATAATCCACCACATTATGCTTTCCACCTATAAATTCTATGTATGGATCGTTACCAACCAGTTTCAGTAAATGCTGATATAAATGCTTTTCTTTAACCTCTCCAATAATGATCAGTTTGCATTTCTTGTCTTCAGTAACATTAAATTTCTTTACAGCCCTGATTAATAAATCCTGATTCTTTTCCGATACAATTCGTCCTACATGAATTAAAATAAAAGCGTCTTCGCCCTCCTTGTATTTTTCATTTAATAAAGGATATTCATCAGTTGTTACCAGATCCTGTCTTCCATTTTCAATTAAAATGTCATTATCCAGCTGATAATAATCTCTATAAGTTTTCTTGCCGTCAAATGAGATCGTAACAGGTTTCACCTTATTTATTTTATACCAGAACTTTCTAAAGGTTTTGAGTATAAAATTTGGACATTCCGCCACAGCGATATTATGAATGGTATGAAAGAACAACGTGTGCTTGCTAGCCAATAGATATAAGGCCAGATATTCGAAGCCATTTAAATGAGAGTGTAACACATCAGGTTCCTCCCTATTCAACCATTTGGTTAAGCCCAAAAAAGCCTTTAAGCTAAATCCTCTGCCTTTATTGAAAGAAACGTAGCGAACATTCTTATGAATATCTTTCACAAATGTCTCTTGTGGATCATTCCAGCAGATAGAAACCAAATAAACTTCATATTGGTCATCTTTAGCAAGCTCATTACACAAATCAACTACGAAGCGCTCTGCTCCTCCCTTAGTTAAATCACCTATAAGGTGCATTATTTTGATTTTCTCCATTGTTATATGTACCTGGAAATCCGATTCAAAAAATTATTTCGTTGCAATACCACTTAGTATGTATCTTTTTCTCTTTGGGATGATGAACTCCAATAATCCATCAAGGTGTCCTAAAAGGATTCTTTGCTTTTCAGTCCTACCAAAGCAGCCAAAAAAACCTGTTGTTGTATATTTGATTGTTTTGAATGCACTAAATAGCTCTTCTACCTCATTTATATCCAGATAATTCCATCCAGGGGTACCATATTTCCTTCTCAGAAACCGATGGAGATTAGTAGCGGCCAAATTTTCTGTGAAAAGCAGCATGCCTCCCGGCTTCAGGGCACCATAAATCTCATTTAGCGTTTTTGCTTTATATTCATTTCTATTATTCTGGCTAATCCCACCCAGGATAGATTTAAATACGATAATGTCAAATTGGTTCTTAAAAGGAATATCCGTTGCATCCAAAGCCGCATACCTTATATTAATGCCACATTCATACTTACAATGAATTTCACCTGCTATAGGCTCCGGATTTTTAAGATCCGTACATAGTACTGAGTTGCCTCTAAGTGCAAGCCAAAGTGATAGCCCACCACGTGCCGCGCCCAATTCCAAACATTGTGTACTCTTCTCGTTTGCTGGCACATTCTTATCCAGATAATCAATTGCCCTCCACCAGTTTGTAATATCCCAGTCTATGATATCTCTAATGGTTTCCTTATCCATATCATTCGGCTTTAAATATGGGTTACAACTACATCCTCATCCAGATCAGCTTCTCTGTTCAGCAAAAAGTTTAAGTGCAGAATCGCGAAATACAGGAAAAAGGTAGGGCCGTTTGCGCTAACAAGCCATGAGTTGTGCGACAGTGAATTGATGGAAACGGCAATAAATGAACAACAAAGACAAATCATCAACGCATATTTCTTCTTCTTAACATTTCGAAATGCATTGATAATGATCTTTGAAATCTTATAATACAATCCGGCCAATATTCCCAAACCCAAAAAAGGTCCGACATAGGTAAGAAACATCAGGTAGGCATTGTGCGAAGTAATCCCCGACGAGAACACCTCATTACGATAAGTAACGTCTGACCAATCCTTCCCATAAAATATAAGCCCATAAGGATAATCCGAATAGATTCTTAAGTTTTCAGCAGCCAGGGTTGATCTATTGTATTCCTCCATATTATGTTCATTCTTGGTAAGAATGTTATTATAAGAGTCTGTATTATCTTTCAAAATGTATGTGTAGAATACAAAAGCTGCACAAACAGCAAACACCACAATAAAAATCGCTTTGTAATTGTAATACAATATCAGGAACAAGAATACCGAGAAAACAAAACCTACAAATACCGAGCGTTGCATACCCAGATATATAAACAGTAAACAAGCCAAAAGACTAACTATTTTAATAACAAGCGCTTTGTCAAACACTAGAGTAAAAATCAATAGAAATGGAACCAGGGCGGCCAATTGATAACCAAAGTTAAATTGATATGTTGCTATTCCCGAAGGACTCTGCACGACCGGTTCTCCCATCAGCATCGACCTTAGATTATTTATTTCTGATAAATAAAATGGATTAAGAACCATTACAATTGATGAAAATGTCAGCAAGGCAAAAAAAATATAAACAGAAATCGTAAATCGCTCTTTATCTGCACCTACAAAATAATTAAAGTAAAGCGCGCACATTCCAATGCATAAGGTATTGGCCATAAACACCATGTAATCTGAAAAACCAATCGCATTGTACAAGAAAATAGCGCCCCCAAGAAGAAGAAGCTCCGTTTTGTACAAAAATCCTAGCCCATCTTTTTCCCTAAACAAAAAAATAAGTGGTAAACAGAAAATAAGAGGCGTAGGGATTCTAAATAAATTTGTCATAAAAACCCCGAACGACAGGCTGTATAAATACAACACTATAAATACAACTGCAATTAATTTCATATGCATTATAAGCTATTCTATGTTTTGTTTAAAAGTTTCTATAAAACCTTGGGAATCATTAATCGCATTAAAATATTTCTCCTGGCCATTTTTTGCGATGTGTTTATAATCATCATAATGAGCTGCCATGTGTTCAAGGCGAGCCTCAAGTTCTTCTAAATTCCAATTAACAGGAACATAGGTTTCGTTTTCTATAAACAGATTCGGGTAAGTTTCAAGATGATTCATAAGCGGTTTAATCAGTACCGATCCAGAAATAAACGTTTCAAAATCCCTATAGCAAATTTCACCCCAGCCAAATGGACTGATACTAAGTTTCGAATCCCTTAGTTCTTTCCAATATCTGGCTTTGCTTACATTCCCACCACTTGCTATTTGCAAATTCAGGCGATCAAAAAGACTTAAAACATGGTTTCTTTGATAAGAGATCATGTTTCTATTCCCATTATCTTTATGGATTGTTCCACGAAAAGCCAAATCATATTTCCTGTCTTTATCGTAAGTAGATAAATGAGTTGGGTAAACCCTATAACTCAAATAATTACTTAATCTGCTCATTTTATACCCAAAGTATCTGTAATCATTAAACCCGATATTCCAACCAAGTTTAATTTTATGAAGTTCCGCTTCGGGGCAGGGTACAAAAGTTGTTTTTTGATCATCCGAAATTGTGTTTAGCCATATCCTTAAGTCATTTACCTTATTTGAAACGGTATAGTAATCAAGGTTTTTTAGTCGCTGTTTTTTCATAAAAACATCAACAAAAGATATAATTGGAAAGTCGCTGGATCCGGAAGAGTCCGCAGCATCAAACCAAATCAGTCTACCTGCTGTTCGTTTCATTTCTGTTAAATACATAATCAGTTCATTCTCATTTTTAGAAGATCTGGTATGTATGTTTTGCCAGCCATCCGCAAAATACCGCGAGTGCAATAGCAAATAATCGGCGTCCCTTAATCTTTTATCATTGTGATCATAGTAAAATTCTACTTTCAAATCATGCTCAAGAAGATTCTTTTTCCAGCGATAAAAATGATGTGATTCGCCATAAAATCTTTTTGATGGCCAATCCAAAACTTTCAATATTTTCATCTTCTAATTATACTTTTCAGGGTATATGAAATGATCTTCAGATCAACCCAAAGGTTGTGGTGATCAATGTATTTTAAGTTCTGAGTAATCTTTGAAGGGATAATGGTGTTAATATAAAAACTCTCTGGGTCTTCGGCTGCTGCAAGCAACTCGTTTTCATCTATATATTGAATGGATGCCCAATCTGTAATGCCCGGTTTTACACTAAGTACTTTTATTTGAGAGGCATCGTACAATTCAACATATTTAAGTACTTCCGGTCTGGGGCCAACAAAACTCATTTCTCCCTTTAGAATATTAATAAGCTGTGGAAGTTCATCTATTTTATATTTCCTTAGCCAGCATCCAACTTTGGTAATACGCGAATCATGATCTCCAATAGTCAACAAACCGGCCCTATCTGAATCAGTATACATCGTTCTAAACTTTATCAGTTTAAAATTCTTCTGATTTAAGCCTACCCGAAGTTGCTTGTAAAAAATGCTCCCTTTTGAATCTAACTTTAAAAGAATAACAACCACAATAAACATTGGCGACAAAAAGAACATACCACCCAATGAGAACACGATGTCAAACACCCTTTTCGCAATCATGTTATATGATTTTATGATAACACTTTAACCAATTTATTGATTTCAACAACCTGATGAACAGCCCCTATAACAGATTCTATAATGAAATCGACCTCCGGATCAGAGAGTTGAGGATATATAGGCAATGAAATCTCGCAGGCGAACTGTTTATAGCTATTAGGATAATTTTCTATAGCATATCCAATGCTTTTGAAATACGTAAGCATCGGCATTGGTATAAAATGTACATTTACGATCACTCCCCAGTTTACCAGGCTTTCAATAATCTGATCTCTCTCAGCCTCGGTAATTCCTTTAATGCGCAAAGGGAAAAGATGATACGAACCTTCTCTTATTTCGTCTTTACCGGTTGGTTCAATAAACCAATCATAAGATTTAAATGCGGCACAATATTTTAAGAAAATATTTTTACGGAGTGGCAGCAAGGTATTACTGTATTGTCTTATCTGGGCCAATCCAATTGCAGCGCAAATATCGGGCATATTCATTTTGAATCCTTTAAAAAGAATATCATATCTCCAGTTAGCTCCTTTTGATTTTGCAAATGCATCTTTATTCTGTCCATTTAGCGAGAAAATCTTCAAAAAACTATATTCTTCCTGGTTGTCAAAAGGAGGAGGCAAATTCAAACAGATGCAGCCTCCTTCAGCAGTTGTAATATTCTTAACGGCATGAAAAGAAAAAATAGTAACATCACATTTCTGTGCGGCAGGCAGTCCTTCGTAGGTTGCACCAATAGAATGTGCTGCGTCAGACATCAATAATATCCTTCCCAATTCAGATTGTTTTGCTGTAACGGGTTTAAAAATGCTTTTTATTGCCGGATCATTTACAATTTCACGCAACTCGTTATAATTACATGGTAAGCCTGCAATGTCAACCCCAATTATTGCTTTCGTTTTTGATGTAATCTTACTTTTCACCATCACCGGATCAATAGTAAAATCGTCTAAAATATCCACCATCACAGGTATGGCTCCACAATGCAAAACGCATAAAGCGGTAGCACAATAAGAGTACGCTGGCACAATCACTTCATCTCCGTCGCCTACCCCAAACCATTTCAGCATCATAATTGCTCCAGAGGTCCAGGAGTTCACGCAAACTGTGGCTTTAGATCCCGTTAAATTCAACAACTCATATTCCAGGGCCTTAACTTTTGGTCCCGAAGTGATCCAGTTGGTACGAAGAGAGTCAAGCACTTCATCAATCACTGCCTGATCAATAAATGGAGGAGAGAAAGGTATATTCATATCTTTAAGATTTTAACATTTGGTAAGACTAATAGATTGGTTATTAAACCCTTATGGATTTAAACATGAGTTAGTATTAATTTTTCCCATTTTGCGAAAGTGTTTTCGGGGGAGTTTGTCTGATTAATTAATTGAGCATTTACAGACATTTTTATTTTAAGAGCAGGATCACTCATGGTTCTTTTAATTGCTTCAGAAAGGTATTTTATATTGTTTGCTTTAACCAACAAACCGTTTTCCTCATTTTCTATAATATCAGAAGGTCCAAACTCACAATCGGTAGCCACACAAGCACAGCCTAAACTCATTGCTTCCACAAGTACATTGGGATATCCTTCGTTTCGCGATGAAAGCACAAACATTTCTGCCTGCCTGTAATAATCCTGAAGATTTTTCTGATAACCAATCAGCTTCACTCTATCACTTAGATCTAAATCTTTGATTTGTTTCTCCAGATTTTTACGCTCCCCCCCCTCGCCAGAAATCAAAAGATCTACATCTTTCATTTCCAACCTTTTAAAGGCTTGTATTAATAGATCAAATCCTTTTTGGTGATCTAACCTGCCTACGCTAAGAATGAATTTACGAGGGTAAACTCTTTCTGTACAGGCGGCGCTAAACTGGCTGACCGGATTATTTATTACTTCAAAATTGCTTAGTGCACTAAACGATTTGTTCTTTCTAAAGCCATCAACCATTCCTTTTGAAGGAACAACGATCGCTTTGGATTTACTATAAACCCTTGCCGACAACCATCTTAAGAAATGATTAAGTTGATTTACGGTATAGTCTGGGGTAATGCGTTCAGAAACCAAATAAGGAGTCCTTAAAATATTACAGGTAAGTCCCATCCATATATTGGCAGAGGTCATAAAAGATATCACGCAACTTGGTTTTTCTTTTATAAGGATAAACAGCAGCTTAAAAAGAGTAACTCCACCATACCAAAGCCTAAAAAAAAATGATTGGTTTCGGATATTGGTCACAAGAGAAATGATTTTTATTCCCTTCTCTAAGTGATAAGCAGGTTTAGCCTCATTCAGGCAAACCATTGTAACATCAAAGCCTTTCTTATAAAAGTAATTGCCAAGGTTCGAAATTACACGCTCCGCTCCGCCTCCAAAAAGGCTGTTAATGGCAAAAATCAGTTTATATTTTCTTACCATAGCGAGGTAATTGTTTGGAATGCATTATTGAAATTGAAATACCGTATATCAAACAGGAAATATTGTTTAAAATAAATTTTCAACAGCTCTCTTTTTTGAAGTGAAGAATACTTGAAATTCTTGATTGTGAGGTTAAAATCGCTTATCATTCTTGATTTTCGGATCTTCGGATCTATCATACTCCATATCCCGCCGGTATGGTGCCTGTAGCATGCCATCACTTCAGGTAACACATAAATCTTTTTACCTGTATTTGAAAGCGCATATAGTTTCAAAAGCGTATCTGTACCATAAGTTTCGAAATACCAGCTTTGTTCTGCTACGCCCGTTACCTGTTTAATGTTTCTCATCATCAAAGAGCAGATTCTTGTCTCTTCTCTTTTTCCCAGCAAAACGTCTTTGTAGTCAAATTCCAAACTTACCGGCAAATCTTTAACATAAACAAGCTTGTCAAAATCATCAATCACTTCACTATGGTGACAGCAAATCACATAATCATCATGAGCTTCCAGAAAATCTACCTGTTTCTGTAGTTTAGAGGCATCTGTCCAAAAATCGTCTCCATCGCACATCGCTATGTACTTTCCTTTTGCGCGTCTTACCACGTCAGTTTGGTTTCTTATCGCTCCTATATTGGGGTTATGGCTAATCAGTTTGATCAAATCTGGATACCTTGCACAATAGCTTTCAATGATTGCTTTTGTGTTATCTGAAGATTTATCTTCACCAACCAGGATTTCAAATTTAAAATTGGTTTCCTGCATCAAGAAACCATCTAAAGCCTGAGCAATATACTTTTCGTGGTTATACGTGATGCAACATACTGATACCATTAATTCATGTGTAGGCATAGCTATATTATTTTTTATTATAAGGATTAGACAGCTCCATTTTGTAAGCCGGCGAATACAGGCTTCAGGTTATTTATAGGAATCACATGATTCAATCTTTCGATCTCAGCCGGACGATCATAATTTTGTACCCTTAAAATTATCCTTGTAATCAGGTCCAGGTCACTGGATGTTAAAGTATGATACAGTGGTAAACAAAGAATCCTTCTTGACACTGAATCGCATACGGGCATATGAGGTGAGGTAACAAAAGGCAAAGTAGAAAGAGATGGGTAAAAGTATCTTCTGCAATACACCTTTTCATTCTCCAGCGCCTTTAAGCATCTCAGCATTAAATCTTCACTGTCAAACAATACAGGGAAATACGCATAATTGTAATCAAGGTTTTCATTCAGCTTTGGATACCTGGCCTCCAGATTAGCTAAGGCTTTCCAATAATAAAATGAAAGCAACCTTCTTTTGTCTAAAATTTCATCGATCTCTTTCAGGTTGCATAAACCCATAGCAGCATGAAATTCACAGTTTTTTCCATTTATACCCAACTCAGAAAATTCATCAGGCCCGTCGTGCCCAAAGTTTCTCATTAAGGCCATCTTTTTCAATAAGTCAGGGCATTGAGTAAATACGGCTCCTCCCTCAATGGTATGAAACACCTTGGTTGCATGGAAGCTTGTTGTACTCACATCCCCATAAGCAAATACCGATTTGTTTTTATATTTTGTACCAAAGCAATGTGCAGCGTCATAAATCACCTTCAATGAATACCTGTCTGCAATTTCCTGTATGGCATCAATATCACATGGATTCCCATATACATGGGTAGCAAGAATGGCTGATGTTTGAGGCGTTATTGCAGCTTCAATTTTTTTAGGATCTATATTAAAAGTCTCCTCATCAATGTCTACAAATACAGGTTTGCAGCCTTCCCATACAATACTATTTGTAGTCGCAACAAAAGAAAAAGGTGTTGTAATAATTTCACCTGTCAGGCCAAGTGCTTTAATTGCAATTTGCAATGCAATTGTACCATTCGAAACAAACAGCAAGTGTTTAATTTCCAAATAGTTCTTGAGCTTCAATTCAAGTTCATTTACCAGTGGCCCGTTATTGGTAAGCCACTGACGTTCCCAAATGCTGTGAATGTACTCTTCAAATTCGTTAACTTTTGGAAGAAAAGGTTTGGTTACAGGTATCATCTCTTTAGGATTAATTGTTTAAAATCATGAATTGGTGCAAGTCTTAAAATTGAACTGCTGGCCAGATAAATCAGAGAGAAAAACAGGCCGTCTATTATAATTCTGGTAACATCTAATAATTGGAGTGTGCTGAAGCATAGCGTATCGGCCAGGTAGCATAATATTCCTGCAAAAACAGAGGTTGCAATCATTGGAATAATGTCAATAATCTGCTCTCCTATGGGGTAATTGATCAGTTTTCCGCTATAAATTGAGTTGATGTAATAACCTATAAAATTGAACATCAGCTGAAAATATAGTAAGCCATATATTCCAAAGGGGAACACGCACAAAATGCCAACTACACAAATTGATTTTTTAATAAATTCCAGTTTCAGTATCAGATCGCTCCTTCCCTTTACTTTTAATATGTTAAGGTTATAAGCATGCAAAGGATACATAATACCAGCAATGCATAAGATTTGAAAGTATGGTACTGCCGGCAACCATTTATCTGTAAACAGAAACCTAAATAAAGGCTCTCCTATTACGGCCAGCAAAATCAAAATAGGCGTATTCCAGAAAATAACCTGCTGCATTAATCTTTTATAAACCATTTTTAACCTCAAATCGTCATCGGCAATTGATGCGAACATTGGGTAGGTAACCTTATTTATTACTGCAGATATATTTGCAATAGGGAGCTGGCTAGCCGAATCTGCCCTCGAATAAAAGCCTAGTTGTACAACAGAATAATACTTACCAATGATTAATACATATATATTTCTATAAAGGATATCCAGTAATCCAGTCAGGGTCATTTTATAGCCAAAATAAAAGTGCCTCTTAAAGCATCGTTTACTGAACACAAAACTTGGTGTCCAGCCAGAATAAATCCAATGCATCACTGTGGATAAGAAAGACTGAAATAAACCCATCCAAACTAAACTCCATACACCGTAACCCTGAAGCGCCAAAAAAACGCCTAATAGTCCACCAATCAATACTGCAGGTATCTGAATTTTCATTTGAATTTTAAAATTCATCTCCTTTGTTAACCGTGCATTCTGCACTCCATAAAAGGCATTTATGATAAAATCTAGGGCATAAACCCTAAGAATCAGCGTCAGTACATCCTGATGGTAAAATGAAGCAATCAGCGGTGCAAGCAGGTAAATAATGGCATACAGTACAATACTTCCGCCCAGGTTAAAAAAGAAAACCGTTGAGTAGTCTTCCTGTCCCAGATCTGACGATCGTATTAACGACGATGCCAGACCGCTTTCTAACAAAGAATTACCTATGGCAATAAATACTGTTAGCATTGCGATAAGGCCAAATTCTGCAGGCAATAAAATCCTTGCCAGTATCATGGTAATGCAGAAGCCAATTAGCTGCACACTAAACTGCTGTGTAAAATTCCAGATTAACCCTGAAATTGTTTTTTTCTGTAAAGACATGATAAAGGGTTTATTTCTGAAAGGAACCTGAATACCTGGGTTTATGGAACCTATAGTTCCTTAAAAAATGAAGTATTGGTTTTTCCAAAAACCGGGTTACCAGCCATGCTATGGTTATCATAGAAATGATGCCTATAAAAATTACCAGAAACTCGTTAGAAATATATCGTCCTATTTTTCTCATCAGCACAAAACCTATGTTTTGATGCAGCAGATATAACGGATAGGAAATATAACCCAGAAACACAAAAGGCTTCCATGTTAGCAGCGTAAGCTTGTTATAAACAAATAAGTAGAACAAGCAAAATATGGCAGAGAACACTCCGAAACAAATCAGCGTTGGGTTTTCTATTACACCAGCTAAAAAACACACGCCAATCAAAATGTGTTCGCGCCAGTCCCCTCCATCAAATTTTATCTTGTAAAAAAGAATCCCCGCAAGAAAAAACATCCCATACTGTAAGTTCAGCAAATAAGCGCCAAAAGGTAGCGTAAACAGACTATTGCTTAACATCAGCGTTAGCCATATCACTGCAATTGTCCTCATTTTTCTCAGCAGCCTGAGTTGGAACAAGGCACCCATAAAAGCGTAAAAAAACAGTTCCGGTACCAGCGACCAGTAAGCACCATCAACATTTTTTATCCCGAAAACCCCTTGTATCATACTCATGTTCATCAAAAGAACCGGGATACTGTTTGTTTCCATTTTAGGATCCTGAGAAAGGTTTACAATTAAAAATGTTATAAAAACACAAATCCAGTAAGTTGGATAAAGCCTCGAAAATCTTTTATAAGCAAAATCTTCTAATGAGGTTTTCCCTTGAAGAGACATAAAGATTACAAAGCCACTGATCATAAAAAACAGTTCTACTCCGTAACGACCAATCTCCCAATCGAATTTTGAAGGATAATTATGGCCAAAATTCATTCTGAACTTAGATGTATAATGGAATATAACTACGTTAAGAGCGGCAATTCCTCTTAAAACATCCAGTTCTTTTAAGCGTACCATAATTCTGGGGTTTGTCTTAATTAATTAATTCAAGACTATTAATAGCAACCTTAGTGGTTAAAACACAACTCAGGCTATCTATTACTACTACTACTGTTCTTTCCTGAATTTTTATAACCCTGCCTTCTTTAAGGTTCATCAATCCCTCTTTAATTTTTACCCTGTCACCAATTTCCAAATATTGAAAAGCCATAACTTCAGTATCAGGGAATATTTCAAGACAACGTTTTATATCCTCTATAACACTTTCTCTAACCTGTGCCGGCTTTCCCATGTAATACACAAAGTTCATTACCCCTAAAGTAACCCTCACTTTAAGTTCCTCTCTTGGGTCTATGTATACAAAAACATAAGAATTAAACAGCGGAAGCTCTACTTCTTTTATCCTATCCGCCCATTTATTCTTTACCTTTCTTACCGGGCAGTAACTGGTAATACCTTGCAGTTTAAGCAACTCATCAACCTTCTTTTCCCATCTAGGGCGAGTGTAGATTACATACCACCTGCGTGGCATATTGGTTCTGATGGTGGACAGATTTTCCATAATTTTGATTTGAGATTATTAATTAGATTGTGGCCGGATACAGCTTCGCTACCTCACTTACATGATTAATTGCAGTTTTAGAGAAAAATCCTGTTGCACACCGTCCATTTCTTGAATATATCGGTCCCTTTTACCGATCTGTCACTACCCCCAACTCACCTAAACTTAATGTATCAGCTAATCCCTATATTAGCCTATCCCGGATAAGCATAGCCACCATAGCGGTAGGCATTCTTATTCTCTTTTTTAGCATCATTAAATACGATCATCGGATTTATTAATCTTCTGTTCTCACAGATCTCTTCAAATATTGCCAGATCTGCTTTGTTTGTATAATTGTACCGAACCAGATAAATACTCGAATCAGCATACTCTGCAAGCGTAAATGCATCAGCTACGTGCCCAATCGGAGAAGTATCCACGATAACATAATCAAACCGTTTTTTAAGCTCATGAAACAAAATTTTCAGTTTATGGCTCATTAGAATTTCTGCCGGGCTCTCAGATATCTCCCCGCAACCAATCACATATAAGTTATCCGATTGAGGGGCTTTTATCAAAATGTCATCAATAACCATGGTTTCCGATTTTAAATAATCAGATAAGCCCAATTTCGTTTTTATGTTCATGTTATTCAGCAAATCGGGCTTGCGCAAATCAAACTCCAGTATCGCAACCTTTTTTTCAACCAGCGACAAGGTAATGCCCAGGTTGATGCTAAAAAAAGTTTTACCCTCGCCTTTTGTGGTAGAAGTTACCAACAGAACTTTGTTGCTCTTATTCGTATTCATGAATTGCAGATTCGACCTGATGTACCTGAATAGTTCAGATATAGTGGTGCTTTTATCTTTATGAACTACAATAGACTCTCCTATTGCTTTATGACTAAGTTCTCCCAGAATCTTTCCATTTATAGCGATGTATTCTACATCATATATATCTTTCACCTTATTGTTCATTTTATCTTTAACATAGATTACAGAAAATGGAACAAATAAGCCGGCTATCATCCCCAGCATGTAAATCATTTGTACTTTTGGTTTTGCAGGAGTAGGATTGTATGCAGGTCTGTCTATGATTTGAGAAGTTGGAATAGTGGCAGACAATGAAAGTTCTGTTTCTTCTCTCTTTTGAAGCAGATATTGATAAAGCGTTGTCTTAACACTCTGTTCCCTGCTTCTTTCCAACAGCCCCCGTTCTATAACCGGAACACTATTTAATTTAGCCGCAAACTGCGATGATTTGCTGTTTAATTTATTTTTCTCTAAAGTTAACCCTCTTCTTATCATACTAAGGTTCTCTAGCAAGCTGCCTTTTAAGCTGGTTAGTTGCTCAGTAAGATTGATCACCAAGGGATTGCTAACGCTACTATTGCGTAACAGCTTTTGTCTTTCAATCTGCAGATTATTATATTTTTCTGTCAGATTTAGCAAGGTTGGATCCTTTAAACCCAATGTACTTGGCACCAATTCAAACTCACTATCTGCATTTTTCAGATAAGAAATTATAGATTGAATAAGACTCAACTGTACTTCGCTTGTCGACAGCTGATCATTATAATTACCCGACGACTGTAAGTTCATCTGTGCATCTGCACTCAATTCAGTAATCCTATTGTTTCTTTTGTAGTTTTCTACGTCTTGTTCAACTCCCGATAAATTACTGGTCAGCATTTTTAATTTACCATCAATAAACTTAATGGTATTTAAAGCCATTAAATTTTTATTGCTTACGTTCTCCAGGTTATACCTATAGATCAGCGTATTCAACATATCAACCCCGCGTTGAGGTATAGCATCCAAAACACTAAGAACAATTGTGTTAGCATCTTTAATTACTGGCAAAATAACCAGGCCACTGGAACTGTATGCCTGCGCTAACTGATAAAGATCTACAAAGCCAAAATGTACAGTTTTACCTGAAACCTCAAAGCCTTCCCCCTTTTGAACGACAATAGTGAATTGTGGGCGTGTTATTTTATTACCGAATCTGTAAATGGTTTCCTTGTCTTTTTCCCCTAAAACAAACTGGTCATTATTTATAGCTCTTAAAGTAAGCTTTAAGGCACGTGCTTTATCTGTAAGCTTATCTACCACAACTTCCATTGGCAGGTTTTTACCATACAATTCCTGTGTTTTTAAAGGAAGATTATAATGATACCTCACATTCATTTTAAGATCAGATAACACCTTATAAATCAAATCTCTTGACCGCATCACCTCCATTTCATCATCAACAGTTTTAGAGGTCTTAAACATATTCAAATCACTGAAAGCGGTTCCTTTTAACAGACCATCCCCTTTCGAGTCGTCCTGAACAAGCAGTGAGCTGGTGACCTTATATTTAGGTACCTGAGTTTGAAGATAAAACCACGCCCCACCTAAGCCCAGCAGTAGTGCAAGTCCAAAGAAATACCAATACTTAGCATATTTCATAATCTGAGCCTTTACGTCGGGGCTGTTCGTCGGATTTTGTTTGTTGTAAGCCATCACAATAAGTTTAAAAGATTAACACTGCCTTACTTATTCAAAAAAGTTGTCGCCAATACCGCCACAGCAGAGATTGCTGCAACAATTAGTGGCATTAATCGGTTGTTACTACTTACTTCAACTGATTTTGCTTTATCAGGCTCTACATAGATTACATCATTTTGCTTTAAATAGAAGTACGGAGAATTAAGCACGTCTTTACTATTCAGGTTTACCCGCTCCATCCTTCTCTGCCCATCCAATTCTCTTATCAGTAAAACATTTTCTCTTTTGCCGTAAGGTGTCATATCGCCCGCTAAGCCAAGTGCTTCGAGCAGATTTATTTTCTCACTGGTTACTGTAAAAGTTGAGGGGTGGTTAACCTCTCCGATTACGGTCACTCTAAAATTCATAAACTTGATATTTACAATGGCATTCTTCACATACTTATTAAGTTCAGATTCCATTAATGCCTGTGCCTGCCCTACAGTTAAACCTTGTAATTTGACTTGACCCAAAACAGGGAACTTCACAAATCCTTGTTTATTCACCCTGTAACCTTCTCTTTCGTATATTCCACCTACTGTTGGATTACTTGGAACAGAAGCAAATAAAATATTAGATTCGGGGCTGGTACTATTAACTGTAATACCCAGCACGTCATTTTGAAGTATGGTGGGCTCTCCGGCATCTAAAACCTGTGAACTACTTTCGCTGGCTCCTTTAAGATCACTGAAATAAACTAAATTTCTTTGTCTGGAACAGCTACTTAATATAATTAACATTAAGTAACAGAAGAGGTGTTTTAGATTCATAAAATATAATTTAAATTAAACACAATAAATGTTTGATTAAATACTATGATATGAATTTACACACTTATTATAATCCGTGAACCATACTTTAACTAGTTGTAAACCATTTTGTAAAAAGTTCACAGTTTATTGCACATACCTGTGAAATATCTTTCACAATAAGTAGTTATAAGTTTCTCACAACCTGTGTGATTACTCAGTCCTGCTTTTTAGAAAAGTAAAACATTCTGCTCACTATAATTGTTATCAAGAGGCGAATAGGGAGCAAATCCATGAAAACGATCATCATTGCCACTGATTTCTCTGCATCTGCATTAAATGCAGCACGGTATGCAGCATCGTTAAGTAAACAGCTTCATGCTAAACAAATCTTGTTATATCACTCCTATGAATTACCTGTTGCTACCGAGATTCCATTTCCTGAGAATAGAGATGCACACATTTTACATGAGAAAAGCATCACATCTCTTAATAATGTAAAAACGGCAATTTCGGATCTGTGTGCAGAAGATACCGCTATCGAAATCTTTACCGACGACAGTCCCATAATAATGGGCCTAGAACAGCTTTCAAAGCAATACCCCGATCCTTTTGTAGTTATCGGCATTACAGGGAAAAGCAGAGGACTTACCGCCTTAATAGGTAGTAACACAATAAGCATTGTTAAAAGCGTATCAATGCCCATTCTTGTTATTCCTAATGAGTCGAGTTACACAACTATAAAAAACATGGTGTTAAGTTGTGATTTGAAAGAAGTAAACGAAACCAGCCCGGTAAATACCATAAAGTCATTTATGCATGCTTTAAACACCAGGCTTCTCCTGCTAAACGTTGATCATAATGAATCAGCTCATTTTAATCCTGATCGCATTATAGAACAATATAACCTTCACAAGTTATGGGATAATGAAACTCCGGAATACCACTATACAGATAATCCGGACGTTGCATTAGGAATCATGGAGTTTGCAAAACAGTACGCCTCAGGTATAGTCATAATAGTTGCAAAAACGTATGGCTTCTTTGAGGGGCTATTTCATAAAAGCATGACAAGAAAACTTGCTTTGAATACGCAATTACCCTTATTAATATTAAAGGAAGTCCACCAAAAAGTCCATCAATAATCTACATGATAATCTTTTTGAAAAGACTTACCGCTCCAGGCGCTCTTTGCAGTCCAGTCTGCAGGTGCTTGTGTCCAGAACAAATTAGTTTCAGGTAAGCCCAATGGCAAAAATGAAAGCGTAGCCATATAAAGGCTACCTGTGGATGTATAGTAATCTGCAATATCTGGTTGATGTCCACAAAAACCCAGAGTTAGCCAGTTATTCTTATCAAAAGTTCCTGGTATACTATACATATTCTGTTTAACTTTTGTTAATGCACACCGAACTTGTGCTGGCAAAATAGATTCAGGAAGCTTTTCCATTAGGGCAATCTGACTTAAGGCCTGAAAAGCACCTGTCCTATAAGTAATGGAACGGCCAATTGGAGGGTAAGTACCTTCCGGAGAAATCATTCTTTCCTGGCCTACTGCATAACGTTGCATTCTGATTAATGCAAGCTCATAGCTTTTCTCTTCTGCTAGCTTATGATCAACTAAAATCCGAAGCGTATCAACCATCATTGGATGTATTACAAAGGAATTGTAATAATCAAATGCCAGATTAGGTCCATCGCCATACCATCCATCGCCTTTGTACCAGTCATTCAGGCTATCAACTCCATTTGTTATCCGGACATGGTCATATTCCTCTCCAATAGAAAGCAAAAATGCTTCCGTAATAGCGCCAAACAATAACCAGTTACTGTTAAATGGCTTTCTGTTCCTCAGTGATTTAAATGAGGATACGATCCGTTGCTTAGTTAATGAATCAAGAGGCTCCCATAAAGCCTTTGGTGCCCTTAAAAATGCCTGCGCCAGGTAAGCAGAATCCACAATAGGCTGATAGTCCTTTGAGAAATTTAAAAGATCGGGGCTTGATGGATCAAAGCATTTGTTTAAACCAGTAATAGCGTCTGCTCTCAGTTTTTTTCTCAATACAGCTTCCCTGGTATTGTCATCTGGCAGCGCAATCCACGGGGCAATCCCCGCATAAGTGCGACCTACCGCTTCAAGGTAGGTAACACTTAACGATCTGGAATCAAAAGTTGGCGACTTCTCAAGCGGCATATTTTTCTTCAATGTTCCGCTGGCCAGATTGGAAACCACCGGGCTGGCAATTTTATATAAAAGCTCGCACCAGTATTCCCGGTCATTCCTATATGGGCCTAAGCGATTAGCTTTGTATTCAGCAGCCAAAAGTTGTGTTGAACTCACTACGCCGGCTGCCGTTGCAAATGACATCGCTTCTATAAATTTTCTTCTTCTCATATTTTGGCTTTATCATAATTATTTTCACCACTGCGCTCCTTTTTCTTTGTTTCCAAAACAATCACAAAGGGTTTACTCTGGCTAGCGGGGTTGGCATAAACAAAGTATTCATTGGTGTGCACTTCTTCTACTTTTAAAACCTGGTTCTGGTCGGCAAGCAGATAAGATTTGGCAATCGCAGTTTTAGCAGGTAATTTAACACGATAAGCGCCTGATACCGGAATGTTAAAGACCACCATATATATCTTATCAATACGTGTTTTTTTTGTTGAATAGCCCCAGTCTTGCTTCTCTAAACCACTATATCCACAATTATATATTGCCTCATTGTTAACTTTCATCCAGTCGCCTATCTCCAAAGCAAGCCTTTTCTCCTGGTCACGGATAGAACCGTCTCCTTTGGGGCCAAAATTCAGCACAAAATTCCCACCCAATGAAACAGCTTTTGCTGTCATCTCTATTAACTCAGTTGAAGTTTTAATATGTCCCTTCCATGCTTTATTGTACCCCCATTGATTTTCTGGAATCGTCATTACGCAATCCCAGTCGTTTCCATGTACATCAGCAATCGTATTTGGTAGTTTACGCTCCCATCCTTGTTCATAATCTCCCATAAGTACGTTGTTCGAATCAAAATGGCGTTTTCCATATTCATCCGCTCTAAAACGACTGCCAATAATCAAACCAGGGCGAAGTTTTCGCATTTCGGCTTCCAGTTCATCAGCAAACTTCGCCTGCTTTATCCATGATTTATCCCAGGTGCCATCAAACCATAGTCCTTTAGCTTTTGGATACATAGTCAATAATTCTATTAGCTGATTACGTGTAAATTTTTTGAATCCCTCAAAGGCGATACTATCCGCCCTGGTTTTGATATCATACCGCCATCCCGGATGATTCCAGTCCATAATAGAGAAATATAAGATCACATCTATCCCTGCCTTATCATAAGCATCAACCAATGGTTTCATGATGTCTTTTTTCCATGGAGAATTGGCTACTGTATACGATGTGTATTTACTAGGCCATAAACAGAAACCATCATGGTGTTTGGTGGTAATGGTTACATATCTGGCTCCCATATCCTTTGCAATCGCAGCCCACTGATCAGCATTGAAATTAACGGGATTAAACTTATAAATTAGCGAATCATATGCCGGTTTGGGCATTTCATTCCAGGACCGGATCCACTCTGCGGCACCATTATATTGTTTACCATTCCATTCTCCACCCGGAATAGCATACAAACCCCAGTGAATAAACTGCCCAAGTCCATTACCTCTCCATTTTTGCATGATGGCATCGGTACGTTTACCCTCACGGTGTGAGCCATGTTTTAGTTTTATCTTTTCAGCATTCTGAGCGTAAACAGTGCCAGTAGTGCCTGCTATTAAAAGGAATAATAAATGTAGAATGATGAAGCTTTTAATTGGTTTTCTAACCATGATTCAGGGAATAATAGGTGTCTTTTCTTTTAATTAAATGGGTTAGTTTTATTTCCAGTTAGGATTCTGTACCAGATTTTTATTAAGGATCAGATCCTCGGTAGGAATTGGAAACAAATAGCCTTTCGTTTCGTCAAATTTGCGACCGGCCGGAATTGTTTTAAAATAAGGCAATATATATCCCTCGGCGCTTAAATAAATGTCCTTGTTAACCACTACTGTAGGGAACTGCGACTGAACAAATTTAATGCCCTCAACAGGAACATTTATCAATTTACCTGCCTTCCATCTCATCAGATCGTCCCAACGGGTATTTTCAAAAGCCATCTCTACACGTCTTTCTCTACGAATTTCTCTTAATAAAGGAGGAATTGAAGCGCCAACATAAGTTTGATAGATCCCATCCAAACGTGAATCTGCAGGCTCATTGCCTATTGTTAAATGCGGCATTCCTACACGGTCCCGCAATTTGTTAATTGTCTGATCAATAACAAGCTGATTCACTTCACCTAATTCATACTTTGCTTCAGCATAGTTTAACAATACTTCTGCAAAGCGAAATACGGGGGCAGCCTGCTGTCCATTGGTAACTCTTTCCCAATCCACAGGATTATTATAGAACCATTTGGCCAAACGATAACCAGTTGGACATTTATTGCCATTCATTCCCGGCAAGTTTGGCAATGGTGCATTATTCGCACCCTGTATGGTGGTATTAGCCAGATTGTAAGTTCCAAAATTGGCAATAGTTTGGGTTAAGCGCGGATCACGGTTTTCCATTTCAGTTTGGATCGATCCCTTTCCTTTGAACAACGGACTTGTCGAAATGGTTAAACCGTCAGCGCATAAATACTCGTCTACCAGGCTACGGGTAGCTCCAAACTGATGCCTTAAATTTTGTGCAAAATAACGGCTAAATGCGGCGCCGTAAGTCACTGCTGCAGAATACTCCCTCCACATAATCACCTCAGGATTGGATTTGTAAGATTCCGTAGCAAACAAGCTATTGTATACGGTATTGTAATCTCCCTGTACTAAACTGTATTTGTTAAGCAAGGCTTCAGAAGCTTCAGCAGAATATCTCAGAAACGTATTCGCATCCAAGCCCAGCTCTGTATGGTACTTTCTGTAGGTACCTTCAAATAATCCAATTCTGGATTTTAAGAACAGTGCCATATCCTTATTTAAACGATTTGTTTCTTCAGTACCTTTGGCCGGCAGGTAGTCTATGGCCCTGTTAAGCATAACCATTACAGAATCCATTACCTCAGCCCTTGGGGTTCTTGCGCCAAACAGCTCCGGTGAATTTATATTTAACGAATGTTGTATCCACGAAACATCACCGAATAGCTTCACCTTATTGAAATAGTCCCATGCTTTAAAAAAATAGATCTCTCCTAAATATTTGTTTGCTATATTATCCGGAAGACTGGCACGCTTATAATTATCTATAAAGAAGTTCAGCTGTCTCACACCTTCAAAATTCCATCCACCGGAACCGCTTCCACCAGAAAGATAGGCAATGTATTCATCGGTACCTACTTTAGAATAGGTAAGCGGTGCGGCATTATCCGTAATTACATCCCCATAAACCAAGGTATTCACATTTACACCATATGGCTGAACCGTACCATCGGCAAAATCGGTTCCAAATCCTACAATGTATTTTGGGTAAAGGCTGTTTGCATACAGCTTTAAGTCGTTCTCGGTTTTCCAGTAATTTTCATCAGTGATCTGATCCAAAGGATAGCGGTCTAACAGATTCTTTTTGCATCCAAAGAGCAGCAAGCAGGCTATTACACCCAGTGTATATATTTTGATATTGTTTTTCATGTTTGTTTAATTTGAGTACTAATTATTTAACCTAAAATGTTGCCTGTAAGCCAAATGCATATGATCTGATAATTGGATAGTTCATCCCAACCAATTCAGGATCAAAAGTTTTCGGAACACTCTTAAATTCAAATAAATTATAGGCAGAAGCAGAAAGTCTTACCCTTTGCAATTTAATTTTATTGGTAAAGCCCTTAGGAAGTGTATACCCTAATGCTAAATTTTTCATGCGCAGGTAAGCACCATTTTCGAGATACCTTGTTTGTACCTGTCTGTTCCTGCTCGCATTTTTATAGGCAGGGTAAAATGCGTCTGTACGCTCCGGAGTCCAGGAGTTATTGTAAGTTTCCCATGTACCTGTTGTACCAGCTCCCCAGTAAAGATTGTTTCCAATCCACAGGTCTCTCTTTCCTACACCCTGTACAAATATATCCAGGTCTACATTCCTGTAGCTAAAATTGGAGTTAAAGCCAAACTGATATCTTGGGGTACTATTCCCTATGATCTTCCTGTCTCCGGAATTCCCAACAGTATTATTTCCAAAATTAATCTCGTTATTACCATCAATATCTTTATATCTCACATCACCTGGAAACCAAAGGCCGGATGAAATTAGCTTTTGAGTGGGCGAATTCGCAATTTCTTCTTTAGTCTGAAAAATCCCGTAGGTTTCATAACCCCAAATCTCACCCATTTTCTGGCCTTCATATAAATACTGATCGCTTAACAGCTTGTTCGGATTATTATCAAACTTTACTACTTCCGACTGGCTATCTCCAAGCGTAAGGGCCAAATCATAATTTAATCCAAAACCTGTTGAATTTCTGTATTTCATTGTTAACTCCCAGCCTTTTGTGTCAATGGTTGCCGAATTTCTGGTTGGCGATGAAGCACCCAGAACAGAAGGATATTTTAAGCCATCAATTAAAATGTCAGAAGTCCTTCTTCTGTACCAATCAAAATTGACTTCAAAGTTTTTAAATGCTGTCAAATCAAATCCAAAATCAATTGTAGTTGCTGTTTCCCAGGTTAAATCCGGATCAACCAGGCCCGGAGGTGTAACCCCCACAGGTCTTACACCATTTAATAGGTATTGAAGCTGACTATTCGTTCCATAGTTTAAGATGTATATGTAATTGGCTACGTTCTGATTACCCAAACTACCATATGAAGCTCTTAACTTAAAATCATTGATATATGGTTTTATGCCTTTCGCAAAAGATTCCTCGCTTACGCGCCATCCCGCAGAAAATGAAGGAAAAAACTTATAACGTATGTCAGAAGGGAACTTAGAAGTACCATCATAGCGACCATTTGATTCAAATAAATATTTGCCATCATAGTTATATGTAAAACGATAAAACAGACCACGAACTGCCCATTCCTGTTCACTATCGCCTACTGTTCTTTCTCCTTGTGCCTGCCCAAGAACCGGAACATTTGAATTGATCATGTTTCTTTGGGCCGATACGCTTTGGTCGGTATACCATTCCTGGTTAAAACCCACTGTTCCATGAAAATTATGCTTATCCGCTATTGTCTTGGCATAATCGGTAAAGATATTTATGGTGTACTTATTAGAATTTAAATTATACCGGTAAACATAATCAGGATCAGTATGAACTGCAGTAAATGAACCTACTGTACTTTCCAGGCGCTCTAAACGTGGCAAAATTGTTTTTTGAATGTTGCTATTGCTTAGATAAGAAAAGTCTCCTTTTAAAGACCATTCCTTTGTAAGTGTAAAAGTTGGTGCAGCTGCTAATAAAATATTCGATTTAGTTTCCTTGTCAGACGAACCATACTCCATAAAAGACAATATATTATCTGTATATTTTTGTGGCAGATTTAAAGATGAGGGAACATGTATCGGCATATTCACATTTCGGTTAGGCTCCTGCGACATTGCTGTCCACCAGCCCCCTTTGCCCGATGGGCTAACCGGTTCTATATAAGTTGAACTGTTATAGGCTGTTCTGAAATCCATTTTAAACCACTGGTTTACTTTTGAACTTACATTTAACAAGGCGTTATAACGTTTAAAATTATCTGTATTAATCTTGTATAATCCGTCCTGGTCCTGATAACCAATAGAGCCATAAAATGATGTTCTATCGTTTCCACCCGACAATGACAAGTTATGCTTTTGCATAGGCGAAGACTTTAACAAGGCTTCCTTGTATGGATTTACATTGCCTCTCCATAGAATATTGGTTTTATTTACGTCGGCATCTGCAAAATAATAAGGTTCATTATTTATAGGGTCATCCATATACTCCTTAATCTTCTGCAGTTTCAATATTTCATTTGAACCGGCCGAAATACCTTCCAGCTCCGAAGCTTTAATACTTGCCTCCTGAATGGTATAGGCATCCAATATGTCCGGAACAGCTGTAGGTGAGCTCCATTGAAAGGAATTAGAATAATTCACTTTTGTTTGTCCGCTTTTGCCAGATTTGGTCTTTATCAAAAGTACACCAAATGCTCCTCTGGCTCCATAAATAGCGGCAGAGGCTGCATCCTTTAACAAGGTAACAGACTCTATATCTTCCGGATTTAATTGGTTAGGATCCATCTCAATCCCATCCACCAGTGTAAAAGGCTGCCCAGATGAAAACTTAATCTTATTACCATCATTCTTATCCTTATAAAAGGAAGTAGCTCCCCTGATATTGTAAGATGCAGAAGTATTAGGACTGCCATTAGAAATACTAACATTAAAATTAGGCATCACTCCTTGCAGCGCCTGACCAAGGTTCGCCGTTGGCCTGTTTTCAAGCATCTTTGAATCGATCTGACTAACTGCACCTGTTAAATTTGCCTTCTTCTGTACGCCATATCCCACTACCACTACTTCATTAAGTTTATTGTTCTCCTCCTGCAGGGCAACTTTTAAACTTGTATGCTCATTTTCAATAACAATACGTTTAGTGGTAAAACCAATGGCAGTAAATACCAATACGTCATTAACATTAGCTGTAATCTGGAAATTCCCGTTTACATCACTTGCGGTGGTGGTATTAGATTTTTCTACCTTAATGTTCACACCTGGTACCGGAAGGTTACTGGCGTCAACAACCTGGCCTTTTATTAAAGCTTTCTGCTGGCTCTTTTTAAAAGGAATTGTCTTTGGTAATGACAATTTAAGCGGGTCAGTCTTTCTTTCCGCGTGTGCGTCTAAAACTATGCTATTACTGAAAGTCAGCCAACAGATAAGTCCAGTCGCATAGAAGCGTAGATTTTTTGATTTCATGAATTCATTGTTTAGGTTTAAAGATTAGTTTGATGTTTTGGTTATAGTGGTTCATTCTGCAAACGTTTTCATATCACCTCCCTCAGTTGATAATGTTTGCATTTAATGGAATCAAAACTGGCTGTTAATTCTTTCAAAAAAGATGAAAATTCTAAATCATATGGTAGAAAATTCAAAACTAAAGGAGTATTTTCACACCTTTAATTGATTATGAAGGCATTTTGTCTCTTCTTCCTTCTACTTTTACCATTTCATAACTATGCCCAAAAGGGAGCTGCCTTCAGCAATCTTAGCATGGAAAATGGTCTGTCTCAAAGTTCCGTTATAAGTATCGCTCAGGACCAAAAACATTTTCTATGGTTTGGTACCAGACGAGGGTTGAACAGATACGACGGTTTTCAGTTTAGGATTTATACCAACAATCCAAAAGACAGTAAAAGCATACCTCATAATGTAATCGATTGCCTGTTGGCCGACTCCTTTGGTCAGTTGTGGATCGGTACAATTAATGGGCTAAGCCGATACGATAATAAGAACGACAACTTTATCAAAGTCAAAATTCTAAACGACACCATAAATTGCATCTATGAGGATCCTCAGAAAAATCTGTGGGTAGGTACTTACAACGGGCTTGGTTTACTAGACAGGAAAAGCGGCAAATTCAAAATATTCCGTTTTAATAAACTTGATAAAAACCAACGGATAAATAACATATATAGTCTGTTTAAAGATCATGAGCAGAACCTGTGGGTTGGAACAGGCTATGGATTAATACGAATGACCATAAATAACGGCCAGTCCAGGGCAGTCCTCTTCAAAAATTCAGCTCACTCCTCTACCAGCATCAGTGCTAACTATATCACCAGTATCACCAGCGATAAAGCCAACAACATCTGGATTGGTACCGACAAGGGTTTAAACTTATACCAAACAAGGGGTACATTCGCGCACTACACCCATAACTCAAACAACATCCACACCCTTGTTCATAACGACATACGCGACATCATCTGCAATAAGGACGGAACACTATGGATAGGAACACAAGAAGGCTTAAGCATATTAAACCCCAAAACAAAAATATTCACCAATTACAAACACAATCCTGATCAGAATGGAGGTCTTACCCAGAATTCACTACACAGCATTTTTCAGGATGTTAGTAACACCGTCTGGATTGGAAGCTTTTACGGTGGGGTCGATGCCCTTTTCCCCTATTCTACTGGTTTTAAAACTTATAGAGCAAGTGGACTGATTTCCAGCCTGAGCAGCAACATCGTCAGCACAATTGTTGAAGATGACCGCCACAATCTCTGGATCGGAACAGAAGGCGGTGGGCTCAACCATTTTAATCGTAGCAATAATACCTACACTCATTATAAATCCATTCCCGGTAACAACAATACATTACCCTCTAATCTGGTTAAAACGGTCCTGCGGCAAAAGAACGGCAACCTGATTATTGGCATGCACGAAGGTCTCATTAGCATTTTTAATCCGGCAACTAAGGCCTTTACCCGGCAAATAACCAATGTAAAAGACACCAGTAACAATCGGGGCAGTGCAGATATTATGACCATACTTGAAGATAGTAATGGTATGATCTGGGTCGGCTCCAGAGACGGGCTCAATAATATAAGTAGCTCTAGTGATCACACATTAAAAAGCCCCATTGAGAAAAAACTACTTTCCAGATATGTCCAAACACTCTTTGAAGACGCCGACAAAAACATTTGGATAGGCACAACCAAAGGGTTGCATCTTTACTATCCAAAAACGGGAAAGCTAGCGTATTTCACAAAAAAAGAAGGAAATGCCGATAGTTTGCAGTCAGATTACATCAACTGTATCATACAAACCTCAAATGGAAAATTTTGTCTTGGAACCTATTTTGGCGGGGTTTCCTTATTTGATTCCCGAACAGGGAAATTTAAAACCTATACACAAAAAGATGGTTTGTGCAACAACAATGTACTTGGCATTATTGAAGATAAAGAGGGTAATTTATGGATCAGCACGGATAATGGACTGTCAATACTCAATCCGATAACCGGAAAATTCAAAAATTACACTAAAAGCGATGGCCTTGCAGGAAACGACTTTAATATGAGGTCCTTTTTTAAGGACCATAACAATGAATTCTTTTTTGGAGGTTATAATGGTCTTACTTCGTTCTTTCCCAACCAGATAGAGATCAATACTCATATCGATCCTATTGTATTTACAGAGTTAAAGCTTTTCAACCAACCTGTCGCTGTAAATGGCCCGGATCAATTGCTAAAAGAAAATATTAATACTACCAAAAACCTTAGGTTCAAACATAATCACAATAATTTTAGTCTGGGTTTTGCCCTGCTAAATTACATCAGACCAGACAAAAATAAATATACTTATAAGTTAGCAGGGTACGACAAAGACTGGATCAATTCAGACATTCCAAACGCCAGCTATGCTAATCTTCCATCCGGAGAATATACATTTGTAGTTAAAGGAGTTAACAACGACGGCACACCAGGCCAGGCATCAGCAAGCATTAATATCACCATATTACCTCCTCTATGGGCTACCTGGTGGGCATATTTATGCTACCTGCTCCTATTTTCAGTCATACTCTTCCTTACCGTGAGGTATCTTTTTATACGTGCATTATTAAAACGATCAGAAGATGTGCAAAAGATGAAGTTAAACTTCTTCACCTATATCGCCCATGAGATTCGAACTCCGTTAACATTAATTCTTGCACCATTAGAAAACCTTGCTAAAACATCACAGGATAATCTGGAAATTCATCAACAGGTTATTCCAATAAAAAACAATGCCGACAGGCTAATGAGGCTTATAACGGAATTAATGGATTTTAGAAAGGCTGAAACCGGTCATCTGAAATTACACGTAACTAAGGGTAACATTGTCGCATATGCAAATGAGATGTTCCTCGCATTTCGGCACAATGCAATTACTCGTAACATTCAATACGATTTTCTCCATCAATATGACCAAACCATAGTATATTTTGATAAAGCACAGATGGAAAAAGTACTCTTCAACCTGCTTTCTAATGCATTTAAGTTTAGCAACAACGGCGGAAAGATTACATTATCTATAAATGAATATGACCAATTCGTAGAAATTAAAGTTGTAGACAATGGAAAGGGCATTCCGTATGAAAGCCAAAACAAACTTTTTAGTGATTACTTCCAGGTAGACGAGCAAGAATCTAACCATATTGGTTCTGGGATAGGTCTGGCCTTGTCCAAAAGCATCATTGAAGCTCATCATGGCAAAATAGAAATCCTAAGTAATCCAGCCACCACTCAAGAGCCTGGCTATACTTGCTTTATTGTTAAGCTTAAAAAAGGAAATTCGCACTTTAAGCCAAGCGAACTTAGTGAAGTTAAAAGTGCAGACTTCCCGTCCAAACTGTACGTACAACAATTTGTTGAAGAGGAAGCCGCTGAGCAAAATAAACACCCCAAAGCCCAGGAAACCATTCTGATCGTAGAAGATAATGCAGAGATTATGCAACTCATAGCCGGTGCTATTGGCAAACAATATCACACAAGGGAGTCTGTTGATGGGCTTAAGGGATGGGAAACAGCAATTGAATTGCTACCTGATCTGATCATCTGCGATGTAATGATGCCAATAATGGATGGATTAGCCTTATGCAGTAAGTTAAAAACAGATGAACGTACCAGCCATATTCCCGTAATTCTCCTTACTGCCAGGTCATCGCACATCCATCAGTTAAGCGGACTGGAAACCGGAGCCGATGCTTATATCACTAAGCCTTTCAGCATGGATCTGTTGCTGCTAAACGTGCGTAACTTATTGCAATCAAGAGCAACAATGCGCCAAAAATTTGTTCAGCAGGTAAACCTACAGCCTCAAGACATAACCATCAACTCTACAGACCATGCATTTATGACTAAAATCCTGGGTTATATTGAAAGTCATCTGTCTGATGAAAATTTTGGCGTACCCGAATTGGCCCAAAAAATTGGAATGAGTCAGCCCGTACTTTACAAGAAAATCCGGACAATGACAACCCTTTCTGTAAATGATTTTATCAAAACAATTCGATTGAAAAAGGCCGCTCAACTGTTAGCTGAGCATAGGTATACCATATCAGAAATTTCTTATCTGGTAGGTTTTAACGATCCAAAATATTTTAGCAGAGAATTTAGAAAACAATATGGTCATACGCCACGAGAATATATAAAGAACCTCTAATCCCAGTACTTAAATTTCAATTCCGTTAATGTCAGTGGTCAATATCTCACTCATATAATCAAAAAATGGGCGCATATTTTTAAAGGTTAGCGTTGCCTGCGCTAAAAAGCGCTCATTTAAAACCTCTTCATCAGAAAACCTTCTAATGAGCAAAAACTGCTTGTATCGTAATAAATCAATGTTTTCATGATCGGCATTGAAACCCTTAGGCGAGGTTTTCAATTGCTCTCCTTTCAATGTTTCGAATGTTGAAATAAAGGAGCCACTCTGTATGATCTCTCTTAATGGCGTGGCATCAAAACCAATATGTTCCCTTATTTGTTTTAAATCCTGTGCCGATGGCCCCCAGAATCCGCCTGCAATAAAACTATTCCCCTTCTCTATATGAAAATAGTATCCTCCCCTGCGGTACTTGGTGGCGCGCCTGAAACTACCACTCCAGTGGGTTTTGAATGGGGTTTTATCTTTAGAAAACCGGGTATCCCTATAAATACGATACACGCTTTTTCGTCCGGAAGGAGTTTCTATTACATCGTCTACATTTAGGTCCTGTAACAAGCCGTCAGCAAAGACTTCTATAAGCGCTTGCTCTTTTAGAAATTCTTCTTTATGCTCGTTAAACCACTCTCTATTGTTGTTTTCTTTTAATTGATCTAAAAAATTTAAGCTGGAAGAATGTATCTGAGGTTTTGAATGAAGCTTTGCCATATGCAAAACTAAATAAAACGATCGCCAAAACGAATATCGGCTGAACACTTTTGCGCAAATACTACATACTTAAACTTAGAATAACGGCAAGGCAACTTAGAATCAGGATAATAAAAACAGCTTTAAATAAGATATAGGTACTCATGAGATGTAATTTAAATTCATATTATTTTATTACCCGAAATTAAATCTTCAGCTAAATACGTGCATAGTAAAAATCGACCGAATTTAAATAATTCTATTTCTGCTTTTTCTCTGTAATAGCCTTAAAGCCCGTTTCAAGTACCTCCTTTAGCAATTCTCTACTATAGCTGTTTACGTATAGGCAGATATAAGGATAGTCTTTATAGTGCGGCGTAATGAAACAGCTTTCCGGATATTCCTCCAGGAATCTTTCTCTGCTTTCAAAATCCGTCCTTACAGCAAGCCATTCCCCATTCTCGTGCAGCCTGCAAAGCAAATTCTTTTTGATTTTTATTGAAGGGGTATCATAATGCGACAAGCTATCCGAAGCGTCAGGAAATTGTAGCGCAATTTGCCTTACAGGTTCAAAATCAACTGGATTGAAATTTATAGCCTTCATACCTATTAAAGATAGGAGATCAATTACAAACAACAACTGATTGTATAAAAATTGTAAGTTTTCAATGTTTAAACCAGCGTAATTAGGTAATACATTAATTTTATGTCAGCAATGACAGAAAGGATATATTTCATCAGTGGCTTGGGGGCCGACAGGCGCGCATTTAAAAAGCTTGTTTTCCCACCTAATTTCGAACTGGTTTATCTGGATTGGATTCCTGCATTAAAAAATGAATCGCTCGAGGCATACGCGCTCCGATTGGCAGCTAAAATAGATGCCTCTTCTCCATTTTACTTAGTTGGCCTATCCTTTGGTGGCATGCTGGCTACTGAAATTTCTAAGCAATTGAAGCCGTCACATACTTTTCTCATTTCCAGTACACCCGTTTTTAAGGAATTACCATGGTATTATCGGATGGCAGGTAGTTTAAGCTTACAAAAAGCAATCCCTGTCAGCCTTTTAAAACGAGGGAACAACATTGGTTTGAAGTTCCTTGGCGCTAAAACACATGAAGAAATTAAACTACTGAAACAACTTGTGATAGATAGTGACCCTATTTTTATGAAATGGGCGTTAACTTGTATCTTAAGCTGGCGGAATAAAGAAAGGCCAATAAATTTAACCCATATTCATGGAACGGCCGATAATATATTGCCATTCAGATATAACAAACCTGATATACGGATTGAAGGCGGTGGACATTTTATGGTTTATGCCAATGCAGATGTCATCTCTAAATTAATACTAAAACAAATTGCAGATTTATAAATATAATATGTTAAAAGAATCCCTAAAAACCCTCTTTACAAGAGATTTGAATAAAGTAAAGCTTGAAATTGAACAATATCAGAACGATAAAAACATTTGGCGAACTGAAAATGCGATAAGCAATTCTGCAGGTAATTTATGCTTGCACTTAGTGGGAAACCTGAATACTTTCATTGGTGCAGAACTTGGTAAAACCGGATATATCAGAAATAGAGAACTTGAGTTTTCACTAAAGGATGTTCCAAGAAATGAATTGATTAAACAAATTGAGGATACCATTAAAGTAGTTACAGACTCCATCGACCAGTTAACCGAACAAGACCTGAAAAATGAATATCCGGAGGTAAAAGTTTTAGAGAATGACAGATCAGTAAAGTACATGTTGATTTACCTCAGCTCACATTTAGCTTATCACCTTGGTCAAATCAACTACCACAGACGCCTGTTAGATGTCTAGCTCAAGAGAGCTTTCTAATACTGAACAAATTGAATAAACATACCAATTTGAATAATGGTTAAATTAGTTCTAGTGCTTTTTAAAGCATCAGGCATACCCTGAAAGGCCTTTAACGAGTAAGGAAATTTATCTTATTGTAAACAAGTATGAAAAAGTTAGAACTAAACAATTTAGGTGTTCAAGAAATGAACTCTGTTGAAATGACAAAAACTGATGGTGGCGGCATAGTATGGAGCTCTTTAGGTGCTTTATTAGGTAATGTTACTACTACTGTAAACGCTGTTCTTGGTGATACAACACAATTTTTATCTAAGCAACTAGCAACTGTTTTCAGTTTTATCCGTACTCTATAGGGGAGTTAGATTTGAAGGCCGGATGATTGAATGTACTCATTGAATTGTCCGGTCTTTTTTTTGCCCATAAATATCTAAATATTATTGCTGAACTGTAGAATTAAAGTAACTCATTTTAGTTATATTAGTAATGCAATACTTATGAGGACTTTATCTTTTCTGATCCTTCTGTTGGTCATTACCGGCTGCGACTTTAAAAATAAGTCTGCTGATACGCACACGATAGCCCCTATTGAAGGCAGCAAAAATCAATATATAACCACAAAGGAATATACAGGTGTAATCTTTGCTCCAGATACTTCGGCCAATGCCGATGAGGGCAGTGTCCAGTTTATGCCAACTGCTGAGGATATTGAAAACGCAGAGCGCATCTTCAAAATGTGCCTAAAAACAAGTAAAATCGATAAAGATGGTGTCATTGTAGATTCTACCAGAATCCAGGCACCGTCAGGGTATTTCAGACAATATCTTGGATACAAAAATAAAAACGGCGAAAAGGTTATTCTTTTAAACTGTTTTATTAAAAGTGCTGTGAGTAAAGATGAAACCTGGAAGAAAGAAATCATCGCATTTAAAGATGGTGGAAACAATTATTTCAGCGTACATATTAACCTTGCTACAAATGATTGCTTCAACTTCTTTGTTAACGGAGGTGCCTGATTATACTGTCGTTACGTTTGCGAAGCCCTCACCCACTTTTGATCAATATATTCAATTAAAAAGAAGCTAAGCACAATAAAACCCAGTATGTACCTGCCAAGTTTAATCATAGCAAGTAAGCTTACGGTTAGTTGCGGATTAAACAGCGACAATAAAGTAAGCGAAAGTGCTACAATACCGAGAATAGCCATAAAAACAAGCGCATAAGTTTTAATACCGAATGGCTTAACTTTTTGGGCAAAAACTTTCCTGGTAACCATTGTTGCAAAACCATAAGGCAAACTGCTTACAGGTTCACTTTTCAGTGCAGTTGCCAATAATTCATCCAGCTTCTGATCCCTTTTGTCCTCTCTGTTCTCATTCGCTTCCATATCATTCATTTATTAAATAAATTTCCAGTTTTTCTTTCAATAATTTCTTTGCTCTGAACAAATAATTTTTGATGGTTCCTTCAGGCATTCCTGTGATCTCTTGTATTTCGAGGTAACTAAACTCCTCCAAATGAAACAAGGTAAGTACTGAGCGGTATTGCAAAGGCAGCTGTAACAACAAATGCTGCACATAAGCTGCAACATCCTTTTTAATCATAAGTCGCTCTGGTGTCTCCTCGCTAAAGTGGTAGTTATCTATTTCATCATTATCTGCCTCACTCTTATTTTGCAGTTCCTGTTTATATTTCCTCAGGTGGTTAATAGACGTCAGGTAAGCAATTCGGGCAATCCAGGTGCTTAGTTTAGATTGAAAGCCAAATTTATTCAGTCCCTGATATACCTTTATAAAAACCTCCTGACAAATATCAGTCGCATCCTCATCATTTTTTATTAGTCTGCTTGTTACATGAAATACAAGTTTCTCATACTGCTTAACCAGAGCTTCAAATGCTCTTGCATCACCTCGCAATATTTTGGCAACTAGTTCCTTTTCATTTAACATCGTATAGTAGACACCCGGATGCTGTGTAATGTTGCAGTTTCCACAAAAAAAATAATAATTTTAAAAAGATGTATTTTTCTGCAACCTTTTTATTGGCAGGCGTGTCTACTTGGGCAATAAATCACATTTAAAAACAGACATCATGGACCACATAGAAAGTATAACCATCTCAATATCATTATTCATTATTACAGCAATCGTTGTAATTGCCATTCTCAACTTCATTTTAAAGAATCGTCTAATCAACTCAGGGCTTACAAATCCCGAAATACTAAACTCACTGGGCCAATCATTTAACCATAAGATTGCAGTACTTAAATGGGGTCTTATTCTTTTCTTTGGCGGAATAGGTTTAGTGGTTATCAATTACATTCCCGATGCCCAGGTTGATTCTCCCCTGCCTTATGGAATTGAAATGATCTTTATTGCCGCCGGTTTCCTTTCTTATTATTTCCTCGTGAGGAAATCTGAAAAAGACCAGGGCTAAAACAACCCAACCCTACTTCTTTAATTTACTGAACACAAAAAGGTCTTCAAGGGCAATGGCAGCGCTATGCGCTGTCCAAACCCTAAGGCGCTCCAAAAATCAAAACTCATGAAAAACCTTCAACTACGTTTATTTCTTATCATAGGCTTTTTCGCCATCATAACAAGTTATAATCAATCGGCTGCACAAACCAGAATACCCAACTTTTCTGTGAACGGGAAGGTTATGGATTCCGTCAGCAAAAAACCGGCCGGCTGGGCTACAATCAACATCATTAGTTCAACAAATGCAATTGTTAAGACAGGGATAAGCGACAGCACCGGTATATTTACATTAAGTCAAATACCGTCTGGAACATACAAACTTGAAATAGTGAGTATCGGCTATAAGGCCAAAACATTTGCAATATCTCTTCAGGATACTACAAAACTGCACGTTGATCAGGGTTTGGTCCTATTATCTCCAGACACCAAACAATTGAAAGGGGTAAACATTACCGGCAGCAAACCAATAGTCACTCAAGAGATAGACAGGCTTGTGTACGATCTACAAGCCGATCCGGATAGTAAAGGGAACAGCGTTCTGGAAATGATGCGTAAAATTCCTTTTGTTTCACTAGATGCAGAGCAAAACATCAGACTTAAAAATAGCACTAGTTTTAAGATCTTTATCAATGGCAGGCCATCTGGTATGATCGAGAATAACCCTAAGGAAGTTTTGCGCAGCATGCCTGCATCAACTATTGAAAAGATCGAAGTAATTACCAATCCACCAGCAAAATATGATGCAGAAGGATTCGCAGGAATCATCAATATCGTAACTAACAAAAAACCCGCCGATGGATACAATGGCTCTTTAAATCTCAATGAAAGTTTTCCTGCAGGTGGCCCGGGCGCTGGTGGATCTTTTAATTTTAAATCTGGTAAACTTATCGCTTCGGTATTCACCGGTGGCTCGCTTTCTAAAACCCCTGTCACAACAAATAATTTGATTAGAAATGCCATCGGCGATAACCCTCAAACCTTAACTCAAGATGGCGATAATAAATCTGACGGCAGAACCGGATATCTTGGAACCGATGTGAGCTATGAAATCACCCCACTACAGCTCATCTCAGCTCAGATCAATCTTAATGGCAACAAAAACGCCCAACTCAGCAACCAGGTCTCGTCGCTCACTCAAAACGGAGAATTACTACAAGGCTATCACATACAAAATACCTACGATGGCAATAGCGACTATATAGATGCCTCAGTTAACTATCAGATCTCTTCTAAATCAAAGAAAACAAGGGCGTTAACCCTATCCTATCGCTATACAAATTTTAATAGTGATGGCCAAAACGGCCTCATTCTTAGTCAAATTACAAACTATCCCTATTCCGGATTTCTGCAAAATAATCACGCCGGTTCCAATGAGCATACTGCACAAGCTGACTACTCCGATAAGTTTAAAAACTGGGGACTGGAATCGGGCATTAAGGCTATCCTTAGAAACAACAGCAGCAATTTTGATTACTCTGCAGCTCAGTTTCAGGCTAACGATTTTGAGATTTCTCAGGATGTGTTTTCTGCCTACACTTCAATAGCATACAATTATGGAAAGAACATTGGGATAAAGGCTGGATTGCGTGCTGAGCAAACCATTGTAGATGGTGATATTTCTCAGGATTATTTAAACCTGATTCCCTCTTTATCAATCGCTTATCAGTTAAAGGGCGGCGATAACATTAGTTTTGGGTTTTCACAACGGTTAAGACGCCCTGGCATCAACAGGCTTAACCCTTTTGTAGACAGAAGTAACCCAAATACAGAATCAACCGGCAACCCTAACCTTATGCCCTCGTCTGTGAATAACATACTTGCAGGATATAACCACAATGGTAAAGTTTCTATTAATCTTGGATTAGCTTATTCATTATTTGATAATCTGGATTTCAGAATTTTCACTTATGATCCGACGTCCGGAATTACCAGAAATACATTTGCTAACATTGGAAAAGGCGCTGTTCTGGCAGCAGATCTCAATTTGGGATATACGGTAACCAAGAGTCTGAACTTTAATTTTAATGGGAGCTTTAATTATTTGGATATTAAAACTGAAGGAAATGTGATACCACATTCTAAAGATTTGTTTTACAATTTTACCTTAACAGGCGGATATCGTCCAACACCAAAATGGAGATTGGGCGCAAACCTCAGTGTAATTGGAAAAAACCCTGCTTCCAAAACATTTCAGTCTATAACACAAGGACAAGTAAATACCAGTTTCAGCAGCAGCCATGAACTCATCAAAGGAAAATTAAGCTTAACAGCAGCATTAAATAATCCCTTTTATAAGTTCAGAACCCTTAAAACAACCACCACCGGGTTCGATTTTACAGAGCTAAGCCACAACCAATCTTATCTCCGTTCATACAGAATCAGTCTGAACTATAATTTTGGAAGGCTAAAAGATGAGGTAAGGAAAACCAGGAGAGGAATTAAAAATGACGATGTTTCTAATTGAGAATTAACATTTGATATTCCGTATTACTTTATTCCTTATGACTTTGTCAATGCTACCTTAATTCCCAGAATAATAAATACAGCTCCCGAGATTTTGTTCAGCCAATTTTCAGTGTTAGGACTTCGGTTAAATAACTTAGCTACATTCCCACCCATCAGCGCCAGAAAAACACACCATGCGAGCGTGATCAAAAAGATAACTACCCCAAGAATAAGGTATGGAAATGGGCTATTTATTGCCGAAGTTAAAACAAACTGGGGAAGGAAAGCCAGGAAAAACATGGCTATTTTCGGATTTAGAACATCACTTAAAAAAGCGGTCCAAAACATTTTTTCCATTCTTATATATTGAACTGGTATTGATTTTAACGCTGTACGATCACCCTTGCTGGAAAGTGCCTTATAGCCCATATAAATTAAATAGGCTGCACCTAAATATTTAACAATCATAAACGCTAAAGCAGATTTCGCGAGAATAAGTGATAATCCAAAAGCAGCTGCGCAGGTATGTACCAGTAAGCCCGTGCTTACACCTAATGCTGAGTACATACCGGCTTTTTTCCCGCTTGAAATACTTCTTGTTAAAACCAGTATGGTATCAATACCCGGGGTAATAACTACAATTATTGCTGACAATATAAAAGCACTGAAATTATCGATTCCGGTCATAGTCAAAGAGATTTAGTATTTCTGAAAATATTTTTGCTAAAATAAAGTAACAAACTGAAACTGCTAAGAAAAAACCGTCCTTTCTGTGCACCTTTGCACTTGCAAAAACGAGCGATGAGTTTATCAAACACAACAACTTCCCCTAATCATACCGTTCCCTTTGGCTGGATAGTCGGAATAACAAGTCTGGCCTTTGTAGTTGCACAGCTAGATGTTTCTATTGTAAATATTGCGTTGCCTCCTATTGCCAAAACCTATCATGCCAGTATTACTACCTTACAATGGGTAATAGATGCCTATACCCTTGCCTTTGCAGTGCTTATGCTATCTGCCGGCAATTTAAGCGATCTTTTAGGTGCAAAACGTATATTTCAACTTGGCATCTGTATTTTTGGGATCGCTTCTATAGGTTGTGGATTTGCCGGAAGCGCAGCTACCCTCATTGCATTTAGAGTACTGCAGGGAGTTGGTGCGGCCACCATGATCCCTAGTTCTCTTGCCATACTTAATCAGGCTTTTGCTCATGATCCTGCAAAGCGCGTACGTGCAGTAGGTTTGTGGACCGCGGCAGGAAGTGCCGCCATAGCTGCCGGTCCTATCGTTGGGGGCTTACTCATCCAGATTAGCAACTGGCGTTATATCTTTTTTGTGAATGTACCGCTTTGTCTCGCTGGTTTCCTGTTCAGTTTTCGTCTGGCACAAAATAAGACCTCGGTTAACAAAGGATTTGATATCGCCGGACAAATTACCTGGATGCTCTCCATTACAGCACTGATTGCGGTAATTATAGAATGGCCTAACTTTGGATTTAAAGATCCGGTAATATTTGGAGGCCTGCTTTTTAGTGCCGCTACGCTTGTGGCATTTTTAACTATCGAAAAAAGAGTGAATCACCCGATGCTGCCGCTTCATCTTTTTGACGCTCCTACGTTTAACGTACTGCTTTTACTTGGTGCCGTTTTAAATGGCGCTTACTATGGAACTGTTTTTACACTCAGTCTTTATCTGCAAAACGTACTCCATTATTCATCGCTCAACGCTGGCCTGGCTTTTCTACCTTTAACTGTAGGGTTCGTTATTTCCAATCTCATCAGCGGTCGTGTAATCAATAAATTTGGTATACGGAAACCAATTATAATAGGTCTCGCAATGTTTGCTGTTGGGTTTGCAGGGCTATTTATAGCTAAAGATAATACACCTTACTGGCAGTTATTCCTGCCATTTCTAATTATACCGATGGGTATGGGACTTGCCGTTCCCGCCATGACTAACGGTATTTTATCCAGCGTAGATAAATCATTGTCAGGTACTGCTTCTGCTGCATTAAATACCGTAAGGCAAGCTGCCGGAGCTATTGGGGTCGCAGTTTTTGGAGCTATTGGCGTAGGCGGAAGTGCCGCAATCCTACATTCTATCTCTGTTAGCGCCACAATAACAATAATAAGCACACTAGCAATAATTGGTTTAAACTTAAAATATTTAAAGTAGAATACACTTTTATGTAGGAACCTGATTATTTGGATATACATATACAAATCCAAGCGTTCTTAAGGTGTCTCTGTTATTGAGTTTCTGGTTCCTCACATTAAAACCGGAGTTGTTTCCATTAGTCATGTCATTTGCAGAAGTATTCCCTTCAACAGTCCGCATTTGCCCCCCTCCAAGCAGCTCATAACACTCCATGGCATGACCCCTTGTTGGATTGTTTATATATTGTGCTAAAGCCAAAGTGCCAATCGTTGGTACCGATGTGGTTAAGCCGGCCACCTTTTCAGATCCCTTCCAGCAATCCACACAATTAGCAGTAGCAGGAACCGGCGATTCCTTTTGATAGAAATCTTCAATTATTGCCACCTTCATCTGGGCAAAATCCAAACACCATGCATCTCCATTTCCGCCCGGCGTAAACCCCCCGGTAGTACCTTGCACTTCGCCAACGTCAGTTCCATAGTTGTTTCTCCCGTTTTCCTTAACACCCAGTTCTGCCAATGCTTCCTGTACTGCAATGCAAACCGAGCTTAGTTTTTTATTCGTCCAGAAATCCGGAATATTCCCGTTTGCAAAAAGATATGCCTCTAATCGCTGGCGCATGTTTGGATGAAGATGCCTGTCTTTCTTGTTCTTAATATCCTTGGTAATCAACGGACTATCCGTTATTACTGAAATATCAGATACAACCAGTTTTAACAAGCCTAAAGTTTTAGGGCCTATAACCCCCGATCCTTGTAACTTATTTTTTAGCTGTAATGAGATCACAGCTTGCTGGGTATTCATTCCATAAATTCCATCTGCACCTTTCGGATCAAACCCAAGCTCAATTAATCTTTCTTGTAAGATTTTTACGTCTTTTGAAAAACTGCCATAGGCAGGAATTTTAGAAATTACTAGCGTTTTCATAGAAGTCTAATTAGTGAAAGCTATCACTAATATAGACATGAGCAGAAACTTGATAAATAGTCATTTCTAATCATTTTTAGTATCCCATATACCATACTAAATCCGTATCGTATGCAGATGATGCGTTTTTGGAGGGTAGTTTAAAATAACTACAATATGTTTGTTGAAACGGCTTTTAATAGCACTATTTGCCATTCCTATCAGTTTATTTAATTTATCTGTAAGCTCCCTAAAATGCTCTTTATCATCCGGGCTTTCAGAATCATCTATTATAGGCTCAAAGTAGATCACCTCTCTCTTCCGATATATTTTCATTAAATCCTCAGCCGGATTATGATCTATCAAAAAACGCACAATACTATCAACCAGTTTATCATAATGATAATTAATGATACGGTTTTTAGTCATTAAGGAAGGCACACTAAAGTTAGTGTGTGTATTTACCTTAATCTTATTCTCAGGAACAACTACATTATTAAAATCCAAGGTGTACAAACCTTGTTTATTGTCTATTTCCTTTATAAAAGTATAGACTTCGTCATGTTCAGGTGTAATATAAATGACGCTGGTTGATAGTTCGAAACTCATAACACTTGGCCCTTAGTTCAGTATAAAAATACTTTAAAAATTTAAATAATTTACTACCCCTGTTGCTTTTTCATAATGAGGCTCGTTCTATGGGTAATAACGTTAATGGCCATTAACATTACACTATTTTATTTCACAAAAACTTAAAAATGAAAACAACAAAAAACTACCTATCGCCAGTTGCCAAAACTTTAGTGTTTGCCTTAACGTTAACAAGTATCTTTAGTTCATGTAAAAAGGATAAAGATCCTAATCCACAAACACCTAAGCCAGCAAATTTATCAATAATCCATGCCGCGCCAGGAACGCCTGAGCTTTCTTTCTTTGTAGATAAAGTAAAAAAGAATACGAAAGCATTAACGTACAACACGGTAATCGAATACCAATCAATCAGTTCAGGCAAACGGGAATTAAGCGTTACTAAAAAAGATGTATCCGATATTCTTGTAAAAGCCGATGTAACCCTGGCCGCAGATAAATCTTACTCGGTATTTGTTGCAGATAAAACAGGCAATGCACTTGTATTTGTTGCTGATGACCTAACTGCTCCAGCTGCTGATAAAGCAAAAATCCGTTTCATTAACTTAAGTCCTGATGCAGGCTCACTTGATTTGGCTGTTACCGGAAAAACAGAAGTACTTCTGGCTAAAAAAGCATTTAAAGAATCAACCGATTTCACCAATACCACAGAGGTGGGCGCCGAGATCAACTTTGAGATCAGAGAAAATGGCAAGACAACTGTACTTGCTACACTTCCAAAAGTTAAAATTGAAAAAGGAAAAGTATATACGATCTATGCAAAAGGCCTTAAAGCCGCAACAGACGACACCAAACTTGGTTTAACGGTTCTTACCAACAAATAACCTCCTATTATTTCTGGGGCTACACTTTCTTATTTATAAAAGCATTTGTGTAGCCCCATTTATGAATACCAGTTGGCGTAGAATATATAAATCCTGGAAGAGTGCTAAGAAAACTCCCGAAGCTTAAGGAAATTATTGCAGGCGTTGCTGATCAAAAAAACGCTTCAAAGGAAGTCATGTATAAAACCTACTATGGGTATTTAATGGCAGTTACCATGCGTTACATCAACAACAGAAGTGATTCGGAAGAACTTGTAAATGATACGTTTATCAAGATATTTAATCATATCACACAATTTCAGCTATTAGAATCTGCAATAGACCCCGAAAAAACATTTCGAGGTTGGATGGCAAAGATAGCCTCACGCAATTGCATAGATTACCTCCGTAAAAGGAGAACCATCAACGAGGAATTTGACGATATAGGCGAAGAAAAGCATCCACAGATCTATAGTCGTGCATTAGATCAGCTGTATGTTGAGGACATCTTAAAATTACTTAATACACTTCCTGAGTCGCAAAGGATAATCTTTAATATGTTCGAAATCGAGGGATTCTCTCATGATGAGATCTCAAAAACTTTAGGTATACCCGAAAATATCTGCAGAGTATACTTAGGCAGGGCTAAGCAAAAATTAAGAAAACTTTATAATGAATCTTTAATTGTTGAAGATGGAACATACGGATAGAGGGCTTGAAGTGATTAAATCACTTCTACAAAACAACGAAGAAGCCTACAAAGAAGGCTCATGGGAATCATTTTCAAAACAACAGCCGGCAAAAACTAAAACAAGCGGGTGGTATTGGTTTTCAGGAATTGCTGCGTCACTCCTGCTAATTTGCCTTGCTTTTTTATTCAGTTACAATCCCGATCCTAAACCGATACCATTAGTGAAGTTCAAAACTAAACCGGTGCAAAAAGAAATCATACAAGAAGTCCAGGTTAAAAAGCTCAATACAACCAATCATCACCCCGTTCAAATTAACAAAAAGCAAGCTAAAATTAGGCTTGTAAACAGTACGATTCCGGAACAAGATAAACCCATACCTGAAAATACCATGGTAGCGCAGGCAAAACCAAATGAAGAGCAGATTGATGCAGCTCGTGCACCTCGAAGCAAAAAAATAATTCCTTACACAACATACCAGGAAACCGAAAGCGCTAAAAAAACCAAAAAAGAACCTAATTGGATAGTTGGATTGGGCATGGCTACCGACTTTAGCAATTCAAAGAAATTGGGATTAGCATTTGAAGCCGTAGTAGGTTATGCCTTACATCCAAAAATCACGATAATGTTAGGCGCAGGCTATCGGGAATCCTCTGCTTTTAAAGATAATGATGGGCAGACCCTGAGCGCTACAGACGAAAAACAATTAGAATCGGCCACCGTTCGGTTATCAGGGGTCGAAATTCCATTAGGACTAAGATATAACGTTAACCAACGTCTATATGCCAAAGTTGGCGTTTCGGCCTTTGCAACTATAAAACAAAGGGGTGAGCTAACTTATGTCAGTACAGTTTCCCACACGCAAAGTATTGTAGATCCAAATGGAGAAGTATACGATAAAACCTTTACCAGTGAAGAAAGATCCGTGGTAGACATTGAAGATCAACCTCAGAATAAAGAAAAATACAAAAGCTTTATCAATATCTCTTTCGGGTACAAGTATCCTTTCTTAAAAAACAGAACCATTACGCTTGAACCTTTCTTTAAATTACCCATGCAAAGTTCTAAAATAGAAAATGTAAAGTTTTCGTCTGCCGGATTAAGGCTTGGTATCGATTTTTAGAGCCCTAGAACATAATATTCTTCAAAACAATAGGTAAATTGCATCTATAAGATTTTATTTACCATGGAAACTATAGAAATCAACCACGACATTCCAGTAATTTATGTAACGGCCTCTTCTTTTCCAGACGGAGTAATGGCCGCTCACCAAAAATTGCATTCACTTGTATCATTTAACGAAAACCGACAATATTTCGGTCTTTCACGTCCCGAGAACGATGGAGGCATTATTTATAAAGCCGCAGCCGAAGAATTGCAACCTGGTGAAGCCAAAGCCCTTGGGTTGGAAACAATATCCATAAAGGCCGGTAGATACAGCTGTATCACCATTACTGATTTCATGAAAGATATACCAGCCATAGGCAAAGCCTTTGACCAATTAACCGATCTGCCGGGAATTGATATGGAAGGATACTGTGTTGAACTCTACCCCAATCAAACAGATGTAAAGTGCATGATAAGGATGCAAGATTAGAATACCAACAGTACATTTTCTATTTTTGCCCGCTGATCCTTAATACTTTTTTTCATCACCTCCAACGCATGATCCGAGATTTGCCAGCCTAATGGCAGCACAGGCCAGTTGCCCGCAATCATCTCCCGTGTGGGCTGAATTTTGTTATAGCTCCACCCTTTCATTTTTTGTCGCGCTGCCATCACCTTATTAATCGTATCAGCCTTAAGTGCATTACTACTAATGGTCTCCAAAATCCCCAATGCCGGAGCTACTACCTCATACAAATTCTTATCCTGAGTTGGATACTCAACAGATAGAATGCTATTAGAAATCGAAAGCACATTTATCGTAACATTCAGCCCCGCAAACTCATCTTCTGCAAGCACCCGCTCAAATACAGCAATCACCTGCCTCGAGGTCTCTGCGCCAGAATTTTCCAGTGTTCCGCCATCAGTAAAATGATGCTTCTCATCAAACTTACCTGTCGGACATACATACGGAAAACGCGCACTCAGGAAAGCGGCTGCAGAAAGTGGCAGGTCAAGTTTTTTTGCCCTCATCAAATCCTGTATAAAAACACAGCTTGGAAAATCATCCTTCTCTAACAACACAGGAGCAACAATTCCCTTCTTACCCGTATTAATATCATAGGTATTGGAAAAAAGCAAGGGCAAGTCCATATTATCCTTCTTCCAGGCCTCTCTTAATGTGATATCATAGTCCATTCCAAACTTATCCTTCAGTATCCCCTCAAAACCTCGTTCCTGCAGGCGCGAACGATCGTCATACCAATTCCCTCCAATCATGGTCATAAACAGGTCCCTTCCAAAAACCCCCACTACATTCGCTGTCAGGTAATCGTACTCATATACCTTGGTGTTATTAGGGTAAAACCTTCCGGAAGAGATACTATCTTTTGCCTTAACTCTGTCTGCCGTCAAAAGAGAAAAGCCTATAGTCCCGCCAGATGCGCCTGAAAAGGAAAATACATGATGCTGGAAATCATCACTTATCTGCTTACTGCCACGTGAGGCAAGTACCAGGGAATCCAGTTCACTCACTACCATAGTGGCCCATACGGAGGCCCTGATCCCGCCGCCATAAGAATTTAAAAAAAATACAGGGTAAGGCTTATTGTGCTCAGCCTGGTATGTCGCAATTTCTCCTCGTCTATGCTCCAGCCAACTACGGATATGAGTAGATAATGCCACTGGCTCCTCTCCTTTGGCCACAACGGTATTCACCTTATGAAAATCACTTATCTTTACATAAGAGACCAAAAACCCTATTAACAGAAGCAGCGTAATCCATTGCACTTTAGTCCGTTTACCTAATACAAGCAGATAAGAGAATATCAGCGCATAACAGATCAATGCAGCAATAACAATGGAAAGTGTAAAGAACCTAAACTTAGCAATAAGCGCAAAGAGTATCGGGGGAATATTAAACAGAATAAACACCACAGCCAGCAGCAAGCCAACAATCAGTACAACAGGTGCAACCTCTATATTTTGGACAAACGAAATCTTAGTCCGGTAAGTGGTAGTAATCAGAAAAGCAAAAGATAATAAAAACAGATCCAGAGAAAGGTATGAAAGCCGGCCATACTGTTCCACTTCCATATCCCTGATGAAATAGAAGGCGATCATCAAGAGAAAAAACAGCACCATTACCATCATATAGCGCAAAGCGGAAAACACCCCACGTGGCGCAAAAAAAGAGTCCAGCGTATTGTATTTTAACATTTGCTTGTAGCCCACCAAGGCAACCAGCAATATCACCATCACAGGCACATCATCCAAAAGATAAGGCATATGGTACTGCTGCATGGTCTTTAGAATACCCACAGCCGGGATCAAAAAAGTAAGCGCACCTAACAACCGGGCATAATTTACCGAGTTCTTTCCAGCCATCACAAAACCTTTTGGCACCGTCAACATTAAATCCGTAAACCCGCCAGCATATAGCTTGGGCAGATACCAGTTTATCGTCGCTAAAACCGAGATAGAAAAAAGAAAGATTATGGTTCCCCAAAAGGAGGTATTAATCGTAATCAGCAGATCCTGGCCCTGATCAGAAAAGATCAAAAATCCAAACAGCACAAAAAGTACAATCAGCACAATACGAAACATCCATCCCAAACGTAATCCAAATAAAAAGTTATCGGATAGCCCCGAAAGCCAGCCAGTAAGCCGTTTAAAAATACTGATAGACCAACCAAATGAGTACAGCGTTATAAACAGGAGAATAAACTTAAACAAGGCGGGATAGAAAACATAAGCTGCCACTCCGGATTTCACAAAATCACTCAGCCTATCTGGCGAGGGATCTTCCGGATTTAGCCTTTTAAAAAGATCAACAGATTCCAGGATATAGTAGTTTTCGACAAGATCCAGAATACCAATCGCTATTACCGTTCCCGAAAACAGCCAAAACTGTCTGCTTGTAATTCTGTCTTTTGAAGGATAAACATTCCGGTAATAATGCCAAAACAACAAAATCAATCCAAACACATAAAAAAGTATAAACCAATAGTCGGCATGCGTTTGGCGTTCTACCGCATCCACACCCCTAATCTTTTCCCCCGGCTCACTATACTTAATCTTTTTACCCGGCGACACAGTGCTATCCATTGTCACCGAGTCAGCCGGGTTTGTCCAGTCCCGTTCAAAAACATAATTTTCAGGGCGGTTCCATTCCGAAAAAATCCGGTATTGAATACTATTAGACCTGGTAAGTTCCAGTGAAAGAATCCCCGAAGGCGCACTGTCCGAGAAAAGAAGATGATGATTTCTGCTGGTCATACTTCCGGTAACCAACAAACCGGCAATTGCTGCAAGGGATAGCAGTTTGAATAGTTTCATACTGAGAGATTAAGATGATTTAAAATAAATCTACTTCATAATAGGCTGGTAACCAACCTGCTCATCGTCAAACAACTATTGCAAATGTCCAAATATGCATTGGTAACTACAACTAAAATATTTTCACCAGCGACTTTAGCTGTGTTAAATCACTTTCCAGGGGTCTTGGAGCAAAAATACTTTTTACAAAATGGTTTTTATCTATCAGTAAATATCTTGGAATACTCGTGATCCCCATAAATTTAGAGAGCTCTGATGAGAACTCATTCTCTACCAGGTACTGATCGTTTTCTATTTTATCACTTACAGTCACTTTCATCCAGGCTGCTTTGTCTTTGTCAAGTGAAAAGTAAACTACTGCAACACCATTTTCCGTCATCCATTTCTTTGCATCGGCAGATTCGGCAATATCTACTCGGCAAGCGCCACACCAGCTCGCCCACAAATCTATATATACAGCCTTTCCAGGATAAACGGCTAATACTTCTCTTAAACTCTTCTTCATTCCATTTGAATAAGTGGTCAACAAAGTGCCATCTAATACCTTATCTGTCAATGGCTTGTTCAACAAGAAATAATTTAATTCAGATTCCCTGATGTACGCTAAATAGCTGGGATCCTTTACCTCAGTATAAGCAGACCGGATCATGGATGATAAAGCGCTGTCATCTATTGGAATTTTTCTCTGCGCACAGGCACCAATTAAACTTGCAATTGCATAATCTTTACTTTTACCTTTTAACTCACTCTTTATTTTCTTTTCAATCTCCTTCAAATTCACCGTGCCTTCAATTTCTTTAAACCTTACATATCGATTATACACTGCATACTTGTACTCATTAGCGCTTAACAAGCGGTCATCGTTAAATCCGATTTTTTTCAATTCGTTAAGATATTCCTTTGGAACGCTGTCTGCAGCCATGTCTGAAACCGGTGAATACAAGGAATTCGCATAATAATACCCAATCTTACTTCTAGCAATATGAGTAAGTGATTTAGAAATAGGGTAAAGTTTTAAAAGCGATTCCAATTGTTCGTTTTTATCTTTATACCATTTATCAAGGGTTATTTTATAATTCAGTAAATTGTTTTTATTGTGCCGCAGCTCTTTACTGATAATATATCTTGGTGGCTTTTGCGGACCTCCCGTAAAATCAGTTATGTTTGCAAACACCTGGTAATTAGCTGCATGTTTCCCAAAAAACTTAATCTTTGCATCCAGACCTGCGCCATCAATCGTAAATCTTATGGTGTCTCCTGGCATTACATATACCTGCCAATTCCTCAACATTATACTCAAATAAACAAACTGGGGTTTGTTTATGCCAAAAGCGCCCTTAAGCTGATTGTTTTGTGTATAACACGTCAATAGATTTTTAGGCTCCTGTGTGTAAAATAACAAAGGCTCATTGATAAAAATATGGTCAATCTTTTCGTGGGTGGCCGTACCTGAGAGGGTTACTTTGTCATGGCTTTGTGCCATTGCAGATGAGAATACAATCAGGAATGCTAAGAGGAGCGTTATTTTCATGCGATTTACATTGGTTACTAAATATAGCGAAAATAGATTCTCAATTTAAATTGACTAAAAACAGACCCCTTTTATTATCTAGTTGTCTCCTTTTTTACATTTAATTAAAAAGAACGGCTGGTTCTCGCTGATTTCTGTAATTTCAAATAAACCTGCTTGGTCAAACTCTGCATGGATCGATTCCCTATCATAAAAATACATGTTTACACCATCATATATTTCATAGCGATCCTTGCTAATAAACTTGCCCTGTCCGTAGGTGTGCGCTTCTTTTGAAATACCCGTAAATACCATATAACCATTCTCTGATAGCTGATTATAGCAATCGAAAACTAGCTTTTCCCTTTCACTACTATCTAATAAATGAATTAAACCATAACAGAATATCCCGTCATATTGGTTTTTATCAAATGGCATATCAGTTACAGAGCCATGATGAATAATCATATCTGTTCCATAATGTTTTCTCGCCATTTCAATGGCAGTCTTTGAAATCTCGATCCCTGTTACCGTGATCCCGTTTTCTTTAAAAATTTGTGCATTCCTTCCGTAACCAATTCCAGGTATCAAAATATTTTTCAGAGATTTCTGAACAAAAAAATCCTTTGTCAGTACAGCAGATTTTGCCGGCTCAAAGCCCCACATCTCCTGTTTTTCGCCAAATGCTGATTCCCAGAACTCTGGTTTTCCGGATTCATTAACCATAATCTTTATATGCTATTGAGTATGCAATTTACCAAGAATACTCAACAGCTCACCACACGAGGCTCAATGCAATAGTAATTAAACAATCAAATGACTATGGCCTTCGTTCAACCTGATTTAAATAGAGTCAATTTTATTTTCAACTCTTTTCCAGACTTCTGTGAATCCAAGACTTTCAGCCCCGTCTTTACCTTCTACCATTCCATTCAAAACGAGCAGTTTTTTATCATCGCTAAACTTATATCTTAGTTTATACGTCTTTCCGGCTAAGGCATAGGTAGCGCCCTGGGTTTCGCTCTTAATAATTTCAGAATAGGTCTCATTATCGTTTATTACATAATTACCCTGATGAGTAATAATAGATCCGTTTTGAGTGATCCGCATGTTAAAAAACTTACCATCTGCATCAAAGAATTTCAACAAACCTGGAATTGCCACCCTGCTTTCAGAACCATTAGTTGCCAATCGCGTTAGCTCCCATGCGCCATTAAATAAAGCGGAATTCGATTCTTGTGCAGAAAGTTTGGTAAAAGAGACAAATAGTAATAAAACGATTGTAATACCTTTGAGCGTTAATTTTTTCATGTTATTTGGTTATAACACTAATATAAGAAATCAAACTAAAATCTAGAATTTTTCATAAGTCTGCTGTCATATTACCTCACAGTAGAAATATTTGATTGCAGATTTAGCGGAAGTTACTATTGACTTTGTTAAAAATGTCCGCGCACAGATTACAAAATAGCGGATACATTTCACTTCTCATTCAACCCTTTTCACATTTACATAAAAGTCACTATCAATACTTAACGATGAATTGCTGGTTGGCGTTATACGCAGTTCCTTCCAATCTTTAGTCGGATTAAGCCATTTATCACTTGTAAGATTGGTTTTAATAGGCATTACAAAATCCGACAAACAATTGCTAAAGCGATACCTCAATATGTTGTCACGTATGCTGTACTCAAAAGTAGGAATATCTTTCTCCCGCAAGTACTGATTAAAGAATGGCTGCAGATTCTTACCTAAAGTTTTTCCGATAAACCTTTCAACCTCAATTGAGTTCACTGTTTTATGATAAAACTCGCGGTTAACAGCCCTTAACATCTTACGGAACTGCTCATCATTATCAACAATAGCCCGAAGCATATGCGCAATTGTCCAGCCTTTTAAATACATGTGTCCACCAGCATCCTCATAAATTCCATAGCGTCTTATGATTGGTTCAGTATTCTTAATCCGGCAAATAGTTCTAGCTTCAAAGAACTCTTTGGCTGCCTTTTTACCATATTGACTTTCAATAAAAAGCTCTTCGGCATACCCTGCAAATCCTTCCTGCAGCCATCTGTCAGTAATATCTTTTGTTGTAATGCTGTTTCCGAACCACTCATGCGCGACTTCGTGAACCACCAGCCTATCGGTCTTTAAATCCCACGTACTTAAGTATTTTGCATTTATCCTGCCCAACTTAAATCCATTACCATAGGCTATAGCGCTTTGATGTTCCATGCCCGGATATGGTGCTTCCACCATTTTAAAACTATCTTCATAAAAAGGATATGGCCCAAACCAGTATTCAAAAGTTTTCAGCGTTTTGTCAACCTCATTTTTGAGGTAAGAATGAACCTTTTCTCTGTTGTAATCAATTACCCAATAGTCAGTACTTAAATTGCCTTTCTCGCCTTTATACATTTCTGGAACCCGCACATACTTTCCCACATAAAAAGCCAAACCATAATTGTTTATTGGATTTACTACATGCCATTTATAAGTAACGGTTCCATTACTATTTACTATTCGGCTTTTTAACCTGCCGTTACCAACAGCAACCAAGGTATCAGGAACGCTGATGGCCAATGAAGCACCATTATCGGGCTCGTCGCCTTGATGTAGTTTGCATGGGAACCAAACGCTGGCACCAATTAACTGAGATCCCAGGGTGATCCATGGCCTCCCTAACGAGTCAAGTTTCCATGATATACCACCATCCCATGGCGGATTGGTAGATTCTTTAGGCGCTCCTGAATAAAAGATGTCAATAGTAGCCTGCGATTTAACTTTTAAATCAGGAACTTTAAGAAACCATACATTTCCTTCCTTTTCGACGGCGATCTTTTGCTGTTTAAACAGTACGCTATCGATCTCTAGCGGTTCTTGCAAATCAATCTGCATAAACCTATTATGGTTACTTTTTATTACCTCAAAGGTGATACTATTTTTACCCTGAATTGTTTTTTTTCCAAAATCAGGTTCAATAGCCAATGCGTAATATTTTATATCCCACCATTCTCTATCTTTAGTTATACTACCCTTAAGTGTATCTTGTCGGGAAGGGACACTCACAGACTGAGCAAATAACCCGGCTTGATGGCAAATTAAAATCAGCAGAAACAAAAGAAATCTTAAAGGCATATAGTTAGCTTACAATAAACAACCAATATATGGATATTGAAACATATTCTGTATGTCGTATTTTCCCCCTAATATTGTCGCATACTCACAGCAACGGTACAGCATTTGGTCCCTAGATTTGTATTGTAACAAAACCTTACAATATGAAAAAGCATATTATAATCAATCTCTCAATTGCTATTGTTGTGGCAGTAATGGCTTCCTGCCAACCGCGTAATAAGGATACACAAGCCGTTTCAACCGAACAAAAAGAAACGGCAAACAACCAACCCATACAGCCAGCCGACAGTGGCTATGCTGATGTAAACGGGCTAAAAATGTACTATGAAGTTTATGGCGAAGGTAAACCCATTGTACTGCTACATGGTTCCTTTATGAATATACCTTTAAACTGGTCGCACATCATACCTGTTTTTGCCAAAAACCGGAAAATAATTGTTGCAGAGATGCAGGGCCATGGCCGCACAAAGGATATCCCTCGTGAATTTAGCTACGAAAATATGGCCGACGATGTGTCTGGCTTGCTTAAGCACCTCAAAATAGATAGTGCAGACATTTTAGGATATAGTATGGGCGGCGGAGTAGCTTTTCAGTTTGCAGTGCGCCACCCTGAGCAGTTACGAAGACTCGTGATACTCTCTGGTACCTATAAACACGACGGGTGGTGGCCGGATGTAGAGGCCAGTTTTGCTACAATGAATGCAGACATGTTCAAGGGCTCTCCTATCGAAAAACAATACGACAGTCTTGGAAACGATCCTAAAAATTTCCCTGCGTATGTAAAAAAGGTTCTTAGTATAGACGTAAAGCCTTATGACTGGTCTAAGGAAGTAAAAAATATAAAAGCTCCAGTATTTATAGCCATAGGTGATGCCGACGGAGTACAATATGAGCACGCGCTTGAGCTGTTTCGTGCTAAAGGCGGAGGCAAAATGGGCGATATACATGGGCTGCCTAAATCCCGGTTAGCTATAATTCCCGGCACAACGCATATTGGTATGATGCAGCATATGGATTGGATAATTCCGATGGTCAATGATTTTCTGGATTCTGATCTAAAACCAACGCCTCCTACATTTTAAGGCGGGCATTTCGATCACCGCCGTCATTCCGAAGAACTGAGGGATCTCTTGGTTATGCTACTCCAAGAGATCTCTCCTATCGTGACGGCGATTGTAATAACGGCAGCTGCCACAACAACGCCTTTCTTTTCATTGTAACCTTCATTTAGCTATATTCGTTAAAGGTTTCTCCTTATCGAAATCATTTAATTTGACAACTATGAAAAGTCTTTGTTTGGGTCTGCTTTTCTCTTTAAGTATTTTTACACTTAAAGCACAGTCAGATACTGCCGTTTTTCGCAGTGTTGCGGCTACCATTCAAAAAAAATATGCACCAGATAAGCGTTCAGTTTATTTTAACCTGGAGCTTACTGGTGATTCGGCCAAATTGGAAAGCACCTCTCAGGAAGCGCTGAAAGAATTTGATAAACTAAAGCCAAACACACCTTCAATTAAATTCAGCGGCGTATTGCTGCCAGAGCCCTCCTTACACGGGATGGAATACGGGGTAGCCAATCTCTCGGTTTGCAACAACAGAGCCTACCCGAAAAATGCGGCAGAGATGATGACGCAAATGTTGCTGGGCACACCAATTAAAGTATTTAAAAAACACGGAGGGTTCTATTTAGTGCAAACTCCTGATGGTTATATATCGTGGACAGATGTGGGTGCCATAACCCCCATGAACAAATCAGGTTTTGAAACCTGGCAAAGGGCAAAAAAGGTCGTATTTACTGCAGACTATGGCCATAGCTTCAACACACCCGATGAAAATGCGCAGCGAGTATCTGACCTGGTTGGCGGCAATATCCTCCAGTTACTTGGTGAAGAGAAAAAGTTCTACAAAGTAGGCTATCCTGACGGCAGAACAGCATATTTACCTAAAAGACAAGCCAGCCTGTACCAAGCCTGGGTTACCAGACCCGATCCAAATGCCGAAAAAATTTTAACCACAGCACAAAGCCTGTTGGGCGTTCCTTACCTCTGGGGCGGCACGTCCGGCAAGGGTGTCGACTGCAGTGGCTTCACCAAAATGTCCTTTTTTCTAAATGGCGTGATTATCCCGCGTGATGCCTCTCAACAAGCCTTAATTGGTCAGCCAGTTGATGTTCTAGAAAACGACAGCATTAGCGTAGATAAGTGTTTAAGAAATCTGCAACCCGGAGATCTGTTGTTCTTTTCGGCAGCCAAACGCAGAGGATTCAATGATGGAAGGGTAACTCACACTGCCATTTATATGGGCAAGGGCGAGTTTATCCAGGCGGCTGGAATGGTCAGAATAAACAGTCTTGTACCCTCTGCCGACAATTATGATGGCAGGCAAAGCGCTACACTTGTCGGCGCAAGAAGAATATTAACCGATATAGGCAAACCCGGGATCACCAGAATAGACCAACATTATTGGTATAAATAAATTACTCTATTTTATTGAACCGCAAATGCATAATCCTGCCATCATTAACTTCAAAACCTATGATCTGATTTTTATTGTCACGTAGCATTTTTAGATGACCCATCCACCAATAGTCAGTACCAGCATGATTCTTTCCTATAAGCTTTAATTTACTATCCTCGTATTTGCTATTCGTTAATATCAAATCATGCCCTTTTAAAACAATGCCGTATTTACAGTCCAGTTCCGGACAATAATACGTTCCTGCATATGCCTGCAACTGCTTATCTGTTTGATTGCTAACTGCGTACTTAATCAAAGAACGTTTCCCATCAGGCCACCATTGCTTAACAACGGTATCTCCCTTTGCTGTGCTGAACTGAAATTTAACATCAGGTGAAGAAGCAACCATAAAAGTACCCTTTTCGGCTTCTAATAAAACGTCAGACCGGCCATACCTGTCCCAATACAATTTTTGGTTCTTCAATTTAAAACCAAACTGTGCCCCATCATCAGCAATATAATTACCCTCGAATTTTTTAGCAGCTGTAATGTCTTTTAATACGGCTTTATTGGTATCAACTGGCTTGGCCTCTGGCTTAGTTGCTTTTGCGGTGGTATCTTTAATAAAAAGATCAGCTATTTCGTAACCTTTACCACCAGGATTAAAATCCCCAACGTTGCTAAAAACAATAAAACCCATTTTTAGATCAGGAAAAGTAACAACCGATGTTCTGTAACCAGCGTCGGCGCCGTTATGCGAATACTGCCTCCACCCTTTGTAGGTATTGTTAACAATTCCCAATGCATAGTCAGATTCTTTGCCGTTATTAAATTTCCCCTTTTGCGTTAATAGTCTAATGTCCTCTGCCGTACCCACCGTAGGTTTGTAAAAGTTCATTACCCATTTAGCCATATCGTCAACATTGGTAAACAGACTGGTTGCTCCTGCGTTTGAGTACGATAAAATACTATTGTTAAAACCACCGCCTTCCCGCGGGTAATACGAGTAAGACCGGTTCTTTACCACCTCCGTATAATCATCATGAAAGTGTGTACTGTTCATTCCCAGAGGCTTGAAAATAACAGAATCTGTAAACTGTCTAAGCGTTTTGCCTGTAACAGATTTTACAATTTCAGCTAGCATGGTAAAACCACTGTTAGAGTAACTATACTCTTCACCCGGTTTAAAATTCAGTGCCTGTTGCTTGCTCAGCACTTTAACAATGTGCTCCTGTGTAATTACATCATCGAGTCTGGTGCCCGATATGGCCAGCAATTGCCATTGATCTCTTATGCCACTGGTATGATTCAGTAAGTTCCGGATCGTAATTTTTTCTTTCAGATCCGGGAACCAGGGAAGATGTTTATGGATGTCGTCATCTAGCTTAAGTTTCCCCTGTTGGGCAAGCAAAACAATTGCATAAGCCGTAAACTGCTTAGAAACAGATGCCATATGGTAAATGGTTTCTGGAGTATTGGGCACACCATATTCCATATTGGCCAGGCCATAACCTTTAGCATAAATCAACGAATCATTGCGTACAATCCCAATCACACAGCCGGGTGTATTCGGCGTATTCCATTTCGTAAATAAACCATCTATCTTTTTTGTAATAGCGTCTGGCAACGTTTGTGCACATAACCTTACTACGGGTATAAGAGCGCATAAAAGCAGGATGAAAAGTCTCTTTTTGTGGATTTGCATGAGCGTGTGTGATTAGTAACTCCTAATATACAGATTGTATTCTACTTTCCTTTTTGGTATAATTTTTTATCGTTTAGTCTTTCCATAATTAAGGATGAAAAACTTCTGACACCAATTTTTATACTTTCTTCATCAACATTAAAATTAGGTGCATGATTCATTGCTACAATTCCTTTTTCAATATTAGAACCACCTAAGAAAAAATAAACACCTGGTACTTTTTGCTGAAAGTAAGCAAAGTCATCATTAAAATAAGGAGCTTGTCCGTAATCAGGCACAACTAAATTGGATCCATAGATTCCGTTTAGTGTTTTTATTGCGCTTTTGGTCAATTTCTCATCATTAACTACAGTTGGATTTTCCTGTATAAATGAAATAGAAAGCAGTTTATCTTTATATCTTTCTTCTCCAATTAACTGTTCAATTTTAGGTATGATTTTTTGGAGGTTCGATTGATTTGTCTCGTATAAATATGTTTCTAAAAAAAGCTCGTCTTTCTCTGAGTAGATATTAAATTTATCATCCACAATCATGTAGTCCTTAAAGATTGTATTCGGATTCATCAATCCTATTTTAGGGTCACTCATATGTTGTATTTCCCAGGGCTTACTGTTAAGTTGTGAGCGAGATAATGAACTGTACATTTTCCTGGTAAGCCCTTTAACTTCCTCTTTGGATAGCTCATTTTTTAGTTTAATTCTTATTCGTTTTTGGTAGGCAAACATTTCATTTGGTTTAACCATAATTTGCCCCACAGGCAATGCTGTTACATGTAAACTATAAATTTCATCGGGGTTGATTATCGAAAACAAGCCTTGTTCAATCATTTTTTTTGCGCCAACAAATGTTTCTTCTTCTGGTTGAAATATAAAATATACCGTTCCATTTATTGACTCTTTATTTTTTGCAAGTATTTCTGCTATTCCTAATCCAATTGCCATATGTACATCGTGGCCACAACCATGCTGCCCATTTGGTAAAGCATCCATTTCAGCTCTCCATGCTATCTTCTTTCCTTTTTTTTCTCCGTTTAAAATACCTATAATGCTATGCCCGTAAGTATCTGTTTTAACTTCGATGCCTAAATCCAGTAAATATTTCTTTATGATCTCCTGAGTACGTTTTTCATTCCCTGCCAATTCAGGGTTTGCATAAATATCTCTTCTGATTTTCACCAGCTTTTCATAAATCCTATCAGTCTCAGCGCTAACCAATTCACGAGTTAAAGCCTCTTTTTTGTTTTGTGAGTACCCGCTAAGGGTTATTAATAATAAGAACAACAGAAGCTGTATTTTCATGTTTAAATGTTTGGTTTTACAAATTAGATATAATATCGATCTATTAGTTACCGATATATCATAGTTTATTTCCCTCTTCATTGTGAGTTGTATAGACGCATATTTTTAACAAACTTTGCATTACTATGGAATACGTTTTTAGAAAAGCAACATTAAATGATTTGCCCCAAATATGGGTGATTCTGCAAAAAGCAATCCTGCGCAGAAAAGAAGATGGCAGTAACCAATGGCAGGATGGTTATCCAAACCCTACAGTAATTGAAAATGACATAGCTAAGGGAGCTGGTTTTGTAATGGCCGATGGAGATACCATTACTGGCTATTGTGCAATTCTAATTAACGACGAACCTGCCTATGCAGAAATAAAAGGAAAATGGTTAACGGATGGTGATTTTGTTGTCTTTCACAGAGTCGCAATTTCCGAAGACTATCTTGGCAAAGGCTTATCGGGAAAGATGTTGAACTTCATTGAAGATTTTGCGCAAAGAAACAACATACACAGCGTTAAAGCCGATACCAACTTTGATAACGGAGCCATGAAGCATGTTTTTGAAAAGGCAGGTTACATTTACTGTGGCGAAGTATTCTTTAGGGGCAGTTCAAGATTGGCTTTCGAAAAAGAGCTCTGAGCATCTCCTATCCATTTGTATTTATAAATGGTGCTCTGCTCCTGTCCGTCTTCGCTTTTTTTATTGTGCGAAATATAAAACAACCCATCGTCTAAAGGACATAAACCAGTGGCTCCCCATTCAAAGCGCCAACCGCTTATACCCGTATTTGCATCTTTTGGCCCTGCCTGCAACAAAGAAAGAGTTTGAACTTTTATCGTTTCATTACCCGATGATATTTGACCTTTACCCGGCTTTTGATGTGCATCAATTACAAACAAGTCGTAATTTGGAAACTGCGTTTTAGCACCATGATATACTGCGGCAAAAAACTTCCCGGTATAAGCATCATAAGCCAGATTTTGAATGCCATAACGGGTGCTGCCAGTTTTTACAAAGTATTTATCCAAAGGCTTTTCAGGTCCCGAATGGTGCAATTTATCCTGCGATAACTGCTGCCCATATTTATCCCAGTTGGCGATATCGTACTTTAATAAAACCTGATGGTCATTATCATCTCTGTCGGTATCACCATAAACACCGTACGCAACGTACAAGTATTTTTTATTGGTATCAGCACTTCCTATTGCCGGGGCAAAAGCAACACCATCTATTCCGGAACAGGCAAACCTGTGTGGCTTTTTACCATTGGCAGTCTGTACGCTGTCCTGGTAATCTTTTACCGCTTCCTTTATGTAAACAGTGCGTAGCAAATCTTCTTTCTCTGCACTCATATCAGGGCGCACAATGCGGGAACCATCAAATATCACGATATAGAAACCGTTTTCATTGTTGTTTTGTACACCCAATGATTTCCTGATCCCCTTACCAATAGCATCATTCTTATATTCCAGCGAACCATATATCTTCCCGTCGGCTGCATTAAAATCCAAATCGCCAAGGTGCCCTACAAAACCGGTTACACTGCCTATCAGTTTGCCCGAAAGATCCATCTTAATGAGCCTATCTGTAAAAGAAAAATAAACATATCCATTGGCTTTATCTACAGCAACGCCTTGCACATGCATCTTGCCCTGTTCTCCTGAATAAATTGAATCTGGTAAGCTTGTTACATTTTGAGATCGAGCGCTCAATGCCAGGATTATAAAAAAGATGGGTAGCAGGAATATTTTTTTCATTTGAACCGAAGATATTATAGAATTTATAATTTTCCAATCTCTTCAAGAGATCTCTCCTCAAGTCGAGATGATGGCATTGAAGTTTTTCTACTATAAAAGTGAATTTCAAATCACTAAATTGCATTACACAAAATTAATGTTTCTCTCATGCGTCTTATCCTAGCTTGCATACTATTCGCTTTTTTTAATGCATCAACAGCATTTGCCCAAACCGACCTTAATGATGAGTGGACGAACATTGAAAATTCCATAAGAACAAGAACTCAACTCGAAGAAACGCTTAAAACCGTCAACTCAAAAAAAGAGGAATCTATCAGAATCAACAATGATATTGCTTTAGCGCGATGCTTGTATTACGCTATGCTAATAAAAGACTTAAAAACTGAGGACAGTTTATATTTCAGGAACAGCGCTTTTATTGATAGTTTGCTCATCAACAAAAAATCATCAACCTTACTAAAAACTGCAATGCACCTGATGCAGGCGCGCAGAGTACTTTTCTTTGCGCACAAGCACTTAAAGTTTAGGCCCAGCACCTACGAAACTAAGAACCTCCAACCTAACTATGGTGCCATGAATTTATTACAGCGCGACAGCATTGTTAGGTTTCATTTCAAAGAGGCTTTACGGCTCAGTGGCTCGGCCATACCAGGTAAAAGTATAGATATCTCGTGGCTCTCATCCAATGCCGATAAGTTACTGTTTAAAGCCGACCTTGCAGACATAGCGCTTACCGAGCGCATTGGCTTCGAAACAGGAAAAACCACCGATCTAAACCTGTCCGATCAAGATATTCAGACACTTATAGTATCTGAACCCAAAGGCTTTCAGCAAGCCTTACAATCGTCATTAGACACCGCCAAAATCCATTCACATTTGATGGACACCTATACATTATGGATGCGCAAACACAATTCGAAACCCGAAGAACTGCAATACATTCAGATGCTTATCAAATATTATTTCTATTCCCGGATGCCCAATATCTTGTCGAACGCATGGACTACTTACCTCAAAAAAAACCTCTCCTCTCCATTAAACACCATTCAAGCCACAGCTACTTTCTATTTGTTTCAGTATCAATATTACAAGGGAATCAAATACGGACTAAAGTTTGAAGCTCAATACAAAGGATACCTTAGACAAGCTGTCCAATTGTATGAGCAGCACCAGAGCGTTGTAAATGAGTTTTCAGCGTATAAAAAAACACTGGAAACCTTGCTTAAAAAGATTAAAAATCAAGAGATCAATGTTCAAGTGACAGACCGCCAGATGACGGAAGCGCCAATCATGCTTACAGCAAGATATAGGGGTATACAAAAAATCTATTACCGAATCGTTAAAATTGGTATCAAAGAGAAATTTCCGAACTTAAAAACAGAACGAATAGAAGTACTGCTCAACCGCCCCGCTATCCGCGATTCCAGCTTCCTCTTACCTGCCGGAACTGATGATTTCGACAAACATGCACTCTACCTAAAGCTCGAAAGTTTGCCAGTGGGCACCTATAATGTAATTTTCTCGCCTTCCGAGATTAAAACTGCAGCCAACCTTAGCCACATGGAATACATTCATTTTCAGGTGTCTGATCTGGCTGTTGTGAATACCGGAGATCATTTTATAGTGTTGAACAGAAAAACGGGCTTCCCCATAAGTGGCGTAAAAGTAGTAGCAACGGAACAGGTCAGCACCAATTTAAAGGGTTTTACATCCATAAAAAAAACCTACACCTCAAAAGAATTCATGTTCGTTTCTGGCAAAGATACCCTAATGCACGATTTTAATAGGCCCAAGAGGAACTTACCACGGGAGATATACAATACTGAGGCTTATGATGACCTGGAAGAATTTTATGACGCCCAGACAAAATTGCAAATTTATACCGACAGAGGAATTTACCGCCCGGGGCAGCGCGTACAATATAAAGTTATTATGCTTACCAGAGATCCTTCAACAGGTCAAAACATCGTCTTCAGTAAAGCAAATAAGTATTTTAAAAGCTGGATGGCAGACAATGAACCCCTATTGGAATTAAAAGACCCTAACTATAGAACCGTTGATTCCATAAAGCTTGTTCCTGATGATTATGGAAGTTTTTCGGGTTCTTTTGTTATTCCAAAAAATGCAATGACCGGGCAATGGTCTATTGATGGCGATGTAATTGATGGCGATAATGGTTATTTTAAGGTCGAGGAATACAAACGGCCAACAATGGAAATAACTATGGAAAAACCTGCCGAAGGGCCATTACCCGGCGAACCTTTTGAGCTAAAGCTTAAAGTGAAGTCGCTCAGCGGTGCAGATCTTAACCGTGTAAAAATTACTTACCAGATAATAAGAGAATCTAACTATTTTGGAAATGCCCCATATATCAATCCCATAGTAACAGATACAATCGGTTATACTGATGAAAAGGGCTTGTTAGTGATAAAAGTAAATGATGTAAACCTGCCGAAAAAAAATCCTGATCCCGATAAGGAATGGGCTATCACTTACAGGTTATCAGCCACGGCCACAGAAGCCACTGGCGAAACCACCAGCCAGGATAACACATTCAGCGTATCTTCATGGCCGGTCAAGATCAACATTCCGGCAGTAGATCAGTACGACAGAAAAGGCCTCCCAAAGCTAAACATCAATGCAAAAACAGAAAATAGCAAGTTTAAACCTAAGGAAATTCATATCAGCATTTTTCAGAATATTATAGTGCCCGATACCACTCGTAGTGAAATTGTAGATCAATGGCAATACACTAAAGATCAATTAAAAGTATGGTTTCCAAACGAGGAAATCCTTAACAGGACAAGCCTCGAAAAGAAATCAATCTTTGAAAAAACAATACCAATAGATAGTACTATTCAGTTTCAATTAGACAAAACATTACTTCAAGCCGGCAAGTACGAACTTGCAGTAACTACAACCCAATCGGAAAAAACATCGGGCCATGCCAGCATCAATTTTGATGTATTTGATACTGAGCAAAGCGCCACTCCCGGTAATTTAGAAGACTTTAACTACCTGTCCATCAATACTGCCAAACCCGGCGATAAAATAGATTATTACACTGCTACCATAGACAGTGCCTATGTGGTGTATGGGTTAACTTATTATGTGCGCCAAAAGCAGAGCATTGCCGTAAAAACCACCTACCACACACAATACCAGGGTAAGGGAATGCAAGCATATACTTTTACCGTACCAAAAGATGCATTAGAATCGCTTGTACTCACAAAAGCTTATGTACTAAACAATAAACTGTATATAAATGACCAAAACGTTTATCTAGCCCCACCTACCTCGGCAAAACCAGAAATTATCATAGAAAAATACAGGAAGGTTCTGGCTCCTGGTACAAAAGAAACTTTTACCGTATCGGTAAAAACAGCAAAAGAAAATATCGCGGCGCAACTCATGACGGGAATGTACGACGCCGCATTAGACAAACTTGCTTCACACCAGTGGAACATCCCCAACAATCCTTACTTCAGTGGTTACCTGTATGGGGGCTGGAGTCAAACAATTAATAACAGCAGGCCCTATTATCACTATTGGCCCGGTAATAACGAATACAATAATCAAAGCGAATTCATAAATGAATATGAAGGCGATATTATGTTGCAGCAACTAAGAGGCCGAGTACCTGGATTGGCAGTACCTTCAGCGAGCTTTCTAAGCTTAGAAGATGGTCAGCTGAATGAGGTTGTAGTAAGGGGCTATAACACAGCCGACGTAGTGAGGTATGCCACTACGGGCAGCGCGATTTACATAAGGGGTACAAATTCTCTTGTTCAGAATGCGCAGCCTCTAATTATAGTAGATGGTGTTCCATTTTCCGGCTCATTAAATGATTTTAATGCAGCCTCCATAACTGAAGCTATGGTATTAAAAGGTGCCGATGCCACTGCTATCTATGGCTCAAAAGCCGCAAATGGCGTGCTGATTATTAGCACCAAAGGAAAGATCATATTACCGGGAACTCCTGAACCGCAACCAATGGTGCGTAAAGATTTTAGCGAAACAGCATTCTTTTATCCAAAACTATACGCCGATAAAAACGGACTATATACCTTTAATTTTACCATGCCCCAAACAGCAACCGCATGGAACTGGAAGTTAATGGCACATACAAAAAGCGGTCTATTTGCATATGCAGAGCGAAAACTAAATACACGCCTTGACCTGATGGTTCAGCCTAACATGCCACGCCTGCTCTATCAGGGTGATGAAATTGTATTGAATAGCAGGATTAGCAATCTGGATAGTGCAGCTATGGACGTAAAACTTAGCTGTAAGATAGAAGATGCCGTTACTGGTGAAGACCTGACTGCAAAAGTACTGAAAGAACCTGCCTTTAAAATAGTTAAAGTAGCCGGAAAGTTAACTGAAACAGCAGGTTTTGCTTTTAAAGTGCCCGAAGGACAGCTGAATCCACTAACAATTGTAACCACTGTAAATGGAGGCGCCCTGGCAGATGCTGAAGAGCACACGTTGCCGATACTGCCCAAAAAAGTGTTTATGCGTAAGCAAGTGCCCCTTGTATTTTCAAAGAAAGACAGTTTGGTACAGGCTCCTAAGCTACCAGACGACGCAGATTTGTATGGCCTTAGTCTCTATGCAGATGCTAAGCCACAAGCAGCCTTAATCAACTCATTACCATTTTTAGCCAATTATTCCTTTAATTGTTCTGAACAGGTATTTAATAAACTCTATGCCAGAGTAACCGCAAATCAGCTGATGCGTAATCAGCCTGAGCTTGCAAAATCATTTAAAATGCGTTCGCCGGATGCCATTTCAGATACTACGGAACGCAAACTTCCGGATGAACTTGCAGAAGCGGCCATGCCTTGGTTAAACCTGGCAAACCAAACTGCTAAGCAGCAAAAACAATTGTATCAGGTTCTAGATACCATAAGCAACAGGTCCATAATTTCCGACCATTTAAATAAGTTGTATTCCATGCAAGATTTCTACGGCGCGCTCCCCTGGTTTGAGGGTGGAAAAAGCAATATTTGGATATCTAATTATGTACTAAGAGGATTTGGAAAGTTAAATCAGCAAGGATGGCAAGCGAACGACTATCAAAGGCATTCAATTTTCATCAAGAGGTTAATTACATATACCGATTCTTTATACGCTACAAACGGTACAGATGGTAATCTTTTTGGTGCCTACTCCCGGTCATTTTGGAAAAACGAGTATCCCCTTAATCCTGGTGTCATCAAAAAAATAAATACCACTCTTGAACTTGCCGAAAAAGACATCAACAATAAGCGCTTATATGATCAGGCTTTATGGATCATTGTTTCATTAAAATATACAACTCCAGATCACCAAGTCTATAAAAAGGCCCTTGCCCAACTGAGTAACATACAACAACGGGCAATAAACGACGACCTAAATGGAATGCGATGGAAAGAAATTTCAGATGGCGATGATTTGAGCCATTCAAAAGAAGAAACCATTGCAATGCTTTATGAGGCCTTTACACAAGCCGGGCAAAATACAAAGATTGCAGATGGGTTAAGCAAATGGATGCTGTCGGCCAAGCAAGATTACAGTTGGCGCACAACCACGGGTACTGCTGCAGCTATCGACATGCTTAAGGAGTCGGCAACAATAAAGACCAGTTTTGTGCCAGATTCTGTTTCTGCTCAGGTTGGTAATCAGCAGATGAACAGTTCAAATGGTCTTTTGGCTGGGCAGCGCAACCAATTCATCAGTCTTAACAAGGTATCTCCGGTAACGGTCTCAGCAAATAATACGGTTAGTGGTGGCATTACATGGCATTACTTCAGCGCTGAAGCGCAGGCCGATGATGCTAATAATAAGGTAAAACTGAAGAAAACTTTATTTAATTATGATCAACAGAAGAATGCCTGGGGGCCACTTTCAGATAAAACTGTTTTAAAAATAGGCGAAAAGATAAAAATTGTGTTAACGGTAGAAACAACGGTAAGCTTACGTTTTGTACAACTTGAAGATAAACGTGCAGGTGTATTCGAACCTTTGGACGGCAGTAGTGGTCAACAATACCAGGACGGTACATATTATTACAGGTCTGTAAGAGATGCTGGTCAGCAGCTATTTATAGATTTACTGCCCTCAGGCAAAACTGAATTTAACTATGAAGTGACTGTTACGCAAGAAGGAACTTTTAAAAACGGAGCAGCTATGCTTCAATGTCTTTATAATCCGGGGGTAACAGCTTACAGTAATGCAATGACAATTATTTCCAAACCCTAATACACACTATGGCATCAGATCAGAAATTTGTTGATTTTATTGTTGATCAAATACAAGGAGCGGGAACGATCAGCAGCAAGAAAATGTTTGGAGAGTACGGCCTTTATGCAGACCAAAAGATCTTTGCTTTGGTTTGTGACAACAAGCTGTTTATTAAAGCCACAGAAGCTGGAAAGCAGTTTATAAGAAGCGTGGTAGAGGCTTCTCCGTATCCTGGAGCAAAACCTAGCTTTCTGATCGAAGAACAAATTGAAGACCGGGAATGGATTAGTGAGTTGGTAAGGATTACAGCGGCAGCACTTCCAGAACCTAAGCCTAAAAAGCCCAGGAGTAAAAAGAACTAAGTAATTGATAATATTGCTATTTTACAATCATCAAATCATACCGCTCTACCATGTACTTTAAAACCGTTCATTTTCCATCAAACCTAAATCACGCTCAAGTAGAAACTGCCCTAAGGAAGGCATCCATGAAAGAAACCATGTCTCTTGATTTTAAATTTAAGAGTGTCGACATCGGTACCGACAAGATATTTTGGGGACTTGAAGACAAAAAGGATTTAAAATTTACCAGAATCAAAACATCCTTTGAGTTCTTTCTGCCTAAACTTATTATTAGCCTTTCAAAAGATCCTTATGTAAATCATTACAGAATTAGACCTGGTGCACTACCAATTGCAATCATTGGCCTGCTGGCATTTGGAACCTTTATTGGTCTCATCGGAATACTAAGAGGCAAAACTAATATTGAATCATTTATACCTTTCATATTGATGATTACTATTTATGTATTAATATTTCTATTTGAGCTCAAACTAACTACTTCCAGAGTAGTAAAGGCATTAAATCAGATATAATATATTTTAAACGCTGCCCGCCGCAATTGGACAGCGTTTAAATACTATTTCAGCGAATGAAAACCAATCTGGTTGCCTTCAGTATCTTCAGCGACACCACAGAAACCATATTCTCCAAGGGACATTTTTTCGGCAATCACCTTACCTCCTGCTGCTGTCACTCTTGAAAGCTCAACTGCACAGTCATCGGCATAAAAATACACCATTGTACCTCCTACTCCCGGTTTTCCCATTTCAGATTTACACAATGTGCCACTACTGCCCGGTCCCATCATATCTGCGGGGAATGCGAGCATCTCAAAGTAATTAGGATCGTCTTTCTCTACTTTCATATTATCAGGAGGTGCCATTTCAGATAGTTGAATCTGCAATACCTCCTCATAGAATTTCTTAGCTCTGGCCAGATCGTTTACACTGATTTCGGTCCAGACAAATGGGTTTTTAACTGTCATGATTCTAAGTTTTATAATGGGTTATTTCCATTAACACTAAGATCCTAAAATATAGCTACTAAGATGAGGGGCAACTATGACAAATGAGCGGGTAAATTGTGTCAATATCTGAATCTGTCCTATATGCGTCTTACTCATACCAGACAATAATTTCACCAATTTCTTTTGCTCTATAACATTGCGCTATTAAGGAAGCCACCTCTTCTTTGCTTAGACGACTTCCGCGACCCCAATTTAAAAGAATTAGGTCTCTAAGGTTTGGATTTTCTACCTGCATTTTCCTATGCATTGACTTTATTAAGCACATTATGAACATTATCATTGAGGTTAGATTTAGGTAAATTCTACTTATCTATTTCCCCAGTTCACAAAAAATCTAAAAGATCCTTTCATTTAAGTAGACATATCAAAACTTAGAATAAGTATTCGTATTTCCTTTACTTTCATGTTTCTTGATCACAATAATATCAGTCATCCTCTTTAAAGCGATCTGGATGGAATTCCCACTAAAAACCCAACCTTTATCAGCAAAAAATTTAGTTATTTGCCTTATTTCCTTAGGCTCTTTTAAGAATTGGCTATTCAATAAACTATATTTAATGCAGTACACTAAAGTCGGTTGCTGATTTAAAATAACACCGACAGTTACGTCCTCCTCATACACTCTAATGAGCTTGTCTCTATAATTATCGGGTAACGAAAAATTCATTTTACTTAACTCTGATAGATTAAATTTAGTAAAATCAATAATTCCATCTAATAGATTTAAGCGATATCCTGTAGAACCTGCCTCAATTTTAATCAGACTTGCACGTGATACGCCTACTAGAATCGAAAAGTCCTTTTGTGACAATCCAATTGATTCGCGAATTGACTTGATATTTTTGCCAACGATTGCTGTAGATACTTTTGCCATCCGACAAATTGAAACTTACAAATCGTAACATTTTGACTTTTTTATTTGTTATTTTGATACAATTTATGTAAAATTGTATATTGAGTTACTAACTCAAGTGATTTTAAATTAAGGCATTAGATAAAGAGTCTCGACTACAAATTCCGACAATTTGCATTCAAAACGAGACGATAGATTAATGCCCGTAGTAATATGCGTACTTTTGTACCGCTATAGTGCTATGGGCTCTGTCGTTATTCCGTTTTTGAAGGTGTCGGAACCTTGTAGTGCGGAAGATAGAGCCCGCTATAGCATAGCTCTAAAAATACCCGCGAAGACTCGTATAAAATACGAGCTATGAAATACAATAGATTAACTGAAAGCCAACATTATTTCGACAAATTCAGTCAGGGTGATGAAAAGGGCCTGGAGTACTTCTACAACCGCCTCTACCCTTCTTTATTCTATAAAAGAAGTCGGTACATTAAAGATGACACCAATGCAGCCAGCATCGTCAGCGAGGCATTTCTACGCCTCTGGCTAATTCGGAACAGCATCACAGACCCCAACCACATTGAAACCTTCTTGAGTAACACCACCATCGAAGCCTGCAAATCCTATTACAAAACTTCAAGTCACAATTTCCAGCGGAATATGCTCCGGCTTGATGAGATCGAAAACTACCAGGAATTCATGGGAGGCCATGATCCTGAAGAGGAATTGGATCCCGATGACATTTTCTATCAGGAAGAACTTGATGAACGCTTAAAACTGCAGTGGCAGCAAGTTGAGGCGGTCATC
>NZ_JBFTKO010000014.1:0-149746 GCF_056395985.1 Pedobacter sp. 05T44
CCCATGAGCATCTTAAATGCAATAAGAAATAAGATTGCCCTAAGAGTGGTTGCAGTGGTAAGTCATCAGAAACCTTATGTCAGTAATCAATTAATTGCGGCATAAATTATATTAAAAAATACTTGCATGAGTCATAACAATCATCTCGAGCGAAGGAGAGATCTCCTGACCAAACCAGATAGCTGCGACGAAAATATCCAGAGAAAAACAAAAAAACCGGCTGGGATAGCCGGTTCTTAAAACATACTTTATTTGACCTTATTAGAAATCCTTAAGAAAAATCATTTCCACAAACTTCAATTACATTATTGGATACCGCCTTTATCTCTTGCTCAAGGGCTTTTGGATAAATCAGCAAAATTTTGCCATCGTCAACTACAATATAATCATTCAGTCCTTTAATCACCGCTACTTTATCCTTCGGAATCTGAACCATACAATTCTCTGTCTCGGCCAGATTTACCCGGTGACCGGAAAAAACATTATTGTACTGGTCTTTGTCAAGCACCTCATAAAGGGAGGCCCAGGTCCCAAGGTCCGACCAGCCAAAATCACCCGGCACAGTATAAACATTGTCGGCTTTTTCCATGATGGCATAATCAATGGAAATATTAGGCGACAATGGGTAATATTCCTTTATAAAATCTTTCTCGCCTTCGGTATTGTAAAAAACCTTTCCTTTATTAAAAAGATCATAGATCTCGGGTGCATGTATTTCCAAAGCTTTCAATATCGATTTTACATTCCATACAAAAATGCCGGCATTCCACAGGTAATCACCACTGGCCACAAATTCTTTAGCCTTTTCCAGGTTTGGTTTTTCCAGAAACTGAATCACCTGATGTATCTCACCTGAGGTGGTCGGGTTATATTTTATATATCCATAACCTGTATCCGGTCTGCTTGGCGAAATGCCTAACGTAAACAACCTGTCATCTTTATCTGCCCCATCAAGCGCTATCCGGATCTTCTCCAGGAAAATATCTTCCTTCAATATCAGCTGATCTGAAGGGGCAACGATAATATTTGCTTCCGGATTCAGGTCTGCGATTTTAAAGGACGCATAGGCGATGCAGGGTGCGGTATTGTTTCTGGTAGGTTCCGCAATAATATTTGATACCGGCAGCTCCGGTAATTGCTGAGCAATCAAACCCGCATACTGATCATTACTTAAGATATATATATTCTCGGGCGGACAAAGCTCAGAAAATCGCTCAAAAGTGAGCTGCAACAATGATTTTCCAGTACCTAAAATATCAATAAACTGCTTAGGAAAGTTATTCCTGCTTTTTGGCCAGAAACGGCTTCCGATGCCTCCTGCCAAAATTAAAACGTAGGTGTTTTTCATTAATTTTATAGGTTAAAAATTAGAAAGCATTATCCTCACCGTGCATCACATTTAATACGGTCATAAAAATAATTTTCACATCGAACATAGAATCCCAGTTTTCCAGGTAGTGGATATCGCATTTCACACGGTTCTCCATATCCTCGGTCGCTTTTGTCTCTCCCCTAAATCCGTTAACCTGCGCCCAGCCGGTTATTCCGGGCTTCAAAAACTGTCTCACCATATACTGGTTGATTATGGCTTTATATTCTTCGGTATGTTTCAGCATGTGAGGCCTTGGACCAACTACGCTCATGCTACCCATAAATACATTAAAGAACTGGGGCATTTCATCTAAGCTGGATCTTCTCAGAAATTTACCTATAGGCGTAATTCGGTCATCATCCTTAGTGGCCTGCTTCTTATCACTGGCATCATTCACCTTCATGCTCCTGAACTTATAGCACCAGAAAGGCTCATCATTCCTGCCGCTTCTCAGCTGTTTAAACAAAACAGGTCCTTTGCTTTGCATCTTTATCAGTATAGCGATTAAAGGATAAAGCCAGCTCAAAATAAAAATGATCACCAAAGAGCTGAATACCACATCAAACAAACGTTTTTTGAATCTGCTGCTCATTTCTTCAAGTGGCTCTTTACGGAGCGTTATGATGGGAAACTCACCCCCCAGATAACTTACGGTGTAAGGAGTCCCTAAAGACCCTCCGAAATCAGGAATAAATTTAAGCCGGATACAATGCTTTTCGGCTTCCAGCATAAGTGGCTTCACATCGGTCATTCTTTCCGGCGCCACGGCAACGTAAAGATCCACCACACCATTACCCGCAGCCTCTGCAAGCTTGGTACAGGTCGCTTCAGAAAGTTCATTCCCACTCACCGAAAACATGTGCTCATCACCACCAACAATGCCACAAAACTGTATGTTCCTTTGTTTTTGGAAATAATTCGAAATCCGGACAGCAGTTCGGTTTGAGCCCATTACGGCAACTTTTTTCGCACCGTTAAACCGGGTTAAGAAATAGTACTGTATCGCAGTACCCAAGAAACGGTTCAATAAGAAAGAAAAGCAAAGCAGGACATAAAAGGTCAGCAGGAAGGTTTTCGAAAAGTCATGATCCTTCGACAACATCAGGTATCCGGTAAACAGGACAATGTGCAAAGCTACACTTCTCCAGGTTCCTCGATAGATCCTGGTGAGTTTTCTGGCACCATACAGTGTATACAAACCAAATACGGCGGTATTAAATAGCCAGATTAAATTGCAAACCACAAGATAATGCTGGTGAAGTTCATCTGGAATTGACTTTCCAAAACTAAGAGAGAGGTAATATGCGCTAAAATAGACGATGTTTAGCATAATTACATCAGTAATTAGCAAAACATATCTGAGGAGGTAGATGTAACGTGTTAACATAGGAATTCAGGATTAGTATTATCCGCAATTATAATTTCATAGTACATTCGATTTGATGCAAACCCAAGCACTATACAGGTACCGATGACTCGGACACCTCCTGTTGTTAAGACTTTTTTTATTATCATAGGGAGTGATTTTTATTTATATGTCTGTTATTAATGGTATTTTCTGGTATTTCGTCGTTTAATTCATATTACGGAGAGGACTTAGTGTAAAACATACACAAATTTAAAATTTTTAAGCAGAAAAAAGAATATATTTGATATAATTTTCAGCAAAAAAGTAATTTTACATCAATAAATCAACAAAATTCAAACCAAAAAATACTAAAACTATACTTTTAACATTAAATAATCAACAACTAAATGTAAATAAATTGTTAAAAGCAATATTTAACCAAAAAATAACATCAAAAATGTAAGAAAATCAAAAAATAATTCGTTTTATCCTGTACATCGAACACAAATCACATCAACCCTATGAATTTTATCTACCCTATTATCAGATCTTTAGTACTTTTTCTATTTATAACCTTTACGGTTGTCGTCAAAACAAACGCCCAAATTTTCGATAAAATCCAGACAGAAGCCGAACTGCAAGCCACGGGAACCACCGGAGATGTAGTACCTTTCTGGATGCGCTCAAATCAATATGGATCCGTACCGCTCGAGGGCGTATCCGGCAGTCTTATCCTCCGAGCATATAAACCTTACAGCCAGTACCTGCAAACCGACAGCAATAGCAACAGAAAAAAACTAGTCGACTGGGGCATGGGTTTCGAAGGAAGAGGAAATGCAGGCAATAAATCCAACCTCACCCTAATTGAAGCCTACGCAAAATTAAGAGTTGGCGTATTCCAGCTAAAAGCCGGCAGAAGCAAGGATGTAATGGGACTAAACGGCGACACCTCATTAAGCTCAGGTAACTTCACCATGTCAGGGAACGCACTGGGCATCCCTAAATTAGAGATCTCCATCCCGAACTACTATACGATCCCGGTATTCCAGGGCCTTTTTTCCATAAAGGGAAATTTCGCACATGGCTTGCTCGGAAAAATAAAAGGCTCCACAGAAAGCAGCTATTTACATCAAAAGTCCCTTTACATGCGGATCGGCAAGCCCGACTGGAAACTAAAACTCTACGGAGGCTTCAACCACCAGACTTTCTGGGGCAACGAAAAAGATCTTTACGGCGCGGACTTCGACCTATCCAAATTCGAAACACTTTATTATGTCTTCCTGGGAAAAACATATAAAGGCAAAGGCGTTGGGCGCTCCAAGATCGGCAACCAGATCGGATCACTGGACCTGGGTGCCGAATACAACTTCGAGAAATTCAAGATCATGATCTACCGCCAGAACTTCTATGATGTTGGGGCATTGGCAAAGCTCGCCAACATTGCCGATGGTCTAAATGGGGTCAGCATCGAAAACAACGACAAAAACACCAAAATCAGCGGATTCAAATGGAAAAAAGCGCTATTTGAATTCTTTTACTCCAAAGATCAGGCAGGCTATCCATGGTCTAAAAAAACCAAGTCCGGCGACGAAGACTACTACAACAATGCCTTTTACCGAAATGGCTGGTCTTACTTTGGACCAGGGATCGGAAATCCCCTGATCACGCCCGCAAGCGACGCAAGAGAAGGTCAGGCATCAAAAAAGGCAGACTATTTTATCAACAACAGGGTTGTAGCAGTACACCTGGGTTTTGAAGGTGAAATTGATACCTGGACGTTTGCAACTAAAATCACTCATTCCTGGAACTACGGAACCTTCGGAACAAGTATTTACGGAAATACAACAGGAAACAACAGCAGCCCCAGGTCCAACAACATATTCATCCCGGTTCAGCAATTTTCAGTCTACCTTGAAGGACTAAAGGCGTTGAAAAATAATTACAGGATTGGTTTTGCTACAGCGCTGGACCAGGGCAAGCTTTTAAATAATTCCTTCGGAGCGTCGCTTCGGTTGATCAAAGGCTTTTAAGCCCCCTGGTCAACTACCGAGAGCACTTCCCGCTCCCATAAATTTGCAGGGTAAACCCCCTGATCACTAAGTTTTTGAAGTTGCGCCTTCACAATGGGCGCATCTTCTTTGAACGTAACACCAAACCACCTGGCCTCGGTAGGAATCACTTTCACCGCACCTTTCCCCGAGTTAATCAGCGTATCGGTTACCTCAGGAATCAGGAATTCTGCTTTCAGGTCATCCAGATTCGCATCCAGGAATTTATAATACTCCAGTTCACTCCAATTCACAAAGGCCGGCGTAAAACAGAAGAAATTCATGCTAACCTTGGTATCTAAAGCAAGCTCAAGATCAGCCCCTGCAATTTTAGTAAATGCTTTTCCGTCTTTTTTGTAGATTTCTTTCCGTTCTGTAATGCCAATAATATTACCATCGGCATTCACATTGATCTCTCCCCTGGTAACCGATCCGTTATCACTTAACGTATTTTTCAACTCATATCCAACACAAGCATACTTGCCATCCTCAATACCATTACTCAAAAAATCGAACGATTGCTTAAAGGCATCAAACCCGTAAAAGTCATCTGCATTGATGACCGAGAAAGGAGCATCCAAAACATCCTTACAGCACAACAAGGCATGCTGCGTACCAAAAGGCTTCACACGCGCCTGGGGAATTGCGCGCCCACCACTATATTTATCTAAACTCTGATAAACATATTCAAGCTCAATTTTACCTTTTAACTTGGGCTCAATTGCCGCCTTAAAGGAATCCGAAAACTCTTCCCGGATAATAAAAATTACCTTTCCATACCCCGCCTTAATGGCATCGTATATGGAATACTCCATAATTGTTTCGCCCGAAGGGCCAAATGATTCGATTTGCTTGTTACCACCATAACGGCTCGCCATACCGGCAGCCAGAATTACCAAAGAAGGTTTCGACTTAAACATAATAAACTTAGGGATGTTAATTAACGAATATATAGATTTTAAACAGCAACCAGCTGCTTCTTTAAAGACTTGGTTCCTATAGACTGAACAATAAAGCCAATCGACCTTAATTTGTCTGCATCCAGCAAATTTCGTCCGTCAAAAATTTTTGCCGGCTTCAACATGCCGTCATAAATCCTTTCCCAATCGTAATCCTTAAACTCGTCCCACTCCGTAAGCACAGCTATTGCATGCGCACCTTTACACACCTCATAAGGATCAGCCCCAACACCTATACTCGCCCTGTTCTGCTCAGCAGTTCTGGAACCCAAATAATCCAGATCCGCATAAACCTGCCTTTCAACCACCTTCGGATCATACACCCGGAGTTCAGCCTGCTCATTCAACAAATAATCTGCCACATAGATCGCTGCAGATTCACGGGTATCATTGGTATCCTTTTTAAAAGCCCAGCCCAAAAACGCAATCTTTTTACCCGATACCGTATTGTAAAGTTTACGAACAATATTTAACGCAAATCTTTTTTTCTGATGATCGTTCATAATGATCACCTGCTCCCAGTAATCAGCTACCTCCGTCAGCCCGAATGACCTCGATATGTATACCAGGTTTAAAATGTCTTTTTGAAAACACGAACCACCAAAACCTACAGACGCTTTCAGGAACTTAGGACCGATACGACTATCCATCCCTATCGCTCTGGCAACTTCATTTACATCCGCTTCAGTTTTCTCGCACAACTCAGATATCGCATTGATCGAAGAGATCCGCTGCGCCAAAAATGCATTCGCAACCAATTTAGAAAGCTCAGATGACCATACATTAGTTGTTAAAATACGCTCTCTGGGAATCCAGTTGTTATAAATTTCAACCAGCGACTCAATAGCACGCTTGCCTTCCGGCGAAGAATCCCCACCAATCAGCACCCGATCAGGATTCAGCAGATCTTCCACCGCAGTACCTTCAGCAAGAAACTCAGGATTAGACAATACCTGGAATTCGATATCATTGCCTGCATATTGCAAAATATCCTTTATCGCCTCTGCGGTCCTTACAGGCAGGGTCGATTTCTCCACAATAATTTTATTTGACTTCGAAACTCTTGCAATCTGCCTTGCACACAATTCAATCCATTTCAAATCCGCGCCCATCCCCTTGCCCGAACCATAAGTTTTGGTTGGCGTATTCACAGAAATGAAAATCATTTGCGCTTCGTCTATGGCTTTATCCACATCAGTAGAGAAAAAGAGATTCCTACCCCTGGCTTGAGCAACCACATCGCTAAGCCCCGGCTCATACACCGGCATATTGTCCATATCCTGGTCGTTCCAGGCAGCTATCCGGGCCTCATTCAGGTCCACCACGGTTACTTTTATTTCAGGACACTGCTTAGCAATAATCGCCATTGTAGGGCCACCTACATAACCGGCTCCGATACAACATATGTTTGTAATTTGCATGATAAGTTAACATTATTTAAGTAAAACAATAAGGATTCAGATGATTTTTAATAAAACTTAACAAAAAGATAACATTGATCGTCATTTTTTTTGCATAAAACAACCAAATGCCTTACAAATATATAATTTAAGCTACAAAAAGAACAAGACTTCCCATTTTTAACAAAAAAATAATATTAAAATAACCAATTATTCATAATAATATATCATTATAGTAATAATAGAAGGCAAAAACTCAAGCTTTAAGCACATATAAACTAAAAAAGATAAAAAAATTTACTATTTTATCATAAATAATTACCAATTCTCATCATATAACCTTATTTTTACAAACAAATAAGGCAAGCATACACAAACAACACCACCAAATTGTTGTTTTTGCCTCAAATTTTAAAAAACAAGTAAATCATTCCCAATTAAATCATCCCTATTTATGAAGAAAGCACTTATCACAGGTATTACAGGACAAGACGGAGCATATCTGGCAGATTTGCTGTTAAAAAAAGGTTACGAAGTGCATGGCGTTAAACGTCGCAGCTCGCTATTCAACACCGACCGTATTGATCACCTCTATCAGGATCCACACGAAAGCGACATCCGCTTCGTATTACATTACGGAGATTTAAGCGACTCAACTAACTTAATAAGGATCATTCAGCAAGTACAGCCTGATGAGATTTATAATTTAGGTGCAATGAGCCATGTTCAGGTAAGTTTCGAAACTCCTGAATACACCGCCAACGCCGATGGCATAGGAACACTCAGAATCCTGGAAGCCATCAGAATTCTGGGGCTGGTAAAGAAAACAAAAGTATACCAGGCCTCAACCTCTGAACTATATGGTCTGGTACAGGCAGTGCCACAGTCAGAAACTACTCCTTTCTATCCGCGCTCACCTTATGCGGTTGCAAAAATGTACGCTTACTGGATCACGGTCAACTATCGCGAAGCTTACGGTATGTTTGCCTGCAACGGCATACTTTTCAACCATGAAAGTCCATTACGCGGAGAAACATTTGTAACCAGAAAAATCACTCGCGGAACGGCTAAAATCGCACTGGGATTGCAGGATAAATTATACCTGGGAAATCTCGATGCACGAAGAGACTGGGGACATGCCAAAGATTATGTTGAAGCCATGTGGCTGATCCTGCAGCATGACACCCCTGAGGATTTCGTGATCGCAACAGGAATTACCACTACCGTACGTGATTTTATCAAAATGGCCTTTGATGAAGTAGGCATCACCCTTGAGTTTACCGGCGAAGGTGTAGACGAAGTAGGAACAGTTGTTTCCTGCAGCAATCCGGACTACCTGGTCGAAATCGGGAAAGAAGTTGTAGCAGTAGACAAGCGTTACTTCCGCCCTACAGAAGTGGACCTATTGATCGGTGACCCTTCAAAATGTAAAGAAAAATTAAAATGGGAGCCAAAATATGACCTGGCAGGATTGGTCAACGATATGATGAACTCAGATTTACAGCACTTCCAAAAGGAAAGAATGCTAAAAGAATCAGGATATGCAGTTAAAAATCAATTTGAATAAAATGCATCATTATGTTAGTAAAAAAACGACTTCTTTCCATTGATGTATCAAGTGGATCGTACAACGAATTTATAGGCGCTATTCTTAAATACGCCATAGAAAGGGTTTCATCTTACGTTTGTGTTGCCAATGTGCATATGCTCATTGAGGCACACAACACCCCTAAATATGCAGATGTGGTAAATCAGGCCGATATCGTAACTCCAGATGGTATGCCTTTGGCGCAAGGCTTCAAATATGAATACAACCTGAAACAGGACCGCGTAGACGGAATGAGTCTGCTGCCTGCACTCCTTGCCGAGTGCGAGAAAAGCGACCTGTCTGTTTATTTCTACGGTGGCGATCAGAAAACACTGAACACCGCAGAAACGTATATCCGCGAGGCTTATCCAACTTTAAGGGTAGCAGGCCTGTATTCCCCACCCTTTCGCAAGCTTACTGACGCAGAAAAGCTGGAGGATGAGCAACGGATTAAAGATTCCGGCGCTCACCTGATCTTTGTTGCCCTGGGCTGCCCTAAACAAGAAATGTGGATGGCCGAAATGAAAGGCAAAGTCCCTGCATTAATGATTGGTATCGGAGGTGCACTACCTGTATTCACAGGCGCACAAAAGCGGGCACCAAAATGGATGCAGGACAATAGTCTGGAATGGGTTTATCGCTTAATACAGGAACCAAAAAGACTATTTAAGAGGTATTTAACAACAAACAGTAAGTTTTTATACTTGCTTGCCAAAGAAAAACTGAAAACCAAGTCATGAAACATACTTCAAAAATCTATATAGCCGGTCACAACGGTATGGTCGGATCTGCAATAGCAAGAAAATTGCAGCAACAAGGCTATACCCAAATTATCACACGCAGTTCAAAAGAATTAGATTTAAGGAATCAACAGGAAGTAAACGACTTTTTCGCAACCGAAAAACCGGAATATGTATTCCTGGCCGCAGCTAAAGTGGGCGGTATTATGGCAAACAATGTCTTCAGGGGCGAATTTCTATACGAGAATTTAATGATCCAGAACAACGTGATCCATGCCTCGTACCTGAATGACGTGACCAAACTGATGTTCCTGGGTTCGTCCTGCATCTACCCCAGAATGGCACCACAACCCTTAAAAGAGGAATATCTGCTCACAGGCGAGCTGGAGCAAACCAATGAGCCGTATGCCATCGCAAAGATCGCCGGCATTAAAATGTGTGATGCTTACCGGTCACAATATGGCTGTAATTACATCTCTGTTATGCCTACCAATCTGTACGGCCCTAATGACAATTACGACCTGAACAACTCACATGTTTTACCCGCATTGATCAGAAAGGTAATTGCTGCAAAAAACAATGCAGAGCCTTCAGTGACCATCTGGGGCACAGGAACACCAAAAAGAGAGTTTCTATATGTAGATGATCTTGCGGATGCCTGCATCCACCTGATGGAAACTTACAACGAACCAGGCCTGGTTAACATTGGCGTAGGCGAAGACATCTCCATTAAAGACTTAGCCGACCTTGTGGTAAAAGTTGTGGGCTACCAGGGTGAAGTCATCAAAGACCTTTCTAAACCAGATGGCACACCCAGAAAATTAATGGATGTAAGCAAATTAAATGCACAAGGCTGGAAAGCAAAAGTATCCCTCGAAGAAGGAATCAAAAAAGTATATAATGAAGTAAAGGAAATGAATTGGAATTAAGTCCCTATTAATACCTAACCTCCCTAAGCTGAGAGGACGCACCACATCGGGCGTCCTCTTTTTTTGATCCCTCTGGTCATGGTTTTCCCTAATGTCAACACCGTGATTTTTGCATCCATACACCTAAACCTCCTGTTGTTACACGATTAGCGCATTTTTTAAAAATCTCCTGGCAAATCTGTTTTAGCAATTTTCGACAATCCATTTCTTTAGTCTACCACCATACTATTCGGTCGAAACCCATTCTTTGGCCTAAGCACTTGGGTCAACAAATTGGAGAATATAATCTTCACCCTCTTTAAATGCATTGCTATATTCCAGTATCTCCTGCATTTTAGCCATATCCTCCCCAACCAACACAGAACTAAAAAGCTGTGCTCTTTGCAGCATCCTGATATAGGTATCTGGCTCTTGTCTTCGGGTAAGCCCGCGTAATCCTCCAAGGTAATCTTCTCGAAATACTGTCGGAATGATAATCTTAGTCTGTCTTGCTGAAACCAATTCAGCATTCATCATCACTCGTGCAATCCTTCCATTTCCATCATCAAAGGGATGCACCTCACTAATCATAAACATCATATAAACTGCTTTTGCAAAAGGATTCTTCAGCCCCTTATAAAAATCAAAGGCTTGCGTCAATGTCCCGGTTACTAACCCATGGTCTACAAATGATGTATCGCCAGCCTGATTGTTTCTGGCCTTAAATAACCCGGGGTTTTTCGAGGGTCTTGCGCTAAGTAAAATTTTATGCCGATACTGGAGAATTTCCATAAGTCTGTCGGGAGAATCAGGAGTAATTGACATTTCTTTGGTGTTATTAACCAAATGGTAAGTCCCCAGAATGTCATGTGAATCTTCGTCTCTGGAGGGTAGAGGCCTGCTAGTTTCTATGATTTGCTTCGCTTCTTCGATTTCGAATCTAGTACCCTCTATAAAATTAGAAAAGTATGCTTCAAAAAAAGCAAAATTACGAAAGGCCAGCTGAGTTGTATTTCTTTCGGGTAGATTAACAAACTCCCGTTGTTGCAGCTCTACAAAAAGCTTTTCAAACAGTGCGATCCTTACAGGATCATAAGGATGACCAAACGCTCTTGCAATAGCTAGAGGAGATCTTAAAATACTGGATGGTTTCGTGGTCAGAATAGCACCGACTAATTTATTAAGCTTCTCGAATTCTTTTTGCATCCCCAATTCTTCGCTGATATGACGTGCCTGATCACGGAATTCGTTAAGCCCTTGTTCACCACGGCTCCTTGCAATATTATCCAATCGTTCTTCTAATTCAGGTATGGTTAATGTTTTAGATTTGGGGCCGGGCTTACGTGATTCCTGAAGATTCTCTAAGAATGCCCGTTCCTGACTGGATGCACGCAAGTTTTCATTTAAAGTATCCCTTTCCATTGTCCCCGGACCTTTCATAAGATTTAAAGTAATTCCAGGAAGTTTAACTATCCGCTGTGAAGGATAAGTAAAGAACATATCACCCGTACTTGTGGGTTTATACTCCAAAGCTGTACGATGACTCAACATAATCCCTGGAAACAAATGACCAATGATTTTAAAGAGGTTTCTCCGAATGATGGTTTCAGGAGATTCATTTAAATTAGACGTATAAATCCTGGGAGCAATCTTCTTAAGCTGCCCTGATCTTTCCAGATAGGAAATACTTCTGCTAATCGAAGGATTACTTGAAGAAAATATAATTTCCTGCAAATGTAAAGGAGTGTGCTTATCCATAGTTTGAAGATTTAGGATGCAAAAATCTAAGGTCAATTTGACTTAAATGGGAGCGTTTGTTAAATTTTTAATTACAATAATGTTAAAATTACAAATTTTTAAGCATAAGTACAAAATCAGAATTTTAATTGACACCCTTTACGTACCTCAATACTGACTTTCGAAGAAGATCGAAAGTTACAGTCAGCATTATTAAAGAATAAAGCAAATGGATACCCTGCAAAAATTCAATGCTAACTCAGCATAAAACCAGAAAAATGTTAAATTTCTAATCGCAATTCGATAACATACCCAAATTTCTCAGGATAACACCGCCGGCAGTTAGCTATAACCCTACCCACATATCCAAAAACGCTGAGATGAGGAGCTACGAAATATTATGCATGCTTTTATCCTTGCCCATGTGATATCGGTAACTATCTATAAATCTTTTTATACGATCAATCCGGAAGTATATCCAGCGCCGGCTGCCGGAAAATGTCAATTTTTAAATTCACTTTGAGACGCGTTTTCTACAACAGGGTCCCAAACATCTTTTTGGGTAAATACCCACTAGAACTGACAGGCCCAATATGTGAAATGAACTTCACGAATAAAGAACCTCTAGCTAATCATGCTATTCAATTCCCTCAAATGATTACTCAATTCCTCTTCCGAGTCAAACCTGTCCTTAATTTTCCTGGCCGGGTTCCCGCCATAAATACTATACGGCTCCACATCCTTGGTCACTACAGATCCCGCGGCTATAATTGCTCCGTCATTGATCACCACCCCCTGCATTATCGTTGCACCGTAGCCCACCCAAACATCATTGCCAATCCTGGTCACCAGGCCCTTGCCCTTCCAATCGTAGCTTTCTTCACGAATAGACGAGGCAATCCTTATCGGCGTACCTACCTGCTGAAAATGATGGTCATACCGCCCAACAATACCCACCCTGTTTCCAAAGATTACATAATCGCCAATCACACAATCCGTCTCTATTAACGAATCTCTCCCGATGTAAAAATGCTTACCGATCTTAATCTGATTTTTCGCCCACAACCTTACCCTTACACCCGCATGGAAACCCTCTGCAATATCGTACCTGGCCCATTTTATTTTGGCCAGATACAAATCCCTCAAATCCTTTATTAAGCCTACTACACTCATTTGAACACCCTTTGAAAAATTGTTTCAATTTTCGAGATGATTCTCGATACCAATCCCATTTTAAGGATAAACTTATTTTGATAAAATTGATTTACCTGAACTTTATGCGGCAAGGAAAAGCTCATCCGTTCTTCGGTATCCAATGCAGGCAAATACCTTCTGCCGGAACCATTGGTATGCGTAGCGAACTGGTCAAAACCATTGTTAAATACCTTCGAGAAAACCGGATAAATCGTCAACCCGCCCTTCCTGAACTGATGGTAGAACCAACGTATCGCCCAGGAATCGAGGCGACCTTCCATTTGCTCGGCCAGCATCTTGTTCAAATCCGAACCGCCAACAGCAAATTCTCTTTGTGCTCTGGAATCCTTTTTGAAAAGCGCATAGTCTTTAACCGCCCAATCCACATCCGACCAGCGATCTTTCCAGGTAGCCCAGCCCCAGGACCAACCACGCTTTAAGAAATAAGCATCATCATGATCATCCTTAGACTGCCCCAGGTTAAAAGCATAACCCGAAATAGAAAATGCCGCCGGATCCGACTTGTATTTCTCCAGGCAGGTGTTCATGAAGGTAAGAAAATTACTGGTGGTACTCAGGTCATCTTCCAGCACAATAACCGTATCAAATTTCTGAAAAACAGAAGTAACGCCGTCAATGATCGACTTCGCCAGGCCTTTGTTTTTCTCTGCCTCCACTACTGTAATCGCTTTAAATCCGGTTATGGTTTTTATAAAATCTCTAACCTGCTTTACAATCACTTCATCCTTTTCAACTTTGGCAGCATCAGAGAAAATAAAGAGCTCGCTATCCGCTGCGAGTTCGTTTTTTGCAAGCGCTTCAACCGTAGTTTTCAGGGTATCCAGCCGCTTATAGGTAAATAATAAAATTGGAGCTATATTCATTTTTTTAGATAGGGTTTGATTATTTTTTTTGCGGATAAGAATTTTTATTTTCTCAGTCCGATGTTCGAAACATTAATTTGTTTTAATCCTTTTAAAGCAGCCCCTCGGGGATCCTTACCAAGGGAAATCGTATTGCTGTCTAATACCGATTTATTCGACGAAAACCGGCCAACATTTATACATAAACTATTTTTGAATTTATTTGGTCCCGGCCTGTAATCATTTGAAGCCAGCTTCTTTAAATAGGGATACCGCTTTAGAAAAAGTGCCGAATTTGAATTCACATCACTCTTCAGCTTCTTGCTCATCTCTTTTGTACCCATCAGCGCCTTCCATTTCTCATCAGTCCAGGAAGTCATGGAAACCGCCAGCCCGCAGTTCACAAAGTTATTGTCGGCAAATGTATTGTCCCCGCCGCCATTTATATGAACTGCACCAAACTTCTGCTTACCCTGTACAGATCCACAGTTTTTAAAAACATTACTGTCCACCTTAATGCCTCCACTTCCATCGTCTATGTATACCGCGGCAACCATATAGCCTCTGGGGCTCACCAAATTCTCAAAAAGGTTGTTATGGATCCGCGTCCCTGTTGATGAGCGGTCGCGTCCCGTATACACCGCGCCCTGGTCATTTATTTCCTGCACCACATCTTGAATTTTATTGTACGAGATGTCATGATTATTTCCCCAGTACATAATTGCCTGTCCCTGGCTATCATGAATAAAGCAGTTCTTTATGGTATTGCCTACCCCACCCAAAAATATAGCCGGAGAACTCACCCAATTCCTTCTTGCATAATTGTAAATCTCAGTATTATCTATTATGTTCCCTGCCGGCAATAGATTTTGTCTATCACCTCCTGTCATGAAAACACCTCCGGTTCCGGTATTGTAGATTTTGCACGATTTTATGGCAAAAGCCGAGGTCTTATCAAAAGAGATCAGCTCTTCATAACTCTTATACAAAGATTTATCAGCAGTGTTCTTTCCAATCCCGATACCCACCGTACCCAGGTTCATTATCGTACAGTTCTTGATGTTAATGTTTTTGGTGCCCTGCGCATAAATACCCATATCCCTGCCATAACCAATTTCCAATCCGCTTAAGGTTACATTATTTGAATTGATTAAGGAAATGATAGGCGTACTGCACACAGAAACAAAGAGCTCATCTGCCAGATCACCCGAATGGTAAAAAGATAGAATCCCGGTTGTTCTGTCTAAATAATACTCGCCTGAACTGTCCAGTTCTTCCGGGATATTGTAAAAGAAAAACCTCCTGAAAGGCGATGCCTCATCCGTACTTTTTACGCCATAACTCGTAGTAGCATCTAAAGTTATTTCATTTCCATCGATAGATTTAACCGGCACATTATCGTTTGCAAACCCATTGGCCAGAAAACCACTCACCCATACCTGGTCCGATTTCTTCCATTTTGCGGGCCGGTCTCCGCTGTACGCAAACACCGCCCCTGCCTGAGCACCCGTCACACGCTTATCCTTTATTCCCGGATTACTAACCTTTCCAATAGACAAAAAGCCCTTGTTTGGCCACCTGGCCAGCTCCATAGCCTGACCTTTATAAAACAGCTCCAGCGGAGCGGTAACGGCATTTCTATGGCCATGCTGCTGCAACTCACCATAGTCGGCGATGCCTGCTTTCTTCAGGTCAATCTGATAAATGCTTGCAGCAGTTTTCTTCACAGCAGATCTATCAATTTTAACTCCTCCGCTAAGCAGCACCTTTTCGCCTTTATAATTGGCAATGGTAAGCTGCTTCACATTGTCGTTACTGCCAATGTTTATTGTTTTATCCGTAAAATAAGTGCCACCCCTGATCAGGATGGAAACGGATCCACCTTTTACGGAGGCAGCCTTTTGCAATGCGCCATTTAAGCTGCGCAAAGGCTGATCTATGCTTCCGGCCGACTGATCGTTTCCACCAGGAGCAACATAAAAAATCTTATCATTATTTTGAGCGAAAATATTGAATGAACAGAGAAGAAAAAAAACCAATAACCTCATACTTTTCATAATTAATATTTCAAAATGTATCCTATTAACGTAAACTGTTGCGCAGCTTTAGTTCAGGAAAAGCCGGCCAAAATGATCGGTAATTGTCTTGGCCTTTTGTTTTTTAAAATGACTGAATTTTTCCAGATAAGAATGCTCAGCATCTATGCTAAACTTAATCTCGGTATCCGGTTTGGTATCAATCAACAGTGCTTCAAGATCAAGGTCCTTAAACACATTCACCAGCTTATGGTGCAATTTCAGATCCGTCAGAATAATAGGCACCGTATTGTTTAAAATAGACAATAAAGCTACGTGCAAGCGGTTTGTATATAGAAATCTTGCACCCGCATAAAGGCCAATAGCCTGTGCAAAGCTCAATTGCTTATCCAGCAGCTTACACTTGTAATTGTTCCGTTCTAAAATGTCTTTCAGGTACTGTAAAGACTCCAGGTCTTCTACCACCTGATAGGCCAGAACAATCTCTTCATTTTTTACAATCGTATCTGCAAACATCCGCATCAGGTTCACTGCAATCTGATCCAAATAAGCCTTGTTCAGCTCCTTACCCTCAATATCACCCCTTATAGAAACCACCACATAATTGTCGCCCTTATAATCCAGCTCAACGCGGTCAATTACAGCTTGAAAATCACCGATATCATATAAAAACGCCAGGTCATCAATCAAAGAAAGATTGTTAAAACCCTTCTCTTTCAAATGGTCATAATTATTAGAATCCCTAACCGCTATATCGGTATAAACGTTCGAGAGTTTCCTTTGATCAGCATAGCCGCCATCAGAGTATGGGCCCAAACTCACGCCCCACCTGAGCACGCCTATTTTGGCGGTCTTCAATACTACCGCTCTCAAAAAATACTTATAAAACTTAAACTTTGCCTTAGCCGCATCCTTACCTTCAAAATAGGCGCCCGGAGGGTCAAAAACGAAGTCAACCTTACCAATAACCGAGGCTAAATTCAGCCACCTCAGTACCGGTTTACCCTCAAAAGCCTTAATCCCCTCAACAATAACGATGTTTTTAGCAAAGGGATTATTTAAGGTCACCAGGTCATACAATGAGGGCACTTTACCATCTATAAAAACCTTTCCGAATTTTGATATTTCGCGTATCAGCAAGGCATTGATCAAAACATCACCCAGGTTAGAATCCTTTATTCTCGAAGGATATATAAAGCTCTTCATAACTAAAAATTTACCGTTTGTTTGTATAAATCATAAAACTCCTTTTCGATCTCCACAACATTAAACTTTTCCGCATATTCAATCCGTTTTTGGGCCGAATCATCAACCTCACCTTCCGCAAACTCCGTATATTTTGCTTGCAATAAGCTGGTCAGCTGCGGGATATCATCAACAATAAAATCCTTTTCTATGCCTTCAATGATCTCTGTTATGCCACCACCATCTTTAAATACAATTGTTGGTTTGCCCAGATGCAAACATTCAACTGCAACCAAACCAAAAGGTTCAGAGCTCGATGCAAACACACATAAATTCATTACCGCCTGGTAATCGATCACATTGGTTTGAAATCCTGCAAATATTACTTTTTTGGTTATCCCCAACTCTTCTACATAAGCCGTCAGCTTTTCTCTGGTCTCTCCATCACCAACCAGCAATAACATCACATCATCGTTATTCTTTTGCATCTCAAAAAAAGCCTCAATCAAATACTCCACCCGCTTCCAGCTGATAAACCTGGAGGTGGTGCCTATAATGAACTTTTCATTCAAGGATGGAAACTCCTCCAGTGCCCGTTTTTCATTCCAGCTATCCTTAAACAGAACCCCGTTATAGATCACCGAATTAGATGGATTTTTAACCCCCATCTTAATCCAGAAATCTTTTGTGTAGAGTGAATTATTGGTCACCGAATCGCAAATAGAATTCAGAAAGCGCACCAGCAATCTGGTTTTCGCTTTAAAAGAAATGGTATCCGGCCGGCCGTCTACTCCCGCACTATGATTGGTATAGATGATCTTCGCCTTAGAAAAGCGCAGCGCCTCAGCCATTAGCGGCTTAAAGATATGCAGGTGAACAATGTCGTGTGTATTGGTGATCTTCAGGATCTTTTTATACGTCCTTATGTTATAGTCAAAAGGATTTAGCTTCACATAAAAGATCGGGATTCCCGTATTAACGATCCGTTTATTGGCAACCGCATCTTTATCCTGACAGCAAAGTATACTCACATCAAGCTCCGGATTCTTTGCCTGCGCCTGGGTTAAATAAAAGAGAAAGGCTTCAATTCCGCCAAAAAGGAAATCATGAACAACGTGGACAACTTTAACTTTACACATATACGTTAATTTTATTGTTTAAAACTTATTACTTATAAACCAGCTCTCTGGAAATATTGATCACATATAAAGCGACGCATAAAACGGGGACAGTTCCTAATAATGTGCTCCCTGCAATATTGCCCAGGAACAGGAAAAAAATGTAATATTTTGCGTAGGCAAATTCATTCGGCACCCGGGTTCTCAAAGTAGAGATCAGGAGTTTGAAAAACAGGAACAGCCCTACAAAACCAAAATATAAAAATATAGAGGCGTAGCCCACATCAGCAGCCACATAGCCCTGAGAGCGCCCATACTTATCTATAAAATCTCCGTATTTTGATTTGCCAAGCGAGTACCTGCCATTGCCAAGCAAATCGGTGATCACATTCGGAGAGACCTCTGTAAAATAAAACCGGTAAGCTCCCACCCTCGGGTTCTCATCTCCTTCCTTCTGACCGGAATACTCCGTCTCACTTTTTTCAATTAATGCAGAGATCACCGGACTCACGATCAAAAGCACCCAAAAGGCTGCAACAAAGCCAAAAACAACCAAAAGCCTTTTCATCAAACTCAGGTTATCCAGAAAATACAGCAAGCCTAAAATGAAGCTGAAAATAATCGCCTGTCTGCCCAGGTGGAGCACAATGGTCACAAACAATACCACACATACCACCACCCATTTCTTATTAAAAGCATACTTTATTTTCGAAATGGACAGAAAATAGGCAAGGTAAAGCGGACCTGCCCCAATCAAGGTGAGCCTTATTCTCGAAATCCCGCGACTCGTATCAATCTCCTTATCCAACTCACCGTAGCCTTTAAACAGCCTGAACGGGGAAACCGCCAGCCCCACATAAAAGCAGACCAGGTAAATGGCCACAAACACCCATATAAAGCGCTCCACCTCATTCATTTTGGGTTGGCTCTTTGCTAAATAGAAGTAAAACAGGAACGAAAAATTAGGGATGGTCGAAATGAAGGTATCCAGGAAACCCTGTTTCCAGAACAGCGTTGCACAAAATACGGAGATGAAAGTAAACAACGACATCGTCCTTATGACATAAGAGAACCTGTCCCTGTACGACCCGAATATGTAATTTCTCGAATAGAAGATCATCCCGGCTAACAGCACATAATAGAATGCCTTTAACAGGTCATCATTTAAATTTAATGGCCTGAAAAAGAAGAAGTAAGAAAGATTAAAGATCAGAATGAATGAGATCAGTTTCGACTTCTTTTCTATCTGCTCTTCGCTTTCTATCTGCTGCTCGGGTAAAAGTTCTTCAGTAACTGTCATTTAGTATCTATTACAGGGAGTCAAATAAAAATTTAATTGAGTCTTCCCTACGTTCACTTAATAATTTCGATGGAATGGTATAGTCAATAGGCGCAGTCACATCAGCCAGATCGTCCGTATTTTTGATCAACCGATCCTTCAGCCCCAGTACCTCCAATAAGTTCAATACCCTGTAAGGGTTAGAATTCTTATAAATGCTGTAAAAGTTCTTTTGGAAAATAAGGGAGAAAGTAGTTCCGTGGAAAGAATTGGTTACCACAAACCTGGCATTATCAAACAACCAGATGAATTCATTAGGCCCGACATCCTCTAAGCACACATCAACCAGATCGGCTTTCTGTTTTTTACTGCTGATGAACACCACCTTGCAGCCTAATTTTTTAGCAATGTCTTTTGCCAGGTTAATGCAAACACTATTGTTGTCAAAGGTATAGATCAGTACATAGTCCTTTGGTATTTCGCGCGACAGCGGTTTGGCAATCGTCCTCCACTGCTCACCGGTCAGCAATAATGTCGGATCCACCACCACCTGCACATCTTTATCCATAAAGGTTGAAATCTGATCCTTTAAAAACTGCTCCCTTACCGAGATGTTCTTATAGGCACCTAAAGATGCAGTTAAAGTCTTCCTGTCGCCATTGGCGAACTTATGCGCACCCGCACTGGAGGCGTACGACAATCTTTTTACCCTGTCGTTTCCAAAGGCCAGCAAGTACACAGGATCCAGCTTGCCTCCGGTAAACTGAGGGTTCCAGATCTGATCGCTGCCACTGATCAGTACATCATATTGCTTACTGTTTACATCCACCTCAGTAAGGTTCTTATAAGAACCCTTACTCAAGGGGATATACTCGGTAATAAACTCTTTGATCTTATTTTCTTTTTTAACCCCTTTTTTTAAAATAAAGTGCTTTACAAAATGTTTCGCATTCTGCTTTAGTGATCTTCTGCCGTCGTACAGTTTATGATTGTATTTCAGATCAAGATCCTGCTGCTGATAATCGATACACTCTATATTATGTGTTTCCAGTGCCCTGCATAAGCCATAAGCCTGTAAAACGCCTCCATAGTTGTACACATTATGGAAGGTAACTAACCCAATATTCTTTGTTTGTTGGTCTTTCATGTCCTTATAAAATTTTAACCACTTCTTCTGCATCCAGCCTTGGCGAGGATGCTATTTTAATTTTCTCAGGCAGGTATCCGCAGGAAACCACCAGACCCACTCTTTCATTGTTCGGGATGCCCAGCAGCTGTCTTAATTTCAAATCCCTGTGCACCTCCACGCTCCAGTTCAAAGGGCAGGCACCAATGTCATATCTGTGCAGCGCATACAATAGCGACATCGCAAACATCCCTGAATTCACAAAAGATTCATTTCTATCATTTGGGCCCTGGAAAACTGAAATATCAGCTGTGATCACAAACAGGGTATCAGCCAGATGCCCAAATCCCCTGTTGCCATATTGCAGTTTCAGCACCTCCTGCTTCATCTCAGCAGATCTGACCATGTAAATCCTGTTCACCTGCCTGTTGCAGGAGGTAGGCGATTTTAGCGCCAGCCTTACGCACTTCATCAACACCTCTTCGGGAATCAGCACATCGCTGTAATTTCTGGAGCTGTATCTGGAAAGGCAGAACTTATCGAACGACGATTCCCTGTGGGCGAAATAAACGTCTCTGTCAAATTCAAATTGTTTTGGTGTTTCGTATGCGGTAATTCTCAGCCTTAATTTGGCTACCTGATCGGTAATGGCCTGCTTTAACGCAAAGCTTTTTTTGTCATGGAATTCAACATATTCTTCCAGTACATTCATGGAATGAACGAACTCCAGACTAGATAAATTGTATTTTTTATCCAAATACATATTCATCATATCTATCAGTTCAAGCACAACAGGCTCCCCAAACCCAAGCCTGGTATCGGGCATGGTCAGCCCCTTCTCCAAAACATGGTAATAGATGGTTAGCTTGCCTTTAAGTTTGTTTTCAGTATCGAAGGTTTGATAAACATTCGAATTCTTAATAAATCGATTAAAATCGTAAGCATAAAGTTTCGACAACTTGGCTATGATTTTAACTTTTTTCGGGACGATTTTTTTTATGAAAGACATATAATTAAATTTTATTATCTTATTTATTTTCCGGCGAATTTCACCTGAATTCCGGATAACTTTTTTGTAAGGCCTTTTGCAATTCCGGCCACCATATCACGTTCAGCTTGCACAAAGCCGTAATTCCATATCAATAACGAGGTAGAGCAGAAGCTCAGTGCCAGTACCACACCCAACCTAATAAAGCCCTCCGGCATAAAAAGTCCCGGTAAAAATGACACCCCTATTCCCACTGCAGTAATCACCGCAACCTTTAGAATGATATTCTTGAAAAAAGCACTTATAGACAAGCCCGTTAAGGTGTGAACAATCCTTAGCCTGATCACCAGCGAAATCGCTTCGAGGCACAGCCCGCCAATTAAAACTGAGTAGGCCGGATAACCGGATCTAAGCAGAAAATACGAAAGTGGCAAAGTGAGTAAAACGGTGGACCCTACAACGGACTGATATAGTTTAATCTTGCCAGTAGCCTGAACTGCTGTTTTCAATCCAGTCGACATCTGACTAACGACACTGGTCATCAGTACAATCGTACAAAAGGCAGCAGTATACTGAGGTACATTGGATAACCAGAACTTCAAAATAAAGGGCATTTCAATGAGCATGGGAATAACCATGAACAGCAGCAAGAAAACAGAAAACTTACTGGATTGAGTAGCCAGTCTGATCATCCTTTCCCTGTCGCCCCCCCCTTCACTTTTAACGATCTGCGGATTAAAGGCCCTTACCATCATGACCGAAAAGGACTGCATTTGGGAGTTAACCTGATTGGCAACCGCATAAGATGCATTGATCTTAGCGCCATAGAACCTGTTCAATATGATGCTCAGCCCCTGAGAGCTGGCCACATAACACAAGGCCCCAAACAAATTCCATCCTGCATACGAGGCCATTTCCTTCAGCAGCGTGTAATTGGCCGAAAAGCCGAAACTAAACTTACATTCTGCATACTTTACCGAACACCAGATCGTCTTGATCATCCTGATCAGGATAGTTACCGCAGCAATCAGAATCCCGTAGGTGATCAGCTTATCAAAGTGTGTATACAACAGGTAATAGGCAATACCCAGTTTCAATACCGCCTCCAGAATACCACTTAACGAATCAAATAAAAGATCTTCGTTTGCATTAATTGCGGCATCGTACGGCACTGCATTTATGGTAAAAAATGTACTCACCACCATAAAATGAAAAACATACTTTGCCGTTTCAATCCTGGCGGCCGGTATATTCAGCACGCCATCAAAAAGAAACAGTCCGGCAATTTCCAGCAGGGCAACAACCAGCAATCCAATAATTAAGTGTAGGGTGATACTGGTTTTAAATACCTCTTTGTTTTTGTCTACTTCCCCCTTTCCAAGGAAAAACGAGAGGTAGCGCTGGGTAGTTACCGTCATCGCGCCGTTCAAAAAAGAAAGCATCAGAATAACCCCGGCCAGCAAATTAAAGATACCAAAGTCCTCTGTTCCCAGAGATTTCAATATCAAACGGGTCGAAAACAATGCGATAAACATGGTAATCACCACTTTTCCGTAAAGGAAACCGGTGTTGTAAAAAACTTTTTTAGCGGCTTTCATATTACCCTTTAAAAATTCGTTTCCAGAAACCTTTTTTCGCTATTTCCTCTCCATAACTGCCATAGCCGTAACCATAGCCATAAGCATAGGAATCAGACAGCACGATATCGTTTATTACTATTCCTATTTTTTTCATTTTTTTGGTACGGAACAGATCATCTACAATATGCAGCTGGTTTTTAAGCGTAAACTTATGCCGCACTAAATACAGGCAAACATCAGCATGGGGCTCAAGCAACTGGGCATCGGTAATTATACCTATTGGCGGGGCATCAATAATTATATAGTCAAACTGCGTTCTGAGCTCATCTATTAACTCCTTGGTACGCGGATTTAACAACGTTTCCGCAGGGTTTGGCGGGATAGGGCCAGAACTTACAATAAACAGGTCTTCGTGGATATCCAGAGGCTTTACAATATCCTTAGCGGTAAGGCTTTTGTCGACAACGTAATTGGTAAAACCAACACCATTGGAGGTATTTAATTTACCAGACATACCCGGTTTTCTTAAATCCAGCTCCATCAGCAACACACGCTTTCCGGTAATGGCCAACACATTGCCCAGGTTAATTGCCACAAAGGACTTTCCCTCTCCAGACATGCTGGAGGTAAGCAAAATAACCTTTGTTTTTTCGTTTTCGTTATGGTAAAAGGACAAATTGGTTCTTAATGCCCTGAACTGTTCTGAAATGGCAGACCTTGAATTGTCAGAAACAGCCAGGTTAGCCGAATCATCACTATGGCTAATTTCTCCTAAAATCGGAACCTCTGTGGCTTCAGTAATGTCCTCCTTGGTATTTATTTTATTATTTAAAACATCCAGCAGGTAGATGATCCCAATTGGGATGGCCAGACCCATAAACAAACCAACTAATGCCACTACAGATTTCTTTGGACTAAAAGGCTTAAATTCAGATTTTGGCGGATCAATAGTCCGCGAATTCGCGATATTAGAGGTTTTGGAAATCGCCGTTTCCTCACTCTTTTGCATCAGGTAGATGTATAGCTCCTGCTTAATCTGTTGTTGTCTGGCCAGGTTTAAATAATTTCTTTCGGTAGCAGGTATCTGCTGAACTTGTCCTTCAACCGATTTCATCTGTCCTTGCAACTGCGCCTTGGTAATCTCCAATCCGTTTTTAGTAGAGATCAGATTGGCCAGCATATCCGTGCGCATGTTCTTGATCTGTTTATCCAAATTGGTAATCACCGGGTTCGTTTCCGTTACACCAAGCAATCTTCTGTCGCGGTCTAAAAGCAAGGCATTATACTTATCAATTAATCCCGTAAAAACCATATCTCCCGGCAAAATTGAACTGGGTAGTACGCGGTTTCCACTTTCATCTTTTAAGTATTCCTGCAGATTCGATAGGATACTCAGCTGCGTTTCTACCTTCGACAACTCATTCATAAATGAACTGGTATTTTGCACCAGCAATTTAGATTGCTCGGTCATGTCGGCAAGGTTGTTTTTTTGCTTAAAACCCTGAATGTTCCCTTCCAGGTCACCCAGTTCCGAGCTGATAAAGGCCAGCCTGTTCCTTATAAATTTAATGGTACTGTCGGCAACTTCGTTTTTATCATCAATATTTCCCTGAACGTACTTATGAATGAGCTCGGTTAAAATGTCCTCACCTTTTTTAGGAATGGGGTGATTAATGGTCAGGTCAATTACCGTGATCAGCTTATTTCCAACTGATACGCTCAGGTCGTTCATTAATCCGGCTACCTTCTCATCTATGGAAACAATAGAGAACTTATAGCGTTCATCTTGAACAAAAAGCTGTCCGGGTGTTTTGGTAATGATAAATGTCCCGACTTTAGGGAAAGTGATTTTACCGTTAAACTCTACTACAGTATCTAACAGGCCAGATTTTAGCGAGATTTTGCCATTTTTCAGCAGTTCCAGATCAAAACCTGTTGCTTTAATGGTATCTTCCGGTACAACAAATTGAACTGTAAACGGGCTTTTGTAGATTTCTATGTCGTTAACACGTCCCTTTTTAATATAGGTAATATTAAGGTGCATGTCCTTTACCACCTGTTCCATCAGATACCTGGTCTGCAGAATTTCTGCTTCATTATCTACAGTGCTTTTGGTGCCAAGCAGGCCACCAAGATCACCAAGCGCATCGGCTGCGGCGCCAAGCGCGCTACCTCCCTTTTTTTCATCGTTTACTAAAACCCTTGCCGAAATCCGGAACATAGGGGTGGTGTATCGCAGGTATAAATAGGCCAGGCCTAAACAAACTATTACCGATAACAATATTAATGGCCATTTTCTGATAATCTTGGGCAGTAGCTTGCTAATATCCAGGCCTTCATCTTTTGGAAGTTGATTTGATCTTGTACTCATAGGGGATGATTACTAATGAAAAAATGATTAAAGCCTTGTAATTAAAATAATTAAAACGGAGAGCGCTGATCCGAGTATTGCAAAAGTCTGGGTTCTCGATGCGTTGTTCGCAGCTATACGTGCCTTATTTGGCTCTACGTAAATCACATCGTTCTGTTTCAAATAAAAATATGGGCTGTTAAATAATTCTGAGGAATTCAGGCTAAAGCGGGCGAATTCTTTCTTACCGTTGTTGTCACGGATAAGCAATACATTCTCTCGTTTGCCATAAATGGTGAGGTCGCCGGCAAGGCCAATCGCATCTAAAATGTTAACCTTCTCATTCGGCAAGGTATAAGCTGCAGGTCTTACCACCTCTCCTAATATGGTAATTTTGAAATTTGCGAAGCGTACCTGAACACTGGGATTGTTATAAAGTTCGGCAGCTTTTTTTCTGATAAGATCTCTTGCTTCAAAAGTAGTCAATCCCACAAGCTTGATCTTTCCAATAACCGCCAGTTCAATCTCTCCGTTCTTATCAACCAGATAACCGCTAACCTGCTGCTGACCAATGGTAGATGCTGAACTTGCTCCTAAGGCCTGTCCGGTGGTGGTTTGATTAACCACTGCCGAGCTTAGCGGATCTATTGTAAAAATAGACACAGCAAGTATGTCGTCGGGCTGAATTACAGGGTCTGTAAATTGAGCCGTCTTTTCCATTGCAGATTTATCTGCTAGGGAAATGTCCTGAAAGTACGGGACGTTCTTGGTGCTGACGCAGGAAGTAATAAACAATGTAATTAGCAATCCTGCTAAATTCTTTAAAGGGATACTGGGTTTTCTTTTTCTCATAGGTAGGTAGCAATAGTCTATAATAGGTAGATTCTAAAAAAGTGTTCCGACAAAAAGAGGTGCGTAATTTATTTGAGCAAGTAATTACAAAATCTTGAAGAAAAATGAAAATAAAGACTAAAAAAGGAATGAATATTAAAAAAATCCAAACATAACAGAAACTTAATACATAGTTTATCTTCATTTCACATGCAATCATAAGTAATTACTACGTAATCATCCCAAAAAGCACAATAATTGCAATAAAAAGAGGAATGATTGACCAAATATACTGAGATTATTACAAAAAATTAAGAAAAATCATTAATAAAAGTCACAATTAACATTAAAACAACCATAAATTAACATAAAAAACTTAAAATAAACCACATAAAAAATATATGTAAACAAAAAGGGTCCCAATTGGGACCCTTTAACATCATTAAAATGATTTATGTTACTCTACTGTAACCGATTTGGCCAGATTTCTTGGTTGATCTACATTACAGCCTCTCATTACTGCAATGTGGTAAGACAATAGTTGCAATGGTATAGTAGCCAATAAAGGCAAGAACGCTTCACTTGCATCAGGAATCTCAATGCAATAATCTGCCATTTTTCTAACTTCGGTATCACCTTCTGTTACAATTGCCAAAACAATTCCTTTTCTGGCTTTAACTTCCTGAATGTTGCTGATTACTTTTTCGTAAGATGAGTTTTTGGTTGCAATAACCACAACCGGCATCTCCTCGTCAATTAAGGCGATAGGACCGTGTTTCATTTCTGCAGCAGGATAACCCTCGGCATGGATGTACGAGATCTCCTTAAGCTTTAATGCACCTTCCAATGCTACAGGGAAACCACTCCCTCTGCCTAAGAACAAGCAGTTCCTTGAATCTTTAAATTTAGCGGAGATTTCTTTTATCAGGCCTTCTGATTGCAGTGCTTTTTCAATTTTCTGAGGGATGTTATCCAATTCGGTTAACAACTCTGTTAATTTTGAGCTTGTTAAGGTTCCTTTCTGTTGTGCAAGGTGGAAAGCGATCAAAGTTAACACGGTAACCTGGGCAGTAAAGGCTTTAGTTGAAGCCACACCAATTTCAGGACCGGCATGGGTATACGCACCAGCATGTGTAAGACGTGGAATAGACGCACCAACCACATTACATACCCCGAAAATAGTTGCCCCTTTTTCTTTGGCCATTTCAATAGCAGCCATGGTATCAGCAGTTTCTCCCGATTGAGAGATCGCAATTACTACATCTTTCTCGGTAATGATCGGGTTTCTGTATCTGAATTCCGAAGCATATTCAACTTCAACAGGAATTCTGGAGTACTCTTCAATTAAGTATTCGCCAACTAATCCGGCATGCCACGAAGTACCGCAGGCCACAATGATAATGCGATCTACATTTTTCAGTTTATGCGCAAACTCGCTGATTCCACCAAGCTGCACCCTTCCTTCGTTAGGATAGATACGACCTCTTAAACAATCTCTAACTGAACGTGGCTGCTCATAAATCTCTTTAAGCATGAAGTGATCGTAACCACCTTTTTCAAGCATTTCCAATTTCAAGTTCAGCTCCTGGATATAAGGAGTCTGCACCACGTTATCTAGCCTTTTGATCATTAACTCATCGCGTTTTAAAAATGCGATTTCGTTATCGTTCAGGTAGATCACGTTTTTAGTATATTCTACAATTGGTGTCGCATCAGAAGCGATAAAATATTCACCCTGGCCAACACCGATAACCATAGGACTACCTTTTCTTGCTGCAATCAGCTGATCAGGCTTTGCTTCGTCCATTACAACGATGGCATAAGCTCCGCTCACTTCATGAAGGGCAAGCCTTACTGCTTCCAGCAGGTCGATGTTTTCCTCTTTATAGATTTCTTCAATCAAGTGAATCAATACTTCAGTATCCGTATCACTGTTAAACTCATGCCCTTTGCTGATCAGCATTTCTTTCAGGGTAGCATAATTTTCAATGATTCCGTTATGGATGATGGATAAGTCGCCACTATGCGAAGTGTGCGGGTGCGAATTTCTGTCAGACGGAGCACCATGTGTTGCCCATCTGGTATGTCCGATACCAATGGTTCCAGAAAGGTTTTTGCCTTCAGCAAAATTTTCAAGTTCCTGTACTTTTCCGGCTTTCTTGTATATATTCAAACCGTCATTATTGATTAGTGCTATACCAGCGCTATCGTAACCGCGATATTCTAACCGCTTTAATCCTTTAATAACTAAAGGCCAGGCTTCTCTATGGCCTATGTAACCAACTATTCCACACATATTTTTTCAATAGGTAAATAAATAAAAAATGGGTAATAAAATTTGTCGAATTTACAGCTTTAAACTTGAATTTTATAATCCTTTTTTCTAAAAATCGGGGCCCAATGGCAAAATCAAACGTTTGCATGTTTTACCGCGCTACAGCATTCCCACTGCTCGTCAGCACCACTTAATCATTTCTCCTATCGAAATGACTGGGCAAACTATAGCATGATGTCATTGCAACTTTTTTGTGTTTTTAATACTTAAGCTCCGGAACAATTGTTTCCTTTTGGATAGCCACTTTTTCTGTTATCATTAATTACAACGTGTCGCGCAAGTTCATTGACCTGGACCCTATTTCATTGAACACACTAATTGACTCTGCCAATCATAATCTTTTCATAATGCGTGAAATTTTGCTTTCATTATCATCCACATGTTTCTGGTTAGGTATCTGAAATTCTTTCGAAAGAACAAATGAAAATTCAACTTTATCACGATGGTGACCCTAGATAAACCGTTAGAATTTTCCTGATCCTTGTAATACATCTATTCCAGTTTAATAACACAGGAGTTAATATTTAAACTAACGTCTTGCGCCTATCTGTTTTTGTCAATGAAAATTGACCACATTCTATTTAGAATAGAAACGTATATGAAACAACATCAAACTCCTTCAATTTGAAATTTCCTATTCTTGAATTCTGGAACAATAGTTTTCATTGTTTGCAACTAATTCACTAGCGAACTAGCGATATACACGCAACTTCTTTATATTACAATTTTCATATATTTACCACCCAAAAAGCATCTTATTAATATGGAATTTAGAAATGATATTCAAGGTTTAAGGGCAATTGCTGTTTTACTGGTTTTTACTTTCCATCTTTCGCCTCAAATTTTACCAGGTGGTTTTATTGGAGTGGATATATTTTTTGTCATTTCAGGTTACTTAATTTCATCAATTGTTTTACATAAGATAGATAATAATAAATTTTCTTTGCTAGATTTCTATTATGGCCGGATAAAAAGAATTGTCCCGGCGTATTTAGTATTATTAATTGCATTAGCAGCAATTTCAGCATTTATATTTGTTCCAAGTGATATAGCAGGTTTAAGAAAAGGGCTTTTTTGGTCAGCTATATTTAACTCAAATAATTATTTCGCGACATTGGACAATTATTTTGGAGCATCAAGTAATGAAAATCCAATTTTGCATACTTGGACACTTGCAGTGGAAATGCAGTTTTATCTATTCTTACCTATTCTGTTACTCTTTATAAAAAATAAAAAGATACTAATCCTAACCTTAACAATAATCACTTTAATATTCCTAGGATATGGAACGTTTGAAGTTTTATCCAATAATAAAGGTTCTATGTATTATTCTTTATTAGCCAGAAGTCCTGAATTTTTTATAGGAGTATTAGCAACTTTACTCCCCCTAAGGAATAATAGTTTCGTAAAAAGTAATTCTTTGTGGGTAAGCTTAATTGGAATATTAATAATTGGTGCGAGTTCCTTCTTGATTAATGAAACATCATTTTTCCCTGGAAGTTTAGCTGCTATTCCTTGCATAGGAACTGTATTAATTTTAATATCCTCCAACAATAGAATCAACAGCATACTAGCAAATAAATCATTTGTTTTTCTTGGTGAGGTCTCGTATTCAGTTTATTTATGGCATTGGCCTATAATGGCATTTATTAGGTACTATTATGGTATTAACGATTTTAATACTATTCAAATATTCTTGGTTATTTCATTAACCATTTTACTCTCTTTATTGTCCTATTTTCTTATTGAAAGAACTTTTAGAAACGCCACAGGCGCGAAATTTTATCTTCCTTTTGCATATATTTCTTTTACTATCGTCGCTTTAATAAATTATATTCCCTGGATGAATAAAAAGCTTATAAAACTTCCCATTGAATATATAGCTCCAACGATTGGCTTGGAATCTCATGGAAAGACATTTAAATCAGTTGAGACATATGGCGATACCTCCTATACAGGAAAAAAAATATTATTGATAGGTGACAGTCATGCATTAGGAATGAAGAATTATTTAGATATTTTAGGAAAGAAGAATTCATTCTCTTTTAAAACGGCAACAAATGATAGGTATCCTACATTACCCGGGCTTACACAGGAAACGATTAAAGAACACAGATATTATATCCAATATCAAGACTTAATTAATGAAGTGAACAAGATCATTCCAAAAACAGATATCATTATTTTGCAATTCTCCGGAAGCGGCGAATTATGGATCCCTGCCATAAAAAATTTGATTGATGGTTTAAAATCTAATCAAAGTTTAATTGTTCTTTCTGACTATCCTTCAGTAAATAAAAATCCCGTAAGAGAAAATAGGGGAGTAGTAAAAAATCCTAATAGAAACCAGAATTACGAGATAAGCTTTAAAACAATGTCTCCGCAAATTTTGAAAATTATAAACGCGAATTCCAATTGCTACTATCTAAATCTAGGAAAAAGTAGGGTATTTGAAAATGCTCCATTTTATAGAGACACCCTCATGTACTATGATAAAGGTCATCTGAATGCATATGGCTCTAGGGTTTATGCGGAAAATACAGAGAACGAATTTATGGAAACTTTGAATACTTTAATAGAGAGAAATTAATAAGTATTTCCAATCAATCTAAACTTCAATATCCCGAATCAAATCAACACCTATTTATACCAAATTATAATAAGCAACAGCATACTTAAGGCTATAAACCTTAACTTCTGCCACTAAGAGATATTGGGAGTAACTTTTTGGATCTTATTATATTCAGCCGTGAAGATCCTAAAACTTTCCGTATATAATTTAAATACAGTAAGTGAAATAAAAATAGATCTTAGGGACGGTGCAGACTTTAATGATTAGGCTAAAACAGGATGAAACTTAAATATAAGTGGTAGAATATGTTCATTTCTATCGTAATAAATTACAAATTGAAAATTATAGGACAACACCCCTTTCCTATACAACATCAAACTCTTCAAACTTAGAGTTCTTGCTTTTAAACTCCGGAACAATAGTTTTCATTTGGATAACGACTTTTCTGTTATCGTTGATTACAGCGTGTTCCACAAGTTTATAAATCTGGGCTTCTATTTCATTGAAAACATACTCACGCACTCTGCCAATCATGATCTTTTCATGATGCGTAGGCATGGTGTTTTCATTATCATTCAAAAGCTCCTCGTATAATTTTTCACCTGGCCTTAAGCCAGAGTAAGTGATTTTTATATCTTCATTAGGCACCAAACCTGCAAGACGAATCATCTTCTTAGCCAGTTCAACAATTTTAACAGATTTACCCATATCGAAAACAAAGATCTCTCCACCTTTACCCATGCAACCTGCTTCAAGCACTAACCTGCATGCTTCAGGGATGGTCATAAAATAACGGGTAATCTCTGGATGGGTAACCGTTACAGGGCCACCTTTTTCTATTTGCTGTTTAAACCTTGGAATTACTGATCCATTAGAGCCTAATACATTTCCGAAACGGGTAGTAATAAATCTGGTAATCGGTTTTACATTTAAATCATTAATGTATCCTAATCCATTTGAGAATACAAAATCATTAGTGGTTAAGGAGTTGTTCAATGATTGCACATAGATCTCCGCAATACGTTTAGACGCACCCATTATATTTGTCGGGTTAACTGCCTTATCGGTAGAGATCATAACAAATTTCTGAACACCATGCTTTACCGATAGGTCAGCAATTGTTTTTGTGCCCAGCACATTAGTTTTAATGGCCTCTGCCGGATTATCTTCCATCATAGGCACATGTTTATATGCTGCCGCATGATATACGTAGTGGGGCTTAAAGGTATCAAACAAGAAATTCATACGTTTCTCGTCTTTCACATCGCCAATGAAGGCATGGAAATTAATGTCTTTATGGGTTTCCTCAAGTTCAAGATATAGGTGATGCAAAGCAGTCTCGCTATGATCACATAGAATGATCAAGCCCGATTCAAATTTCAATACTTGTCTTACTATTTCGCTGCCAATAGATCCCGCAGCACCAGTAATTAGAATCCTTTTATCTTTTAATTGATTTTTTATACCCTCAGTATCGATTTGGATTGGCTTTCTGTTTAATAGATCTTCTATGTTGAGGTTCTGAATCTGTGCCGTACTTACATCACCACGCGCCCAAACATCCGGTGGTGGGATATTAAGTATCTTAACATCGTTCTCCAAACAAACATCAACGATTTGCTCTTTTCTATCCGAGGGGATGGTATAAGATGCAAATATCACTTCATCCACTTCGTGTTTGATGATTAAGGTCTCAAGCGTGGCTGCATCAAGAATCTTAACTCCATCAATGGTCTTACCAACCTTCCGCAGATCATCATCAACATAGGCAATGATTGTTTTATTTACCTTGGCATCATGATCAAAAGTTCTCTTGGTAGCAACTCCTGCTTCACCGGCACCATAGATAATTATCCTGATCTTGTCCAGCTTAGCGTTTTTTATGTACATAAAAAAGTACTTTACAATCACTCTGTAGGTTATTAAGAACAGGAAACTAAATAAGGAGTAAATAATTATAGTAACATTGCTAAGAATTCGATCCCCTCCTAATACGATAATAATTGCATTTGAAAAGAAAATTGTAAGAGAACTTAACACTACCGCAAATAGAATTCTGAACGAGTCCTGGGCACTTGTATATCGAACGATACCAGCAAAAGTTTTAATATTAAAAAAAACGAGGGTATTTACCACAACAACAAGTAATACCGATTTATATAAAGCTAATAAATTTATATTTTCTATTATAAAATTATTTTTAAGAACTTTTGCAAGCACGAGTGCAAATATACTCAAGCAAATATCTATTGTGAATATAATCCAGCGCGGTACGATTTCTAGTTTAGTGAACATTCATTGGGCGATTTTTATCCGAAAGCAAACTAACAATAATTAAACCAAATTTTAAATACCCATAAATAGGTATTTATTAAACCATAAAAAATGTAAAGCAAAAAGCCTTAATTAATTAGTAATTAAGGCTTTTTGGTGTTTATAAAATATTTAAAATACCCTTGAGATCCCTTTTATTACTCTCTCTAAATCTTCATCACTTAAATTTGATCCCGAAGGAAGACATAAACCATTGCGGAATAACTCTTCAGAGACTCCATTGCCATAAAAAGGACTAGTTGCAAAAACAGGCTGCATATGCATCGGTTTCCAAAGCGGTCTACTTTCAATGTTGTCTTCTAAAAGTATATTGTAAAGACTCTTTTTGTTAACCCCTTTAGTTTTAGCAGGATCCACATGAATTGTACTCAACCATCTGTTTGAAAAATAACCTTGAGGCTCTTCTAAAACACTTAGGCCTTCAAACACAGTTAATTCTTTTTTATAAAATTCAAAATTCGATCTTCTTTTATCTACGCGCTCCTGCAAAACTTCCATTTGCCCTCTACCAATTCCTGCAGAAACATTGCTCATTCTATAGTTATAACCAATAACACTATGCTCATAGTGATGTGCTTTATCTCTTGCTTGAGTTGCCAAAAACCGGGCTTGCTTAATATATTCTTCCTGATCAGAAATTAAAGCGCCCCCACCAGAGGTTGTAATAATTTTATTCCCATTAAATGAGAGGATACCCATTAGGCCAAAAGTGCCCATCGCTTTTCCATTGATACTTGAACCAAGAGCTTCCGCAGCATCTTCGATAACTGGAATCTCAAATTCGTTCGCAATGGCCATAATTTTATCCATTTGGGCAGGCATCCCATACAAATGTACAGGGATAATCGCCTTAGGCTTGTTGCCTTTTGCAATTCGGTCTGTGATGGCTTCGCGTAATAAATCCGGACACATATTCCAGGTTTCCTTCTCGCTATCTACAAAAACTGGTGTTGCTCCTACATATGAAATAGGATTGGCGCTTGCAGAAAAAGTCATAGATTGACAAATCACTTCATCGCCTGCTTTAACACCCAGCATAATTAAAGCAAGGTGAATCGCAGAAGTTCCGGAACTTAAGGCCGCGGCATATTTTGAACCAGTATAGGCAGCGAGGTCATTCTCAAAGCCATCAACGTGAGGACCAAGAGGGGCAATCCAATTAGTTTTGAAAGCTTCGGTAACATATTTAAGTTCATTATCTCCCATGTGTGGAGAAGAAAGCCATATTTTATCGTTCATTATGTTAGTTTATTGTATTTAATTATTCTTCCAGGATTACCCACTACTACGGCGTAATCTGGAACATCTCTTATCACCACTGATCCGGCACCAATCGTTGCCCATTTACCTATTTTTATTCCTTGTATAACGCTAGCACCAATGCCAATGTGGGTACCTTCTCCTACTGTCACATTTCCCCCTAGAGCAGCCTGCGGCGAGATGTGCACAAAATCGCCAAGATTACAATCATGGTCTACAGAGGAATTAGTATTAACAATTACGTATACCCCAATTATTGAGCCAGCATTAATTGTTGCGTTCGGCATTATGACTGTCCCAATCCCAATTGAAGAATACTTTGATATTGCACTTTTCGGATGAATCGCTACCGCAGTGTTTTCAGGTATTTCACCTGAAATTCTTTTTCTAATCAGATTGCTGCCTATCGCGATGATTACCTTATCAGTTTTCACTTTTTTAAATGCATCAAAATTCCCACGAACAGGGTATCCCATGAATACTTTAAGATCAGGATTTTCATCCCATACTCCATTAATTTGAATGTGAGATTCCAATAATATATCAACTATAACTTTGGAGTGTCCTCCTGCTCCTATAACGTGCATTTAATTTCCAGTAAATTTTTCCATAGTTACTGAGGTATCAGATGATATCCCCTCTTTAACTATCACCTTTTTAATAGTTAACAATATGATTTTCAAATCTAACCAAAAACTTAGATTATCTACATACCATACATCCAATTCAAATTTTTGCGCCCAACCAATCGCATTTCGCCCATTTATTTGCGCCCAACCAGTAATACCTGGGCGAACTTCATGTCGCCTATTTTGGTCTTTTGAATATAGAGGCAGGTATTCAGGGAGTAATGGTCTTGGCCCTACTAAACTCATATCACCTTTAATTACATTCAACAGCTGGGGTATTTCATCCAGAGATGTTTTACGAACAAAGGATCCTGCTGCTGTTAGCCGTTCTTTATCAGATAAGAGCTGTCCATTCGAACCTCTTCTGTCGTTCATAGTCTTGAACTTGATTATCTTAAACAGTTTTCCATGTCTCCCTGGCCTAACTTGAAAAAAAAATGGTTTACCCTGATTGGCTAGAAATAATAACAATGTCACTAAAAAGAGTACAGGCAATAAAAAAAGAAATCCCATTGAAGCAACTATGAAGTCTAAGAGCCTTTTAATTATATTTTTGTACATCTTTTTCTAATCTCTTATATTCAAGTAATAAAGCATCCCAAACAACCTTCTGCTCGTATCTTTCAACGATCATTTTTCTTGAATTACTTTTCAATTTGTTCATTAAATCTCTGTCACTAAGAAGTCTTATCATTCCTTCATATATGCCTTTTTTGTCTTTTGGTGGTATAATGATTCCGTTTTCTCCCTCTATTATTATCTCATTACAACCATTTATATCGGAAACAATTGAAGGAAGCCCCATTGAGCCAGCTTGCATTACCACATTGGGGAAACCTTCTCGGTAACTGGGAAACACTAATACATCAGAAACCAAGAAATAGGGTCGAACATCTGTTTGATAGCCTACGGAAATGATATTGGGATTATTTTCAATCTCCATCAAAGTACTTGTAATTAATGGGTCTAACTCGTGCTCCACTGGACCAACCAATAAGAGTTTAGTATTATTAATTTCATTGCTAATTTTCTTGTAAGCTTCTATGAGTTCATTTATACCCTTATCACCGACCAAACGACCGACAAAAATAAATACAAAATCATTCTTGTCAATCCCCAAAGTTTTTCTTAATTCTAATTTTTGGTTCAGGCTATAATGTTGAGATGAGAAAAAGGAAGTATTTATGCCATTTGAACTCCCATTGGCAATGACGTTTAATTTGTTGGGTGAGGCAAAGCGTTCTTTTACAATAAAATCATATAACCCGTTTGAGTTGGGATACACTGCAGTTGCACAACTATATGTGAATTTTTCCACAAAATTTAATACTCTTCTCTTAACACCCATGGTTTCCATCAGTGGTAATCCCGCTACAGTGTGTAATCGGACTGGCACACCAGCAATCTTTGCTGCAAACATTCCCACAATGCCAGCTTTTGGTGTATGAGTATGGACAATGAATGGTTTTTCCTTCTTAAAAAGTCTAACCATATTCACTAATGAACATAAATCTTTGAATGGTGAAATTACGCGTGTCATCTCTAAACCCACTACTTTAATACCTTCATCTTTCGCAACATCTTCCAATTCACTTCCTGCTGAAGACACCCCTGTAACATCATAGTATTTTGACATAAATTGATGTTGTCCTTTTAAAAGAGTCTTTAACGAAATTGGGACAGTAGTAATTCTAAATAGCTTTAACATTCTTACTTGAAAATATTGATTATCTATTTAATTCGTTGTACAAACTTAATAAGGAGTTGGCCATGCTCGTAACCTCGAAATTATCAATAGCATATTTTCGTGCGTTTTCTATGGTCTCTTTTAAATTACCATTATCGATATCAAATTTTAACCGCTTAAAAGAATCAATTGCATCATTATGATTGTGTGGATCAAAAAAATATTTGTGATACTCATGATATACCGATTCGTCAAACGCAGGAAGATTAGAAGCGCAAATTGGCACTTTCATATATTGAGCCTCCACAAGTACATTTGCAAATCCTTCGATGATGGAAGGGAAAAAAAACATGTTTGCTACAGATAAGTATGTTCCAATATTTGAGTCAAAGCCCGCTAAATAAACATAATCATTCAATTCTAACTCCTCTATTTTTAGCGTAATTGCCGAGCTCAACTCTCCCCCACCTACCAGTATAAGTCTATAGTCATTTTTTTTTGGCTCCAATAATTTAAAACAATCCAATAAGAACATATGGTTCTTTGGCGATCGCATGGAACCAATGTGCAGAATATTAAATCGGCTATTTTTTATAAAATCATTTAAAATTGAACTATCAATAGCCCCGCCACTTAGCTCTATAAAGTCAACGCCATTGTGAATTACTTTAAATTTCTTATTATTATCCCAATTTTTAAAATTAACATTCAAATTTGCACGTGAATGTCCTACTATTCTATCAGCTAGACCGAGAACGATCAATTTATGAAGCTTAAGTTGTTGTTTTAAAAGAAATCCAATAGGAAAAATATTCTTGTACTTTCCAAAACCAACTGGTTTTGAACTATGAATAGACACTATGCTTGATCTATTCATAAAAAAAGCAGCTAATACAAAGCCTCCTGAAGTATAACTGAATCTGCTATGAACTATATCGATTTTATATTTTTTTATTACTTTGAGCAACTGGATGCAATCCAACAAAATACTTCCAGTTTTTTTTATACTTACAATTTCCACACCATTTTCCAGAAATCTCTTTTCCAGTTCCCCATGGGTTTGGAAACAACATATAATTAGGCTATCCCCATTTTTGCCTAAGTAAGGCAGACAATTAAGCAAAGTCTTTTCAACTCCACCCATATTCAATGAATTGACCAGAGTTAGAATTCTCATTTTACAAAATTTAATTTCATACGTTTTTTTAGATAATTATTATTCCAGATGATGTATAAATGATAAAATATAAAGAAGTCAATGTAACCAATGTATGCTATAACATCTGTAAATACCCTAAGGGAAATTGACAGTAGCAACAGGCATAGAAAAGGTGATTTCCAGATTTTCAGCAAAAATGTAAGTAAAATAAGGCCAATGAACATCGCTCCAATGAGTCCAAATTGCGAGTGAACTAATAAATAGGAGTTATGAAAGTTCCCATGATGGAGGGTAAAGGGGTAATGATCCGGTGATATTCCAGTAAAAAAAGTCTGAAGATTAATTCTATCAATATAGTCACGAAGAATCATATCCCTCTCATCCAAATCTATCCCCTTTTCATTGAATTTCCTAAATGCTAAATTGGAGATCTCTGATATTGTATCACTTAAAAGAAGTACAGTTGAAAATAAAGAAATAACGAGGAAAACAAATATTTTATACTTTAGTGGTTTGCTCGAGATTAAGTAAAAAGTAACAGCTGCAAATAGTATTATAGCCCCACCAATCGTCCCTCTTCCAAGGTAACTAATTGCAGCAATTAGAACGACAATTGCAACTTGCAATTTCATTTTATCTTTATTAACATAACACAAAAGATAATAATATACCCCCAAAGACAAGGCTAACCATCCCACAAAATTCTCACTACCACCTGCCAGCATCCCTCTTAAGGTTTGACCTAAAACAAGAGTATAAAAAAAAGTATATGCGACGAAAATATATAATAAAATTTTAATATATAATTGATTAATCCTGTAACGAATTAATAATATTAGCAACGAAAAATGCATAATTAGCCTTAGTGGAATCGTCGTAATGCGACCCTGGAAAGCATAAAGAATAAAGAAAGAATAACCTGCAGTGATTAAAAATAGCATAAACATGCCAATTTTATAATTGACGATGTATTTGAACTGCGTGGCAAAAATTACTAACCCTATAAAAATGAATGCAAAATCAAAAAATGATTTATTTAAAAAGAAAAAGCTTAGGATTTCTAAGGCTAGGAAAAGTGTTACAATTAGTGAAGGTAAATCGAACTGTACTTTTTTTAAAGGCAACATCCTTACTGGTTTATTTTTAGATTTTTATTCTTCAATCTGACTTTTTCAACAAAGGAATTGTCTTTATCAACGATTTTTCCTCCCTTGTCATAAATCATAGGATTACTAATATTTATTTTGGGAATAAATCCCCACTCCATAACCTTTTCTCTTTCCTTAGATGGCCCGAAAATCATTGGGTCACTCTGTCCATACCATTTAGGATTTATAACATTAATACTTCCGTTTAAAATCATATTGTTTGAATTCGGGTTCTTGAGTCTTCCATTAATACGCATTCCCGATTTAGATTTCACATCTATATGATCAGCAATTGTTATTTGAACATCTTTTTTGATTCCTGAGCGTGTCATATTCTTAGGAACAAGTCCAGATAGAATAACTGAAATTCCATCTCCAGCATTATTTTCTGTTACTATTCCGTTGACTTTGATATTTTCTATAATGTCAGACGGGTTATTAGGCTCAATATCAATACCACTTTGCGGAGCAGTGCCATTTGTATTCGATACATACAAATTATCAAGGGTAATATTTCTTCCAGAGGTAATTGAGATCCCATTTCTCCTGTTATTACTAATTCGGGTATAAGATATACTCACTGCTTCACTCGTCACTCCATTATCATTCCCAACATATATACCGTCTCCCCAGCAATTATTTATTTGCCCTCCAATTATCGAAATATTTTTTGAGCCACGTATAGATATCCCCATTCCCCATTCCCCTATCTTACTTAAGTGCTTATTTCTGTCTCCCACAATGTTTGGGTAATAAACTTTAACATTAGCAACGTCAATAATACTTATTATCACGTAATCTTTTCGCTTATTAGGTTTAACTAAGATTCTTGAATTCCTTTGAAATATAAGTATCGAATTATCTCTAAGTTTCAAACCATTTTCATTTATCAGTACTGGAAATGCAGGCATAAGAACAATAGATTGTTTATCAATAGCAGTTTGCAAAAATTGAGTATAGTCAGCGCCACCATTTTGGACATAACCAGCTGGAAGTACCTTTGTCATATCGAATGCTTGTTTTTTCAGCTCATTAGATACGGAAACATATTCTGACGGCACACTCTTTCTTGTATAAAATTGTTGCTGGCCATAAGAATCTAAAACTAGACATATACATCCTATAAATATCAGACTAAAAAATGTCGAATGCATTCTCTTGAATCTAAAAGTTCTATTAGGCAAAGAAATGGAATCAATTACTCTCATGATATTTAATGTTTTAATGAAATTTTTCCTGGTTTTTTAAATTACGATAATGATCTTGATCTCTATATTTAAAAACTTTAGCTGGATGCCCACCTGCAATACCAAAATCAGGGATATCGGTTACAACAACACTTCCGGCCTGAATAATAGCACCTTCACCAATGGTTACCCCTCCTAGAATAATTACTCTATGACCAATCCAAACATTATCCTTAATAGTAACATTTCTTTTAATATATGTTTTATCGTAAGGGATTGCATCTCCATTAATGTTGTGGTTCTGAGCAATAATTCTGCATTCAGCTCCAGAATGAAAATTATCTCCAATTTGTACAATTCCCCCTTTTGATATTAGCATCCCGTTAAAATTTACATTTGAACCTAAATGTACATTTTTATTAACGATGGTTTTTCTATTGGCCTTTACTCTACCTTTATACGATCCGCAACTTTTACGTACCAAGTACGTCCAAAAGTACGATCTAATTTGACTATATAAACTTAATATTTTCATTCTTCTATTTAATATTCAAATTTAGAAATATCTGGATATAAGGAACTTGATGTTTTAAATGTATAAATTTTCGCCCCCATATTCTCCGTTGCAAAGCGATTTTGTTCAATAACTATGTCTTTCACTGTATATAAGCGTGTAGAAGAATCCATATGTTCGTGCTTCTCTCTATTATTATTTAGTTCGCTAAGCGTCCTAAGCATAGGATACTTCTCATAATTAATTTCTTTATCATAAAAATGTGCCCCATCATTCATATCTATTCCACAAAGGACGATCTTCTTAAATCCCAGAATAAGAGCTAAGGGAATTAACTCCCCTATTGTGCTACCGAATTTTGGAATCGGTAATACTTCTTTCGTAGAAGTGAGAAATCCATTCTTGTTTAACACTTGCATAAAGAGGTATGGATTAACCTTATTTTTAGAACTAATTGGGCATTCCGGCATTAGAAAAATATTTTCCCTAAAGTTGTTCTTTATAAACGTGCCAATTTTTGAATTAAAGAATTTTTGGTTATTGACACCATCTCCTCTCGCAAAAAAATTCACTTTAGTGTACCTCTCTTTTTTATCTGTCAACATATCTGTCATTAATTGATCTAAGCTATCGGCAAATGCCTTTTGCTTGTCATCACTTCTTCTATAAACAGATTGGATAATGTAAGCGGATGGGATAAAATCATGACAAAACCAAAAGTTAAATCCCCATGATTCATTTTTCTTTATATAAGACCATTCTTCATCTGTTATTTCGTTTATACTCGGGCCACTACCTAATATAAACAGCGTATCTGACTTTTTATTATCCGAAATACTTTTAGTATTTAAATAGTTATAGCCATCTTTTACTGAACCCTTTATAGCTATTATTGATTTAAGAGTCTCATTAAGCATAAGTAAGGCTGTTTTATAATCTCTGACCATAACAAATTTAAAGACACGATTAAAGCCTTTCCTGTGATATGGGAGAAGCTCTTTAATAAGAACGTATCTCTTTAATAATTGTATAAATTCTTTTAATTTATTCATATTAAATTGTTAAATAGTTAAACGTTAACAAGATTCGGATTGTTCAATATCACAACTATTGTCTTTTTTATATTTAATAACTCTTTACGGTTTAAAACCAAAAATATTAATAGAACAATAATATAGAGGAAGTAGTTATTATAGGAAGATAATGACACGTACATGCTAAATAAATACGGCACAAGTAATCTTATGGGGAAAGCATCCATAATTATTTCTTTATAATCTACAGGTATTTCCAAAATACTTCTACAAGCAATAGCTAGTAAAAAAAGAAAAGTGAAATAAGAAATTACAATTGAAAATATTGCTATATGAGGGGGCACAAAGAAATAAAAGACTAATATTAACCCCGCTATAACATTTACAGTTAAAGAAATAAATGCTATTGAACCTAGTTTTCTATCTCTGCCTTTAGCTATAAGGAGCTCCTGAAATCCATAGCAATTATTATATATAATAAGACCTAAAACAGTCAGGCTAAACATAGAAACAGCACCAGTGTACTTCGGTATAAAATAAATGAACAAAGGGAAAAAGAGTATTGCGAGATGGGCAACTAAATGAGTCATTGTCATATACTCTTGTCTCGGGCCTGAAATTAAAGCTAAAGCGTCCTTACCACTTTTTGATAAACGATTAATTAATTTTGGAAATACCAAGAATGAAAATGATTTAAACAATAAAATAATTGCATTAGCTAAAGAGAAAGCAAAAGTAAATAATCCAAATTCTTCTACAGTATATTTCATACTAACAAATGAACGCGTAGAGTAAAGGATAAAATAGAAGCTGGAGCTATAAAGAAACAGATGAAGCCCTTTTTTCATAAGCTTTTTAGTTAATTCAAAATTCCAACTAAATTTTATCTTGATCGGTAATTTTATAAGACATAAAGCAACTGTCAATATTAATGATACGGGTACAAGCCATAACATTATTAATAAAAGAACCTCACCTTTAAAGAAAAACATAAATAAGAAGTTCAGAATTGGCAATAAACTCTGACAAATTGAAATAATCTGAATATCCCCATAAATTCTCAATAACGACAAGAGCGTCGGGACAAAGTAATTGAGGATAATACTTAGGATTACGACTAAATAATAGTGTGAAAAATTGTACTTATCACCAAGACCAATACTTGAATTCTGAATAAGGATTAAAAACATACATGCTAAGGCGCAGAGAACAAATTCAATAATAATAGTTGACCCCAATAATTCTGATACATATTCATTGTCCTCCTTGTGTATTGATCCCAATGCGTTAAATGATTGAGTTACTCCAAAATCAATTTGATTAAAATATTGAATTATTAAATTCGAAAAGCCCCAAACTCCTAAATAATAGGGCCCCAAATTCACTGCAATTATTATGGAATTTATAAACTGCAGTAAATAGATGAGATATCGACTAGATAAATAAACAATTATCTTGTTTCCCAATACTTTTTTAATTAGACTTTTACTCACATTTCAAATATTTAATAATAATTTTAAATTAAATGGCTATAAAAACTACAGATAATTTGTTTTTATTTTCTTCCTTTGGTTTGTTTACCCATCAAAAACTCTGCAAAATTAAAATCATCGATTGTATCTATATCGACTGATTTTATCGCATCCATCAAATATGCGAATGAGTTTTCTGTGTAATAATTATCATTCTCAATTAAATGGGTTTTGAAGATGTAAATTGCCCCATTTGGAAAATACGAAGTTCTTTCTAATTGACGATTAGTTGCTACATTCTCAAAAATATTTTCAAATCTCCCGCTTTCATCAATGTATTTGTGCCATTTAATAGGATGATGTTCTTTACAATAGCTAACGATTGAGTCTGCATTTCTATCTTTAAACAATTTAATAGCATCATCAATGTCTTGACCTGTCCTAAAGGGACTTGTTGGTTGCAAAACTATAAACTCATTAATAAGGATGTCTTCTTTGTTCTCTAATTCTTTAATTGTATATCTGTATACATCAATAGATCGAGAATTATCGTCAGCTAAATGATCAGGGCGCATAAATGGGCATTCCGCTCCATAAGAAATAGCGACAGCAGCTATTTTTTCACTATCGGTACTTACTATCACTTTTGAAACGTACTTAGCTGAGATGGCAGCTTCAATTGTATATGCAATCAGAGGCTTTCCGTTAAGCATTTTTATATTTTTGTCTGGCAACCCTTTTGAACCGCCTCTAGCTGGAATAATGGCTAACATATGAAAGTTCTAAAATTTAATTTGTAAAATATCCTTTTGAGCCTTTTCAAAGTCCTCATGTTTTCCAACATCTAACCAATAACCTGCCAATGGATAAGACAGCACTTTACAGCCTTCAGCCAACAACTTTTCCATGAGATCTGTTGTATCAAAATAAGACTCTTTAGGCAGATACTTCAGAACTTCCCTTTTCATCAGGTAAATCCCTCCGTTAGAATAATATGTATAAGTAGGTTTTTCCTTAAAACTTTGTACATGACCATCTGTAGTTTCCAAAACTGCATACGGTATATTTACCTCATAAGGGATGGTCACCACTGCAAAATCAACATCTTTTTTGATGAAATCTAAAAAAAAGTGTTCATAATCCAGGTTTGTCAAAACATCGGAATTAGTAACTAGCACGTAATCATGCTCAAAATCATTAATCTTCGAGACAGCACCTATCGTACCCAATGGTTCATCTTCCCAAACGTACCGGATTAGAACATTCTTATTCTCTCCATTACCAAAATAATTTTCAATTTGTTCTCCCAAATATTTTACAGAAAACCAAAAATCATCAATTCCATATAGCGCCAAACGATCTACGTTATGTTCCATGATCGGTTTATTGCCAATCTTTAGAAGAGGTTTAGGCGTAGTATCCGTTAATGGTTTAAGCCTTTGCCCTCTGCCTCCAGCCATAATAACTGCATCAACAGGGAGATAGGATCTCGTTTCCCTGAAATTAATCACATTAACCACCCTACTATCTTTGTCAAGGATTGGAAGAATTCGAAAATTACCTTCCCGGTACTCAATAACCTTATCTATATCCATTTCTCCTTTTCGAAGATAACGCGGATTAGACTGAATGATATTGCTAACAGGATCTGATGTCGCCATTCCTTTTATTAAACCACGCCTAACGTCTCCATCCGTTAATGAACCAATTAGCTTATCTTCTTCATCTACTACAAATAATATTGCATCTTTAGCAAGATAATCCAACTGGACAAGGGCTTGCATTATTTTGCTATTAAATGGAATTAAATGATCTTTATAATTTCTCATATTGCTAACTTTTCAGGTTATTAAGTATTAAGTTCACGGTGCCGGAACGATAATAAATATTATTTCCTTTAAAATTTTTTCTTTCTAAAGCAAGAAAAAATGCCCTAACCATTTCGGTGGCGGAGAATGGAACATTTATTATATTATCGCTTTGAGCTCTTCCTTTTTGTCTGTCGCCTACATTTAATACGTATTTACCAAATGATGCGGCTTCAATAATTCCGCTGGATGTATTTCCAATCAGCAGTTTGCAATAACGCATGGCTGCAAAATAATTTAACTTGCCAAAGTTCTCTATTAGAATTACACGCTCTGCTGTCAACTCTCTTAACTTGAATAAAGCATCACGGTAGATTGTTCCAAATGTATCAGCATTTGGCATTGTGATTACAAGCAAAATTCCCTTAGAAATCTCCTTCAGGCCATTCAGCATTTCAGTCGCATACTCAACATTCTTCTCAGGAGAAACTGTTTCGGGGTGAAAAGTTAATAAGGCAAACTCATCTTTGATCTGATATTTTTCCCGGAAATCTGATTCAGTAGGTATCGGCATCTCCGCCAGCTCATCAATAGATAAAGAACCTACGGCAAAAATATTCTCAGAGCTACCAACTAATTCTTCAATTCTTTTTGCAAAAACTTCAGTAGCTGGAAAGTGCTTTTTAGAAGCCAAAGATATTTGGTGACGATAAATATTATCTATTGCACCCAAAGTAGTCTCTCCGCCATGAATATGTGCAAATTTTACACCATAAGGTATGCCAGCTTGAACAGCTGCCGACATTTCATATCGGTCGCCCAGGCAAAATACCCAGTCAAATTGATGACTCCTCCAAAAATCTGCAAATTTTAATACTGTTAAGCCGTAAGCGGTAGAAATTGAAGTTTCATCATCATTTGTAAGAAGAGATGAAATTTCATAAATATTTTCAAAGCCGTCTTCCTTAATGTTGTCTATTGTATACCCATGATATTTAGATAAGTGAGTACCAAAAGCTATAATTTCCAGGGTATAATCCGGGCTTTCTTTTATTTGCTCTAATAAAGGCAGATAAATCCCGTAATCAGCTCTTGAACTTGTTAATACTGCGATTTTCATGTCTATCGAATTAAATCATCAGCTTCAAAGTCTTCCATCGCAATCTTACCCATAAGATCATCCCATCTCATTGGAGAAATACCATCACCAGGACGCTTGACCGTTAGATTTTCCTCTGAAAACACATCTCCCTTGTTTATATCTGTTTTCGCTACAATACTTTTTCTTGCAATAGCGATATTTTTCATTTCCGATTCTGAAGGCTCTTTTAATCCTGAACCAGCAATAGCCAGCTCAATATTACGAATCGCTAAAGACATGGCTTTAAGTTCTGCAGGCTCTAGAGAAGCTCTATGATCAGGGCCTTCCATATTTTTGTCCAAAGTAAAATGTTTCTCAATCATCACAGCTCCCAAAGCAACGGCAGCAATTGGAACTTCAATTCCTAGCGTATGATCAGAATAACCAATGGAAGTTTTAAATTCCTTTCCAATATGTAACATAGCCAACAGGTTCACATCCTTCATCGGTGTAGGATATTCCGTATTACAGTGCAATATTGTAATGTCTTCTTTTTTAATTCCAACATTGACAAAAACAGCAACAGCATCTTTTATTTCATTCAAAGTAGCCATCCCCGTTGAAATGATGACTCTCTTAAATAAATTCCCGGCCTTTCTCAGGTAAGGAAGGTTAGTGATTTCTCCAGATGGAATTTTAACCATATCCATACCTATTTTTGACAGGTATTCCAAAGAATCTAAATCAAATGCAGTGGAGAAGAATTTAATATTCTTCAAATTGCAATATGCGATGATCTTTTCGTGATCATCTTCCGAAAGCTCAAGCTTTTGAAGCATTTGCAATTGCGATTCCGTACTATTTTTAGTATTTTCTATTTGATATTCAGCTTTCTTTGCCTTTATAGAAACTAAATTTGAAGCTTTAAAGGTTTGAAATTTTACGTAATCCACACCAGCATCAACTGCTGCATCAACAAGGCGAAAGGCATTTTCCAAACTTCCATTATGATTTACTCCTGCTTCTGCAATAATTATTACACTTTCCTTTTTCATATCATTATATCTGGATTACCTGCAATTTTATGATTGGCGTACATGAACTATATCAGCTATAACACCCCCTCGACCTGACATTCCTATCATGTGAATCTTATCGAACACTGCTTGGTATATTTACAATTCGCTCTTCTAAAAACTCAGCATTTTTCTGATCATCGCGTTGACAATGATTGTACATCGGCAAGCGATACATTAGTTGCCAGATAGGACGTGTCATTACTTTATTTTCATTAGTTTCTTTTAAGAAAAGATCTCTCTCTACTTTATTTTCCAGTTCTACACACATCAGCCAGTAATTCGCTTTCGTATCCGGAAGCTCTGTTCTGAAATTCACACCCTGTTCCGCAAAAAAATCATGATATATGTCTGCCAATTCTCTTTTACTTTGCAACATTAATGGAAGTTGTTCTAATTGTGCACATGCTAATGAAGCATTTAGATTGGGCATTCTATAGTTGTACCCTAATTCATCATGATAGAACTCATAAGGATGGGGTCTCTTAGCAGTAGTTGTTAAATGCTTTGCTCTTTTTCCAATCTCAAGATCATTTGATACAATGGCACCACCGCCACCACAGGTTATTGTTTTATTCCCATTAAAAGAGAATATGCCTAGCTTACCAAAGCTTCCAGTACTACGCCCCTTATATTTACTCCCAAGAGACTCGGCTGCATCTTCTACTAACGGGATATTCCATTTATTGCAAACCGTAATTAGCTTGTCCAAATGAACAGGAAAGCCGAAAGTATGCATAGGCAAACAAGCTGAAATCTTTCTGCCACTTGTTTTATTATAACAGACATCGTCTCTAAGTTCTGCATATTCTTCCAAAAATGCATCAACTGCTATTGGAGATAAGCCCATTGTGTCAAGGTCAACATCAACGAAAACAGGGATTGCTCCATTATAAGCAATAGCATTAGCAGTGGCTACAAAAGTTAGTGCCTGTGTAATTACTTCATCTCCTGATTCAACTCCAGCAAGTCGAAGAGCCACCTGCAACGCAGCTGTGCCATTCACAACCGCAATTGCTTTCTGTGAACCAGTCGCTACTTGCATCATGTCTTCGAAACGATCAACATATGCACCTACGGAAGAAACGAAAGTAGAATCAATAGTATCCAGCAAATATTTTTTTTCATTACCTCTAAACCTGGGTTCGTGCAATGGAATGAACTCTTTGGTGTTATATGAATTTTGAATAAACGAAATAATATCTTTCAGATCCTTCATATTACATTTTTGCATCTAAATATTTACCTGTTTCCTTATGTCCAAAATCCGGGATCATCTTAAAGAATAATTCAACAATATCTTCTTTAGACCACGATTTATTTGATTTCAGCTCTTTGATTCGTGACGAAAACAAATTTAACAGTTCATCATTAAAATAAAATTCATTCTTTATTACCCCTAGATTATCAAACCTCTCCATATCCAAAACTTCATTTTCGGTGAAGAATTCTTCGAAATCCTTTTCCCCGGTAGTATCACTATTGGTAAACAAGCAAGGCCATTGTCCTTTTTTAGGCAATGTTTTAATTAGTTCTCTGGCCTCATCTTCACTTTCGCATAAATAAGGCTCAAATCCTAACTCTTTTAAATATTTAACCCCAATATCTGCAAAGGTGATCAAGTGCAGACTTTCACTAAGTTTAGGAAAGAACACATCGCGATTCTCACCAAAAATGCAAGACATCAGACAAAGCTCTCCAGATTCTTTCGGTATTACAAAATATCGTTTAATATCGTTAGGCGCTACTATTGGTTGTAGTTTTTGAATTCTCTGATTAAAGCCATGTAACAATGAACCGTCTGAAAAAGCGACGTTTGCAAAACGTGCAGTTGAGATATTTATATCTTTACTTCTACGCATCAAAAACATTTCCATAATGCGCTTAGATGCTCCCATCATGTTTACTGGATTTGCAGCTTTATCAGTCGATACACAAAAATACTTCTTGACCCCTTTGGCAATAGATTGCTGAATTGTTTTATCAGTGTTAAAAACATTTACATCAATCATACGCATTAACGTAAACGGATCTTTTTCACTACGTACATGTTTTAAAGCAGACAGATTTAGTACGTAATCATATTTACCATCACTTTCAATAAATGCATCATATTCAACGGAGCCAATATCCAGAGCAAAGGTCTGGAAATCGCCCCCGATATATCCAAAAGAACTCCGAATATCTCTAACTAATTCAACCATGTTATTCTCACTAATATCAACAACATGTAGTTTTAGAGGATTTCGTTTAAATATCTCTTTTGTGACCGCCTGTCCAATAGATCCCGCTCCGCCAATAACCAAGAACTTTGAATTTGAGACAATATTCTTTAGTTCACTTTCGTGTTTACGAATATCGCCAGGAAAGAGCTCCTGATTTCGCCCAATTAGATTTAAAATATTCATCTGTATAAATTATTACAATTTACCGTCTGCAATATCACCAAGTATACCTTTCACATCGTAAATTACTTTGTTTTCTTTGCAAAGAGCCATTAAGTCTAATTTTTTAAATTGATCATGTGCTACCGCTAAAACAATTGCATCGTAATCTCTGAAGTCGTTTAGCTCTCTAATGGAATCCCAACCATATTCATGCTTAACTTCAGCAGGTTCCGCCCAAGGATCATAAACTGTGATATTTGCATCATAGTCCTTTAACGCATTTAATACATCAATGACTTTAGTGTTCCGAACATCTGGGCAGTTCTCTTTAAAAGTTATACCAAGAACTAGGATATTGGCGTTTTTTACTGGTATATCTTTCTTCACCATCAATTTAACAACCTCATGAGCAACATACTCACCCATACCATCATTTAGTCTTCTCCCAGCTAAAATAATTTCGGGATGATATCCATGCTCTTGAGCCTTTTGTGCTAAATAATAAGGATCAACTCCAATACAATGCCCGCCTACCAGCCCTGGCTTAAATGGAAGGAAATTCCATTTCGTACCTGCAGCTTCCAATACTGCATGGGTGTCAATATTCAATCTATTAAATATTTTAGCCAATTCATTTACAAAGGCAATATTAATGTCTCGTTGTGAATTCTCTATTACCTTAGCTGCTTCTGCCACCTTAATAGATGGTGCTAAGTGTGTCCCCGCTATAATGACAGACTTATATAATTGATCGACTTTCTGTCCAATTTCTGGTGTAGAGCCAGATGTCACTTTTAAAATTTTCTCTACCGTATGCTCTTTATCACCTGGATTGATGCGCTCTGGAGAATAACCTGCAAAAAAGTCTTTATTGAAGATCAAACCCGATATTTTTTCTAAAACGGGAATACACTCCTCCTCCGTTACTCCAGGATAAACAGTTGATTCATAAATAACAATGTCACCTTTAGACAATACTTTGCCGACTGTTTCGCTGGATTTATACAAAGGTGTTAGATCAGGACGATTATTCTTATCAACTGGTGTAGGAACTGTTATGATATACACATTACAACCTTTTATATCAGCTAGATTTGATGAGCAGTATAATCCATTTGAATCTGAAGGTTTATCAACTAAAACAGACTGCAGCACGTCAGCCGATACTTCCAGTGTGGAATCAGTTCCTGAATTTAATTCATTAATTCTTCCTTGATTAATATCAAAACCGACTACAGGGTATTTCGTAGCAAACAAACGCGCCAAAGGTAAACCTACATAACCAAGACCAACAACTGTGATTTTTATATTTTCTAGAGATGACATATATTTTATTAATATTTTTATTTCAAATTATTCCAATACCATTTAACAGCCTCTTTTAAACCCTCTTTTATTACATGTGTTGGCTTATAACCTAAAAGATTTACAGCTTTTTCAACACTAGCTAGAGAATGAGGAATATCTCCAGCTCTATTGGGTCCATGTGTCACTTCAACTTTTGCGATTTCAGTATCATATTCTGTTAAAAACTCTTTTAAATATTCAATTAGTTGATTCAATGTAGTGCGATCCCCAACTGCAGTATTATATACAGTGTTAATTGCTTCTGAATTTTCAGTAGTCATAGCTAGTTCATTCATTTGAACTACATTATCTATATAAGTGAAATCTCGTGAGTAATCCCCGGCTCCGTTAATAATGGGGCTTTCATGATTCATGAATTGCATAGTAAATTTAGGAATAACAGCAGCGTATGCTCCTTTTGGATCCTGCCTACGACCGAAAACGTTAAAATAACGCAGGCCGATAGTTTCTAAACCATATGCCTTAGAAAAGATGTCTGCATACAACTCATTGACATACTTGGTAATTGCATAGGGAGACAAAGGCTTGCCAATGACATTCTCGACTTTAGGAAGATTCTGTGAGTCACCATATGTAGAGGAGCTTGCCGCGTAAACAAATCGTTTAACTTTAGCATCGCGAGATGCGACTAACATATTAAGAAAACCTGAGACATTTACATCATTTGTAGTTATAGGATCATTAATTGATCGAGGAACAGAACCTAAAGCTGCTTGATGCAGAACATAAGTTACTCCCTTAAGTGCGTTATTGCAATCTTCTATATTACGAATATCCCCCTCATACAATTCAAAATTCTCATTTTTCATAAAAGGATCTATGTTGTATCTATGACCTGTCGAAAAATTATCCAACACACGTACTTTATAGCTTTTGGATAAGAAATATTCACATAGATTAGATCCGATAAAACCGGCTCCGCCAGTAATTAAAATTACTTTACTATCACTCATTTTTATTGATCGTATAAATTAAAACCGCTTGAAGAAATCTTTTAATAATTCAGATAATCCTTTACTTCCATGCTTTACATCGTCAGAATAATATCCGTAACCATATCCATATCCGTATCCATACCCATAGTTACCGCCAATTTGAACACCATTAAAAACAATATTTAATTTAGGGAATTTATTAGCTTTATGTAAATTATCTAATTGGGAGATCTGATGTTTAAAGGTTACGCCATGCCGAACAATGTATAAACTTGCATCTGCCAAACGTGCCAGTATTTGCGCATCAGTTACTAAACCAATTGGAGGCGTATCGATTATTATTTCCTCAAAATTCTCTCTTAAATATTTAAATAACTCCTCCATTTCATTACCAGTCAATAATTCTGATGGATTTGGAGGTATTGGTCCTGAACCAATAACCATAAGGTTAGGACTTATACCTGATGGTTGGATAATATCAGCAAAGCTGGCTTTTCCAATCAAATAATTACTCAGTCCCATCTTATTGCTTAAATTTAAATACTTACTAACCTTTGGCTTACGTAAATCTAATTCTAATAGAATAGTTTTTTTGCCACTGATTGAAAGTGCAGTTGCAATATTACTTCCAACAAAGCTCTTGCCCTCGCCAGACATACTAGAAGTGATTAGGGTAACTATCCCCTTTTTCTCATGTTGCTTACCGTGTATATATTGTAAATTTGTCCGAATTGCCCGGAACTGTTCAGCGATAGCCTTTCTACTGCTAACCTGAACAACAATAGGTTCTCCACCATCTTCATACATTAATTCTCCTAAAACAGGCGTCGAAGTTAACTTAGATATATCAGAAGATGAAATCACTTTATTATTTATCAAATCTTTACTGTATAAATAGCCTATAGGTAATAATAGCCCGACTAAAAAAGACATCAAATAAGTTAAAGCTTTCTTTGGTTTAATGGGATTCGTTGTTGCAAATGCAGCATCTACTACCCTACTATCTGCAACTGCAGACGCATAAGATAAAGCAGCCTCTTCCTTTTTTTGAAGTAAGTACAAATAAAGGCTCTCTTTAATGCTTTGCTGGCGTTTAATGCTAATAAATTTACGCTCTTGGCCGGGAATTTTTTTAATCGACCCCTCATATTGAGTGTTATTTGACATCAAACCCTTTAGGGTGCTTTCTAAAGTTTGTTGGACATTTTTTATCCCTGCTCTAATCCCTGCTCGAGTTGCCTCAATTTGCTGATTAATAGGTTCAAACATAGGGTTGTTTGGTTGCGTAGTAGCCAACAAATTTATTTTCTTCAATTGTAACTCACTCAATTGATTAATCTGACCTAAAAGTACAGGATCATCAATGCCCATAGTACTTGGTAATTTCTCTTGGGCGCTTTCCGAATCCACATACCTCTGCAAATTCTTTATTATTCCCAATTTCAGATTTACTTCATTTAACTTTGCATCATTAGCCTTAACATTATCCAAATAGAGGGATGCTTCGCTACTTATATCGGTTAAACCTTGGCTACTTTTAAAACCTTCTACGTCTTTTTCAACTTCGACCAATTCTCCAGTAATCAAAGCTAATCGTTCATCAATAAAATCGATCGTACTTTGAGTTGTTCTATTTTTATCTCTCAAAGCAGCCTCGTTATACACCTGGATTAACGTATTCAAAACGTCTTTACCTCGGTTGGCAACTGTGCTCTGATATGTTAATTTCAATACAGTTGATTGCTTACTTGCTACCTCAACTGATAAATTAGATAAACATTCATCTACAACTTTTTCAGGGTTACTAAAAGAAAATGTAAACGATTCTTGTATTTGTTTTGGGAAAAAAGAAGTTTTATCGATTTTATAGGTACCTAGATAATTCCGTTGCAATTGATTCAGTGGACCCGTTATTTTTTTTCCTGTTTCAGCATTCTCAAGAGCATATTGATTGCTGTTTGGAAATGAAAGAATAAACTCCTTTCCAAAATATTTCTTCTGAATTTCAAAGGTTTGAAAATTGACTGGCCGATCACTATAGATATCCGTACTTACAACCCTTCCTTCTGCGCTCAAATTAACATCTAGAAACAATCTTTTAACGACAGATCTCATTAATGTTTTAGATTGCAAAATCTCAATTTCGTTATCGACGACTTTTGACCCACCAAATAACTCCAGCTGACTTAGCATGTCATCAGAAGCTGTCCCCTTCTTTTCATCCTTAATTAATAGCGTACTACTAATCCCATAAACAGGTTTGGTATAACGTAAATATAAAAAGGCTAAAATTAGTGTGAAGACTATTCCTAGAAAAAAAACAGGCCAGTGATACAAGTACTTCCTTATAATTTCCCCTAAATTTATTTTATCTTGGTCAATGCTTAAATCATTAACACTTTCAGAATTCATTATTTCATTCATAAATATAATACTCTATTAAAAGCGACTAATGATTAATGCAATTACTGACAACGCAGATAGAACAATACTTACATTTCTGTAGCTTGAGTCCACACTTGCGTATTTCGCCTTGCCAGGTTGAATGTACAAGACATCATTGTTTTGCAAATAATAGTAAGGAGAATTAAACAATTCTTTATTTTGCATATCCAGTCGAATGTATTGTCTTTTACCATCAATCTCGCGAACCAATAATACATTATTACGCACAGCAGTAATCGTTAAATCGCCAGCCATACTCAAAGCTTCCGAAACATTTACACGCTCATTATTTACAGGATAAACCCCAGGCCTAGCAACATCTCCCAAAACAGATACTCTAAAATTAACTAGTCGGATACTAACTACAGGCTCCTTAAGGTAATTCACTAATTTATTCTGAATTAAGGCTCTGGCTTCACTTGTAGTCAAACCTTCTATCCGAACAGGGCCTAATAAAGGTAGCTGAATTTCGCCTCTATCATCTACCATAAAGCCATTAGCAGTATTTGATGGATTTACATTTGCTGCAGTACTTCCCTGCAAAGAACTCGTTGTGCCCATATTAAAAATAGCAGACGCTTCAGGATTTAAACTACTCACAGTAATGGCTAAAATATCATTCTTCTGAATTTTAAACACTACCTTATTCAAGATGTTTTCTTGAAGCAATGAATCAGCTGGTAGGTTTGTAAAATAGGGTACGGTTTTATATTTCACGCCACAAGAACTCATAAAGAGTACAGCAACAATTAAATAAAGAAATTTTCTCATAGGCTTATATAGCACATTTATTAAATTTTCCAAAGATAATACTTAAGATTTACTCCTCTATGATAAATAATCATTAATTATTAGGTTCAATAATAAATACAAATTATCCTCTGTTCTAATTCACAGCCCCAATCACAAATTCCATACCATAAAGTTTTAAATTTTATACTTAGCTTCGTATTGATTAATTATTATAAAAAAAGATCACATGTTTTTTTTCAATCGTTCCAGTAAATTTAAGTATACTGATTTTAGCTCAATAGGCATTGACATGCATTCTCACCTAATTCCAGGGGTTGACGATGGCTCAAAGGACATACAAGATAGTATTCAATTAATTTCCGGATTAAAAGAATTAGGGTTTCATCATTTGATTACTACACCGCACACTTTACAAGACATCCACCCCAATACCACCGAAACCTTAAGAGATGGACATTCTAAACTAGAGGGCAAGTTACCCGATGGAATTACCTTAAACCTTTCTTCAGAATATTATCTTGACGAACAATTTCAAAATCAACTTACGGAAGGGAATTTAATGCCATTGCCGGGTAATAGATTGTTGGTAGAATTTAGTCAGATATCAAGACCTCATGACCTGGAAGAGGTTTTCTTTGATCTTGGCATTAAAGGTTATCAGATTATCCTTGCCCATCCAGAACGATATTTGTTCTTTCACAAACAGTTCGATTACTACAAACGAATTAAAGAAATGGGCGTTGAATTGCAGATTAATGCACTATCCTTAACAGAACATTATGGAAAACATGTAAAATCAATTGCGGAAAAATTAATTGAAAAAGACATGATTGATTTTATTGGAACAGATATCCACCACATTAGGCACCTGGAAGGTTTAAAAAGAGTTCCATTAACAAAGCATTTCGAACGTTTGCTACACAGTGGGTTACTAAAGAATACTACCTTGCATTCTCATGGCCAGTAAGCACTTGCCAGGCCGTTAAGAATACAATCTTTAAATCCAAAAGAAAGGACCAGTTTTCTAAGTACCAGATATCGGCTTCAACCCTTGCAGCCATAGAATCGTCGATCCTTGTTTCACCCCTGAATCCTTTAACCTGCGCCCAGCCGGTAATGCCCGGCAACAAAAAATGTCTGACCATGAATTGGTCTATAATGGCGGAATATTCGGCAGTATGCTGCAACATATGAGGCCTTGGCCCTACCACAGACATCTCTCCCATCAATACATTAAAAAACTGGGGCAACTCATCAATGCTGTTCTTACGCATAAACGCACCAATTTTAGTAATCCGGTCATCGTCTTTAGTTGCTTGCTTGCAATCTGCATCCGAATTCACTTTCATGCTTCTGAATTTGAGACAATAAAAGGGCTGGTTGTCTTTTCCTGATCGCAGCTGCTTAAAAAAAACAGGTCCTTTTGATTCCAGCTTGATCAAAATTGCCATAAGTGGCAGCATCCAGCTCATCACAAAAACAATGATCATAAGCGAAAACACCACATCAAAGATCCGTTTAACGACCTGGTTAATCATGATCTCCAAAGGCTCCATCCGCTGACTCAATATGGGTATATGCCCATACACCTGCACTTTAACATTCTTTTTAAAATAGTGTTTTATGTCGGGTACAAGTTTAAAACGGATCATCTCCTTATCTGCCTCCCGCATCAGGGTATTTATCTTATCCAATGAACTATCGGGTAATGCGCAAAAGATCTCCCGAATACTGCTCCCCTTAACGTAATCGATGCAGTCGCTTACCTTACCCAAAATATTAAAGCCCTCATCATCATCCGCAATATCATCGTCAAAAAAACCAACCACCTTATAACCCAGATGCGTATCAAACTCCATATGTTTTTTAAGCGCCAAACCCAATGGGCCTGCTCCTACAATAACCACCTTCTTGTAATTGATTAAACTTTCTCTCCTGGAACGACGAAACAGCAAAAACACAATCTTTCCGACAAGGAATAGGCCCGAAAACACCACAAAAGTAAACGACAGTAATTGATAAGATTGGTTTAGGTCTTTTATGGTATAGATCAGAATGCCCATGAAGGCTGCAAACAAAAGCAAGGACCCTAAAGCCTGCTTAATGGTTGGAATGGCATCCTTAACAAAAATATCGCTATACAAGCGGGTGAGCTGTGTTACATTAAACCATACAAAATTGATGAGGAGGACATTCAGTAAATTGATATGCTGAAGATCTGTAAAGCTAACGCTTTGATAGGTCATCACATAACCAATATAACCCGCCAGGTTGATCAGAAACAAATCAATCAATATACTTATTACTTTATAATAAGTCCGGTACTGTTCATTCATATATAAGTGCAAACTTAGTCATAAATTTAGATTATGATTTAAATATGCTAAATTTGACGATTCATCTATCAGACTTGAAACAATTTTTAACAGGTTCATACAACCGTATAAAAGACACCAATATCTTATCGAATTTTGCGAATCTGAGTAGCATTCAGCTTTCGAATATACTGTTGTTAATTATTATCTTTCCGATCATTACCCATAAAATTGGTATCGAGGCCTTTGGTTTTGTAATGCTTGCCAATTCATTTTCTTCATTAGCCGGAATCATTGTCAATTATGGCACAAATCAAACAGGAATAAGGGACATCGCAGGAAATCTTAAAGACCCTGAAAAACTAAGAGCGGTATTCTACAATACCTTATGGATAAGATTATTATTCTTTATTGCATATATCCTGGTTGTTTATGTAATGCAATGGTTCAACATTAAGTATTATTTATTTATACTTTACGCCATTCCATTGGTACTCTCAGAGGTACTGAATCCTCTCTTTTTCTTCATAGGAATTGAAAAATTAAAGTTTTACAACATTTCAAATCTAGCTTCAAAAGTATTGTCTATTATTTTGCTCATCTTCTTTATAAAAGATGCCCGGGATGCGGAATGGGTAAATTTTATTATGGGAATGGCCACGGTGGTTACTTTTTCATACCTCCTGCTCAATGCAATCCCGAAGTTTAGGCTCTCCTTTCAACTTCCGGTAAAGGCTGATATCTGGAGAATTACCCGAGACAACTTTTACCTGACAATAAATAACATCTCTACCAACCTGCAACAATCCATTATCATTTTTGCCCTTGCTAAATGGGGCAATGCCTCCTGGCTTGGAGCATATACACTTTGCGATAAAGTAGTCGGCTCTTCCAGGATTCTGCTCATTACCGTATCTAATGCCGTTTATCCAAAATCTGCCCAGCTATATAAGGAAAGTACCAGATTATGGAAAGTATACCGACAACGGATGCAATTCATTCTCGCAGGGATTTTCTTTGTCGGGTCTGTTCTTCTCTTTTTCTTTGCGGGTTTTGCTGTTCGGGTTCTTTCAGGAGAGGAAAATGAAACATCCATTATCTATTTAAGGACAATGGCATTATTCCCTGCTATTTCTGCTTTAAACGTATTAAATGTACTAGATCAACTGCTCAAAAATAATAGTGTTTACATTTTCAGGATCGCAATGATCATGTTTGCATTTTCTGTGGCTCTTGCATTCCTGTTCTTACATTATGCCAATTATAAATGGTTTGGTTCATTTACAGTAATTATTGAACTTTGCGCCTTATTTATGTATCAATATGTGGTAAAGAAACCCGCCATCCAAAATGTCTAAACCTGTAGCCCTGATCCTGCTCAACTGGAATACTCCGGAGTACACCACTGATTGCATAAAATCTGTACTTGAATATTGCAACCCTGATCATTTTGACATCATTGTAACTGATAACGGATCTACAGATGGTTCTCTGGAACTTTTGCAAAGTCAATTTCCCGAGCTCGTTTATCTCGACAATAAAGAAAATCTGGGTTTTGCAGAAGGAAACAACCGTGCAATTGATTACAGCATCAGTAAGGGCTATACCTACTCATTGATCATGAATACGGATACGCTGGTTGATAGCGACATCATCAGCAAAATGCTGCAGCACATGCAAAACCATCCCCAAGCTGCTGCGGTTCAGCCTGCCATTTATTGGATGCACGACAGAAACAAGATCTGGAACGGGGATTCGTATGTAAACTTTGTACTTGGGTTTACCTATAACAAAAAGAATACTTCTGAATCATCAGATGAACAGGATTATAAAAAGGTAGAATGGGTTACGGGCTGTTGTTGCCTGATAAGAAACGAGGTATTAAAGCAAACCGGAGGCTTTAACAAGGAGTTCTTTTTATATTATGAAGATGTGGAACTCTCTTTCCGGCTCCGCGCACAAGGGTATGAACTGCATTACCTTCCTTCCTGCAAAATGTACCATGAGGCCGGCGCTTCCGGAAAAGAGAAGGAAACCAATGAGGGCACTTTAAGTCCTGTTATTCACTACTATGTAAATAGAAACAAGATCTGGTTTTTGCGTGGATATGGCAAGCCATTATTCTATCCCCTGGTATTTTTGTACAATGCCCCCTACTACCTTGCCTTATATTCTTATTTTAAGCTAAAGGGAAGAAATAAAAAAGCGGAATATTTATTTAAAGGATTGAAAGATGGATTTTTCACTCCGAAAAACTTAATTTGGCCATCGAAACCATAAATTCAACAAAGAGCTAACTATGTTTATTTTTCCCCTGATCTTTATTTGTTCTTTTATAATGGCAGTAAGAGAGATCTTAAGGGGAAATGCCAGCGGCTTGCTGCTGTTCATGATCTTCGGGCTCTCGATCTACACCACCACCATGTCGGTTACGTTTATGCTGGGACTAAAAAGCATCATTCCAACCATGCAATTTTTTAAAGAGGCCTTGATATTTGGTGTGCTCCTTTTAAATCTGGCTAACTTAAAATATCGACCCCGGTTTCACCTGATCGATTATACCATAATGGCCTTCTTGCTGTACCTGATCCTGTATGCATTGCTGCCGATAGGTGAACAGGGGCTGTTCGACCGACTGATTGCGCTTAAAAGTACGGCCTTTTATATTATGGTATACTTTGTTGGGCGTACCATCGATGCAAAAGAGGTCTACATCAATAAATATTTTAATTACCTGGTGCTGCTCACCATCGCAGCCGGAGCTGTGCTGGTAGTAGAGCTCCTGATGTACCAGCAGTTACAATTGCGCACCGGCTATGCCGAATACAATTATTATTTTTTTAACGCTGAGCCTAGCGGACAGTACGGAATCAGTACAACTTTTGATTCTGACAGTGGCTACAGGCGTTTCGCCAGCTTTTTCACCAACCCGCTTGAGCTTGCGGCGGCTTCCATAATTTCGTTGGCTGTTATAGCTGGCCTATACACTACTGACAACAATAAATTTAGAATCAATACCGTAGGAATGCTGGGATTAGGCGCTTCCTTTTTAGCCATACTTTTCGCCTTATCAAGGGCACCATTGGCCAGTTATTTCGTGGTAACTTATGTATACGCATTGCTCACCAAAAGAAAAGCAATAACCCACATTATTCACCTTGGCTTTTGTGCAGTGGCAATTTATGTGGCTTATTTATTCTGGCAATTTGAACAAAATCATGAGGGTATCATTCAAATTCTGGTTAACACCATTGATTTTAGTGACCCTTCCAGTATCGGACACCTTCAGCAATGGGTAGAAGGTGTATTGGCAATAATCAACAACCCAATGGGGCTTGGTTTAGGATCATCCGGAAGGGTGGCGGGAACCTTGGGGGAAAACGTAGGTGGCGAAAATCAATACATCATTATTGGCGTACAGGCCGGCATTATTGCTTTATTGTTATACCTGTGCATATATGTGATGGTGATCAGAACGGGTATAAAATGGTTGCCTAAACTGAAAGGTAAAGAAAGACAGGTGTGCTTAACCGTGTTGCTGATCAAAATCGGTTTCATCATTCCATCACTGACCTCGGAATTTGAAGGTTCTGCATACATTTCTTACATTAACTGGTTCTTAACCGGTTTACTGATCAATATGATTATGAAACCAATGATAACCCAAACTCAACCTACTGATGATCATTGAGAAGTTAATAAGAACATTAAAAGGAGACGCTAACTATAAATGGGAAAGCCCTTATTCTACGAGAGACTTATTCAATGTGAGTTTTCACAGATTTGTACAGGTAGTTAGAGGGTTATTCCTTAAACCTTTTCTAAGGAAATCGTCGGGCCTGATCTTTATTGGCAGTAACGTAAAAGTACGCCACGCTTATCAGCTTACCGCTGGAAAAAACCTGATTCTTGAGGATGGGGTGAGTATTAATGCCTTATCTGAACAGGGCATTACACTGGGCGATCATGTTTCTATTGCACGCAATTCCATTTTGTTTTGCACCGGAATTATTGCCCAAAAAGGCACCGGTATTACGATTGGCGATAGAACCGGCATAAGTGCCCGTGCTTATTTTGCCGGGCAGGGAGGCATTACCATTGGCAATGATGTGATCATGGGACCAAATGTGCAGGTTTTTTCTGAAAACCATGCTTTTGCCGACCCTAACCTGACGATAAAGGAACAAGGTGTAATTAAAGATCCGGTAGTGATTGGAAACAATTGCTGGATAGGTGGTGGGGCCACCATTCTGGCCGGTGTACATATTGGCGATGGTTGTGTAATAGCGGCAGGGAGTGTGGTTACCAAATCTGTAGCGGCAAATTCCATTGTGGCAGGCGTACCGGCTAAGGTTATTAAAAGCAGAGTGTAACATGCCGAAACCATTGATTATAGGAGTAGATGTCCGCGACTTAAGATTAGCCAGAACAGGTACCCGTACCTATCTGGAAGAATTGGTTAAGGAGTTTAAAAAAATGAATGGCAATGGGGTTCAGTTTCATTTTCTGGACACTGATTTTCCGGTTTATACTGGGAATAAAAAGATATTCAAACTTATTGAACATGCCCGGTATCAGCTCTGGAAGCAATTGATCTTACCCATAAAAGCGTTTTCAAAAAACTGCAATGTTATCTTCTGCACCGACAACTTTGTGCCGCTGATCCATTTGGGTTACAAGACCATACCTGTTTTTCATGATGCTTTCTTTTTTGAAAACCCTGAGAATTACGGACGCCTCTGGCTTTGGCTCTATAAAAGAACAGCCATTCCTGCTGCTAAACGTTCTCCTTTTATAGTTACACCAACAAAATACGCCAAAGATCAGATCGCTCGTTATACCGGCATTGCGGAAAAAAAACTGGTCGTAATTTACGAGGGGCCAAAGTTTCTTGAAGATCATGGCTCCAGATCAAACACCAATAGTATTCCTCTTGACTCCTCTTATCTGCTGCATGTGGGCACCCTATTTAAAAGAAAAAACATTCCTGCCCTGATCAATGCCTTTAAACAGATCAAAGCATCGGGCTATCCGAAGCTGAAGCTAGTACTGGCTGGTTCCTTTCCGGCAAATAGTCAGGAAAGTGATCACAGTTTAATTATAGATACCATTGAAAATTCCGGACTCAGGGACCAGGTGGTGCTTACGGGCTATTTGTCGGACGGGGAATTGGCCTTGCTTTATAAAAATGCTTTAATGTATGTTTTCCCTTCCACAAATGAAGGCTTTGGGATTCCGATACTGGAGGCTTTTAAATATAATTTACCCGTGCTTGTAGCCAACAACACCAGCCTTCCCGAGGTGGGTGGCGATGCGGTGCTTCAATTTAATCCCTTTGATATCGCCGATATGTCGTTGAAGATAAAATCTGTATTAGATGATGAGCATCTCCGCAAGCAAATGGCGGACAAAGGACGGCAGCGTTTGGCCGGCTTCTCCTGGGAAAAGGCAGCTTTAGAATTGATCGAAGTATTTAGGAAGGTCGTTTAACAAAGTTTTTGTCCACAATGCAGCACCCATAGCATTTAAATGTGAAGTGTCGTGAAAAAGCTCGCATTTACCCCTAAATTCTGCACTGCTTCCATAATCAAGATAATTAACATTCATTTTCGTCAGCAACTGGAGGAGCTTTTCTCTATACACCTCTTTCTTATTGCTATCATACTCCATTAGGGGCGTAGTGGTAATCAATAGCTTCACTTGTTTTGACTGGATAAAACTGATCAGTTTTATCAGGTAATCGATCTTATTTTTATCAAAAGCAATTTTCCCCCTATCTGCTTCTTCACGGTTGACAGTTCCTGCACACATGTCTCCTTCTACCGGATCATAACCCAGGCTCTCCATGCTTTTACCAAAGGAATGACCATAGGTATTTAATAAGATATAACCCAGAGTGGAATTGTACCTGTACAAATGGGATTTGGCTTTTAATGCTGCTCTATCCGGAATTAAGGAAATGGTAGAATCAATTACGGGATTAACATGATAATAAGGCAACAAGATCGCCAGCCTTTCATAATCCGTAGGATCATAACGCAATTCATTGTAATCTAAATTCAGGATAATGAGTTCAGGTTGATATCGGGATAAAACGCTCTTCACTAATGGATAGGTATACAAAAGGCTTTGCCCCTGGTTCCCAAAATTAAAAACAGATTTCGACAATGTTTTTGCCATTAATGGTGCATCAAAATGCTGTGCGGCATGAGAGTTGCCAAAAATAAGAACCTGCTCTTTACCGTCCTTTATGGCATGTGAAGTGGTAAAATATTTCCCGCTGCGTTGTTTATTGAACAAATACTTTAGCACCAGTCCTCCCGCTAAATCAGCAACTATTAAAGCAAGGGCTAAAACCAATAACTTAACTAAAAGTGTTTTTACTTTTTTGCTCATCTCCCTTTATTTAGAACTGGAAATAGATAAACTGCCCCTCACTAAATACACCAAACAGCATAATGATCATAGCGACAAGGGTATAATAACAATACCTGGCCACCAAAGTATTTGGCAGTAATTTATATAAATGGGGCTTGTATTCTGTTATAAATTCGAAAAACATTAATGCCATGATGGCCACACAGGCATAATAGAAATGATCTTTAGGGTTGCCGGGATAGAATGGCCCTTCAAATCTGATGATCTTACCCAATATTGAAACGGCATCGGTGATATTGGATGCACGGAAGAATACCCAGGTAATACAAATCAAAGAGAAGGTAAATATGGTTTTGAGTGCTGTTTTGATCAGGTTATCTCTTTTTGATGATTTAGGGATCATGGATTCGATAATCAGCAATACCCCATTCAATGCACCCCATACCACATAGGTCCAGTTGGCACCATGCCATAGCCCGCTTATTAAAAATACGATTAACAGGTTGCGGTATACCAAAACCTTACTTTTAACCTTGCTCCCGCCCAATGGGATATACACATAGTCTTTAAACCAGGTGGATAAGGAGATGTGCCACCTGCGCCAGAATTGTGAAACAGAGGTAGCCAAATAGGGCCTGTTGAAATTCTTCATTAGATCAAAACCCATCACCCGCGCCGCGCCAATAGCGATATCGGAGTAGGCGGAAAAATCACAATAGATCTGAAAGGCAAAAAAAACGGTAGCACATGCCAGCGACTGGCCCGATTGGGTAGCCGAGTTGTTATAAATGGTATCTACATAAATCCCAATTCTATCGGCAATGACCAGCTTTTTTAAGAACCCGATCAGCATTTGCTTTAATCCTGAGCTCACTCTTTCTAAACTAAATTCATGCTTTTCATGAAACTGGTGCAGCAGATTCTGTGGCCTTTCTATCGGCCCTGCCACCAATTGAGGGTAAAACATGACAAACAAGGCATAGATCCCAAAGTTTCTTTCGGCTTTCTGATTGCCGCGGTAAACCTCGATGGTATAGCTCATTGCCTGAAAGGTATGAAAGGAAAGGCCGATGGGTAATAAAATGGCTAAATAAGGGAATACCGAACCAATGTTCTCATTTATAAAATTGTAATACTTAAACACACACAATACACTGATATTGGCGATCAGGCTGACGATCAGGAATACTTTTCTTCTGTGCCCTGAGCTATTTTCGATGTATATTCCTGCAAAATAATCGATTACGATTGTGAAGCCGAGTATCAATATATATATCGGCACAAAGGCCATATAAAAATAACAGCTGGATAGCAAAAGCAGCATCCAGCGGAATTTATGGGGCAGTAAGTAAAATAACGTGGTTACAGTTATAAAGAAGAATATGAACTGGACAGAATTAAATAACATAGGCTTTTCTGCTATTTATTTAAAAACACTTCTACATGCTCGTCGGCTACATTCTCCCAATTAAAAACACTTAATGCACGCTCCTGAGCTCTTTTAGCTAATGTCAGCATTTCGGAATAATTATCTTCGCAATAATTGATTTGTTCCGTTAAAGACAGGATATTTCCTTTTTTAAACATCCTTACGGTATCCTGTACGGCGTATTCATTTTCTTCAATATCGCTTACAATCATCGGGACATTTAAACCCATTACGCTCAGCACAACGGGGGATAAGCCCTCTACATCTGAAGGCTGGATATAGCAATAGGCATTTCTGATGAGCGTATTTACCTCGTCGCCATATACAAACCCGGGGAACAAGACTTTTTCATTTCCCATATCCATGATTTGCTGTTCATAAGGAGAAGGATTTGGCGATCCACCGATAAGGACCAGTTTCTTCTTAGAATTAGAATTTTTAAATGCCGGAATTAAATAATGCAGGCCTTTGTCAGGAATAAACCGACCTATAAAAAGATAATACTCCTGTTTTTCGAGGTTATTCTTTGTTAATATTTCAGGCACATCTACCCATGGCGCCACTTCGCTCCCAAAAGGGATGAAAGTGTATTCCTTTTTAAACCTCTCTTCAAATAGTTTTTTGGCAATCACATTGTCGAAGATCACCTCATTAGGCAGGTGAGCGGTTAAGTATGCCGAAAGCTTAAGGTACAGCTTGCCATACCAGGGCCATTTGTCACGCTTCCAGTCTACCCCATCCTGACTGATAAATACCTTTTTCCCAAAAATACGTAATGGCAATGCCCAGATACTGTTCCCCCCGTTTTGGATGTGAACGATATCTGCAGTATTGTTTACAATAATATCCCAGGTACATTTAAAGGAATGCAGTAAAGTATCAAACCCTGTTCTTGCAGTTGTTTTGAAGGTTTTTATTTTTACACCCTCGTATTCTTTAACATCTACAAAAACATCAGGGTATTGTCTGTTATAAGCTACAACGCTGTGTCCACGCTTAACAAGCCTTGGAAACAGCTCCATTGCAAATTTATCTGCACCAGCCGCTCCTTTTGCGGGAGGCATCGACCTGAAGCCAAAAGCCGCAATACGCATAATTAAAGACTGATGGTTTCTTTTGTAGCAGGAAGGTTCTCTTCCAGGAATTCAGCGTAATAGTTATCGATATACTCTCTTAAAGCAACCTTCCAATCACGCATGATGTTCAAATCCCTTAAAGTCAGTTTTTTATTGATCAAGCGCTCTGAGGTAGGTCTCGGCGCAAAATAAGTGTCTTTAAAGTAATCTGACGAGACTTCTTTAAAGGTTACTTCTTCTGATAAACCCAGAATATTTACCAGCTCCTCAGCAACTTCACGTCTGCTGGTCTCACCGTTACACACTAAATTATATAGGCCCCAATATTCTTTTTCAAATAACAGCTTTACATTTTTTGCAAAATCAACTGTGAATGTTGGTGTTCCATCTTTATCATTTACCACATGAAGTTCTCTGGTACCTTTAACCAGCTGCTTGATGAGTTTATTGATGAACTTTTTATCTTTCTTTGGACCGCCGCCCATCATCCAGCCTGCACGGCAAATGATGTAACGTTTGGCATTTTCCCTTACATAACGCTCGCCCATGTATTTTGAGCGGGCATAATGACCAAGTGGATTTGGTTCGTCCCAATCATCATAGAATTCTTTCTTTCCATCAAAAATACCTGCGGTGCTGATGTACAACAAAGGGATATTCAATTGATTTGCGATATACACTGCATTTTCTACCGAAGTAGTGTTGGTCAGATAGGTATCGTCCTGATTCAGTTCACAATACTCCAGATCGGTATAGGCACCAAGGTGAAAAAGATAGTCGGGATTAAAGTCGGTTACGTCCTTTTTATATTGTTCGAACTCACGGAAATCAAGAAAACTAAGCCAATTTTCATTGACGTCCTTATCAGTACATTTAAGTTCGTATTCTTCTTTAAAAACAGAGTGAAAGGCTTCACCAAGCATTCCGCCAGCACCGGCAATATAAATTTTCTTCTTCATTAGAGACTTTAACGCCATATTTTTCAATCTTTTAAAAGAGTTGTATGGCAAGAGATTAAATGGTTTGATGTTGACGCCAAAATTAACTTTTTTTTATTACCAGTACAACCTTTTTTAATTCTGTCCAAATTTAACTTGCCTGGCAGAGCAGCACTTTGCATTAAAAAAACTGAAAAATGACCAAAAATGAGTTCATTTTGGTAAAATTTCATTTAATACAAGCATCTTTGAGCGCAAATTACGTTTAACAACGTATGGTGTATAAAAATTATGCCAGTTTATTATAAGTGTTAATTTAGAAGAAACAAATGAATATTCTTGTTGCAAACTGGACCTGGTATCCGAGTGGTGGAGATTGGACCTATGTTGAAAACGTCACCAAGCTTTATCGGGAAAAAGGACACCAGGTAATTCCCTTTTCTATGAAGGATCCAAGAAACTTTCCTTCTGACTACACTGAATATTTTATTGAACACATAGATTATAAAAAAGTAAACAAAAAGAGCCTGAGTGATGGACTGAAGGTAGTAAAGAAAAGCATTTTCTCGACCGAAGCACAGCAGCAGCTGGAAAAGTTACTGGATACGGTTAAGATCGATTTCGCACACATCAATGTGATCCATCACTACATCACTCCTGCGATTTTAAAAACACTTAAAGACCGGGGAATCCCCATCATCTGGACGCTTCATGAATACACACCGATTTGTCCTGAAAGTACCTTTATCAGTCACGGAAAGATCTGCGAAAAATGCTTTGGTGGTGCCTTTCACCATTGCGTAACCAATAAGTGCAAAAAAGGTTCTTATCCGGCAAGTGTAGTGGCGGCACTTGAGAACTATGTTCATAAATACCTGAATTACTATGCTTATGTAGATCACTATGTGTGCCCCTCTGTTTTTCTGTATGAGAAATTCAAATCCTTTAATTTCTTTGAAGAGAAGCTGGTGCAGCTTTACCATGGTTATGATTACGAAGAGATTGAAGCGGCAAAAGCACAGATTGCTGTAGCTTCAAATGAACGCTATATTGTGTTCGTAGGCCGACTGGAAAAGATAAAAGGAGTACATACGATATTGGCGGCCATGAAAGATCATCCGGAGATCCGGTTAAAGGTTATTGGAACAGGGACACAGCAGGCCGAGCTCATCGACTTTGTTGCGAAGAACAACCTGAACAACGTAGAATTTATGGGTAAAAAAAACAAAAAAGAAACCCTGGAGCTGATTGGAAGCGCCGACTTTTTGATCTGCCCTTCTGAATGGTATGAAGTGCTTGGCTTTACCGTTGTGGAAGCCATGGCCATGGGCAAACCTGTAATTGGCTCGAAAATTGGTGCGATCCCCGAAATGGTGATTGATGGGCATACCGGATTCTTATTTGAACCGGGTAATTATTCGCAACTTTCTGAAAAGATAAATGAGCTTTACAACAATAAGAACCTGTTATTGCAAATGGGAGCAAATGCAGAAAAACATATTCGCGGTCTTATCAACACCGAAAAACATTTTTCAGGATTACAAACGCTTATTCCTTCTCTATAATCATATTTACAATTATATTTTTCATAAAACTATCATCTAAAAATGAATAGCTTACATATCAAGAAAACCATACCCCTCTTTTCTGTCCTTATTATTGGATTTTCCTTTATCGCTTTGAAGAGTAATGCTCAGGTTGTATACGAAAACCCAACAAACCCTGTTTATAAATACCTCTCGCGTCAGGCCCAAAAAGGAAACATCGAGTTTAATGACCTGATCCAACCGGTGAGCAGGAAACAAATTGCTTCATTATTGACCAGTTTACAGGATTCATCGGCTAAACTGAGCACAACCGAACAAAAAGAACTTGCTTTTTATTTACAGGAGTTCAGTGAATTTAGCACCAACGTAAAAGACACTACTACTTTTTTCAAGAAAGATCCAGCAGGTAGATGGAGATTTCTATCCGTTACCAAAGACGATTTTCTATTAAGGGGAGACCCTGCCCTGACTTTTGAAACCTTTCAGGGAAAAAACAAAAGCATGGCCCGCGTGGGAACCGGCTTAACTTTTTGGGGTCATGCCGGAAAGCACATTAGCTTTCAGTTTTATTTTCAGGATATTACTGATCGCGGTAAAGGAATTGACAGCACCCGAATATTTACACCTGAAACCGGGATCATCAGAACGGCAAACATAAACCCAAATGCAAAGACTGTAAATTACAGCGATTTCAGGGGAAACATTACTTACGCCTGGGAAAATGGGGCGATCAGCTTTGGAAAAGACCAAATGCTGTGGGGCTATGGACAAGGTGGACGATTGGTCTTATCTGACAAATCACCTGCTTACCCGAACATCAGAATTGATTATCAACCACTTAAATGGCTTCGCTTTAATTACATTCATGCCTGGTTAAATTCTGCATTAGTTGATTCGGCAAGATCTTATGATAAGGGCAATCCGCATTTTGGCAATAACAGGGAAATCTACATTCCTAAATTCCTGGCTTCACATACCCTAAGTTTTATCCCAGTTAAAGGCCTGGACCTTAGTGTGGGTGAATCGGTAGTTTATAGTGATAATCTGGATGTAGGATACCTGATCCCGGTAATGTTCTTTAAAGCATATGATCAATACCAAAGTCGCTATAAGCTTTCAACCGGAGCAAACAGCCAGTTCTTCTTTTCTGTAAGTTCCAGAAATCATTTACCCAAAACACATTTATACGGATCCCTTTTTATTGACGAGATTAGAACAGGGGCAATTTTTAACGCCTCAAAAAGCAGAAATCAGATTGGGTACAGTGTTGGTGCCTCTGTTACAGACGTACTGGTGCCGTATTTAACATTGGGAGGAGAATACAGTCGCATAAACCCTTATGCCTACAACAATCTGATCCCCGCACAAACCTATACAAATCAGAGTTATTTAATGGGCGACTGGATTGGACAAAATGCAGACAGAGTTACTGCATGGGTTAACTACACACCTATACCCCGTATGGTTGCCAGTTTCCAGTTCACAGCCATTAGAAAAGGTCAGGAAGGAAACCTTTATGATCAGTATTTTGCAGAGCCACAGCCAAAATTCTTAAGTGAGGGGCCGGTAGAAACTCAAAAACAATATTTACTTGAGGTAAATTACCAACTGCTGAATAAATTATATGTTAAAACTTCTTTCATGCACCAGGATGGAGTAATAAGACCTGCTCTGCAAACATCCGCTGTTCCAAACGAGTTTAAGTTCGGCGTATCTTATGGCTTTTAACCCTGAATACTTATATTTGTCATTTATCATAATATCTACATGAACAATAAATTACCCTTTTATATTCTTTTCATTTTCTTCCTCGCTACTTCTTTCCGAAGTAACGCGCAGTCTATATCCATGAGTGATATTCAGAATGTAAAAGTAAGCCAGTTGTCGGATGAGCAAATTGGACAAGCCTGGAAAAAGTTACAGGAATCAGGGGTTCCGGAAAGCGAAGCCTATAAGCTGATGATCCAAAAAGGAATGCCTGCCACAGAAGTAGAAGAATTTAAAAATAGGGTGACCTTACTTGGTTTGAACAAAAAACAGGTGAAATTAAACTCATCTCCCCAAAAACCAAATGTAGATTATACAAGAGATACGGCCCAAACGGTGATAAAACCTTATGTAGCTCCAAAACCGGCTCCCGTGCCTGAAGCGCCGCTAAATGTTTATGGAATGGAGTTCTTTAACCAGACCGCCATAAAATTTGAACCGAATTTCAGTATGGCTACGCCTAAGAGCTATGTATTGGGGCCAGGTGATGAGCTGATTGTGCTGGTTACTGGATTAAACGAAAGCAGTGTACGTACCAGGATCACTCCTGAGGGAAATGTACAAATCCCATATGCAGGTATTGTTTACCTGAATGGTTTTACGATAGAGCAGGCAACAAGTCTGATCCGTAATAAAATGACCAAGGTATATCCTGCATTGCGAAATGGACAAACGCAGCTGGCCGTAAACCTGGGCAGTACCCGCAGCATTAAGGTTACGCTGGTTGGAGAAGTAAAAACTCCGGGTTCCTACACTTTATCATCTTTATCGACCTTGTTTAATGCGCTATACAATTCAGGCGGTCCAAATAACAATGGTTCCTTAAGAAATATTGAATTACTAAGAAATAATAAAGTCTATAAAACAGTCGATTTTTACAACTTTTTGCAAAACGGCTTAATGGACGGAAACACCAGGTTGGAAGATCAGGATGTGATCCGTATCCCGGTTTACAAAAAGAGAGTTGGGATTAAAGGTGAAGTTAAAAGACCCGCCATTTATGAGCTTAAAGAAAACGAACAACTGGAAGACCTAATTAAATATGCAGGCGGATTTACAGATGTGGCTTATCGTGGCATCGCTAAAGTAGATCAGGTAAATGAGCTACAAAGAGAGGTAAAAGATGTGCCTTCTTCTTTGTACAAGAATTTTACACCTAACAATGGTGACCTGGTACAAATTGGTGCGATTACCGAAAGATACACCAATAGAGTTGTTCTAGAAGGCGCGGTATACAGACCGGGCACTTATGAGCTTACAGCAGGCTTAAGCCTTGCTGAGTTGCTAAAAACAGCTCAGGGATTAAAACCCGAAGCTTATATGGAGCGTGGACACATCAAAAGAACATTGACCACCCTGGAGAAAGAGCTGATCTCTTTTAATCCGGCAGATGTGGTGAATGGAAAAAATGATATTCCATTGATGAGAGAAGATTCTATTATGGTTCAGGACAGGGCTGTTTTCACTTCTGCCCAGAATGTAACCGTTGCGGGGTTTGTTAAGCTTCCTGCCGCATTTACGTATAGAAAAGGCATGAAACTGGCAGATGTAATTGCGATGGCGGGCGGTTTTCAGGATGAAGCTGCTGAGCATCATGTAGAGATCTCGAGAATCATTAAAAACAGTTCAGATAGCGTTGCCAACCAATTGGTGAAGACCTTTACCATAAATATGAATCAAACCTCAGGTGAAGCGCAGGAACTGGAGCTGGAGCCGATGGATTATATTTATGTTCCAAGACTGGTAAACTACCGCGCGCTTGGCAACATCAGTGTGAAGGGTGAGGTATTGTTCCCTGGTGATTACGCCGTGCAAAGAAGGGATGAAACGGCATTGGATCTTTTACAAAGAGCCGGTGGGTTGAGTCCTTATGGCGCTCTAGAGAATGCCCAGGTATTTAGAAAAGGCGTACGCGTGAACCTGGATCTGACCAATAAAAGCCAGGATCCAAAAGTAAAGACCAGCATGATCCTTTTACCGGGCGACAGTATCTATATACCTCGCCAGATCTCTTTTGTAGAAGTTGCAGGGGCAGTAAATAACCCTCAGTTTGTAGATTATAATGGCCGGAGCTTTAAGTATTATATCAATGCGGCTGCCGGAACAAAAGAAAATGCACGATTGAAAGGTGCTTATGTAAAGTATCCTGACGGATTAAACAAACCTGTAAGGCGTTTCTTGTTTTTCCGTAATTACCCATCTGTGAAGCCGGGAAGTAAGATTATAGTACCGGAAAAAGATCCAAACAACAGGTTTAAGCTTGGCTTTGCTGAAATCACCGGGATTACATCGGCGCTGACTGCATTGATCAGTTTAATCGCTATTTTAAACAAATAACATGGCCCAGGAAAATCCATATCCATACGAGCCCGAGTTCTCTTTAAGCAAAGTAATCGGAAACCGCATAAATGACCTTAAATACGTTTTCAGTTTTAAAAAACTGTTGGCCGCTGCAATTATTACGGGAGCACTGCTTGGTGCTTTAAGCGCCTGGGTATGGACACCTTCTTATACGGCAAGGTTAACTTTTGTGATTGATGACGCCAAATCATCAGGAGCTGGTGGACTTGCGGCCTTAGCAGGGCAGTTTGGCTTTAGTATGGACGGAATTGGTGGTGGTAGTGGCGTGCTGGCCGGTGATAATGTACAAGAGCTGGTAAAGAGCCAGAAATTAATTAAGGCCACCTTGCTTTCCAGTTATGATACCACACAAACCAGATCCCTGGCCGATCGTTATGCCGAAGTAAATAAGCTAAACAAAAAATGGCTTAAATACAGTAAGGATGGAAAGATCATCACTTTTCCGGTTAATGGTAAGCAATATACCCGAATTCAGGACAGTCTTTTACATGTAATGACCGAACAGATCCTTGGTGGTGAGTTTGGCATTGCAAAAACCGATAAAAAGCTTGGCTTTTTTGAGGTAAATACCACCATGAAAGATGAGAGGCTGGCACAACTATTCTGTACCCGCATCATTAAACAAGCGACGGATTTCTATATCCGTACCAAAACCAGCAGGTTAAGAAGTAATGTAAATCGTTTACAGCACCGGGCAGACAGCATTGGACTGATCTTAAATCGTAAGACGTATGCGGCTTCCTCTGCTAGTCAGGCTTTGTTAGACCTGAATCCGGCTTATGCGTCAGCTAATGCTACTGCGGAAGTAAAGGAACGTGATAAGATTGTTTTAAGTACTATTTTTACTGAAACGGTTAAGAACCTGGAGGTAAGTAAAACCATGTTGGCTCAGGAAACCCCAACGGTACAGATTGTAGATGAACCTGAACTACCATTAAAGAAAAACCGGTTAAAATACTCAATGGGTATATTAACCGGTATGCTTATAGGAGGAATTGCCTGTGGTTTCTATATTCTTCTATTTAGAAGCGATAAGAAACACCCAGTTCCCCATGAAAGTTAAATACGCCGTTGTGCGGGATGTAATACCTGTCGGAAGTTGGATCGTAATCTTTTAACCTCCATTGGTAATTCATGGATCTGATTCCTTGCAATTTTGCATTGAATAGGAGATTTCCGTAATTCCATTCGCCTTGAGCGGCTAGTGCGAAATCTACCCATCTTCTACTTTGGCCATCCAAGTCGTTAATAGAACCGTAATAAAAGTCCATATTATGCTCATAACGTTCAAATGAAAGACCTAATTTCTTTAAACCTTTAACCCAGCTCACATCTAGTGACTGAAGATTGCCTCCAGGGCCAACACCAGCACCCAATACCTGTCCTTCGTTAGTATAGCCATCCAATACACCACTATGGGTATACCAGCTTCCTGCTTCTCTTACCAAGCGATCGGGTGATTGAGACATTTGGGTAATTTCCGCATTAAAGGAAATAAATTCGTCCTTACGTGCCTTCAACGGCACTAATTTCCTTACCCCAAATAGATATGCCCTGGAATGATCCGGAGAGCCGATAAAATCCCTAAAATTATAGGAATTGTCGTTAATTCCATATTCGAAATAAACCTCTGCCTTTGCCTTAGTAAATATCCAGCGTGCATATAAAGAAGTCAATTGGTCACGATCAAAAGGATCCCCATCATCAGTTTTAACCTTTTGAAAAGGGGTAAAGAAAGGGAAATAGTCTTTAAAGCCACTTAGATCAGAATGGTAAGCATGAAAAGCTCTGGTAAAACCAAGAAACAATCCAGGTACCCATTTAGGTTGAAAACTGACATTCAAGGCAGAAAGATATCGCCAATCATCCTTCCTTTCTCTTAATAAATTCTCACCGTTGGCAGCATTCTGCACCTCTAATGGCGGCAAACCTGAAGCATTCAATCGACCCGCTATAATCTGCGCTTCAAAAGATCCTATATAAGTATGAATTGGACGTACGGTATTCAAAGTGATATGCTTAAACCCAGCAGCACTATTACTCATCAATAAAGAGTTGCGCATACCAGGCCCCCACCATAAATTTTCATTGGAGACGCCAATTGACGCAGGACCAATTGTTAAGCGGATACTGCTTTGCCCCCATAAGACCTTATTATAAGCACCAGCACCAAAACGTTCAGGAAGATCAGTAGCGGTATATCTTGCATAATACCTTCGAAGTTCAACATCTGAACGATCGAGAGCAAAACCATCAAAGCTTTTATTAGCAGCATATACAAATTCAGGTTGTAGCTGAATGCTTAAAGGGCCAATTTTTGCGAAGAAGCCTCCTGTGATCAAAGATTGATACCCACGAGCCGGGATCATCGCACCGTCGTTCCAACCATAAGGATGATGGGAGTTGAATTGCTGCTGCCAGCTAAAGGGTAAAATCTGGAACTTTCCCTTTCCATTTGCAAAAGAAAGCGGGCCGTCAAACTTCAACCAGCCATCTTCCCGCAATGAGCTATCCGGATCAAATACATTGTGCACTTTAAATGCTTCGGTAGGAAATAATGGCCTGCTTGTAAAGGATACTGTCGAGTCGAGCTCTCCTAGTAGCTGTTTTCTGCGATAATAGTCTTCCAAGACCGGTGTTCCAACAGGAAGTGACTGCGCCTGTGTCTGGGTTAAGTTTAAACCACTGCAAATAACAACAGTAAGGATTGAGTAATATATCTTCTTCATTGTAATGCCTGATTAAAAACGATAGGTAACACCTGCCTGAACCTGTAAATTAAAAGCACCTCTTCCATTTACCCAAATCGGATCATTAGGCCCCTGAAACAAATACCATTGATAATTTAAGGACTTTATCCCTTGCAATTTCGCATTGAAAATGAAATTCTTATAATTCCATTCCCCATTTGCCGCGAGGCTCAGGTCAGTCCAATGCCTTCTGGGGTCAACACTATCCTCATAGGCATAAAAGTAAAAATCGTTATTGTGAACGTAGCGTTCTAATTGCAATCCTATTCTCTTTAGTCCCTTAAACCAACTCACGTCTAATGACTGTAGGTTTCCGCCCGGCCCAATGCCTGCGCCAAGCACTTCTCCCCGATTGGTATAACCATGTCGGATGCTTTTACTCAGGTACCAGCTATTGACCGTTCTGATCTTATCTGCTGAGGTTTCCTGCATTTGCGTAACTTCCACATTGATCATGATGTTCTCATCTCTTGATTTGTTGAAGGGAAGAATTTTTCTAAGCCCAAAAAGATAGGCTCTGGATTGCTGTGGTTCAAGCAGTGCGCCACGCAAATCCTGTGTGGAATTGCTGTGTCCATACTCGAAGTAAATTTCGGCATGTTCCTCAGGCCATAGCCACCGCATAAATATGGAACTGTGCTCATCCCGTTGGTTAAGGGATTCATCTCCTACTACCCGTTTTACCCTGGAGAAGAAAGGAAGATAATCGCCAAAGCTGTTCAGGTCATCGCTATAGGTTTGGGCAGTTCTAGTTATGCCCAGAAATAATCCCGGAATCCACTTAGGTCGGTAGGTAACAACAAGCCCCGATAAATAACGCCAATCGTTTCTTTTTGGAACATACAATGGATTAAAAAAATATTCACGTTCAGGTTCAAGCGCTCCAAAACCTGATGACTCCAGTCTTCCGGCAATTAACTGGCCTTCAAAAGATCCAATTGGTGTGGAAATCGGTTTCCTGGTATTTAAGGTTAAGTGTTTAAAGCCCGGGGCGGTATTGCTCATCAGAAGAGAACTACGCATGCCGGGTCCCCACCAAAGATTCTCTGTTGAAAGGCCGAATGATAGGGCTTTGTAATTTAACCTGATGCTACTTTGGCCCCAATAAGCTTTATTGTAGGCACTTTTTCCGAACCTGGCCGGAAGGTCTATATTGTTATAAAAGTCGTAATACCTTGCGGCAATTACGTCATAATGATCCTTATCAAAGGTATCAAACCCAGTATTTGCGGCCAAGACCACTTCAGGTCTGAATTGAATGGTAAACGGTCCGTACTCGGCATAAATCCCTGCACTTAAAACAGTTTGTAAGCCCTTTGCAGGAATCATCGCCCCGTCGTTCCATCCATATGGATGGTGTGTGTTTATTTGATTTTGAATGCCTAAGGGCAGAAGCATGGCTTTAAACTTGCCAGAATCCAAACCCCAGCTATGATCAGCATCGAGCAGGTTATACCGTGTTTCATCTTCCAGGTAAAACACATCCTTTTTACCAAAAGCTGATTTAGGCATCACCGGCCTTACCATAAAGGAAACGCTGGAATCCAATTGCCCAAGGAGCTGGCTACGTCTGTAATAATCTTCTGCACCAGGCGTTCCAACGGGTAAAGATTGAGCCGTTGATTTGAAATTAAAGCTTCCCGCTAATAAAATCAGGGTGGTTAATTTTAAGTATCTCATAACCTGATTGCTTTAATTTTAATATTATCGACCGACCAACTTTCGTCGCATTTAGGATCAGGAGCATTGCTTTGCTTTAACTGATCAACACATTTCAGGATTAGCTTTTGATCGGAATGTTTGATTTGTTTAACAATTTTATACAAAGAGGTTCCTCCTACTACACCTGCCATATTACAAACTCCCGGAAGATTTCTATTAGCAGCACCGGTTTTAGGATTGTTGTTGTTATTTGGATAATTGTGCGGATAAGACTGAGGCTCACAAAAAGTACCGGTTCCGCAGGGCACATTAGAGAACGTTGTTCTGATGTAACTCTTTCCATCCAGCATCATCTCCCAAAAATCCGGGCCGTCAACTATGCCATCTTCACCTTCCTTATTCCCATCCCAGGCATCATGGATATAGAGATCAAAAGAGATTTCGACCAAATCATGTTCCGGTAGCTTGCTCAACGATAGCTCAAACCCGCTATTGTTGTATCTACCCAGTACTTTAGAGTTGTTGAACGTTTCGATCTCTCCACCGGAAATACCGGTCAGATTACTTTGTTCAAAATCATTACTATAGACTTCAGCTTGGTTGCGATAGTCCTTTGCGCAGGATCCAAACAAGATCAGACACAAAAAAAATAATAGACATTTATTCATTAAATAGCTTTTTCTTCATACAGGTATTCATCGGATTCTATGCACACAACTTTAATGCCGTATTTTGGAAAACACAACGATCCCAGTTTTGCACCGCAAACTTACCGTTTTAATAAGGGAAGGAGGTTAATTTTCTGAGATTTTCTCAAGAACCCGTTCAGCAAAGCTTTTATCTGCTTCAGCCATTTTATCTACTTGAGTTGAAGTAGTTAACAAACGAGCCCTCTTTCTAATGATATTTATAGACAGACTTAAGACACCATTTAAGCTTAGCATCAACAGCATGATCAATGAGATCAGCTGTGCATCACCTATATTTTGTAAAGCCAGTGCAGTAATAATAAAAACAACATTTACAGAGGCGAGTACTAATGTTGCCTGCACATGGCTTAAACCCAGTGAGAGCAAGCGATGATGGATATGATTGCTATCTGCAGTAAATGGAGAGGTGCCACGCATGATTCTTAATGTAAAAACACGTAAGGTATCAAAAACGGGTATAATTAAAATCGCAGAGACCATCCCCATGCCTGAGGTGACTACAAATGGCCCGGCCATTACGTTTTCAGTAAGACTTATGGTCATAAACTTAATACTCAGCACAGCAGCAATGAACCCTAACAGTAGTGAGCCTGAATCTCCCATAAAGATCCTTGCGGGAGTTACGTTAAAAAATAAAAACCCAAGAAGTGCTCCAGCCAATGCAGTTGCCAGATAAGCCCATCCCAAATCCCCTGATTTATAAAAAAGCACCCCAAATGCTACGCAAAGAATTAATCCAATTGATCCTGCAAGCCCATCGATCCCATCAATTAGATTAAAAGCATTAACAATGCCGACGATAAAAAAGACAGTTAAAGTTATACTTGCATAGTAAGGCAGATCATAAACTCCAAACACCCCATGCATGTCTGTTATTCTTATGTTTGCAACCATAGCCACAATAAAAGCACTTGCGAACTGTGCAACAAATTTGATACCCGGGCCCAAACCAATGATATCATCCTTTAATCCGATCATAAAAAGTACCAAACCTGCACCCATTAAAACATTAGCCTCTGGCAATATCTGTGACGGAATAAATATGGAGCAGGAAAAAAGAAACCCCGTAAAAATGGCTACGCCACCAAAGTTTGGAATAATACGTTTATGTATCTTTCTGGACTCATTTGGATCATCAAACAGCCGTTTTCTCAGTGAAACAGTTATTATAGGTGGAATAGCAAAAGCTACAACCAGAAGACTTGTAAGGTAGATTAGGGTGAAAAGCATAGGTAAGCGTTTTATGTGAGAGCAAAGAACTGTAATAGTGTCAAAATTAAAGAAAATTATCTGATATCACCTACTAGTGATATTATTTAATTTCAAACAGAAATATGGCCCGATTCTTTCTAACCGATATAGACTGAATTAATTTACATTATGATTATGATGTAATATTTGATCTGCTAAGTCAACATATTGCTGTGTTACGGCGTTCTTTGAATATTGTTTTTCAATTAACTTAGCCCCCTCTATTGCCATTCTTTCTAAATCAGACTTATTCAGAGAAGCATTTTTCAAAATTTCCACAACCTCCTCACATTTTTCTTGAAAAGTCTCACTATCTACCAAAAAAGCACAATTTGCCGCATCAAGAAAATTATGAATAGGTGTGTGCTTTCCTGATATTACCAGTAATGGTTTACTACAAGCCAATATAGTGTAGACTTTGGATGGAAAACCTTGACCTTCCATCTCCCTGGACATAAATATAAAATGAATGTCTGCATACGAAATTAAACCTGGCATTTGCGAACGCGGTTGATAAGGTACTAAATGAATATTGGTTAGCTTTTCAGTTTTAATTTCATTTTCCAAATAAGCTTTCATAACACCCTCCCCAATGACCCAAAACTCCACATTAAAACCTACCAATCTCTTGGCTATCTCTAATAGTGGTCCCCAATCTTGAGCCAAGCCAATATTACCAGCATACATCACTTTTAAAATCCCTCTTTTTTCAGGAAACAAATTAACATCTAAGCAACTCTTATCATGTAGGATAGGCTTAAACAATTCTGTGTCAACAAAATTTGGGATAACATGCAATTTGGAAGGATTTTTAAATCTGGGTTTTATTGTTTCATAAAAGACAGAATCAATTGTTGTTACTGCACTCGATTTATTGTAGACAAATCTTTCCAAAAGTCTAAGTAAGTTATAAAAAGGTTTAGACTTCAAGCTTCCCTGGTTAATCAAAAGATCCGGGTAAATTTCCTGAACATTATAAATAACTTTCGCCCCCTTTAATTTAGCAATAAGAATATTAATCATTCCTATTGTAAGCGGTGGAGAGGGAGATAATATCAAAGAAATATTCTTTTGCATTAATCCTAGAATTAGTGCCAAAAAATGCCAGTACAAAAAACCTACCATCCGCAATACCGTACTTTTAAATTTTTTTTGAGGAATGTGAATTACCCTGATATTATGAAATTTACTTTCATAGTAAAGTCCAAAAAATTTTGGATTTAATGGTTGTTGGGATAATTCTTCTTCCAAAATATTATAATGAGGGGTTGTAGTTAATACCACAACTTCATATCCACTTTCAAAGAATTTTAAAGCGATATCATTATATAAATAAGCTGTGGAAACCCCATCAGGACTAAATACTAGCGAATGTATTAAAATCTTTTTTTTCATTCAGACCACACAACTCTTTTAACGTAATCAACATAACTTATAATTATTCTAACCATTTTATCAGAAACATTGGGCATAGAATAATCGGCTACCTTTCTAAAACTTCTTTCTTCTCCTCTCTTTTGGTACTGTAATTGAACCAATGCTTGCATAATGCGTTCAGGATTCATACCAACCATCATCACTGAAGCTTCTTCCATAGCTTCAGGGCGTTCATGGGCTTCTCTAAGATTTAATGCAGGAAAATTAAGTGTCGATGACTCTTCTGAAATTGTACCACTATCGGACAGAACTGCATATGAATTCATTTGCAGCGCGTTATAATCGTTAAAACCCATAGGTTTAAGAAATTGGATTTCAGGCATCATTTCAATCCTCTTTGCTTCTATCATATTTCTTGTTCTTGGATGGGTACTAACAATAATAGGATAACCATATTTAGCAGCGATAAGATTTAAACTATGCATTAAGTTTACAAAGTTCTTTTCACTACTAATATTTTCTTCCCGATGAGAAGATACAACAAAGTATTTTTGTTCCTCCAAATTTAGACGCTTTAAAACATCAGAACTTTCAATTTTAGGTAGGTAGTGATTTAGTACCTCAAACATTGGAGAACCTGTTTTAATGATCCTATCGGCTGGCAATCCCTCACGCAAAAGGTATTCTCTGGCAATATCACTATAGGTAAGGTTTACATCTGATACATGATCCACGATTTTTCTGTTGGTTTCTTCAGGCACACGCTGATCAAAACAGCGATTCCCTGCTTCCATATGAAATATAGGTATGTGACGTTTCTTTGCCGGAATAGCACATAAACAAGAGTTTGTATCTCCCAAGACCAGAAAGGCATCTGGTTTTTCACTTTCGAGCAAAGGATCAATTTTAATTAAGATTTGTCCAACGGTCTCTGTAGCTGTAGCTCCTGCTGCATTCAGAAAAAAATCCGGCTTACGGATATCCAGATCATCAAAAAAGATGTGATTTAATTCATAATCATAGTTTTGTCCAGTGTGCACAATAACATGTTCAATTGCTTCAGAGGCATCAAGGGCGGCCATGACTCTTGCAAGCCTGATAATTTCGGGCCTAGTGCCAACCACTGTCATCACTTTAAGCTTTTCTCTCATTTAATTTGATGTTTATTTTTTATTAAACCGTCTCGAAATAAGTATCGGGGTCATCCTGATTAAAAAATTCATTGATCCAAAAATTGGTATATAGTTCTTCATCTCCTATATTCTTTATATTATGGGTATACCATATTGGCATATCAACATAAGCAGGTTCATTCCCATCCAGATAGAAGTCAAATACATCCTCTGTTCCAATTTTACGTAGCTGTATCAAGGCTTTGCCTTTAATTACAGCAAAACGTTCAATTTTACGGGTGTGAAAGTGATTGCCTCTGGTAATCCCAGGAACAGTAGTAGAAAAAGATACTTGTCCGCCAACATTTAACCTTATTACTTCAACAAAGATACCCCTTGGATCTGCATGTTTCACAAACTTTACAGGATAGTGATTTCGAATGTCCATATAACATCTGAAAGTATTAAATAGGTTTAGTTCAAATAAGTCCTTTAACTCCGGTATTATTCCTGCGTCTAGATATTGGGATTTAAAAATTTCCAAAAGAGCCAATATCTCCGAAACCTTCTTTTGATCTGTATGTGGAACAACAAGTATATTCTCCCCAGTCTCTTTCACTATTTCAGAAATTATTACATCTATTAAATCTCCAATATAAATAAGCTTGACGTCCGTATCTTTTTCTATTTTAGGTTGCTCATTGTGACTTAACTGATGAGAAAACGTGGCGATAAAAGAATTATAATAAGGTTTTCCGAAAGGCCCAAAGACATTCGGAATAACCATCCCGGTAAATTTACCCCCAGATTTATCTGCCCATTTCGTTAACAACTCCCTACCCTCTTTTTTACTTTTACCATATAAATTTTCATTTTCTTCTTGTGAAGAAGATGAAAACAAAACATGAGCTTTACTCTGACAGGTTTCTAGTGCCAGAATAATTTTTTTAACAAGATCAATATTAGTATTATATATAACTTCCGGATCCGGATGTCTATTCATCGCAGCTAAATGAACAATAACATCACACTGAGCAACAAAATCATTAAGTTTCGTTTGATTGTCAAAGTCATCCCTGTTAAAATCTATTCGTTCAAATTCCTCAGGAGAAAGACCCAAAGTATTATATAGGTATTGTCCTACAAACCCATCTTGTCCTGTTATTCCTACTCTTAATTTATTCATTTATAAAGTTCACTTCCAATTCGTAAAATAATCGCTGGGATATTGATAATTATCATTCACCGCATTCTCAATGCCAAAATCAGCATATACAATAAACTTGGCATCACGTTCTAAAGCCTTGAATCCTGTTGCATAACCAACAGGCACATGAAGTACTTGGGGTTTATCGGCAGATAACACATAAACTTCCAATTGCAGATCAGGATTGGGGTTTACCCAATCATCTATTTTAACTAAACTGACCTCAAAACTACCTTCAACTACATAGAACCAACGCTGTTCTAATTTATGCGCCCTCCATCCTCTTTTAACAGAAGGATCTATATGAGTAATCAGATACATTCTTTTTACTTCAGACATGTCAAAATCATTAACGTGATCTAATCTACCACGGCTATCGACATGTTTTCCCCCATTTAACACTTGTACTTTCATATCTATTTATCCAGGGTATTGAATGACATTAATATCTTCAAAAACTTCCTTCCTAATTAAAGGCAGATTAGATAATAATTTTTTCATACCATCTACCCCCAGCTGCTCAGTATTGTGGGAATGATAATCTTCTATTTTGGAAATGTCTGTTTCTCCCTCGGAGAAATATTGAGCATAATTTAAGTCCCGATTATCTGCAGGTATACGATAAAAGTCGCCCAAGTCTTCAGCTTTGACCATTTCTTCTCGAGTACATAGCGTTTCATATAGCTTTTCACCGTGACGTGTTCCTATAATCTTTACTTCATTGTCGGCATGGCAAAGCTGTTTTAGTGCCTCAGCCAAGTCACCTATAGTTCCCGCCGGCGCTTTATTAACAAAAAGATCCCCTGAATTACCGTTTTCAAAAGCAAAGAGTACCAGGTCAACCGCATCCTCCAATGACATTAGAAATCGTGTCATATTTGGATCGGTAATAGTAATGGGCTGCCCTTCCTGAATCTGCTTTAAGAATAAGGGAATTACTGACCCTCTTGAAGCCATTACATTACCATACCTTGTTAAACAAACCGTAGTCTCAGCCGAATTTCGGGAGGCCGCAATAGCTACTTTTTCCATTAAAGCCTTTGAAATTCCCATTGCGTTAATAGGATAAGCAGCTTTATCAGTACTTAAACAAATTACTTTCTGCACTTTATTAACTACTGCAGCATCAATTACATTTTGAGTACCAAATACATTTGTTTTGGTCGCTTCTATTGGGAAAAATTCACAGGAAGGAACCTGTTTTAAGGCCGCAGCATGAAAGACATAATCAACACCATGCATTGCTCGTTCAATACTCCCATAGTCCCTTACGTCCCCAATATAAAACTTCAACTTATCATTTTTAAGCTGATTGCGCATATCATCTTGTTTCTTCTCATCCCTACTAAAAATACGAATTTCTTTAAAATGATCAGTATGCAAGAATCGTTGTAGTACTGCGTTTCCAAATGAACCAGTGCCACCTGTAATCAATAAAGCTTTATTTTTTAACATCTGTTTTTTCTAATACTAGCTTAATTAAATTTAAAATTACTCTTTATAAGTGCATCCTTTTCCTCAGGACTAGGATAGTTTATTAACACGGCTTTATATACCCCTTTAAAAACAAATAAACTCCCTGCAGATGCACCTATGATACCAAACTGACTAATTAGCTGACCAATATCATCAAGCGAACCAGCACCTCCCAGAACGGTTAAAGGCAGGGTGATACTCTCTCTCATCTTTTCAGCAAGGTTCATATCATATCCTTTCATCATTCCATCATTGTCAATAAAGTTGATTACGACTTCACCGGCTCCATACTTTTGTACTTGCTTCGCTAGCTCAAATGGATTTTTACCAGTTCCTTTTTTTCCATTGTTAATGTATACTTCGTATCCTCCTAACAATTTCTTTTTAACGTCAATAACGACTACCACACTTTGATTTCCTACACGCTCGGCTATCCTACTAACTAACATGGGATCATTTACTGCTGCAGAACTAATTGCAATTTTCTCCACACCCAAACTGAAGATATGCTGAGCCTGTTCAGCAGTTTTAACGCCGCCGCCATAACATAAAGGCATTCTACATTCTGCAGCTAGATTTTCAATCATCTTATAATCCGGCTCTCGATTAAGCACAGATGCATCAATATCAAAAACTGAAAGCTCATCAACATGCTTCTCATTAAAAATCCTTACCGCATTTATAGGGTCGCCCACATATTTTGGGTCTTTAAATTTTACTGTTTTAACGAGGCCCTTATCATGAACCAATAGACATGGTATTATTCTAGGTCTTAACATTACAAATCTGAGAAATTTTTTAAAAGTTTGATTCCGTATTCATGACTTTTTTCAGGATGAAACTGAACACCGTAAACATTTTTCTTATTAACAGCACAGGTAAATTCTATGCCATAGTCAGCTGTCGAGATAGCATCCTCAGATTGATTACATTCAAAATAATAAGAATGCAGAAAATAAAATTTAGCATTGTGCTCCAATCCCCTCATTAGAGGATTTTCTTTAATGATATGAATGTCATTCCAGCCCATATGAGGTAAATGTGTTTTGAATTTTATTTTGCTTTCGTCAAACTTTTTAACACTGGAATTGATCCATCCAAGACCGGGAAGCTGACCTTCGTCACTTGATTTTGCCAGCATCTGCATGCCCACACAAATACCAACCACAGGAAGCTTCTTTTCCAGCACTAACTCATCCAATCTTTGTCTCATTCCAGATGCATCCAGCTGACTCATAGCATGATCAAATGCGCCAACACCAGGTAGAATCAGTTTGTCTACATGCTCCAGATCTTCTGCCTTTTGAGCTATTTTGAAAGGTACATTTAACTTTTTATAAATATTAGCAAATGCGCGAATATTCCCAACACCATAATCTATAATTGCAATCACCTGAATAATCTTTTTTCTAAGCCCAATGTCCTCATTACTCTGGTTCCCAGAGTTATAATTCCTTTTTTGTTTTTGTAATCCCTGTAAGTTTTATTCTGACCATCAAAAATGGCTTGTAACTCGGCTACAGTAAGGTCCAGCTTGTTTGCAACGTATTCAAACTCCTGCTTTAAAATTTGCTCGTCCAATTCTGGTTTAGAGATTCTAGTTAGTGCTTCCTCTCTTGTCATCTGACCAGTTAGAATCAAGCTAGAGAAGTGTGCGCGCCTTTTTTCGAAACCAAATTTTCTAGGTAACCAATAGTCTTCATAAAATCTAGTAAAGCGGGATTCATGATGTTTGTGCTGGAATTTTTGCCATCCAAATTTATCCAGGAGCAATTGCTCAACTTCCTTTTTGTTAAACGGAACCAGATCCAATGGCTTAAACACCTGCATTCCTAAAACATATTTATAATATATTTTATACTTTAAAATATCTACAATTGGGAAGGTTTTTAACGGTCTTTTTCCAAAACGCGTGTGTATATCATTGACTAAAGTCTCATCAATACCAGCATAGCCACCCCATTCCTCAGGTTCTCTGCAGCATTCAGTAGATATATTTGATCCGGTTAAGACGTATTTTATCTTATTTTTTTTCGCGAATTTGTAAAGTGCCGAAAAAAAGGCATAATCCTGTACCAAATCCTGATCGGGTATTTGCGACCTTAAAAATGCGACCTGTAAATCTTTCATTTCCTCCCAGTTGATAACTTCTGTATATAAGTCCAGTCCCAAGCCATCCACTAATTTTTCAATATTTCCAACGGCTTGTTGTGTATTCCAACCAGCATCAACGTGGAAAATCAAAGGTCTTAGCCCCATCTTCTCTTTAGCAATGTAAGCCAAATAAGAACTATCTAAGCCTCCACTCATGCCAATAATACAATCGAAAGGTTTGCCTACTCCTTGCTGTTTTATCTTTTCAGCCATCCTCATCAACTCAGTCTCTCCATTGTGGTCAGTCTTCCAGTTCGGCAGGATGACATCATGGAAATTGTAGTAATAATCACTTATGCCATCTTTATCAAAGACAATTTTTGGATCTGATGTATCCATAATCGTTTTTGTACAGATCTGGTATGCTCTTTGAATCATATTTTTATCTTCCTATTATTAAATATTTTACCAAAAAAGGTTCTTAATCGACAAACAATTTACTTCGTCTTATTCTAACTGAAATTTCAAACAGACTTTTGGCAAAAATCCATCTTGATCTTAATTTCGCGAAAAGACTTCTATTCACTATACTGGCATTATTTCCATGAATTCTCCTATTAAATGTCTCCTCATCAAGATGTACATTCGATTTTAACAAATTCGCTGCCATTGCAATCCAAAGATCATGTGATTCAACATATTCTGGGATAGGTAAAATAACCTCAATAAGTCTTTTAGAGAAAGCCATGGCACAACCATAATAGTTTGTTTTGCCAGTAAAAATAGCCAAAATATTTTTTAAATAATTATCAGAATCCACGGAATGGACACCATCTAAATAATATTCCAATGGATTCCCATTCACATCCATGAAACCAGAATTAGAAGAAACCAACAATCGTTTACCTGATAAGAGTTCTTTTTTCATTAATTCGACTCTTCCTGCTATCCAAACGTCATCTTGATCCGCCATGAAAATTACATCATGGTTTGCCAATGAGATGGAACGCCCAAAGGAATACACATGTCCTCTATTTGTATCATTGATAAAAATTTTAATTCTGTCATCCTTGATAGATTTTAATACTTCGATTGTTCTATCTTTAGAACAATCATCCACAACAATAACTTCATCATCCGCGGACAATTGGTATAAAATAGACTCCAGCTGCTCCAGCAAAAATTTTTCCCCATTATAGGTTGCAATACAGACACTAATTCTCAAAATGGTAGTTTTTATAATTTATTTTTTACCTGTTATCCCTTTTATCCCATCTAAAATTCCATACATATAGCTTTTTATATAGTCCTGTTTTTTCTTTACCGCAAAAATAAATAACAGCTGATGAACCATAGCAGCTACGATCTCTTTAACTGCTAAAGCCTTGGGTATATCTGCTTTCCTTAGTAACAAAAAAGGATTTCTCACTTTATAATAGCTCCTTTGAGCACTGTGGATGAATCCTCTCATTACGCCTAAATTAATAGAGGTTTCTCCAATAGAATGTCTCATAATTGCCTGTGGAACAATCTCAATTGGAATATTATTTCTACGACACCTTATTGACCACTCAATATCTACAAAATCTATAAAAAAAGCCTCATCCATCACTCCAGCAATATCAAAAACCGCTATAGTAGCTGCCGAACCAGATGATATAATCACGTCTACAGGATAAGGTGCCTGTTTCCCTGTACTATATATTTTTTTTAGCAACCCGAACCGGCTAAACCTAAAAGAAGGATACTCATAACCCTGCTTCGCATCAAAAAATACCGAAGCTACCACCTTTGGTGTCCCAATAACCAGCGGTGCCAATAGCGCCGATAAGAAATTCAGCTCAATTTGCGAATCCTGATCAAAAAACACAATGGTGTCTGCACCTTGCTTTACCGCATAATCAATCCCAACATTCTGCGCATGAGCAATACCTTCATTAGTTCCTAAGTCCAGAACAGACACTTCAGCTACTTTCGAAAACTTATCCAAACCACCATTTCCGGAGTTATCTACGAAAACGACATTACAATTGCTTTGAATAAGCACCTTGCACAGATTGGCAACATGATCAAAATCAGGATTGTAAGTTACAATTACAGCAAAAACTTTCATCTTCAAATTACGACAGGTTTCCATACATCGATGTTACTATCACTCCCTGGTTGAAGGGGTTTTTCACTATTTAATATTTTCGACCAATACCACAGTACAGTTAACAAGCCGTAAGAATTAAACATAATTGGATTGGTAAAGGAGTTGATTAAGTAAAGCACAAAAATTAGTGTATAAAACCTATTTTCACCAATATAAGCGCGAAGATTTTTTATTGGAAAGAATATTGCCGTGTACAAAATTGGCGTTAGTATAAATCCAAAATATCGAAGCATATCTAGCGGTGTAACTTCAGTATGGGCCTTCATTACACCCGATCCAGATGAATAATAAAAAGAGGCTAGCCCATTACCAATAAAAAAATTAGTCCAGTCCAGTTGATCAAAGAATGAAGTGATATGCCCTATTTTCACACTATTTGACTCTTCACCTGAACTAAACAGGACGGTATTGGCAATCAAGTAGCCAAATACAGAAACAACAATTGGAATACTAATCAGTACAAAGATTATTTTGGTCGACAGCCTCAAATTAAGAAAATAAATTACGATCAAACTAATTAAGGAAACCATCCACAAACCTCGCGAGGCGCTAGCGACAATAGCGGGAAATATCACCAGCATTCCAAGAATATTTTTACGCTTTTTATCCTTTAAGTAACTTAGAAAAAACAATGCAAAAGGAAGATATAGAAAAGGTACTGTACCTATATGAAAACTTAAGGTTGCTTCTTCAGAAAAATCTCTTAAACCGTAAGAACCAGCACTATAATTATCGAAAATAAAAGTTAGAACGTTTGATATTGGATTACCAGGAAAAGTAACTACAGCTAAAAAGAAGACCCCTGTAAATACGGAAAGCCACATTCCTGATCGTTTTACAATCCTATCTATATCAATTTGATACCGATGAATTGGATATATCAAGAAAAGAACTGCGACAGAAACCATAAACTGGTTGCTTAATGCTCTGTCTGCCACCCCAAAAAAAGACAATAAAAATCCAAATAAAAATATGCAAAATACAACTATTGGTGCCGATGTATAAATCCTGTTTTTAGCATCTAGATTAAACAGCATAATGCCAATTATGGATAAAAAACAGAATTTATTTAAAATAAAAACAGGAACAAGCAATGTGGAGATAAAAAACATCACCATCAAAGAATTAATCACCTTACTTGTTCTCATTGTTTCTGCCATTATGATGGTAGGAGCTGATCTATTATTGCCTTATAATCATCAGCAAAAGCGCGTGTGCGGTTATCAAGATTAATTAATAATTGCTCCTTTCTATTTTGTAAATTCATCTGATCAGCATTTAACCATAGGTCCTCCATGATACTAGCCAGTTCAATTTTATCTGTAGGGTCAAAATAAAAAGCATTCGAAGGATCTTGCTCCTGATGTACATTTATATTTGACAATATGATGGATTTACCTATACTTTTTGATTCTTCAACAGTAGAACTCCAGCCTTCAAAAAACGAAGGATTGATTACCGCTACAGCTTCTTTTATCAACTGAAGTACATCCTTATAAGGAATCAGCCCTAAGAAAGAAACGTTCTCAGTTAATTGATGATCTTCAACATATTTCCTCAGCATTTCCACATGCTGATTTTTACTTCTAAAATCATTCATTAAACCGCTGGTCAGCACTTTAACATCCAAACCTTTTTTCTTCAATTCCTTCACTGCCTTGAAGACAATCAAGTGGTTCTTATGCTCCCAAAATTGATTCGGAAGATAAAAATATTTGCCCTTTACATATTGACTAATATCTATAGGCTCATCATATTTAAGTATATCGGGCTGGGAAACGAAGTGGAGCACACTAACCTTGCTTTCATCTTTAGGATAAACACTAACCAGATCCTTTAACGCATCAAAACTACTGACAACAATTCTATCACTCTTTAAAATCCATTCTTTATGCAAACGATGTTCAAGCTTCAATTGCTTATGTGTCCACAACTTTGGATAATGCAGATACTGAAAATCAGGTATCCAGTTTATAGTCTTTATAGAATCTCCAGGAAAAACATAATTAGAATGAGAGATGACGTTTATTTTATATTTCTTTAAAAGACGATAAGTCAGCGGGTCGAAATTAAAAAACTTCTGACTAACCTTACTAATTAACCAGGGAAACGTTTTACGCTGTATGATTTTGGTATGTATTATTTTAGCATAATCCTTAAACAAAGTAATGTATTCCTCCTCCAAATCACTCGGTACGAAAAGATAAATCTCTATCTCTTTGCTATGAAATTTATGTATTGCATAAAGCAAGTTCTTAATATAGTTGATCCCTCCCTTATATTCAACTGGAAAGCCCAATAAAAATCCTACTCTGATCATGATGTTAATCCTTTATAATATTTAACATAACCTTCCAATCCGTCTTCGACATCTATTTCAGGTTTCCAACCAAGACTCAATGCCTTTGTAATATCCGCCCAAAAATAAATTGGATCCCCCTCTTTGGTTGCTCCATTAAACTTAACTGACACCGGTTTATTAAAATGACTACATAAATCACTGATGACTTTCTGAATCTCAATACTTCGCCCAGATCCACCATTGATCACATCATAGCCCTTAACATGTTCTGAGAACATTCGCAAGAGCCGCGCTGCATCACTAATATTTAGCCAATCCCTAGTTTCTTTTCCTGTACCGAAAAATACAACCACATCGGATTCTTGTATTTTTCTACAGGCATCCCATAATAATTGCTTTTTTAATCCAGCCCCATATATGGAGAAATAACGTATTATGCCCACTTGAATATTAAAATTGTTATGGTAAGAAAGACAAAGTTGCTCCGCAATTTTCTTATGAAATCCATAAGGGGATACCGGTACAGACTCCATACTTTCCTTGATAGGTATATTTCCTAAATTCCCCTGAACTGCCGGACTAGAAGGATAAATAAACTTACATTGAGGATTTCTAAGCCTGATAAACTCCAATAAAGATAAAGTACTTTGAACACTTTTCTGGAAATCTTCATAAGGATTCTCATGAGAAAAACCTACAGAACCACTTCCTCCACAATGAACTATGACATCGAACTCCTGATTTACATTCAATAAGGCTTCAAATGTGATGGTTGTCTCGTGCCACTCGTCAATCCCCCATTTGGTGTACTCATCCTGATACCATTTACCATGACCTATTCCAACAACATAAGCGCCATTTGCTTTAAATTCTTTGGCAACATTACGTCCTAAAAATCCGTAGGCGCCTGTTATTAATACATTTTTCATTTATTTCAATTTTATGGTCAGCTCATAAAAATATGACTGGATCTTCCATCGTATTACTTTTAAAACTTTTTAGCGTCTATTTTTATACCCTTCTAAAGATCACCATATTCATGCGAGGCTGAATGGTAACCAAGAGGTAAATCTTTAGAATGCTTTATTAAACTGCCCAAATATGTCCTCTCATCATGATAAATGGATGTTAGCTGCTGCTCTCCTTTTTCCCAGCATCCTGAATCAAAATTAAAAGTCCTTACTATCCTCGCTGGATTTCCTACTACCATACTAAAAGGAGGAATATCTTTGGTAATTAAGGTCTTTGCCCCTATTACACACCCGTGACCTATATTTATGTTGCCAATTACACTAACATCATGCCCAAGCCAACAGTTTACACCGATCCTAATCGTTTTTTCATAACTATTACCTGAAAGGGCATACGGAACTAAAGGATTATCAAAAATATGATCACTACAAATGAAAGAGCATTTATTTCCAAATATACAGTAATCTCCTATGACAATAGACTTACCGACTGAAAAAAAACTATCTCTTCCAATATAGCTATTACGCCCAATCTCCAGCTGAATATCCTTATTATCCCTATTATTTATGGTGAATAAAGTATCTCCACCAATTGTGCAGTTATCTTTTATTAAAACATTCTCCATGCCCAATATTTGTACATTCGGTCCAAAAAAAACCTTGGAAGAGATATTTGATAAAAAACGTCTTTTAAATCTACTTTTACGATTTAAAATCAAGGCTTTTATATAATTCAACATAGTTCTACAATTAGTTAGGAGTTTTCCATAATGCTGACTTCCCGTCCCACCTTTCCAAAGCATTTGTCGCATTTCTACAAAAAAGTTCCCCACGAACTAAGTGCGGAACTGAATCTCTAAATAAATATTTGTCTATTTTTTTCTCACTCAAAGGCATTATCGAATCTTTGTTATAAAAGTATTTTAAGCTCACTACACTAGAAGAAAAAACAGGCAAAATACAACATTTTTCAATAAAAAGTAACCATAGTTCTATCGGATAAAGACTATACTCATTATTATCAATGAGTATAACTGTATACTGATCTTTTAATTTTTCATACAAATCCTTTAGGATAAGATTAGAAGCCCTCGGATGATTCTTCAAAATAATACATTTCCCAATCTCAGAAGTTTCTCGAATCACGTCTTCGTACAGCGACAACTCATTCTCATAATTTGTTAATCCTGAATTAGCCAAATTACTTGTTAAATACAAATGACTATTATTTGGTACATGATTTAGTATTTCATTACAGAAGTTAATTAAATCAGGTAATTGATTCACCATCTTCATAATTAAATCTGTCGCAAATGCTTTAGGAGGAACAATTAGATTTTTATGTGCTAAATATCTCCCGCTCCAATCCATAGGGAGAGTTAAGATCGTCAAATCAAAATTAATACGCTTTGGGTAATGATTATATAAGACTTTTTTTACAATCCCTTTAAGTATATTTAAAGGCCGATTCAAAAAATCACTAAATGAAGTCTTTAATGCATTTTCGTTTCCAACAAGACCAAATGAATCCCCATATTCAATGCTCAAAGCATTAGGATAAGCGTTCAAGATTAACTGAGTTCCAAAACTACCATAGTCCCGGGCAATCAATACGCTGTCAAAATCGATATTATCTAATTTTGATTTTAATTTTCTCTTGCATTTTGAATACCAATTTAATGAGAGATCTCTCATCTCAGTTTCGCTGATAAAAATTACATTATTCAAAGAGACAGCTTGTGCCATCATTTTTACAGAATTCAAAAATAAAGATTCATTATCCTTTGATACGCTTGTATCATAGAGTAAGATGGTGGTATCACTACTCTCTTTTTGAATCGACTCTTCATACCAACGAAGGGCAATATACGCTGCGAGAAACTGAGCTGTCCCTTGAATTGCGATTAATGACTTCTTGCTATTTTTCATGCTTTAAAATTAAAGGAGATAGGGTTAACCAAAACTCTTTGAGTTTCAGAAAATAAAACACACAGAACATATACATCTTATGTGCTTTTATCGAAATCTCCATATTTATTTATATTTTTGAATCTTAACACCTTAGCCGGAATGCCACCAACAATAGCAAAGTCGGGAACATCCTTAGTTACAACTGCATTTGCACCCACAACGGCATTTGATCCAATTGTAACACCCGGCGAAATAAAGACGTTCGCACCGATCCATACAGCATCTTTGATTATCACGCTCCCAAACTTACTTAGTTTTTTATCCGGAAAATTAAAATCTGAATCTACTTCAGCGGTATTTGTCCAGATTTTCAAAAATGGTCCAATGCTACAATTTTTACCAATTTCTACTTTTTCCCCTTTGCCAATCTGAATTATGGAGAACCGTCCTATATAACTATTTTCAGCAATATTAATTTCTCCATCGCCATAAAATAATATCCCTTCTCCATTAAAGAAAAAAGACTCATGGATATTATAGCTTGTTCTATAACTATCATATAAGTTAGCGTGATATGCCCCTTTTAGAATAGAATGCACTTTCGCTAAAATTTTATTTATAATTTTCATCATAATCTACTGTTGTTTTAGTAAAAGCTCCTAACCAAGGCAATGGATAAACACTATGACAAAAGCCCCCAACTGTAACAAAGAACACAAAGAAACTTATGCACGTTGCATAAGCTGCACCTATCGGTCCTAACCAGGGAATTAGAAAATAATTAAGACTCAGGTTAACAAAAACATTTAAGAATGAAACATAAAACAATACTTTGGTTTTCTTTAGATAGAAAATAATATTAGCAAATAATAAATATAGACCCTGAAAAAAATATCCGACAGTTATCCAAATTACGTATTTACTTCCTTCTATAAACTTCGGATCGATAAACCATTTAAACACTAAAGGGGTAACTAACCACACAAAAAAAACAACAAAGGCTAGAAGTGCTATAAATAACCAATATACTTTAACAACCTTTATTTTAGATGCCACCGTATTTTTAGCAAATAACTCATAACTAAAAGGCACAATTACCTGAGCAAACCCGGTACTCAAAATAGAGATGGCAGATCCGATCACATATCCAATGTTATAAATCCCTAACTGCTCTTTACTATAAAAATGATCGATAAACAAACGATCAGACATATTAATAACCATCCCACCTATAGCATGAGGTATTAACGGGAAACCAAACCATAAGGCATCCTTTACGTATTTGAAATTGATTTGTTTGATCAGGATTTTTCTTTTCTTGTACAGGATGAATATTCCTATAAGAGAGAATAAAAAAATAGAAAAGTACTGTCCAAGAAGCCTACCAGCATACCCAAATTTGAATACAATAACCAATAATAAAGAGAGCAAAACATTTATGGTAGAAGATGAAAGGCTAAAGACAACATAATTAATTGGTTCCTTCTTAATTTGAAAATCTACTAAAACCAAATTATTAAAAAAAGACAGAAAACAAAAAATAGGCACACACATGATCCAATATATTGATATCTTCAGATAATTCCCTATAAAAGAACCAAATACAAAAACCAATGAGAAAATGATAAGTGTTGAGATAAATGGCGAAAAAATAGCAGAAGAAAAATAACTGGGATAATTAGCTTTATCTTCTCTAAAATAAGCCACCGATATTGCCCCTTGAGCCCCAAGGGCAACTAACGGCATAGTAAAACTAAAAATTGAGGTAAGCAAAGACAAAGTCCCAAAATCTTTTGTGGTTAAATAGAATGTGAAGAGCGGTAGCAGAAGAAAGGCTATCGCTGCTTCTGTAAAGGAGGCAATAGTATAAAGGGAAAATGACTTAAATAATTTCATTCTATTTGTTAAAAATACTTAATAATACTCGGCTAGAACTCAACCTGCCATTGTATCAATATCAACACTTCTTTCTTCCGGCAATACTATCTTTTTAATTTTCTTAAATTCGTTTACATTGCTTTTTTTAATAAGCGTTAGCTCATTTAATACATAGATCAATTGAAAACAGTTTATCCATCACATTTTGTATGGCGGAATATTCTATTGGGACGTATACTACATTCTCGCCAGATGCGCGGCCTTTTTGCCGATCATCTCTAGCGCGAACGTCTGAAAATCACCATCTATATATCCGAAAGAGCTTCTAATATCACGTACCAGCTCTACCATCTTATTTTCACTAATATCAACCACATGAAGTTTTAATGGATTTCTTTTGAAGATCTCTTTTGCAACAGCTTGACCGATAGAACCGGCACCTCCAATAACTAAGAATTTAGAGATTCCTACAACATCGCTTAACTCCTGTTCACAAATATTGATGTCATTTTCGAATAATTCTTGCCTACGTCCAATTAAGTTTAAAATATCCATATCTTTTATTCTAGAATTTTTTTCAGAAGCCTTCTGCCTATTAAAACTAAACATATCAGGAATCCTGCTATTCCCCCTCCCGCAATAATCCCTCTTAATTTTCCGAACTTATCTTTCTCCAAAGGAAAGACAGGGTAATCAACAACCTGGATCAAAGGAGCTTCTTTACGAAGAGAAATTTTAGATAATTCCAGATTCTTAACTAACTCAGCAAGTATAGCTTTATTTGTTTCAGCATTAAACTGAGATTTCTGCACAGGTGCAATTCTTTGAGTTTGGCGAGTTGGATTCAAATTAGGAGTTGCATCCGCTACTTCAGCAGCTTTATAGATTGCCCCATTCATAACCATCCTTACGGAATCCGTTTTTTGTTGCAAAATAGAAATATTATCTAATGATTTTCTTGTCTTAGTCTGGACATAAAAATCATTTACATTTTTAACAATCTCATCATTGAAAGCTTTGGAAAAAAATTCATTTGAAGACTTAACCTCTACCTTAATTATACTTAATTTCTTATCAGGTTTTGAAACCTTTAAAATATTTGCATTAATACTCTGAACAATAATTCCTAAAACACTATCCTGTAACCGACTATATTTCAATGACTTTTTAAAATAGATGTTCTTTAGATTAGTAGATTTATCCCAGCTCTCTTTGAGCTTATTAAATTCGACATAAAGGTCTACCAATGGTACTTTTCGGTTTTCATATTGAACTTCAGTTAGTAATGTTTTCTCAATCATACTACGTGACTTATACAACTCAAGTATATTATCACCCTGAAAGATACCTCCGCTCCCACCAATATCAATTCCAGCTATGGATGCCAATCCACCTAGATTTCCTAACGCTCCTGCTGTATTTGATCCCCCATCCTCCAAAACAAAGGTTGTCGTAGCGGTGTAAACAGCTTTTTTGAAATAAGCATAAGTAAATCCCAATAAAGAACCTAATACGCCAAAAGCAAGTATAATAGCCCATTTAGATAAAAGGTATTGCCACCATTCCCTTATTTTAAGTAATAGCTCTTTTAAAGAAATCTCATCTGAAGAGACATTTGATTGATTATTTATATTTCCTAGACTCATATCGATCAGACAATCAATTACCTTAACAAACTAACTACTATTGCTGCTAATGATGCAAAAGCTGTACTAATTCCTATCCAAGCCTGAACGTTCATTTTTTCTCTCTCAGCACGTTTTGGCACAAAAATCTCTGCACCTGGCTTAACCTGAGGGTAATTATTAAAGAACAAGAATTTCTTCGCTGCTGCCACTGATCCATTAGAATATACAATATAAGCACCCTTTTTATAGGCGTTATAACTAAAACCTCCAGCACCATCAACGTATCCTTTAAAGCTTCTGCCTTTAATATAAACTATACTGTTTGGTTTTAAAACCTCTCCAGTTACTCTTACTGTTTGCAGTTCCTTAGGAACACGTATTACATCTCCATCCTCTACAATCAAATCATTTCTAGATAGTGGTTTTTTTAGGATTCTCACTAAATCAATACCTACCAGATCACTACGCAGAACCTGTATATCTTTTTCAAATGTGGTTGTGTCCTTAGCCCCAGACTGCTTCAAGCGTTGCAAGTTCATCAGCTTTTCCTTCTCTTCTTTTCTTCTCTCCAGACTATCTATGGCTCTTGCTTCTGCACCACCTGTACGTTTTAAAGAAGCTCCCTCTACATAAGCCAAAGGACTTAGGCCGCCCGCTCTTTTCATGATATCTGAAATGCGCTCATCCTTTTTTGTAATGGTATAAGTTCCGGGATATAGCACTTCTCCTTCAACTTTTACTTGTCTCTGTACCTGATAGCTCTCAGAGGTACGAATGGAAACTATATCAAACGGCTTTAAAGTAAAGTCTTTCTCCTGAATTTTTAGATTCTGGTCTACATTAACGGTAAATACCTCTGCAGTTTGTGCAGATGCCGAAGTTGCATCACTATTTTTAATCCTTCTTGATATCTCAATACGATTTGGCGTAGCACCTTCTTTAAAACCACCTGCCATTTGGATCAAGGATTCCAGATTCATATTATCTCCATATTCGAAAGTACCCGGCTCTCTAACCTCTCCCTGGATGGTTACTTTATATTCTTCTCTTAAATCGAATATTGAAGAAATAGTCACCTTATCTTCTCTCTGCAGCTTAATATCTGCTTCAGTTCCGGCCAATACTTTGGCCACATCGAATGATAAAAGTGATAAGCTGTTGTCTGCATTTAACCTTGAGATATAGCCTCTGTTTAAAAATGCATCTTCCTTTAAGCCATCAGCCTTGCCGATCAATTGTTTTAAGGTTAAGTTCTCGTCAAGCTCAAACTGACCCGGACGGAAAACGGCCCCTGAAATCTCTACCCTGTTTTCGAAACGATCCAGAATACCCTCGACCACATATTTGTCGCCATTTAATGGATTGTATTTATTGTAATCGTCAGCCGGAACATCGGTGATTTTACGTTCCTTATTTGTTTTTTGAAGTACCTTGATCTGCGCCGTATAAGCATCGTTAGAGAATCCACCGGCAAACCTAACCATGTCTTCTAAAGTCTCCGTATTTAAGGCCTCGTACAATGCCGGGCGTTTAACCTCTCCGGCCATTTCAACCCGTGTTTGATACACAGGTACATTTATCACATCCTGATCCTGCAAGCGGATATTGTTTAGCTGGATTCCGTTTAACAGAAAATCATAAACATCTATAGTAGATACAACTTTGTTGTTCCTAACCACCTGTATTTTACGGAAAGACCCGTTCCTGTTCGGTCCTCCTGATTCATATAAGGCATTAAATACCGTAAACAGCGAAGGAACGGTGTATGATCCTGGTTTAACGACCTCTCCTATTACGGTAACCTTAATACTTCTGATATTACCCAAAGTTATGGCAACACTCGTTCTGCCTGATCTTAAACTTGGGTAGGTACTTGCCATGCTTGACCGGATCTTTGAAGTGGCCTGTTCAATGGTTAATCCACCTACTGATATCAATCCTACGTATTGTAAACGAATGGTGCCATCAGGACTTACCTTAAGTTTATAGTTGACTTCATTGTCGCCACTTAAATCGATCAGCAATTCATCATCAGGACCAACTACATAGCTTTTCGGCGTAGCCATACGAAGGTTTGGCTCAAAAGTAAGGTTCTCATTTTTAAACAAATCTTCACCAAATATTTTAGGTTTAAGGCCTTCGAAAAGCTTTTTCATTTCTTCAAGCTTTTCCTCTTCCAAAGCCTTCTTAGTTTTCAGATTACCGCTGGAATCGGTTTTATTATTATTCTTAGTGGTATCGCGTACATTTTGCTTATCAAACCCTCTGGTTCTGTCCAGCTCATTTCCATTTTGCTGATTTTTGTTAGAACCATTGGTATCTGATTTATCATTACTTTGGCCACCTTCCTGTTTTCTGATCTTCTCAACCCTTAAACGGAGTTTCTGAATTTCAGTGGCATTCATGCCCTGAGCTGCAGCCATTTGCTCCAGCTGAGCATCATTATATCCTACCGATTCCGCTCTCTGCATCAGTTGTCGGATTTGTGTATCAGTTAAGTCATCAACTTTTACATCCGCATAATTGGTTTGCGAAAATGCCGATTGAGAAAGAATAATGGCAAAGAAGAAAAATAATGCGGTAAGTATATTTTTAAACTTCATAGGTAATTGATAGTGTATGAAATAGCTTATTCGAAATAATTTAATGTTTTAAAGCCGCCTTGCTTTAAGTACTCATCCTTTTTCATCAAATGCAGATCGGAATGAACCATGTCTTTTACTAATAGCGGAAGATCATATTTAGGTTTCCAACCCAGTTTGGTATTGGCTTTTGTTGGATCGCCCAATAGCAGATCAACCTCTGTTGGCCTGAAGTACTTTTCATCAACCTGTACCACAATAGTACCTGGTTTTAAATACTCGTCATTTAACCCAAGTTGAACAACCAGGTCCTGATCAACATCAATAATTACACCTCGCTCGTATTGGTCTTTTCCACTGAACTCAATTTCAATTCCCAATTCGGCAAAACTCATTTTAACAAAATCTCTAACCGTTGTCGTAACGCCTGTAGCGATTACGTAATCCTCTGGCTTTTCCTGTTGCAGGATTAACCACATGGCTTCGATGTAATCCTTTGCGTGACCCCAATCGCGTTGTGCCGAGAGATTGCCAAGGTATAGACAGCTCTGCAGGCCCAGCGCTATTTTACATGCCGCACGAGTGATTTTACGGGTAACAAAGGTTTCGCCCCTAACTGGACTTTCGTGATTAAACAAAATGCCGTTGCAGGCAAACATATCATAAGCCTCTCTGTAGTTAACCGTAATCCAGTAAGCATACATTTTTGCTGCCGCATAGGGTGACCGTGGATAGAAAGGGGTTGTTTCGCTTTGAGGGACAGCCTGAACCAATCCATATAACTCGGAAGTAGAAGCCTGATAAACTTTAGTTTTTTTGGTAAGACCCAATATCCGAACAGCTTCTAATAATCTAAGTGTTCCAATTCCATCTGCATTTGCAGTATATTCAGGTGTTTCAAAACTCACCTTAACATGACTCATTGCAGCTAGGTTATAAATCTCATCGGGTTGGGTTTCCTGGACGATACGAATTAAATTGGTTGAATCGGTTAAATCGCCATAGTGCAATTTGAAATTTACATTATTTTCGTGTTGATCCTGATAAAGGTGATCTATACGCTCTGTATTAAACGATGAAGATCTTCTTTTCAATCCATGTACAAAGTATCCCTTTTTTAACAAAAATTCAGCTAAATAGGCTCCATCCTGTCCCGTTACTCCCGTAATTAAGGCAATTTTCATCTGTGTGTTTACGCTTTAGGTGTTATGAAGTTTGCATGAGACTTGTTTAAGTTAGATTTGAGCGGTAAGCTCATGCAGTTTCATTGATAAGTGTGTTCAATTTATTCACGCAAACATACGGAATTATTTACTTTGAAAGCAAAAGATAAACCTCGAATAAAGGCACATATGAAGTAGAAAGCTATTTATTGCTTCCTAAATGGATTTGAATCCCTACTGAAAAAGGATTCAAAAGAAATTCGGTTGTCCGGTCGTTATTGACTGTTCGGGTATTATTAATATCCTGCAAAATCGTTTTCTGCTTCTCGAAAGAGTACAAAAGATCCAGAGTGCCTTCGGCGAAAATAGAAATCTGAGGTATTGGATTGATTTTAAACCCTATAACCGGGGATACCATAATTCCATGCTTAGTAGATTCAATCTCCTGGCCTACGGCATCTGCACTCACGTCTCTCAATTGGTTTCTATTCTGCAGGCTACCTTTAAACCTGTTGTAACGATAGCCCAAATCAAGTCCGACATAGGGTTGAATCCGTGAATAATTAAAGTTCTTTTCAAATCCTAATTTAAAGGAGTAGTCTAGAAGCTTACCATCAGCTTCCTGGCATGTTTCACACTCATTGAAAAACTTTTTGGATTTATTATAATAGGTCCCGTTTAAACGATAGCTAAACTGGTTGTCGTTAAATTTAACCATCACTCCGTTAAAATAAGCGTCTGTAAACTTATCAGAGCTGGTTTCATTAAATACTTTAGGCATCTCAACCATACTATATCCTCTGATGGCAATACTATAATTATAGTCGCCATTCATTTGTGAAAATGCAGTAACATTAGTTAGCAAGAATAGAGCTAGTAGTAAAGGTTTTTTCATATATACTTAATTTGATCGAATGACTTTCTTAGCCAGCCTGATTAATATTGGTGGTGTTAAATCATATAATACGCTGCGCAAGGTGATAGGTTCTTTGGTAACATCATTTTTCGTTCCTGATCGGTTTACAAATAGCGTTCCATGCGGTTTGTGATTTACCTCGCTTTTTGGTCGGCCATTACTATAATAATATAATGCCAGAGATTTCCGACTCCTGTCTGGCGGGCAGGCTAGCGCATTAGGGTGACCATGGTATGAAAAATCGGTGGTTGAAAATATAGCTATCCGATTAAAAATCGGCAATACCTTTGTGCGCGCCTCCTTCATGTCACGATCCCACAGTTCAAAATGTCCGCCGTAGCTTTCATCCCAGTCCTTATTAAGATAAACTAGCAAGTTAATGCGACGATCCACCAATGCTAATTCATGCTTATTGAAATCAGCATGCACTTTTAACAAACCACCTGATTTTATTTCATGATAGCCGCCGCCCAAAAAATAAGGATCCGGTAGTAAAGTTTCCTTAATCCCCGTAAGCTCCTGCAAAAATTCCAATATTGGCTGTGAATTTAAAAAATGAGCCAGCAAACGTGCTGATTCACTGAAGTGTTTCTCGCCCAAAGCTTCCAGCTTCTTTTCATTATGGTTATCATATTTCTTTACATCCTTTTGTTTAGACAAGTCAGGAAATTCATCGGCCACTTTGCTTAAAAACTCCTCGTTAAAAAAATTATCTAATACAATACTGGGGAAAGGATCAGCGCTTATGTATTTCTGATGCATATCTTTCCCTAGTTGTTTTATATCTGTTATAGATGGATGTAAAATATTCATGTATGTAAATTTATAGAATAATAACCTAGCAAGAATAGAACTAGTAGTAAAAGTTTTTTCATATATACAGTTAATAACAAGGTTATCCCTTATCAAATGTAAAACAATAATATCATTTAGATTAAAATAAAATTATATGACATAAATCACCTGATTGTCTTCTTTTAAGTCACAAATCGTCAATTCATCATACTCAATACGCCCCTTATTTTGAGTAACAAAGTTTGTCCTATTCAAGTTATTGATTTGAACACATAAAACCTGCTATTAACAAATTTATGTGCCAATATTTTTTAACTATTCAAAATATCTAATCAATATAAATAACCACAAGATAAAAAAGCCATAAAAATGAACGTCAAAGACATACAACCACAATATTAAGAGTCTTTGTTCACCATGATAGTATCTGACACTTAACAAAGGAACCCCAATAATAGTTGCAAACTTTAAAAATTTATCACTGGCAACTCTTCAAGAGTTGTGTCGGGCAGACGAATTTGAATACCTTCTCTACCACCATTTGTGTCAAATAATTTTCCTGAAAGCGTGGCTTTTTTATCTAAACCAATCATCACAAACCGAATTTTGTCAGATGCAATGACCTGTTCAGTGGAATCATAAGCAAAAATATCTACGGTGACATTAGAACCCTCTTGAGGATGCGAATCGTTAATTCTGTATGGAAGAAAAATATCCAAAGATATAGGTTTCCCGTAATTTGACTCCACCATTGTTTGGGTGAAAAAAAAAGTATCGAAGGTATCTAATTCTCCACTCGATATTCTCATTTCCGTAGATATATTTTCTCCCGACAGTTCATACTTTACTACATAATGAATTTTTTTCACGCTTATAGGTACATTATCTTCGATATTTATGCGCAGCAACGCTGTAATTCTTCGAAGTTCGACATTTTTCCTCACGTCTCCTTCAAGGTCTAGTAAAAACCTTTCATAGTAGACTACGGTTCCCGGCTTTCCAAAATTCAATTTGTTTTCGCGAGCAGTGATGTTTAATGGTTCTCCTGAGGCAAAAAAAGCAACATTATAACGCCCTTTCGCAAGCTCATCTTTTATTTTCCCGAATTTCGGATCAGTCCTAACCTGATGAATCATCTTAACGTAGATATCCCCTTTGTAAACTAGATAATAAATGTGGTTAACCCCTGAGTTCGAATCCGAGGGCTCCACTGAAGATACTTTCTTATTTGATGATATTGCCGTTTTAACTGGGCTATAATCAACATTGAATGAACTTGTCGAAAATTCAACAGAGTACAATTTCCCTTCAGGAGATTCTTTCCCTGCATCCTTTTTACGGCAGGATATAAAAAATAACACTAATACTGGAATTAATAAGAGCTTTTTCATTGGAAGTCATTTGACTTACAAATATAATATTAAGTACCTGACAAACAACACCTTTATTAACGACCCCCTAGCAATTAAAGATCGTGCACAATATAATTTATAACTATACCAACTGAAGACATAAAATCAATTCCAACAATATTTTTGGCGGTATAAACCTAAATCCATTATCTGCTATAAATTATTCACATAAATGAAAGAGGATTATCGATAAATCATTTAGTTGAATAAGACTCTATTGGGTTGTTGGGTGGGGGGGGGGAGGTTCAGGCAAGAGATCTCTCACTATGTTCAAGACGACGGGCAATGTTAGAGATGACGGTTGTTTCAATTTATTATTGACAAACGAAAACAGCCCCGGTATGCCAGGGCTGCTTTACGATTATTAACTATTAAATCTCAGAGCGCTATATTCGTTTTGTTTTAACTTTAAAATGGAAAGTCCCCGTTACCAACCTCTTGTTACTTTCGTTAAGGACTTCCCCCATACTCATGCTGTAACGGCATTTTATCTGAAATTGAGCATAATTCCCTTTAACACCTATATACTTGATCTCTAAAACTTCGTTATAAGAATCGGAGCTGGAACCGGACAGACTTACTAATTTTGTGGTTGAATTTGCAATTATTGGAAGTGTTTGTGAAAACTCAAAGGGCTTTTTATTGGCCCCAACTCTTGTGATCCCATACTTTTTAATATTGGAAGACCTTACCATAACCGAGCTATCACGGGGAAATGAAAAGTAAAATGTTTCATTTGTAGAGGCCGATGTTGCCGATACATATGATGTGGAATCGTTTAAGCCGATAGGATCCAGATCAAGATGGGTACAGTCGATCTTTCGTTCCCAATCAGGTGTTTTGAAGGCCATATACAGTGTATTATCCACTACCTCTCCATTACCGATTACAGGACCCTTAACGGGACCCGGGTTCTCATTTGAGGGACCATCGCTGCTTTTTTCACAAGCCATAAAACTTGCTGATAATAAAATAAGTAGTATTAATTTGCTGAGTGTTTTCATGAGCGTTAATTTTAGGAAAACTATTTCATTAGGTTAATTTCGACGACTTCTTTATGTACGATCCCTTTCTGGGTTTCAATATGCTCTTCATATACGGAAAGCGTGGAACCGGTTAATTCCTTTATATGATAAACAGTGACATCATCGCCCTCGATATAATTTAAGACCAGATTTTCTTTTGTGGCGGTATAAGTAAAAGCATCAACATCGCCCTCGCCATCATATATGCTTCCTTTTTCTCCTTCTTTAAATTCAAGATAAGCACCAGACAACGCAAACATATCTGCTCTGAATACTTCTGCCCCATCAACATAGTCTATTTCGACCGCATTTGCGACAACCCATTTGCCTACAACTTGACTTCTCATAATAATCTAATTAAATCCAGGTATCTTAACTGAATCGAAAATTCAGAAGATTTACTCAAAGGAAAAGGAAAACGCTTAAGCAAGCAATACCCATAAATAGGTATTTTTAAGTGGCTGCTATTTAGCCTCAACTTTATCGCCTACCCACACATATCGGTTTGTAGTACATTTTGGGCACCAGTAAATTCGTATAGGAAGAAATCCCAGCAAATGTTTTAACACAAATCCGCGTGGAACCTGATAATGAAAATCTGTATTGCACTTCCTGCACTTATAATCCTGATAGCTCATGTATTAGAGAAATTAATTTAGCTTTTTAATAAAATCCCGCAAAGGTATGTAAAATCGATTATTAAAAATTACTTCACAAACTTATTACAAATAAAAAGGCAAAAAATCGGCCATTGTTAAATATGACCTCATTTCTGATCATTTAACGAAAAACAAGGTTAATACTGAGGCAACTTTTTCTCCTTTATTCCCCGTTTTAGGACAATAGGCATGGGGTTCACAGGACACTGGGTTAATAATCTTTCTTGGGAACTTAGAATGGAGAGAGGATAATCACGGGATTTCTCCTATCGTCGGAGATGATGGCATCTGCTTTAGCAGGAGACTGCGGCAAAGAGCGACCGCCTTATGGCGGCCGCTTTAAGAAGAACGAATGTTACTTTTTAAACCATTGCTTTATTTTCTTAGAATTTCTATCGGCGACCAAGTACATACATGGAACCAATACCAGGGTTAAGAAAGTGGCAAAACTCAAACCGAAGATAATGGTCCATGATAGTGGGCCCCAGAACGCTACGTTATCACCTCCAAAATAAAGGTGTGGGTTAAACTCAGTAAATAAAGTCACGAAGTCAAGGTTCAAACCTACTGCCAGCGGAATGAGGCCAAGCATAGTTGCGGTAGCGGTAAGTAATACCGGGGTCATCCGGGTACGGCCTGCTTCGATAACGGCCTCTCTTACTTCCATGCCCTGACTAACCATCAGGTCGGCAAATTCGACCAGCAGGATCCCATTCCGGACTACAATTCCCGCCAGGGCGACAATTCCCAGTCCCGTCATTACAATAGACAACTCCATTCCGAAGATGGTAACGCCCAGTAATACCCCAATAATGCTAAACAGGATCTCACTTAAAATAACAACCGGCTTACTAATGGAATTAAACTGCAGTACCAGGATAATGAGGATAATAAACAAAGCGCTGACTAAGGCTGTGCCTAAAAACGCAGCTGTTTCCATTTGCTCTTCCTGCTCACCGGCCATTTTTATTTCAATTCCGGCAGGTGCTTTAAATTCATTTATCTCCCGCTGAATATTTGCCACAACCTCGTTCGCATTGTATTCTGAAAGCACATTTGAGGAAAGAATTATGATTCTTTTTTGCTGCTTGCGTTTGATACCACCATAAGTATTGATATAATCTATATTTGCGAAAGATGATATAGGCACTTGCCTAATAACACCGTTCATTGCCATATCACGGTAGGTCACTTTCATGTTTCGTAAGGCTTCCAGGTTGTTCCTTTGATCTTCTCTTGCCCGAACATTGATCTCATAGTCTTCATTAATGTCCCTGTATTTAGAAACTTCCTTACCATAAAGTGCCGTACGCAATGCCATGCCAACCTGACCGGTTGAGATCCCTTCGCGATTGGCCCGTTCCCGATCGATATCAAAAATAATTTCGGGCTTGTTATTTTGAAAATCAGATTTAAGCTCTTCTACCCCGGCAATTTGCCTGCTATCCAGGTATTTTTTTAAGCGATCGGAAGTCACCGCAATGGAATCCAGGTTATCGCCCGTAATTTCTATACTGATTGGTTTGGCCGTTGGTGGCCCCCCTTGTTCCTGGGCTACCGAAATTTGTGCTCCAGGAATCCCTTTTACCGCTTCACGGATCTTGCCGAGGTAATTTACGGTGCGCTCTCCTGTTCTTTTGCCATAGGCCACAAAGGCTACTGTAACCTTCCCCTTGTTGGTATACTCGCCCTGGTCTTCGCCTTGCGGGTCGGTTACCCCTACAGTGACATTGGAGATTATTGAAGATACATCGGGATTCTTTTGGCCAACTACCTTTTCTACCCGCTGCTCAACCTTTTCGACTATTTTGTTGGTATAGGCCTGATCTGTACCCACCGGCAATTCAATATAGACATACACAAAGTTCGGGTCGGCAGTAGGGAAAAACACTACCCTTGGCGGCACAATGTTTACCAGAATCATGGTAAAGAAAAACAAGCCCACTGTACTCCAGATCATGGTACGCGGACGTTTAAGTGCCCAGGTAAGTAAACTATGATATTTATTTATTGCTTTTGGCCACACTACCGTCTGGAATTTCTTGATCACCCCTGTTAAGAAGAAGTGGTTTAGCAGGTATAACAAGGCAAGCAATATGATAAAGTTACCGAATCCGATATTGATGAGGTAGCCCAATAAGGCCATGCCTGCAAATACAAGCAGTGTCCGTTTTACTTTTCTGTCAAACCTTGGTTTCTGATCTTTATGATCATCATGCGGTTTCATAAAGTCGACTGCAAAAACCGGGTTAATAATGTATGCCACCACCAATGAGGCAGAAAGCGTTACAATAAGCGTAACCGGGAGGAAATACATGAACTCACCAATGATTCCGGGCCAGAATAGCAACGGGAAGAACGGTGCAAGGGTAGTTAAAGTTCCGGATAACACGGGCATAAAAACCTCGCCAGTGGCCGTTTTAGCAGCCTGCACAATAGGAACCCTTCCGTTATCAAAAATCCGGTGTGTATTCTCTACCACCACAATGGCATCATCCACCACAATACCCAGTCCGAGCAGGAAGGAGAACAGCACCATCATGTTCATGGTGAAATTAAAATCGAACACCCCCCCGAGAACGGGCATGGAGAGAAAGGCAATGAACATGGACAACGGGACGGACAGGGCAACAAACAGCGCATTTGTGACGCCCATAAAGAACATCAGGATCAGGGTAACTAAGATAAAACCGATGATGATGGTATTGATCAGGTCATGCAGGGTAATCCTGGTCTGATCAGATTGATCACCGGTAATGGTAATATCCAGTTTAGAAGGCAGTAAAGTGCCCTTCATTTCCTTTAGCATGGCATTGATCTTGTCAGACGCCTCAATCAGGTTTTCGCCACTGCGCTTGCGTACATTTAGCGTAATTACATTTTTTCCGTATAAGCGTGCATAGCTGTTTTGCTCTTTAAATGAATCTTTTACTTCGGCAATATCCTTTAAGTAAACCGAGCCTCCTGCCTGTGACTTGACAATCATATTGCCTAATTCCTCGGCATTTACGAACTCCTTTTTCACATTTAAGGTACGCTGCATGCCATCCATTTTCACTGAACCTCCTGATATGGTCAGGTTTTCGGCCTTTACTGAATTTCCGATATCGTCAAATGAGATTTGCGCCGACTCCATTTTACGGAGATCTACATTGATCTGGATCTCTGGCTCAAGGGCACCCACAATATCTACCCCGGCGATTTCTTTCAGTCCCTCTACCCTATCTTCAATATCATCGGCATACTCTTTTAGTTTTTTCAGGTCATAATCTCCGGAAATGTTGATGTACATAATGGGGAGGTCTGAGAGGTTGATATCCATAATTACCGGATCATCGGGTAAATCTGAAGGCAGGTCAGTTTTTGCTTTATCAACGGCATCCTTAACCCGCTGTTTTGCATCTTTGATATCGACCCCGGTATTAAATTCTGCGGTAATAAATGAGAAATCCTGAAAGGAGTTGGAGGTGATCTTTTTTAACCCAAGCGTACCCCTTATTTCCTTTTCGAGCTGCTTTGTAATCAGGTTCTCCATATTTGCAGGTGAAGTTCCCGGATATATGGTTTGCACGAATATTTTAGGAATTACAACTTCCGGAAAATTCTCTTTTGGCAAACTGTTGTAGGAAAAATACCCCGCCAGAATCAGGATACATGTAAACACATATATCGCTGTGCGGTTATCTATAGCCCAACTGGATGGACCGAATTCTTTATTGACGTCTTTCATATGATCGTAAGATTATCATGAATCTTTATTTATAGTTTTACGGAATCGCCATCGTTCAGATCCTGGAATCCTGTGGTAATCACTTTATCGCCGGATTTTAATCCGGTTAAGACCTCTGCCTGGCTATTGGATATTTTTCCTGTTTTGATATCTGTTTTTTTGGCTTTGCCGTTTATAGCTACAAAAACATATTCACCAGCTTCGGACTTTTGGATGGCATTGACCGGTACCGTTAGTGCCCTATCATTTTTATAATCTATAATTTTAAGAATGGCCAGCATATTTGGACGGTACTTTTTACTGGAAGGCAGCTTAACCTCTACATTAAAGCCTCTTGATATCGGATCAATAACTTTGGCGGCAAATGAGATTTTAGTATGCAGGTTCTCTGGCACATCGGGCAAAGATACCTCAACCTCATCTCCCTGGTTTACCCTGGCGGCATAGTTTTCTGAAACAAGGGCTTTCACTTTTAGTCGGCTTGCATTAACCACCCGAATGCCTGTAGGTGTTCCCGGCGCGACGGATTGCCCTAACTTAAGCTCCATGGCATCAACAGTACCCGAAACAGGACTTTTGATCTTATTCATTGCGGCCTGAGATTGCAAGCCCGACAATTGTTTTTGGAGGCCCTCTTTCTTGCTTTTTTCGGTAAGGTATTGAACCTCGGTACCAATTTTTTGATCCCAAAGGTTTTTCTGACGGTTGAAAACGGTAGTGGCCAGATCCAGCTGTGTTTGTAATTGTGCGATATTTTGGCGTAGCACTTTATCATCAATCTGTGCGAGTACCTGACCGCGGCTCACGCTTTGTCCGACTTTAACATAAATTGCAGTTACTGAACCAGGGGATTCGGGAGTGACCTCCACATTGTCTTCCGCATCCACCTTGCCCTGAACCTCAACGAAGTTCCTGAATTCGGTTTCCTTAAGTTCAGTAGCAGTTACATCTTTAGTATCTGCCTGACTTTTATTCTGACCAAGTTCTTTCTCGATCTGTTCAATTTTTCCGTTAAGAGAGGTACGGTCTTTTTTGAGTTGTTCAAGCTCTGCTTTTTTGTCCTTAGGTTTTTCTGATGATCCGCAGGAAGCCAGAAAGAGAACTAATGCGATGCTATATATTGTTTTCATGAGTTTATGTTGCTTGTTTAATAGTTAATTTTTCCTGTGGCTTTATCCAGATCCACTTTATTGATGAGCAGGTTATATAAAGCAGTGATGTAGTTGTTTTGCGCTTCCTTTTGAGAGGTCTCGGCAGTGGTAACTTCCAGGCTGGAACCTATTCCCTGTTCATATTTGATTCGGGTAACCCTGAGGATCTCTTCGGCAAGCTTTAAATTCCTTTCCTGATTTTCCAATGAGCGCTGGCTATTGGCGTACAGCTTTTGAGTGGTGGAGATTTCATTCACGATTCCATTTTTGAGGTCCTGCATCTGATTTTCGGTTTGCTTTACCACAAGCTTGGCGTTACGCAACTGATAAATCCGCTGACCTCCGTTGATCAGGTTCCATGAAAGGGTAAGACCAATTACCGATGTAGGGTAGTTCTGGTCGTACAGATTTGAGAAGTTATCGGACTGAAAACTTTTGGTAGCACTTGCAAAACCTTTTAGCGTAGGCAGGAAAGTACTTTTGTACCTTTTCACATCAAGCAGGTTTAACTTTTTCTGCGTTTCTAAAAGGGAATACTCAATTCTTGCCTTGTAGGCAGAGGTATCGGCCACTGCAGTCGAAACGGGTTGCGCGCGCACGTCACTGATCTTGTCGACAGGCTCAAGTGCAGCCGTTACCGGCATTCCCATCTGAAACTTAAGCAGATCGATATTGATAGATAGTGAGCGGGTAGCATTTTCGCGTTCCGTTTCGAGGTTATTCTTTAACACCAACAGCCGGTCGGCATCAATTTTTTCTGCAAAACCGTTTTTAAACATCGCCTCGGTATCGTTAAAGGATTTGGTGAGCTGTACCAAATTGGCATCGATAAGGGTTAACTGTTCCTTATTGACCAATACCGAATAGTAGGCTTTTGTAACGGCAACTACCGTTTCAATTTTAGTTCTTGTGCTGGTTCTGACAGACAGCTCCTTATAGGTTTTTGAAGCCTGCAGGCCTACAATATAAGTTCCATCGAAAAGGAGCTGATTCAGCTCTATTCCTGCCGAAGAATTATACTTTACACCGAACTTAACCGGAATTTGTGTGCCGGGCTGACCAAAGAACTCGCCCGGAAGCAAGCTTGTTGGCACTTTAAGGTAATCCTGAAAGTTAAAAGTAGTGGAGACCTGCGGCAAGCCGGTACCCACCGTTTTTTTAACATCATTTTTAGCTATTTCTTCATCAATCTGTGCGTTTAGCACGGCCGATTGGTGGTTTAGCGCATAATCTATGGCCTCTTTTAGGCTGAACTTATAATTCAGGGAATCAGTTACCTGAGCCTGAACCATTCCGCCGGCAAAAAAGAGGAGTAGTATTATGAGATAGATTTTGGTTTTCATAGGTATTTATCGCTTATAGGATTAATTGCTTTTCTTTATTGAGGTAATGCCCGGTTAATGAGCCGGGGTATTCCATTAATTCGGCAGGGGTTCCTGTAAAAATAACCTCTCCTCCTTTTCTGCCACCTTCCGGCCCCATATCAATGATCCAGTCGGCATTTTTGATCACGTCCAGATTATGTTCAATTACGATTACGGAATTCCCGATATCAACCAGGTGATTCATGATTTGCAGCAAATGTTCTACATCGGACATGTGTAATCCGGTGGTTGGCTCATCCAGTACATAAATGCTTCCTCTTTTGTGCAGGTTACTGGCTAGTTTAATGCGCTGGCACTCGCCACCGGATAGTGTACTAAGTGGCTGCCCGAGGGTTAAATAATCGAGCCCTACATCCAGTATGGCTTCTATTTTGCGTTTCAGTTCCTTCTTATCAAAAAAATCTACCGCTTCCTGTACAGTCATGGCCAGCACCTCGCTAATCGATTTGCCATTTAATCTATAGGCCAGTACTTCTTCTTTAAAGCGCTTGCCATTGCATATTTCGCATTCGGTTTTTACCGGCTCCAGAAAAGCAAGGTCTGTATAGATAAACCCCAGGCCCTGACAATTGGGGCAGGCTCCTTTTGAGTTGAAACTAAACAGGGAAGCGCTTACTCCATTTTGCTGGGCAAAGAGCCTGCGGATCTCGTCCATAATGCCAGTATAAGTAGCAGGATTAGATCGAATTGAGGTACTCACAGCAGTCTGATCAATAATGATTGCTTCGGGATATTGCTTTATAAACTCATGGTTAATGAGTGAGCTTTTACCAGATCCGGCTACCCCGGTTACCACCGTAAAAACCCCCGTTGGGATGGCTACAGTTAAATTTTTAAGGTTATGCAGTTTTGCGTTATGAACGGTAAGGGCTCCTTTGGCACTGCGATAGGAGGATTTTGCATAGTGCTGCCGGTTCATGCAGTTACCCGTTAAGGTGTCTGATTTCAACAACCCCTCTACTGTTCCATGGTACACGATTTCGCCTCCATGGGTTCCTGCATGAGGGCCGACATCTACCACATGGTCGGCAATCCGGATCACTTCAGGGTCATGCTCTACCACAAGAATGGTATTGCCTTTATCGCGAAGCTGCAATAAGAGCTCATTTAAACGGTGCACATCATGCTGATGCAGTCCTACACTCGGCTCATCGAAAATATAGATCATATCGGTAAGGCTGCTGCCAAGGTGCCTCACCATTTTAATGCGCTGAGATTCTCCGCCTGAAAGGCTGGCTGTCTCGCGGTCAAGGCTCAGGTACTCCAGACCGATATCTATTAAATGTTGTAAACGCATTATTAATGCGGAAGTCATGGTTTCAGCTATGGGATCATCTATTTTGGCAATGATCTTAATGAGCTCATCGACCTCAAGATTGGTGAGCTGAGCGATGTTATATCCGTTTATTCTGCAGCTTAATGCGGCCTGACTTAACCGTGTTCCTTTACATAAGGGGCAAGGTGCAAAAAGGATAAACCGTTCAAGGGTGCTCCGCATGGATTCGGACAGGATACTGGTATCGCGCTTGATGTACATGCGGTTAAACTTATCGACCAGTCCTTCAAAATTGACATTGAGTGGCACATTGTCTTTTTTAACCTGAAATTTCTTGCTTTTCCCATGTAGCAGGGTTTGCCACTCCTCCTGGGTATAATCTTGAAGCTTCTTATCGTTATCAAAAAATCCGGAATAGGCATAAGTGTTAAAATACCAGCTGCCTACCGAGAACATAGGGAATAGGATTGCGCCCTCGTTAAGTGATTTAGATTTATCGAGCAATTTATCCAGGTTCAGTTTTACCGTTTCTCCTAGGCCATTGCATTCGGGGCACATTCCGGCAGGATCGTTAAAGGAAAACGCGTTGGAATAGCCGATAAAAGGCTTGCCCACTCGTGAAAACAGGAGACGCAGTATGGAATAAATATCTGTTATGGTACCTACTGTAGATCTGGAATTACCTCCTAAACGTTTTTGATCGATCACAATTGCGGTAGAAAGGTTACTTATGGCGTCGGCATCAGGCTGGCTATGTTTTGGTAAGCGGTTTCGTATAAAAGTGGAGAAGGTTTCGTTGAGCTGTCTTTGGGCCTCCGCCCCGATGGTATCAAAAACAATAGAGGACTTGCCCGAGCCTGATACTCCGGTAAATACCGTAATTTTTCTTTTTGGAATCCGCAGCGAAATATTTTTGAGGTTATTCTCGCGGGCACCTTTGATCTCTATAAATTCTTGCTTCATCGGGATTTCGAATTATAGGTAAACGGGTTAATTATTTGGTTTATCAAAATTGCTCTGAAATGCGTTTACCTACCCCTTCTGGAAGGAGAATAAACCATGCGAAAAGGAATAATTTCCTGACTCCTTCTTTTAAAAAGTAAAATTTGACTAAATTCGTTCTAGTGAAGCGCCTTTAACATCATCTCCTAACCCTATGAACGACAATGAATTAAAAGCACCCCTTCTTTCAGATCTCTCAGAAACCTGCGAGTTGCACTATACTGACGAATTAGGTGCATCGGGCTATATGAACATCAGTGAAATAAAAATTGATGGCGCAGATATTTTTGCCGCGAGCTGCAAACAGGAGCATGAAATTACCATGCGCGAACAAACGGAAACGCCTACCCTAAACATGTATTTTTCGTTACAAGGGCAAAGTGCGGCATGGGAGGCGCAAAGCAAAGACAGGTATGTGCTGAATGACAATGAGCATGTGATTTCATTTATGCCAAGTTTTGATGGGTATTATGCATTGAGCAGTCCGGAGATCAAGAGCTTTGGTATTTCGCTGTATGAGCCTTTCTTTCGCAGGCTGTTTGCAACCGATATGGATTGTTTAAAGCGGTTCTGGGACAAGGTGGATGCCGGGAAAATGGCGGAAATCTCGAAACATGCCCTGCCGGTAACCTCTAAACAGCAACTGCTGATTAATGAAATGCAGCAATGTGTTTATTCAGGACATATGAAACAGCTGTTTTTTGAATCTAAAATTATTGAGCTTTTTCTGCTCCAGGCCGAACAGGCTGACAGTTTAGATGGGCAGAAACCCATTAAAATAGAACGCCATAATGTAGATAAGCTGCATGCTGCAAAACAGTTTGTACAGCAAAGGATGTTTGATCCATTAACCTTAAACGGAATTGCACGTGAGGCGGGACTAAATGAGTTTATGCTTAAGAAAGGCTTTAAAGAGCTGTTCGGATTAACTGTATTCGGGTATTTAAATGAACTGAAAATGAATTACGCCCGGCAGATGCTGTTAGATTCGAACTGTACCGTATATGAAGCTGCTTATACCATAGGGTATAATGAACCTTATAACTTCTCTAAAGCTTTTAAAAAGCATTTTGGATATTCACCCGGTGAGTTAAAAAGATAATTCCATAGATTTGTCGGATAACATAAAAAAGCTAGATATGACTTATCCGGAAAAACTGAGCGCGATACGTAAACAAATGCAAGCCGACAATGTACAGGCTTATATTATTCCATCTGCAGATCCACACATTAGCGAATACCTGCCAGACCATTATAAATGCATTCCTTTTACTTCCGGTTTTACCGGATCGGCGGGCACATTGGTAATAACAGCAGATTTTGCTGGTTTATGGGCCGACTTCCGTTATTTTGAGCAGGCTGCTGAACAATTGGAAAACAGTGGTTTTGAGCTGGTGAAACAAAAAGTTCAACATGCTCCTGAATACATTCAATGGCTTATTGAAAAGCTGGACAATGGCGCTGTAGTTGCCAGCAATGAGAAATTGCTATCGCTGCTTTTAGGAGACCTGTTTACACAACAGTTTTCGGTTAAGAACATCAGTTTGGCCAATAAAGATTATTTAAGCGCTATTTGGGAAAACAGACCTGAGCTGCCAAATCAAAGCGCATTTTTGATAGCGGAAAAGCATATCGGACAATCGGTAAGCAGTAAGCTTGCGGAAGTTCGTTCGGCACTAAGTAAACAAGGTGCGGCTTATCATTTAATTTCGTCGTTAGATGATATGGCCTGGTTGTTTAATATCCGCGGCAACGATGTGAGCTACAACCCCGTGGTTTTAAGTTTTGCATTAATTAACCAGGATCATGCTAAAATATTCATCAACCCTGATAAATTAACTGCTGATGATAAGGCTCAGTTGTTAAAAGAGGGTGTAGAGGTATTTGATTACGAAGAAATAGAGGATGCGTTAAAAAGGATTCCGGAGAACAGCTCCATATTCATTGATCCGAAACGCAACTGTTTTGCGTATTCAAAGTTGATTCCAAAAACGGTTAGGGTTATAAAAGACACCAACCCATCTACCCAGCTTAAAGCCATTAAAAACGAAACAGAACTGGCCAATACGCGTAATGCAATGGTTAAAGATGGTGTTGCGATTACCCGTTTCCTGAAATGGCTTTCGGAAAACATTGGAAAGACTTTAATTACTGAACTTTCTGCAGCTGCTGAATTGCGTAAGTTCAGAGCAGCCCAGGAAGGATTTGTTGGGGATAGTTTTAATACGATTAGTGCTTATAAAGCACATGGAGCCCTGCCTCATTATGGAGCATCTGAGCAGAGCAATTCGGAAGTAAAGGCCGAAGGGTTGTTCCTGGTAGATTCTGGTGGCCAGTATTTTTATGGAACAACGGATATTACCCGTACCATCCCAATGGGAAACAATACGGAAGAAGAACAAATGGATTATACGCTGGTATTAAAAGGAATGATTGACGGATGTAAATCGCGCTTTCCAAAAGGTACTTGTGGCTATCAGATTGATGCAATAACGCGCAAACCATTATGGGATTATGCGCTTAACTATGGGCATGGAACCGGACATGGTGTTGGTTATTTTTTAAATGTACATGAAGGCCCCCAGGTATTTAACCCAACTGCAACGCCCGTTGCTATTGAACTTGGAATGATCACTTCTGTTGAGCCTGGGATTTACCGTCCGGGGAAACATGGTATCAGAATTGAAAACCTGGTAAACACCATTAAGGATGTAAGCAATGAGTTTAATGAATTTTATGCTTTTGAGTGTTTAACTATTGCGCCGATAAGCACTAAGATTGTTAAAAAGGATTTACTGGAACAAAATCAGATTGACTGGCTTAATGGTTATAATGCGCTGGTTTTTGAGAAACTTAGTCCGTTTTTGAATGAAGATGAGGTGGCCTGGCTGAAGGAAGAGACAAGGGAATTTAGTATTCTCAGCTAAATTTCAGGAAAAAATATTGGAGAGGAGAGGTAAAAAAAGAGAATGTGTTCCAGGAGGAGAAACACATTCTCTTTTTCTCTTTAGCTAACGGAACGGTCTAAATGAACATATCCGCCGTCAACATATACCAGTTGCCCTGTAGTATGGCTCGAGGCTTCTGACAGCAAAAACACGGTAGCGTTGGCTATTTCTTCGGCAGTTGTCATTCTGTTTCCCAATGGGATTTTAGCTTTAATAGAAGCCAGTTTTTCTTCAGAATTAGGGATTGAGCTGATCCATGTTTGATACAAAGGCGTATAACACTCTGATACGATCACAGAATTTACACGGATGCCATGCGGCAATAATTCAACCGCCCACTCTCTTGTAAGCGCATTTCTGCCCCCATTGGCTGCAGCATAGGCGGATGTACCACCCTGGCCAGTATCAGCAACTTTTGAGCCTATGTTAACAATAGCACCTTTTGATTTGATGAGTGATGGTAAGGCATGATGTGCCATTAAATAATAATGCACGATATTTTTATGTAAGCTCTCTATAAACTTTTCGTAGCTGCCGCTGGTTAAGCTAACCCCATCATTTACGCCCGCATTGTTCACCAATCCATCTATTCTACCGAACTTTTCCAACACCTGGGCTATAGCCTTCGCATTATCTTCCGGATTAGTTAGTTCAGCAACGACCTGAAATACTTTATCCCCGTTTGCGGCTATATCATCGGCCACTTTCAAATTATCGGCTTCGTTTCTTCCAATGATAACAGGAATGGCTCCTTCTTTGGCCAATACCCTTACAATGCCCTCGCCAATGCCTTTAGCACCACCTGTTACGATAATTACTTTATCTTTTAATTGCAGATCCATAGATTGCTTATTTCAAATTGTAAAATTTAGTTGCATTACCTCCCCAAAATAATGCTTGTTCGTTTTCTGAGAGTTTGGAAACATAGCCTTTAGCCAGATCTACTACCTGCCCGTAAGCCGCTGCAACCAGGCTCACCGGCCAGTCGGACCCGTACATCAACCTGTTTGTTCCAAAGGCTTCAAAAACCACATCAAGATATGGGGTAAAGTCTTCTTTTTTCCAGTATTTCCAATCTGCCTCAGTTACCAGACCGGATACTTTACAGTATACATTTTCATGAGCTGCCAGCTTTTGTATGTCAAGCGCCCAATCATCGATGTTTTTATTTTTAACATCCGGTTTAGCAATATGATCCAGTACAAAAGGCTGATCCGGAAATTTAGCTACCAGTTCGGCTGCATACTTTAACTGATCCGGAAAAACCAATATATCATACGTAAATCCGTAATCTTTTAACTTGCTTATTCCGTTAACAAAATCAGGTTTTAGCATTAGGGCACGGTCTGTTTCGCCTTGCAAAATATGCCTGAATCCCTTCATTTGAGGGTGCTCGCTTAAATCGGCAAGCTGCTCACTGATGTTTGCAGCCCTCAGATCGACCCAGCCGACTACGCCCTTAATAAAAGAGTGATCTTTGGCATTTTGCAGTTGAAAGGCATTCTCTGCAGCAGACTGATCTGCCTGGACCACCACGCAGCCATCGAAATTAAAGTGCTCAAGAACGGGTTGTAGATGCATTGGAAGAAAATCATCCTGCAGCACCGCCATATCATCTGTTATCCAGCTATCCCTTACTGCATTATATTTCCAGAAATGCTGATGAGAATCAATTCTTAACATAATTTTTAACCTGTTGTTTTGAGCTGCCAAGGCCATCTATGCCAAGTTCTACAACATCACCTTCTTTAAGATAAACAGGAGGATTAAACCCTAATCCAACACCTGCCGGTGTTCCGGTAGAAATTACATCACCAGGTAACAAAGTCATGAACTGACTAACATATGAAATTACAAAAGGCACGTTAAATATAAAGTTGGAAGTATTTCCATCCTGCATTATTTTACCGTTTACGCTAAGCCAAAGTCTAAGGTTATCGACGTCAGCAATTTCATCCTGTGTGGCAAGGAATGGACCTAAAGGTGCAAAAGTATCGCAACCTTTTCCTTTGTCCCAGGTTCCGTTTCTTTCGATCTGGAACTCACGCTCTGATACATCGTTATGTAAAACGTAACCTGCAACATAATCAAGGGCATCAGCCTCATCAACGTAAGATGCTTTTTTTCCGATTACCACTGCCAGCTCAACTTCCCAATCTGTTTTTACAGAATTTTTAGGGATCACAATATCATCAAAAGGCCCTACCATAGCAGTAGATGACTTCATAAAAATAACAGGTTCAGGTGGTATTGGTGCGTTGGTTTCCTTTGCATGGTCGGCATAGTTTAATCCTATACAAACTATTTTTGAAGGACGCGCTACTGGTGAACCTAAACGTGTGCCTGCCGGAATTGTGGCCAATTTACCCTCATTTGCTTTAACAAATGCATCCAGTCTGGCTAATCCGTTATCATTAAAAAATTTTTCATTATAGTCCTCGCCAAAGGCCGAGGTATCATACCAAATATCGTTTATAATAACGCCGGTTTTTTCCTGATCGGCTGCTCCCCATCTGATTAATTTCATTGATATCTATTTATTTTAAAAACTCAAATTAGTTATTTAATTTAACAAATCCTCCATCTAAAGGATAGTCGTTTCCAGTTACAAAACCAGCTTCGTCTGAGCATAAGTATAATGCCAGAGAAGCTACTTCCTCTGGTTTACCCATGCGGCCTATTGGCTGACTTTTAGATAGCTTTTCAAAAACTGCTTCTTCTTGACCTGCATAGTTTTTGGCAATAAAGCCATCCACAAAAGGCGTATGTACCCGTGCAGGTGAAATGCTGTTACATCTGATGCCATCGGCCATATAATCGCGCGCGACAGAGAGCGTCATGGCATAAATTGCGCCTTTACTCATAGAATAAGCAAACCTGTCGGTAATGCCAACCAACGCAGCGATAGAAGCCATATTAAGGATTACTGCTGAACTGCTTTTTTTCAATGCCGGGATTGCCGCATATAAGCAATTATAAGCCCCTTTAACATTTACATTAAAGATCTTAGTGAAATCATCTTCACTGGTGGTCTCCAGTTTTCCTACATGGGCAATACCAGCGTTATTGATCAGGATATCTATATTTCCAATTTTGTTAAAGATATCGATTACCTGAGCCTGGTTACTTACATCACAGCTGTAGCCTATTGCGTTTCCGCCTGCTTTAGTGATCTCATCTATTGTATTTGAGGCCGCTTCTGAGTTGAGTTCTATGATATGAACCAAAGCCCCTTGTTTTGCAAAAAGAACAGATATTGCCCTGCCGATTCCGCTTCCTCCGCCTGTAATAATTGCTGATTTTCCTTTTAAACTGAACATGCTTACCTTATTATAATGAAACGCCTCTTTTCCATGGGATGAAGTCATCCTGATTTAACAATACTGCTTTAGGTGTGATTTCGCCACTTGCAGCTTTGATGCAATATTCAAGAATCTCTTCGCCCATTTCCTCAATGGTTTTTTCGCCACGAATGATTGCGCCAGTGTCTATATCAATGATGTCGCCCATTCTGCTGGTCAGGGCTGTGTTTGTTGCTATTTTAATTACCGGACAAACAGGATTTCCTGTTGGCGTACCTAAACCTGTGGTAAACAAGATCAATGTAGCACCACTAGCCGCTTTTCCCGTTGTCGCCTCGACATCATTTCCAGGAGTACATACCAGGCTTAATCCTGGTTTGGTTACCGGCTCAGTATAATCCAAAACGTCAACTACAGGAGAAGTACCTGCTTTTTTAGCCGCTCCGGTACTTTTGATGGCATCGGTAATTAAACCATCCTTAATATTCCCGGGTGATGGGTTCATATGAAATCCGGAACCTACTGCATGGGCCTGGGCATCATACTCCTGCATTAACCTGATAAATTTTTCGGCCGTTGGTTTATCTACACACCTGTCGATTATATTTTGTTCTGCACCGCATAGTTCCGGAAATTCTGCCAACAGTACCTTGGCTCCAAGTGCAACCAAAAGATCAGAGGTATAGCCCACTGAAGGGTTAGCAGAAATACCACTGAACCCATCGCTACCACCACATTTAACCCCAACACACAGCTTACTAAGCGGCGCAGGGCTTCTTTCTATTTTATTGATTTCAGTTAAACCTTCAAACGTTTTAAGAATGGCATCCTTTATCAATTGCTCTTCGCTCTGGCTTTGCTGCTGTTCAAAAATCAAAACCTTTTTATTGAATGTAGGGTTGCGTTCTTTGATATCGTCTAGCAAACTTTGTGTTTGCAGGTGCTGACAACCAAGACTAAGCACAGTTATCCCTGCTACGTTTGGATGATCCGCGTAAGCAGCTAACAGATTACTTAACAGATCTGCATCCTGGCGCGTGCCCCCGCAACCACCCTGATGATTAAGGAATTTTATACCATCAACATTTTTGAATACTCTTTTTTTAGTTGCCTGAGCAGATGCTAGACTATCTACATTAAAGGAATCTATTGATTCGCCGTCCTGATAAGCAGTAAGCAACTGATCTGTAAACTGTTTGTACTTATCGGTTACATTATAACCCAGGGTATTGTATAATGATTCTTTTATCACATCCATATTCCTGTTTTCGCAGAAAACTGTAGGAATAAACAACCAGTAATTTGCTGTTCCGACTTTACCATCCTGACGGTGATATCCGTTGAATGTTCTGTTTTGAAACTTTGATACGTCAGGAGCCTGCCATTGGTAATTTACATTTCTGTATGCATAATCCTGAGAGGCATGATGAACATTTTCGGTAGTCATTAACCCTCCCTGAGGAATAAAAGCAGTTGCTTTGCCAACCAATACGCCATACATTAAAACATCCTCGCCAATTGCCCTATCCGTTATGAAAAACTTATGCTTGGCGTGTACATCATCCTTTAAATCGAATGTTAAGTTATTCCATTCAATTTTTTGTCCTTTTGATAGATCCTGCAAGGCTACCAGAACATTATCATCTGGATGTATTTGCAGGAAACTTTTATTAGTTATTATTGACATTATGCTTTTAATTCAAATATTTTATCCATCATCACCCATTTCTCACCAGGTTTAGCACCCGGGATTGCCTGTTGATATTTCCACATTAATTTCTCCCACTCCTGTACCTTTTCATTTGAGGCATCCATGGCTCCCTTCTTTTCAAAGCTAAATTTACCATTTACTTCCATAATCATAAACAGCCTATTGCCATATCTGTAAATTTCCATTGTATCGATTCCGGCAGAGGTGATGCTCTCCTGAATTTCGGGCCATACCTGCTGATGCATTACTTCGTATTCTTTGATCAGATCAGGATCATTTACCAGATCAAGCGCTAAACAATATCTTTTCATTTTATATATTTTCTAAGGTTTTAATACTATGTTCTTTTAACAACCTTATGCCCGGTTACACCAAATAGAAATACAACGGCGAAGCATATTAATGGCACGATATAACCTATCTGAATATCGGCTATATCAGCAACGTAACCCATTGCCGGAGGCAATATTGCGCCACCAACGATGGACATGATGATCAGACTGCTTCCAAATTTTGTGTCTTTTCCAAGATCCTTTATACCCAGAGAGAAGATAGTTGGGAACATGATGGACATGAAGAATGCAATTCCGATAACAACAAATAATGATATGGTGCCATGAGTTACTATTGCGAGAACGCAAAGTACCATGCTGGCTACAGCATAAATAGCCAATAACCGCTCTGCTTTAATAAATTTCATAAGGAAAGTACCAAGTACCCTCCCAATCAGGAAGGCTAGGCCCATGCCTATACCTGCATAACCAGCTGCCTTTTGCTGATCTATTTCGGCAGCTTTGGTAGCATACAGAATAAAAAAGCTAAACACACACACCTGAGCACCTACGTAAAAGAACTGTGCAAGAACAGCCCATCTTAGGTGTTTATGCTTAAGCGCATCCAATAAGGTATGGTCAGTTGCTTTGTCGCCCGGTTCTTCTGTCTCCACAATTTCCGGTAATTTCAGAAAGACAAAGATGATTGCTATGACCAGAATAATGCTCCCCAGCACCAGGTATGGTGTTTTTACTGATGAAGCTTCTGATGCCAAAGCAAATTCCCTTGCAGAGGCAGTCATTTTACTTAACTTCTCATCAGATATCCCTTCTATTAAAATAATTTTAGCACCGATTATAGGAGCAGCCGTTGCTGCAAGTCCATTAAATGATTGCGCAAAATTCAGTCGAAAAGTTGCCGTTTCAGGAGGGCCAAGCAAGGATGCATAAGGATTGGCCGCTGTTTCCAGGATGGTTAGTCCGCATGCTATGATAAATAGTGCCCCCAAAAAGAATACATAAGCTTGCGTATTTGCAGCCGGTATGAATAAAAACGATCCTATGGCAAACAATGCAAGCCCCAGAATTATCCCCGTTTTATAACCATACTTTTTCATAATGAATCCCGCTGGGAGTGCCATTACAAAATAAGCGATGAACACTGCAGAATCAACCAGAGATGCCTCTAAAGTACTTAAACTAAAAGACCTTTTTAAATGGGGAATAAGTATTGGATCTAGGTTATGTACAAAACCCCACATAAAAAACAGGGAGGTAATCATAATAAACGGAAAAAGATATTTGTTTTTAGTCATCTGGTTTAATTTTTTGGTTAATCAAAGAACGCGTTTTTTGAAGTGATTTATTTTATCATTTTATCTTATTATTAAACTATTTTGGCAAATAAAGTGTCTATTACCCTTGTTATGCAGCTCAATTTGCAAAATGCCATAATGAAGATTTTGATTTATTATCTGATTTCGATTCGTGCGTTGAATAGTCCGATAGTAGTGTGTGGAGAAAGCGGTTTATGCAATTGCCAGCTAAGGGGATAATACTTGCCCTTTTGAACAGCTACAGGCTTCAGTTCCTGACGGTAAATGGTTTGACTTACATTGTTATCTAAGCTCATTACATTCACCTTTTTAAATCCATTGTAATACTTAACAATAAGCTGGTTTGCTCCCTTTTTAAGCGGCAATAAAATCACATCTTTCAACTGTTTATCTTTAAAAGGATTATTATGTTCTGCCAGCACTTTCCCGTTCAGTGTTACTGTTACTCCGTCCCCACTGGTTATGCCAACCAGATAAGGTTGATCTTTAGCTGAAGTTATTTCTTGCAAAAGGTAGGTTGCCGAGTTTCTGTCGGCTTCTATTTCGTAGGTCACATTATTTTTCAGTTCTCCCTTTTTCTCCCATGTTCCACCATTTGAATCTGGCCATGGCTTGCTTACATCTACATTAGTCAGATTGCCATGTACACCACCTACCCCAGAATAAAGCGGCCCTGTTTGGTAAATATCACCCCATTTAATGGTGGAAGGATCGTTCTTCAACTTTTCTGCGCCAGTTCCATTTAAGGTTATTGCGGTGGCTTTACCATTCAGCTCTACATCTATAACCTTTCCTTTTTCTTCATCCGTATAATAGATTGCAGGAACAAGGTTTCCGGTTTTTGAAGGACTAATTGTCCATGATTCCTTTACTGTGCTCTGATAGCGGTTATTGTAATCAATACCTGAGCTGCTGTAATGCTTAAAGGCATTGTGCGAGTCAAGAATTAAAGGTGCTTTAGTGAAAGCGATGATATTTGCAGGAGGTACTGAATAACCATTAACAAATTCTATTGCAATTACTTTAAACTCTTTGCTGATGTCTAAACCTTCTGGCACATTAATTTTTACACCTGAAGCATTTTGGGAGAATTTCGCTTTTTTATCCTCTCCAAGAACGTATGCATCTTTAATTTTCCCGGTAAGGCCTGGAAGTGTAATCACTCCGTTTTCAGGAGCTGAAAGCAGGTGCAGATAAATTTTATCAGGTCTGCTCGTTAGGCTTCCCCATTTGAATGAAATGTGAAAAGGGTCTGGATCTGTTCCATAAATGGCTTCTTTATTTTTATCGAGCCATTTACCGATGCTTAATAAAACATCCTTTTCGAAATCAACTACAGAACCATCGCCCTTTGGGCCGATGTTTAGAAGGAAGTTTCCGCCACGACTTGCAACTCTGATTAAACTGGTGAGTTTCTCGCGCATTTTTTCTTCTTCGCTCCCTCTCACCTGCCATGAACGATAGCTCCATGTTTCGTCGAAGAAAGACGCAGGAGATTGCCAGGGCACTCCGATAGCATAATCTGGCTCCTGGTTGTCGCCCATTACGTTAAAGTCGCCCATATCATTCCCGATTCTGCTTCCGATCATACAATTTGGCTGAAGCTTATGAACCAGGTCTCTAAGGTCTTTGCTTTCATTAGCATTTTGGGAGCCCATATCAAACCACAGTTCAGAAACGGGGCCATAATTACTTAGCAATTCTGTAATCTGCTTTTTATTGTATTCCACATGTTCGGGGGTAATATAATCTGAATTGCTGCTCGAGATTGGAGAAGCCTGAGGGAAATGCCAGTCGATTAGCGAGAAATATAAACCAAATCTTAACCCACCACGCTTACAGGCGTCGGAAAGCTCTTTTACAATATCCCTTTTGAACGGGGTGGCATCAACCACGTTAAAATCTGTAGTATTTGTTTTAAACATACAAAACCCATCGTGATGCTTTGAAGTGATTACCAGAGAGCGCATGCCGGCTTTTTTTGCCAGGGCAACAATAGAATCGGCATTCCAGTTTTGGGGATTAAACCTTTTAGCAACATCTGCGTAAGTATCACTATAAATACCCGCGTGCGCCTGAATCTGTTCACTTAATCCTTTGGTTACCGGCTTACCTTCCCATACGCCACCCAATACAGAGTAGATTCCGTAGTGAATGAACATGGAATATTTTTGATCCTGCCATTCCCTTAATGCTTTAGGATCGTGCTGTCCAAAAACAAGGGTTTTGCAGAAAAGTAATAATGCAAATAAAATGATTGTTTTGTGTTTCATGTTTATTTAAGTGGTTTATCCAGGGTGATCTTTTGTGTATTCTGACTTCTAAAAATAGATATTTCGACAGTTTTATCTGACTTATTTTGCTGCTGCAGGGCAACCAGATCTGCTACTTTATATGTGGTCTTTTGCTTAAAGGAAAGTATGACATCATTGGCTTTTAACACTCCGGCAAAGGGGCTGTTGGCGTGAACGCTAAGCACCAGAACTCCTATTTCTTCGGGCATTCCTGTTGCAGAACGTTCTCCTAATGTTTCGAGATTTTTAATCTGTAAGCCGAACCATTCGGTTGATTCACTCGTAGTTACCCCTTCGATTCCTTTAAGTACCGGAATCGGGGCTTTTTTCGCTAGCTTACGTAAAGCAGGAGAGGTTACCCCGAATTGATCTGTAGGAAAGCTTTTAAAGCCTACAGTAAGTGCTTTAGAAGTGCTTTTAACGCTGTAATCGCCAATAGCCGGGTTTAAAAATTCGGGGTTACCAAAGGTAGAATGCTGATCGGTACCAGCCTTTTGCGATTTCTCTAATGAGGCTTTATCTGCAAAGAAATTATAGTCGATTTCCTTGCCCCAAAAATTAATTCCGATTGGGTAATAGTTCCTGGTGATGATGTTATGCTTAAATACATCACCACTATTTTCAAACCATACATGCGGGTGGAAGGAGTTGTTTAAAACAATGTTATTCTCTACTGTTCTATAAAAGCCTTCGCGAAGTTTTAAACCCCCGTTTAAGCAAACATTATTGTAGATGTGGTAATTGCTTGATCCATCGTCCAGATCAATATCCCATCCATGTTCACAATGAAACCTGTTATCATGTAATGTAATGGTATTAATAACATCGGCAGTAATTAATGCAGGATTGTCTTTAGCGATCTTATTCATTACCGGAACATTAGCATTCCAATATCTATCTCTGCCCCATGAATTAAACGCCCCGTGATCACCAGATTCCAAAACAGTATTAAAGACGTCGTTAAAAGAAATTTCATGACCACCCCATGTTCCCTCACTAATGTTTATACCTGCTCTTGGAACATCATAAATGGTATTGTGGGTAGCAGTAATACTCATAGACATGGAGATCTGTACGCCGGCGACCTGTTTTTCAACTTGTCCCAATCCGTACATCAATGTATTTTCGACAGTGCAATTTGCGGGATAGTTATTTGTTTTTGGTCCGCGAACGGTATCAATTTCATTTACCGGAACAAACTGAGCGTATTCAAAACTTGGAGACCGGACTGCTTTGGGATCGCCAACAAAACAAACCCCACTTGCGCCTGCGTAGGCTATGTGGCAACCGGAGATTTTATTATCTCTATTATAGTTACTTAAAAATACTGCGTTGCCGCCAACATGGTTAAAGAAACAAGATCTGATCTGGCAAGACTTCGCACCTTCCATTAAAACTGCTCCTCCTCTGTATATTGTCCAGTCGCTGCGCAATAACGGCTCTTTGGTTTCCATAAACGTTCTAAGCGTATGTGTAAGCTCAAGACCTTCGATGCTTATATTGGTAACTGGAATTTCTTCCGATCCTTTGAATTCAAAAAGATGTTTTAGGCGTGGGATTTCTACTTTGGCCGTGGTAAGGTTCGCGCTCGATTCGGGATAATAATAAAGCAGCTTTTCATCTTTATTGTAGTACCATTCTCCTACGGTATCCAGTTCCTCAAATATATTTTCTACAAACCGATATTTATCGTGCATACCCATTTGTCTGTTATTCTGATAACCGCCCTCCATTTTCAATTTACCATCTACATCTTTTCCAGTGATTTGATATTGGTACCCGCCCCACTCAGCTTTATGCAAAGCATGAATGAATCCCCCTGCTGGATTTTTCCAGCTTGCAATGCGCTGAGGACTTAAGGCATCGGCCGAAGATCCGCCATAAAACCTTACAGCTGGATTATAGTTCGGGTATCTTGCCATGCGCTGCTGATGGCGGTTAATGAAAAGCTGGTCGAAAACATGTTCTTCACTGACTTTGGCTTTCATTATGTTTCCCTTGTAAGACTCCCATTTTAAGGTTAAAGGAGTGCCGCCACTAATGGTTACTTTTTCATTAGCATACGGCTTTATGGTTAGACCGGCATTTGCTTTTCTTGAATCCTCGAGGCTGAATACAACGGTTTCCGATAGATAGTATGTTCCGCTTCTAAGGTAGATGATAACTTTACCGGGTATGTTTCGTGCAGTTAGCTGAGCCTTTTTGATACTGGCAAAAGGCTTTTCTATAGATCCTGAATTCTTATCGCTGCCTTTTGGAGAAACATAAATATCCTTGCCGAAGGCATGACCAGCAATCAGCAATAAGGCAAACAGGAATGTGGACAAAGATTTCATCAGCTTTCTCATTAGGTTCATTTGGTTTCTCAAAGAAAGCGAATTACAATCTACAAAGTTTTCCGAAATTGTCTAAATATTAAGCGATTTTGGCATAACACCCCAGTTATAAGCCAAAATGAAGTAATAATAATAAAGCCAGCCGCAAAATGCGGCTGGTTTTAGATTATGGCTAAAGTGCGCGTTTAAGACTGCTGCTATTTTATCATTTTTTTCAAATAGGCCATTGGTATTTTAATCATGGTCTCATCAGATAGGTTTCCAGAAACGTTGTTCAATTTCATGTCTGTTAAATTCACATCTACTTTACCAGAAGTGTTTAATGTCAATTGTTTTATACCAAACTGGGTCTTACCTTGTTCATCACCGAAGATGTTTAATTCTGATCTACCTGATGCCTTTACATTTAGGGAATCGAAAGATTTCATTTCAGATTTAAAGCGTGAAGATTTTAAATCCAGGTTCAGGGTTTTTACTCCTTCTCCAATCAGTACTAAATCATTAACTTTTTCTTCAAAAAGGTCCAAGTGACTGACATTAAAATCTTTATCTAAATTCAGTAAAAACACATTCTTGGCATTTAATCGTAGCGGCGCTTCACTGTTTTTAAAATTCACCGTAATTGCATCCAAGTCCGATAGATTTAATTCCTCGATTTTTGGCGCATAAACGTAGATAGCAATTGGATATTTTATTTCTTGATGGTCCCCCTTTATGATAATGTGAAGTTGCTCATTTTCATCGACACTCATTGAAACAAAATCTTTATATACTTCAGAGACCTTTGCACCATGGGCTGCATCATTCACCAGATTCAAGTACCATGATTTATTTGCTCGCCCTCTCACGCTTATTGATTTAAAGGCTTTGCTCTTGAGAGTAACAAATCCATCCGAAGGGGTGTTAAAGTTTGCATTGGCCGTTTCTTGCGCTTTAATTTGTTCCGGGAACTTATAGTCTTTATTTATGGTATACGCCATTATTGTTAATGGTATGATAAACATTAACAATACAAATATAATGAGTAACTTATTACTTGTTTTCATTTGAATAAATTTTGGTTTTTAAGGATTAGTAAATGTTTCTTTTACAAATTTCTGGTAGCGCACTTCCAGTTCATCGAAGCCAATATCAAGAAGGTAAAGATTTCTGAAAAATACAGGAAGCTCTTCGTCCATAAACTGGATTTTACTGTAAATTTTTATCTGCTTAATGGCATCTTCAGCAATAAAAAAACCAATTCCCCGCTTATTGCTTAGAATATTCTTATTCTGTAAGAGCTCATAAGTTCTCATTACCGTATTTGGATTGACTTCAAGCGATACTGCCAGTTCTCTCACAGAGGGCACTTTATCTTCGCTTTTCCATTTTCCAAGCAAAATATGTTCACAAACGTAATCCCCTATTTGAAGGTATATCGCCTTATTCTCTCTAAATTCCATGTTTGTGTTGTTAAAAATTAAACTTCTTTTTCTTTTACCCTGAAAAAGGTAACGCACCAGAGAAAGACCGTTACGGCTGTTATACCTACCATGGCGTATATGAAAAATTCACTATGGGCTGAACTAAATCCGAAATTTGCCGAATCCTGCATCTTGTCTCTTGTCATCCAGTTTGCTGTTTGGATCAAGGTATAAATAAGCGCCGTTAAAAAGAGCATTACCACAACAGCAGTTTTGATGTAATGAAACCGATTAAAATAAACCGAACCCAACAGAAAAATACTGGTGATCATGAACGGCACAACAACCATGGATTTTATCTCATCATGCTCAAAAAAATCGTTAAAAAAAGACCTTGCACTCACAATACCTGTTTTGGGTGTTGGATGAACTCCGGAAGTCCAACTAAAAGTAATTGTACCAATCGTCTTATCAATATATTTTACAAACGCCAAATCTGTTATATAAAAGACAAGTAAAAAGCTAAACACACTGAAGATGCCAGTATAAAAGATGCTGCAAAGCCATTTTTCTAATATAGAGGCAGGAGTCATCAATTCGATAATGGCTTTCGGTTTTTGCCCTAATAAGGAAAAATAACCACTAGCTATAACACTAATAAAAATGAATCCCAACGTCAGGAACAATGGAATTCTAAAAGACAAGTATAAAAACCCCTCTGAATTATATCTGTACCCTTTCTCCGCTTCAGGGTCTGGCAAATTCCAGGCGTAAAAAAGGATAAGCACGCCCACAACCACCAATAGGCTGATCAGGTATATTTTGCCAAACTCAAGCCATTGTCTTTTTACCAATAACCCAAAACGATTGAAATTAAATGAGTTGTTCATAGCGCGTTAATTAAAAATGGGTTTTAGTTTTTTCTTTTCTGCAATCACTGCATTGAATAGCAGCTCAATATCCATCTTGCTATCTTCCTGATGAAAGTTCGGAACTACTGCGTTATATCCCGATAATGCCGGCTCAGCATAGATCACAGTTTCATCCAACTCCTTCATCTTTTTAAAAGTGAGTTTTTGGGTAATTTCTTCAATAGATGCCTTTAATGAGATTGTACTCTCATCCAACATGATCACCGTATCAATTAAATTATCAAGATCACGTACCTGATGGGTTGATATCACAATGCAACGATCGTCAGTTAAAGCAGAGGCCATCACCTTACGGAATTGCGCCTTTGAAGGGATGTCCAAGCCATTTGTTGGCTCATCCATGATCACCAGTTTAGCCTGGGTGGCCAGGCCAAAGGCAATAATAAATTTCTTTTTTTGTCCATAGGACATATTTACCAGCTTATTGCTAATCGGAATGTTAAATTCCTCTAATAACACATTCAAATAAGCATAGTCAAATTTCTTATAAAAGGGAGCATTTGCCTTTATATAAGCATCAATTTTGATTGATGGGAGGTAAAACTCCTCAGGAATAAAACAAATGTCAGCTAATAGTTCAGGTTCTCTTTTCGCGGGATCAAATCCCATCACTTTTAAAGATCCACTTTGTGCATATACCAAACCTGCTATATTTTTTAATAGACTGGATTTCCCTGCACCGTTTTTTCCTAGTAAGCCGTAGATATGACCAGCACTGAGCTGCATACTCATGTCTTTAAAAAGCAAATTATGCTTACTGTAACCAAAATTAAGATTGTTAATTGTTATCATTACTACTGTATTAGTTAAATAATACACTAATGTATAATGTAATTTTATGATATCCTAATAATTAGGAAAATAAATTCAGGATTAAAATTTAAAGCTTAAAAGACGAATCTGAGAAAGCAGCAATAAACTATACAGCTACACCAGTTGCAGTCGTCAACAATACCGCATTTTATTATTAACCAAAATCCAGAAGATCTTTTGGGTTTATATCTAAGCCTTTTGCCAGCTCAACGATGGTAGAGAGTTGAACATTTAGTTTCCCATTCTCTATTTTGGATATTTTGCTATCATCAAGATCACAACGAGTAGCTAAAGCCCGCAAACTAAGTCCCTTACTCAAACGAATTTTCTGTAAATGCGCGCCGAAACTTACTTGTAAGTCAGAATAGTTTTTTTTGGGCATGTGCTTTTTATCAAGCAAGTAAAATCCCTATATAAAATAAAAATATTGCGGACTTAAATGACCGCATTTAGAAAATTTTTGATTATCTTAGTCACATGAATTAAAATATGTAATGCTATTTTTGTAATTCTTCTTAAAAAACTGGAAGCATTACACTAGAGTCTTGATCTGGAAAACTGGTAATTTAATAGACCCAAGACGACGGTGAAGATGCTCACGCTAAATGGCGTGGGCTCTTTTTATCGTGGTCAAGGGTATACCAGTACCTCCAGATCGATAAATTGAGCTTCACGTCATTTTGCGTTATCTCCCTTTATGACTCATATTAATTGTTAACTAACTATTATTAATATGAACTTTACCAGTTGTAAGATCAAAGACGAACACCGTAATTTCCTCAAATTCAGTCAGGGTGATGAAAAGGGCCTGGAGTACTTCTACAACCGCCTCTACCCTTCTTTATTCTATAAGAGAAGTCGGTACATTAAAGATGATACCAATGCCGCCAGCATCGTCAGCGAAGCCTTTCTGCGTCTCTGGCTAATTCGGAACAGCATCACAGACCCCAACCACATTGAAACCTTCTTGAGTGACACCACCATCGAAGCCTGCAAATCCTATTACAGAACTTCCAGTCACAATTTCCAGCGGAATATGCTTCGGCTAGATGAGATCGAAAACTACCAGGAATTCATGGGAGGCCATGATCCTGAAGAGGAATTGGATCCCGATGACATTTTCTATCAGGAAGAACTTGATGAACGCTTAAAACTGCAGTGGCAGCAAGTTGAGGCGGTCATCCCCAATCTGACTGAGAATCAGCAATTGTTTATCAAGCTCTGCCTGAAATATGCATTCAACTATGAGCGTATTGCCTGGCATATTGGTGGCATCTCTGATTATCAGGTCGCCAGCACGGTTGAAAAAACACTCGAAACCTTAAAGTCCATTCTGACCAGCTCACAAAAACTGGAGGCTACAGGAAAGACCACCAAATTCAAATTCGAAGGTGACCTCTGCGAAGAGCAATCCAGAATTCTGCACATGCGCTATGAACTCCAGTACAGCTTTGAAGAGATTGCCAGGCAAATGAATTTAAGTCAGCCGCACATTCAACGAACCTTTGCGCAGGCTTGCACCAAAATCAAAAGAATTAAAAAATAAGCTATGGAAAAAGATACCATGATCCTAACCCGTAAGATCCAGCTGCTGATTGATTCCGAGGACAAAGAAGAGATTAAGGCCGCAAAGGATCAATTGTACAGCTGGCAGCGGATTTGTTTCCGTGCCGCCAACATGATCATGAGCCATCATTTTGTGCAGGAACAGGTCAAAGATTTTTTTTATTTAACAGAAGAAATCAAGCTTAAAATCGCTGATGAAAAGAAAGAGGAAAACGGAATTTTAAAATCCTCCCGTCAAAACACCACCTATCGGCTGCTCTCCAATCATTTTAAAGGACAGATTCCTACAAATATTCTAAGCTACCTAAACAACACCCTGATATCCTCTTTTAACAAGGAAAAGGTGGCCTATTGGAAAGGTGAAAAGTCGCTGAGGAATTATAAAAAGAATATTCCCTTGCCTTTCGGGGCGGAAGTGATTTCAAAGCTGAGCCATACGCCCGATGGACGAAATTTTTACTTTAAGCTGTTTCAGATTCCATTCAGGACCTATTTGGGTAAAGACAGATCAGATAAAAAGATTATGCTGAACAGGGTACTCAATGGCACCCTAAAACTTTGTGCCAGCCATATCCAACTGGATCAAGGCAAAATCTATCTGTTGGCGGCCATTCAGATCGAAAAGGAACAACATCATTTGGATACCTCCGTCATTGCTGAAGCATCCTTATCTATTGAACATCCCGTTACCGTTAAAATCGGCAGCCAGGAACATACTATTGGGAACAAGGAAGAGTTCCTACACCGGAGATTGGCCATACAAGCAGCGATCTGCCGGGTAAAGAAAGCGGTTACTTTTAACCGGGGTGGCCATGGACGAAAGCGAAAAAGGAAAAGCCTGGAAGACTACCAGCATCAGGAAAGAAAATATATTGACTATAAACTCCATGTGTATAGCCGCATGCTGATAGACCTCTGTGTAAAGCATGAGGCGGCAACCCTTATTCTCGTCAATCAGGAACTAAAGGAAGAAATAGCGAAGGAAGATCCATTCTTATTGCAGAACTGGAGTTATTACAGCCTGAAAGAAAAAATTGCCTATAAAGCGGACAGAGCGGGCATTCAGCTAGTAGTTGAATAGAAGTATCAGGCTCAGGCCAGTCCTGATGGTGATAAGTTTAGTTCTTTGAGAGGAAGCTATTTAGTATGGAGGCTGTTTGCACAGCCATAGGGTGAGGTTACTTTAACACTCACCGAATTGCTTAGGTAGAAATGTCTATGAGTTGACATCTCCTATTTTGAAAGCAATGCGCAATGCTCTATTGTAAGTCCGTTTCAGAAACACATATGCTCTAGGCATGACAAAATGTAGATCCTGGTAATTGATTAGATCCCGGATTGATAGATATGCCATCCGGGAAAATTTTATCTCTTTTCGAATGCCACGGATACCAGGCTGTTTGTATAGAAATAAGAGGCTGCTTGTACAGCCATAGGGTGAGACTAAAACTGTGCTCACTAAGTTCCTGACAGTAGTTGGCAGTACCATTGCCTGCTCCATCGCGAACATACCATGCCGGGGTAGCTTATTAAAATCCCCTTGAATAGATTAGATCAGGAAAAAATTAGCATCAGAGGTTGCTTGTACAGCCATAGGGTGAGACAAGATGTACTCACTAAGTCTAAAAGATAATACAACCACCATGGGCTCTATTGTATTCTTGAAAGTTAGACTGCCGCGGTGCCAGATTCAGTTTAATATCATTTCAAATTAGAATGATTGTTTCAATAAAAACTTTTGAGGCTGCTTGTACAGCCGTAGGGCGAGGCAAATTATGCAATCGCTAAATTTAATTATAAATACAACCGGTGGGTCCTCTTGTATTATCAGGGCTAGAATGGTAGGTTTGGATTGATAAGTATGCCATTAGGATGGCTTATCATTTTCCAATACCACGAAATAACGGGCTGTTTGTATAGAAATAAGAGGCTTCTTGTACAGCCATTGGGTGAGACTAGAATCTTACTCACTAAGTTCCTGGTAGTATTTGGCAGTACTATTTGCCTGCTCCATCGTGAACATACCATGCCGGGGTAGCTTATTTCAAATCGCTTTGGATATATTGATCAGAAAAAATTAGCATAAGAGGCTGCTTATAAAGCCGCAGAATGAGGCAAAATATGCACTCACTAAATTTGATAAATATACAATCGATGGGGGCGCTCGTATTATTGGAAACAGAACAAGTTTCTTTTAAGAGATTGCCAACGGAGGCAGCTAGTTGTTTTTCAGTTAAACGGGACAAGAGGCTGCTTGCACGACCATGGGGTGAGCCAAAATATGCACGCAAATCCAACAAACGATATCCTCTCGAACTTATGTTTAATATTATTATGCATTATAAACAAAGTAATCGAGACTACTTCTACAGCCCTAAAGTGAGATAGAAATGTACTCAATAAATGTTCGTAGATTGACGGGTATGAAAACTAAAATTGGTTTCATGAGTATATAGAACCGGCAGGGGTCTCAATGAGAATTAGAGTCATTTCAACCGACTCCATAACACTCCTAAATCGACAGTACGAACAAACAGCCACACCAGTCCGTAAGCACCAGAGCAAAAACCCCGCGGTTTTTTGCAGGCCGCAAGAGACGGGCTTGCCTATGTCCGTTTTTTTAGTCCATAGGCAATATACTCGGGTTAAAAATTTACCAATGATTGTACCCTACCCTTAATAAAGGTAATACTAATCTGATAAGGAAAATCGGTATTCAGATTACTCCTGATCAGCTTCACACCGTTCTTCAATACCCTGGTGATTTCAAGCCTCGCTTGTTTTGGCAATTTACTGGCACCTAGAACAATAGTCACCTCACCCTCCCTATTCAAATTAAAAGACATATCAAACCGTCCACTGACTGATTTATCGAGTTTACAGTTACTGAGCATATATTTTTGCAACTTATTTTTATCTTCCACAGTTATACGGCTGGTAATCACAACTTCTCCCAAAATAGCCCTGCTATCACAGTCTGAGGATACTGTTGCTGCCTGCGGCTTACCCAAAAGGGTTGATTGTGCATTAGCTTTTTGCCCAATCGCGCCAATCCCTACAAAAACCATTGCAGTAACCAACCATCTTTTCCAGCGAGACTCATCAACTGGCAATGGCGCCATTAACTGATCGCTGGAGAAGCGACCGCAAAAACCCTCCTTGTTTTCCTGCATAATATTGATGAAGTATGCTACATTTTTGTTGGTAAGGTCATATACCTTTTTTTGACAGCTGTTACAGAATCGCCCTTCCGCGTCAGGCTCCATATTATTCCAATCCTGATTACAAATAAAGCTTAGTTTGGCATCGTTGATCTTGTCTTCCATGTCGTGTTTGTTGGTTTATCAGATGATGAAGTTTACCAACCAATTCCATAATATTAGAATTGAAAGTAATGACACTCTGATCCGCTCTCCTTTTCATATATTTAACTACATCGGATGGTTGCATAGCCACCTAAATCGAAAGTAGAAATAAACAGCAACACCTTTCCGTAAACACCAAAGCAAAACTTCCGGTTTTGCAGGCCGAAAATGCGCGCAAGGAATTATTGACTGATAAAATTTAAATTAAACCAAATCTTTATTCAAATAGTGGGATAAATTACTAAGTGGACACTCTACGGAATTCCCTTAAATTGAGCTAACTAGAAGAAACATCAGTACATACTTCTTGTTAATTCCATATTGAATATTAGTATTCGATTATTAATATAGTGATTCAAAAGACCGTGTTTGATATAACAAATCACCTAATTTTTGTTTATTTTAATCCCACTAAAAGCACATTGATACATGACGCCAATAGAAGCAGATGAAAAGCTAAAGAAATACAATTATTTAGTAGGAAAAACTATTGGTAAAGATACTATCGCGGCAATTATGCCAGTTCCCGTTGATTCAGAAATGACTGTTGAACAAATGTTCCTTACTGTCTTTAACAATGTCCCGCACAAATTGTTCGAGCATGCCGATTATAGGATCGTAGTGATGCTTAATTACCAGCAATTTCTTGATAAGGGAGAAGTTATTTGGAAAGATCTTAATGAGGTTTTGGAGATGTTAGGGATAAATGAATAACCTTAGATTGCAGGACAGCGAAGCGTCGATCTCCCGCAATTGAGCCTGAAGCGAAAGAAATGCGCACATTGTGATCTTTAAAATTATGAAAAAAACTACTTTCTTCTCCCTGATTCTAATATTGAGTTTCTTCTATGGGTATACTCAAAGCAAAGGCGAGCTAATTTTACCTTCTGAAACGATAGAAATTAAAAAAATTAAACAGCAAACGCCGGAGCGGCGGATATTGCAAATTGCCGTTATAAAAACAATTGGAAAACACCTGGATTCGGATTTACTGTTTAAAACACCAAAAGGTGATGGTTACATTACCTCTATCAGCTTAGTTTTTAACATGAAAGGAGGAATTGATACTGTATATTTTGCAGAAAAAATGTCACCGCAGTTAAAAAAAATACTGAAACCTAACGCAGAGTTGGTTGCCAAACTGAAGAAAATTTTGCCCTTTCCAGATTTCAATGGTAAAATAGTCGTTTATCCAATACTTTTTAAATGGGGATATGACGCCACGCTAAATTATGGAGAGCACTTTTTAAATGATTTTGAAGGCCTATGGCCAAATCTCGATGTGAAAGATCAAAAAAAGCAAATTATTTTATTAAGACCATATATTAACATATTTCATAAGAGCGAAAATTAATTCTCTTTACTGGGGACAGCTATTTTGCATGCTCATGAGCTATAGGACACCAACACACCAAAGTTTCTTTTGTCGATGCAAAGAATCATTGAGGTGATTCTGGCGCTGAGTAGACTCGGAACTTCCATCCTATTACAATATTCATAGTTGCCCACTCTCTTAAAGGCATCTATTGATGAGTAGGTAAGTGAGCACCATGAACAGTGATCCCAATATTATCCAAACCAGCCCCCGCATCATCGCATGATAGTATTCAGGCGCTCGTACCTGTTCGGGGAATAAAGTAAACCTGATCTGCCTGATGATTGGCTTTGGTCCTTTTTCTATTGCCTGATTAATCCCAACAAATCCTTTGAGAATGGCCAGATTGACCTCAGAGAGGTCGGGCCGTGGCGCTTTGACTTCTATAGTATCATACTTACGCTCAAAGGTTGCGATTAACGCCTTACTTTCCTCGATCAGGATATTGAGTTGATTGTCTTTGTCCGCTAATTTCTCTTCCAGATCTGCTATTACTTTTTGCGTTTTCTTGCCCTGCTCCGCTAACTCTTTCAAAATTTCCGTGAATGAGGTTTCATCTAAGTCCATAAGAATTGATTTTAAATTGATCTTCCTTTAGTTTTTTTACGTGCTAATTTTTCCGTTATCCCCGGCTGTTGCCATCTCATTTGCGCATGTTTTTGCTGCTCAGCAATCCCGCGCTGCTGGATAAGCTGAGCAGTGATATTTGCCAGGCTATGCCCGAGCTGGCTTCCCTTGAACCTGACCAGCTTTTTGTCGATGAAGGCAATGCCCCTCCCAAGTTCAACTTGGTAACCCTGCTTTTCCATTCTGATCTTTAGCGCCTCAATGGTATCTGATTTGCTAATCGCAGCTTCCAGCTTTTCTCTGAGCAGTTCCTTTCTGTTATCTACCCTTTTACCTATGACCATCCGCTCCGTGGGTGTCAAAAACCGGTTGGGATTTAAAACAGGGGTTAGTTTATACCTTTTTTCCATTTCCCGGCAAAATTGCGCCATTCGTTTATAGCTGTTGTGATCGCTGACCGTCTTACCATCATAACCGACCCGGTTAGCCACAATGTGGATGTGCTCGTGAAGGGTGTCTGAATGGGTAATGACGATAAACTGATTTTGGTCAAATCCAAACTCTTCGGACATTGCTACGACGATGTCTGCCTTTTGTTGTTTGGTCAGCAAGGCGGCATCGGCATAGGCAAAGCTAAATGAAGCATGAAGGACTGGCTTTAACAGCTTTGGATTAAGTTTCCTTACTTCTACCAGTTGTGTGATCACCTGATCCATGGTGCCAAAGCAGTTGTTATAATAAATCACTTCAGCCTGTTTTTTGACCATTTCTTCCAGCTGAAGTTCTTCGCTTTCCTGTAATCGGCCCTCATGCAGGTAGCGAAGGCAACCCCGAAAGTTTCTACCCGTGGTTATTTTCCCGATCATTTTAAATAAGTCTTTATTTCTTCTACAATTCGTTGCACTGTCCTCATTTGCTGATTGATCAGGGCCCTGTCCATCGCGTTCAGGTCCTCAGCTGAATTACGTTTGCGGGCAATCAGGTTGAGGGTGGCAGTGATGTGATGGAGTGTACCTGTAAATTGAAGTACCTCTTTGGGAAGGGTTTTCAATTTTATCTTCGCCGCCCCCTTTAGACCAAGCTCCCGGAGGTAAACGGAAACGCTCGTGTTCAATTTTCTGGCGCTATCCTGAATCAGTTTCTTTTCAATGGTATTACACCTCACTGTTACATTAATATTCTTTTTTTGGGATACTTTGGGGCGTCCTCTTTTCTTCCTATTATCACGCTGATTGATCATGACAGATGCTATAATTGTTCAAGGATTTATGAATTCACTCATTTAATAAATGGCGAGGTTTGCCCATAGCATATTCCTGCTATCTTTTCTTGGGGAAGCACACCTTTAATACGCAGGTCCTATAGCGTACCTGCTGAAATCTTCAGCAGTTTTATGATTGCTGAACTGCGAAGCCATTGCGTGATGGTTAAATCATTTGATTTGATGGTCTTTTTGATCTCCTCTATAAATTCAGACTTGAACGTCAGGAGCTCCGGTTCGGTTAAGATTTTGATCTGCATAATTGTCTCTGCTTTTAAATTTATAGGGCAAATTTGAATAACAGAACAGCAGAACCGATGACCACCGGTTTAGTGTGGTCATATGCGACAGACGAACCTTAGCTATTTTTTGTTTGGAGTTATAGGTACGATTTTGAAAAATTTCTGTTCGGGCTTAATTTCGGTTCCTTTAGAGGTAACATCATCTTTCTTGCCCACATAATAATTCCGAAGTGTTTCAACAGGTATATCATCGCCACCATCGGAGAAATACTTGCTGATCATTCTTGGATAAACGATCTGATGGTCGCTCAATATCAACTTTCTCCCCGAGGGCAATTCCAGTTTTTCGATCTGTTTGAACAGATCAATGAAAGTAGCGACATAGCCTTCCTCGACCCTAATCTTTTGGCTGACTTCAAATACCCTTAATTCATCCAGGCGAGCCTGAAATTCTTCAATCAATTCCTTCTGTTTTTGTATGATATTTTCTTTCTCTTCAATGACAATATGGGATGGCCTTGCATTCCACTCGTCTATACGCTTCAGGTACTCTTGAAACTGTTGAAGTTTTTCAATACTCAGCTTGTGCATAGCATGATTGCTTGAAAAGGGATCCTGCATCTCGAAGTGCCTGATCCTATTTTGTACGATCTGCCAAACATGACGAAAGAAATCCTCTTTACCTGTGAGATTGCCTTCGAGGGCATAGTTTAAATGATAGTTATAATAACGAGGAAATTCCTCTTCTTCAATTCTGTAAATCTTAAGCAGAAAGTGGTTATCATCATAGCTATACCTTAGCCCCATGAAGGTTCCCAGATCGTAGGGATGAGCAGAAAAGGAAAAAGATTTTCTGGGCTTGAAGTAACTTGTTTTCATTGGCAACATTCTGAATAAAGCTAAAATAAGATTTTTTAAAAAAAATCACGATTCATCATATCAGTACCGGCTTAACGCTTTCCTGGTTCAAGATCTAGTCAGATAAGATTAATTGGTTAGTTGTTCTTGCGATAACCTGTTGTTAAAACAGCACAAGACATAAGAGCTGTATCTATCATTACGAATCCCAAGCTTGAATTTTGATCATTAGCAGGATTTGTTTGAACACCTACAAATTCAAAACTTTCTCTATGATAAATACATTTCATCTTAATACACTTATCCTCCACTAAAACATTCCAAAAAATTAAAATATTATAATAATTATTAAAAATATAACTTTACATTGTCTGTTACTGGTGCTCCGAAAAGAACTGTGAACAGCAAAATTACCTTAACTTAGCGCAAAAAATATCATCTAGTGTTCGAATTTTTTAAGGCATATCAAACAACTATTAACGACAAGGAGCTTACCATACTGGAAAGCCATGCCAAGTTCAAAAAACAATATCTGCTGCAGGGAGATGATGTATTTATCTTATGTTTGTAATCTCCGCTCTCAAAAAAGAAGGAACTTTTCGATGCAACAAACTATTCATAAAAATTACAAGATTGCCGCTTACCTAATCTTTACAGCATCAGCAGTTACATTAATAAATCATTTTCTTCATTATGCTGATAATATTACCACGGGTACTCTGGCACTCGAAACAACACTCTTAATTGCTGTTTTGGGCTATTTTGCAACGTTAGGCAAGGATTGGCTAAAGTGGGTTCTTACTTTTATCACTGTAATTAGTGTGTTTGCATTACAGCCAATTTTAAAGGAATTTGATACTTATCCAGTATATGGTATACTAAGTGTTATTGCTTGTGTTCTACAGATCATAGCCATGCCATTTTTGTTTTTGGCGCCTAAGGACATCGTTAAATAAACTTTTCGCCCAAAGCGGTTATAACCAAGGTTCTTTCACCTCCATAATTACGATGCTCGCAAAGATATATACCCTGCCAAATACCCAGTGCAAACCTTGCGTTACGAATGGGTATAGTTACTGAGCTACCCAAAATTGACGATTTTAAATGAGCAGGCATATCGTCAGAACCTTCATAGTCATGCTCGTAATCAGGATCATCTTCCTGAACCGTCTTATTAAAGAAAGTTTCAAAATCTTTCCGGACTGTCGGATCCGCATTTTCATTAATAGTAAGGGAAGCAGAAGTATGTTGAATAAATACCTGGCAAATCCCGGTTTTTAATAATTTAATTTCTGGGAAGGCCGCTTCTACTTCATCAGTAATCAGGTGAAACCCTCTTTTTCTTGCTCGAAGCGTTAATATTATTTGGAAGATTTCCATAAATAATGATTTCATGTTAGCACTAAAGTAGCTATTTACATCTGAGAATATCAGAGGAACAACTTTAGAAGTAATTCCTGCTTTAAGAGTAGTTTTAAAATAGCAAGAAAATGAATGTTGTAATAATTTTTGATATATCAGCTAGATTAGACGAGTTGAAATTAAAGGTTATTAAAGTAGCTGGAAATCAATTAAGAAGTTATATCATTTACCCAAACACTCCATGTGGAAGCCAAATGATACGCTTCAATCTGTCAAAAACGAATTTACGCAAGCCATTGATGAGGTGAATGCTTCCAGCGCTGATAAAATCTTAATTGAACGATTAATCGTCGTCTCAGCAAATTCGTGGATAGGCATACCTGGTACGAAATAATAGGATTTCAGAATTCACCTTTAAACAACAAATCCCTGCTCTTTTGAGGCCTTGATTAACCGGAGAGCATTCTTTGCCTGTTTGATATTTAAAATGGCTTTTCTATTTGCGAGAACTCCCAGATTAAAGAGAAGCTTACGATCAAAAGGCGTAAATTTACTGTTCTCTTTAGCCCATTTTGAAATGCCAAACCAAATTTCTGCATCAATTGAAGATGCTTCCTCTAATACTCTAATATCGAATTCTGAAACATATTGTTCAGAGATATCTCCATCGACATTTTGTGCATTAGTTTCAATTACCTCGGCTGACAATTCCTCAATATCAACAACCTTATCTTTTAACGAAACCCAACACTCGGGCTTTTTACACCATTCTCCAATGTTTGTTCCTGCTTTGATTGGTGAATTTATATGATCCCAGACAATTGGCATCATCCTGGTCAACGCAAGAGTTAATCCCTCAGATATTCTTTGATTTTCCCAGATATAATCAAGTGACAGTCTTTTATTGGTTTTATAAGATATCCAGGCAATCAGATAAGAGACCATATTAGCCTTATAACCTCCAAGCTTCTCCCTTGCGACAATAGCGTCAATATCTTTGAAAAGAATAGCTTTCGCTATTAGGTAGTGATAATAATCCTTGTCAATAACCGGCTTTTCATTTTTTATCTCGTCGATAAATATTTTAAAATTGTTTTCAGCACCTTTTGATACATCATATGGTTTCTGTTGCCAACTCATTTCATATTTACCTATATCCGGTGTGGTGAATTTTCGGTTTTTCGGATATTCTTTATCAAACTTTTTGGACTCTGAAGTTGTGAGTTTTGCCTTATCTTCAAGATACTGACCTCTTGTCCGCTCAAAATACCATTTTGATGTCGCTCTTCCACCTGTTATAGAAGGTATCCATTCTGACCTTGAAAATTGTTGGATATTTACGAAAAACTCTGAATTTACTTCAAAGTCTGAATCTTTGATTCCTGTCTGACTGTTTGCGTATTGTGAAATATATCCAACAATCATATCCATTTCTTTAACATTTTTGATTTTGTAAATTTTCAGCTGCACAAATACTTTCGACAAATCAATTCCCTTTTCTAACGAGGTAGCAAAAATAGAAGCTGTTGTTTGTCCTCCATTAACTATTTGCCAGTTTTCAATTTTTGTTATATAAGGAATGTTGGCTTCATACTGAATATATACGTTTTCAGCTGTCGTAGATATTCCATTATTGTAAGAAAGAAACATATCTGAAGAACTAATAATAGTTTTACGAATCCCACGATTAACTTTAGTCTTAAATTGTAAAAAATTTCTTACATTTTTTTCCAGAATTCCCTGACGGTATTTTCCATATATCTTTGCCAGGATATTGGCAGGCAAAATTGCAAGATAACAGTCTACGTTATCACTCACGCTATCCATGGACAGACATTTAAGTTTATAATTGTAGTCGGAAATAAAATCAATTTCAATAGGCTGTTTATCGCTTCTGATCAGGTATTGTTGATATAGTCTTTCTATATCCCATAATTGAAAATCAAAATATATATTTCTCTCTTCCCCTGCTTTTGGAATGGTCTCAGTCGATGCCTGTCCATTTGTAAAGACAAATATGCGGACATTTTTTACAGTCTCTTTTGTCTGCTCAATTATTTGAACGAGATCAAAAACTATGGTTTCCGACTCTTCCACTTTTCCCAAAAGCTTACCTTCTCTTGCTGCCCAGAAAAAATTCTCGGCTTTTTTAAAGGCATCTTCAACATCCTTATCGGAGACCCTTTGAAGTTTTGCTTCTGATTTAAAAATTGTTACAAATAAATCAACAACTTCATTTTCTTCATCATAGTTCCAGGCGTTTATCTTAATTCCACGAACTTTGTAATGACATAATTCTGCAGCAACAACATCACCTGAATCAATAGTGTATTCCAATATATCCTGTGTAACTGCGTCTTCCTGAGAAATTTTCTCATCCTCTACGGCCATTAGCGCATACTCAAGAAAATCAATGGCAAAATCTGAAAGGGTCATAATTTATATTAGGTTTATTATATCTGTTTTAATTTCGAATTCTGTGCAAGCCGATACCATAACTGTGTACTTAATATCACCTATCCCTAATGGAATTTTAGTGTTTATCAAACGAGGAAAATCATTTCTGACTTCAAAAGCATTTACCTGGATTAATGAAAATCCAGTCGTATACTTCTCTGAGTGTGACATATAGTAACCGTATTTGGCGAGCTTAATTTCGAATTGTGATAGGGCAGATAAATCATTCCGGATCATATCGAAAACCTCATTCACAAAGGCTGAAAGGTTATCAGAAGTTCTATTGTCATGAACATTAATTATAAATAACACCAGATATAAGTGTTTTAATCCTGTATTATCCAATTGTTTTTCTGATGAAACGGTAAATTTCCAGGGCATTTTTCCCGAAGTGGCTTTTATTTCAACGGCCTTCTCATCAATTTGAAAATCATGGTTTGTCCGATTCCCACCTGTCCAGAAGATCAAAGCCTGGTCAGGAGGATAAATTTTTAAAAGATAGTTTTTTAGAAATGTTAATTCGCCAAAAAGTCCTTTCTGCTCGGCAAGGGTTAACATTTTATCTTCTGAACGTTCAAAAAATAATTTCCACTCAGCTAAAACTTTAATCAGCAAGGGATTAAGATGTAGTCTATCCTTAATTCTGGTAATATGATCACACAAATCAGAAATCACTAATTCAAAAACACCTTCAGTTTCAGGAATTGACTGTGTTAATTTCAGAAATTCTGAATTTTTAAAAGATCCAATTGAGGAGATAACGCATGAAATTTCAAAACCTCTGAACCGCGGAAGATCATTTGTTTTAACCAACACATCTCTCTCCAGCTTGACATATAGTAGCCGTATCTTTCTTCTAAAATCAGTCGCCAGAAAAACAGAAAAGGCACCGCTTGAAGGAATCTTTCTGGCAATCAATCCCCTATCCGGGTAACCAGCTGATTCTTCATTGATTGATTTCCATATTTCCCGATAATTAATCATCCTCGCTCAATTCAAGTTCTGCATAAACCGAATTAATTACATAATTTATTGGAACGGCCGTTTCGGACGCCGGCCAGCTTATCGCAAATCCCACGGGTTGTTTTTCAAACCACATGTTTTCCGTCTTCGCTTTGTCCGTAATATTCAAGACATAGATCATCAGTAATGGTCTATGTTTTCTGGGGGCTAGACCTCTTATTTCTATATTGGATAGGCTATTGTTTTCGATGTTTTTTCTTTCAATAGTATTAAAATCCTCTATTTCATCCTTTGGATCAATCATTCTTTTTATGAACAAACTATTTGCTCTTTCATCTTTAATAGATCGTGAATAAGGATAAATTTTAAAACCCGCAAAAGGTACTGTTTCAAGGTCACTGCTTTTAGTCAGTGAAATCAAAGCTACATTCCATTCGAGAAATTCCGGGAATACCTTTGTCCTTTGTAAATCAATATACTGATTTATACGCACTGAATTGACTGTAGGCAGACCCTTGTATGTCTGATATTCTTTTAAAAAATCTTGTATAAGTAAAACCGGAATATTAAACCAGACATTCCTTGGCTCGAAATCAGCATCAGGCTTGCCCAGGGACAAAATAAAGTTTTGAGCTACTTCAAAATTAGATTTGAGTATTGTTTCAGAAGCAGGGAGTGTTGAGGTCTCTATAAGCGTTCCCTGATAATTCAAGCGCATATTATCTGCTGCCCGCATTTTCATTACACTTGTTACCATCATATCCGGGTGATCCTCAACACGCAGACCGAAATCTATGGGCGTAAGTTTCAAACGGGACATTTCAATAAACTCTTCCCTCAATGATTCGAACGCAGTTGATATGTGCCGATACCATTTAAACAGATCAGGAGTAGTATAGATTCTGCAAAGGTCTTCGAAACCATTTCTATATCCAAACCATCTCCCCATCTGCATCAAGGTATCATATAATGAAGTACTTCTGGTAAAGTAGCTTATAGTTAATCCTTCAAGTGTTAGTCCTCTGGACAGTTTATCACCACCTATTGCTATACTCCACAAACCTGTTCTGGCTTTCGTTTTATAATCAAGTATATCACCCACCGTTCCGTTTATTATGCGACATTGTTGCTCCAACTTCTTTACTGTCTTTTTTATAAAAGGGATAATATCGGCCCATTCGGGTATGATCTTATCCATTTCTATTGAAGTAAGCACAAAATCTTTCTGATAAAGCTCCTGCATATCTGTAAGTATGTCTATATCATCGGATAAAACAGCCAATTTTATAATACTCACTTCATCATTAACTAGTTCTGCTAAAGTGGCTTGAATGGCATTATACCTGGTACAATGAATCAGCATGGTATTGTGTTTTGTATCTTGACCTCTGTACCAACGAATGGCAGATGAAATTATAAATGCTTTTAATGCTTGCTTTAATGTTTCCGGCAATGCTGTAAGCGTATAATCAGCTTTGTGTCGAACGGGTAAGATGCTATTTTGACCTCCTGAATCAGCAACACCTCTATAAATAGGCAAGCCGGTATCTGCATCATTATTTAAGCCAAATACTTCTTTTGGACCAAGATAATTGGAAGGCGCCCCCAGAGTTTTAATAAAAGCAGAAGGAAAAAGATCTTTGCCGAGTACCCTGTGATCTATATTATGTCGGATAAAAATATTGGCAAACGGTGTGGCGGTAAACCCGATATAAACCTTTTGTCTGAATAGATTCAGAATTTCCCTTATACAGTAATTTATTGCTGTCGGATCAAGCTCGTCACCATCTGAGCTAACCGTCTTTTTGGTATTAATGGATGCCTGATCAGCTTCGTCATCAATAATCAACAATGGAAGATTATTAAACTGACTAACATTATCCTTTTTATAGGTAAGATCATCATCAAATATATCTATCCAATGCTGAAGGTATTTTCTAAGATTGGTAAGAATAGATTTATTCTTTTTTATTACAAATAAGATAGGTCTTTCACTACTGGGTGGAGTGCCTCTGGACTTTCTGATGTTAAAATCCCCTGATTTATTTGGCTTCAAATTCGATTCAGTAAAATAATCAATCGGAATATAAGTTTCTCCCGGAAGTGTAGAAACCCCTATTCTTTTCTGTTTCTCTTCTGGATTAGTATCAATACCCAGCACCTCTTCGTCAATTCTTTCCTGGGTCTGTTGTCGTAAGCTTTCCTGTGTTCCGGCAAGAATTATGACGATTCTGTAACCAGAGTCTATTGCTTTATTAACAATCCCCATAAAGTTAGCGGTTTTACCGGATTGCACATATCCAACAACCAGCCCCCTACGATCAAATGACCGGTTTGGAATAGTAGGATCCTCAATGTTTTCCAGAATTTCGTCAGATATAGTATCAATTTTATCTACAGACGATTCAGCCCATCCTTTAATGTGTGTGAGGTATTTCCGGTATCTGTTCCAGAAGCGAAACTTGATTTCATCATTTGCCTTCTTAGGCCGGTACCAATCTATATGTCCTTCATTATCTGTTAATGAATAATGCGTTCCATCATCTACAATCAGGTTAACTTCTTCATCCAACTCTTTACGAATGTAGTCTTTTAGCTCATTTATTGAAGCAAAAGCTTTTCCGGGAAGAATGACCTGTTCAAAGGAGAAAGGAGAACATACCATATCAATAGCCTGAGACATTGCTTTATCATAATCCATCGCCTTTTTAAACGTCTCAAACAGACCTCTTATATTTGCTTTCAGTTCGTTAAAATGTATCATAATTTATTATTTTAATCTCTGAAATACATCCATTGCATTCAGTTGCGCTATTGCATTCTTTTCAGGAACCCCGGATTCAATTAATACCCGGAGTGCGGTTTCATATATTTCTTCAAGTTCAGACACCTTATGCTGTAAAGGCGTACCTATTATTACAGTCGGATCAGCAAAATCATTTACTATGAGATTAACCGGAATCGTTTCAGCAAGCAGCTTTGCATAGTCTTTTAAGACAAGAGACTGTGTACCGAGGTAGTTAATCAGCAACTCGTATAAAGGATGCTTTTCATTGATAGTGTATGTTTTTAAGCCTTGTTTTTGCTTTGCGACCCACAAAAAAGTAGTTTCTCTTTTTTCCCCCGGTCTTCTTATGTAGGCACCTCTGTGTGTATA
>NZ_JBFTKO010000015.1:0-144497 GCF_056395985.1 Pedobacter sp. 05T44
AGAGAAGTTAAGCCCACCAGAGCCGATGGTACTGCGGTAACACGTGGGAGAGTAGGTCGGTGCCAAATCTTAAGCAAAACCCTGTAGCTAAACGCTGCAGGGTTTTTGTGTTTATATACATTTCTGAAAGAAAAACCTTCTTAATAGCTATTCCATTAGATATAATTGACATTCATCTTAATGATGTTACAAATTATGAAAATAAATATTTCATAATGATAATGTATATCGCTAAGTTTAGTTCTTAAACACACACACAAATGAAAAAGAAACTATTAACTGCAGTAGCAGTATTGGCTTCCCTATGCGGGTATGCCCAAACAAAAGGTACCAATGCTTTAGGTTTTGGTATTAATTCACAAACAAGTAAATCTGAGGTCAGAAGTGAAACTGGAGCTACCGAGATTGAAAAAACAAAGGCAAATAATTTCACTTTGAGCTACGGATTATTTATAAAAGACAACACGAAATTAGGTCTTGATGTTAGTTATGGAAATCAAGATTATCGATATGTACAAGGATTATCTGGTTCAAAATCAAAAAGTTATGGAGCAGGTTTGAATTATCAGCAGTACTATCCATTGGTTAAAAAGCTATACGCCTTTGCTGGCGGTTCACTGGGATATGGTTATACGAAAACTGATAATGCCGATCCTAATTATGAAGACAGGAAAACGGATCAATATTCGGTTGGTGTAAATGGTGGTTTGACATGGTTTTTTTCTAAAAGATTTGCCATTGAATCCAGTTTATTATCAGCTAACGCATTCTACACTGTTGATAAACAAAATGGAAATAATTCCGGTGGTCAAAGTAGTTATGAAAATAGCTATACCAATTTTAATTTGAGCACTAGTGGAGCTTTCAATAACCTTGGTTTTAAAATCTATTTGCTATTCTAAAGCTTAATTTTACATCAAATTAATATCAAAATAAAGCACCTCAAATTGAGGTGCTTTATTGTTATGGTGTGTTTTTCACATTTATATTTAGAATTTTAAATAGTTTTTGGTTATTTATTCAATTTCGTATCAAGCGTAAAAATCGCTAAATTTAAGTGTCATGAGTAAAACTGCTAAAAATCCTTTGTTACAGAAGAAAATCTTTGTTCTCGATACTTCTGTTATTTTATACGATCATAACGCTTTCAATAATTTCCAGGAGCATGATGTTGCCATACCAATTCAAGTTCTAGAAGAGCTTGATAATATGAAAAATGGCAATGAAACACGTAATGCAGAGGCAAGGAGTTTTATTCGTCTTATGGATAATGCTTCAGGTAATAAAATAATGAACCAATGGATTCCTTTAAATGGCACTAAAAGTGGGCGATTTAAAGTGGTAATGGATAATAAGCCAGATCATGCTGATGCTGAGGCAATTTTTGGAGCCGGAAAGTTTGATCATCGTATTCTTAATGCTGCTTTAAGCTTAAAGCAAGAATTTCCAGAGAAAAAAGTGGTACTGGTATCAAAGGATATATGTCTGCGCTTAAAGGCAAAATCTCTTGAACTGTATGCTGAAGATTATGAAACTGGAAAGATTAAAAATGTAGATGAACTTTATACCGGTAAAACGGTTCTTTCTAAAGTTCCGGAACAACTTTTTGCAGAACTCAAAACTGAAGGCAGCATTAGCACTGAGTTACTGGATATTGTACCCCAATCTCCAAATCATTTCTGCATATTAAAAAATAGCCGGAAAACTGCAACTGCATGGTTCGACTCTACTACGCAACGCTTGTATCCGGTAGCGTCAAAGAAAATATTTAATATTTCGCCAAGAAACCATGAGCAGTCTTTTGCTGTACACGCTTTGCTTAATCCTGAAATTAAACTGGTAACTATTCAGGGTAAGGCCGGTACCGGAAAAACACTTCTTGCAATTGCCAGTGCATTGGAGCAACGTAAAGATTACAGGCAAATTTATGTAACCAGGCCAATTATTCCATTAAGTAATAAGGATATAGGTTTTTTACCGGGAGATGCTAAATCGAAGATAGATCCTTATATGGCACCAATATGGGATAATCTGAGGTTCATTAAAGAGCAGTATAATCATGATTTAAAGATGCAGGGAAGGATAGATGAGTTTGTAACTACAGGCAAAATCGTAATTACTCCCCTCGCTTATATTAGAGGAAGAACGCTTTCTAAAATCTTTTTTATTGTTGATGAGGCCCAAAACTTAACTCCACATGAAATAAAAACAATAATTTCGCGGGCAGGAGAAGATACCAAGATCATATTTACCGGCGACATATATCAGATAGATACACCTTATCTTGATGCCGAGAGTAATGGCCTGTCTTACCTGATTGAAAATGCAAAGAACCATCCACTATACGCGCACATTACATTAGATAAGGGCGAACGTAGTGAACTGGCAAATCTTGCAAACGACTTATTGTAATTTGAAAAATAAACTGGTTATCATGTTTAAAAAAGCTGTTCTAATAAAGAATCTAATCTTGTTGATTCCAATTCTGATGATATTATCGTGTAAACAAAAAGAACAAGCTGCAAGTCAGCTTGTTGAAGACCCGCATTCTTTCTCAAAACCATCTATAGCTGTAGTTGAACATCTGGATCTGGATATAAAGGTTGATTTTGAAAGTCAGCAGATTAGTGGGAAGGCAGTTTGGAAAATAAACAATAAGGCTAAATCAAATGAGATTATTTTTGATGATAGTCAGCTTAATATATCAAAAATCACTCTTGGTGCAGAAGAAAAGGAGACCACATTTACCTATGGCGAGGAGAAGGAGTTTTTAGGAAGGCCACTAAAAGTGGTTATTACCCCTGAAACAAAGTTGATAACCATTTATTATACAACCAATGCACAAGCAAGTGCTTTGCAGTGGTTAAACCCACATCAAACAGCAGGCAAAAAACGCCCATATTTATTTACGCAGTCAGAAAGTATTGCCGCACGTAGCTGGATACCTTGTCAGGATAGTCCAGGTATAAGGTTTACATACAATGCAACTGTTTCAGTTCCCAACGATTTGCTGGCTTTAATGAGTGCCGAGAATCCTGAAGTAAAAAACAGTACAGGTATTTATCATTTTAAACAAGTTCATCCTATTCCTTCATATTTATTGGCATTGGCTGTTGGTGATATTGAATTTAAAGCAGTAGATGAGCGCACTGGTGTATATGCTGAACCTTCGGTTTTAGCAAAAGCGGTATATGAATTTGCTGATATGGGTAAAATGGTAAATGCTGCTGAAAAGCTATATGGCCCATACAGGTGGGGAAGGTATGATTTGCTTGTGTTGCCTCCGAGTTTTCCTTTTGGAGGTATGGAAAATCCTAATCTGACATTTATTACCCCAACAATTATCGCTGGAGATCGGTCTTTAGTAAGTATAATTAGCCACGAATTGGCACATAGCTGGAGTGGTAACTTAGTTACAAATGCTACATGGAATGATTTCTGGCTTAACGAAGGCTTTACCAATTACTTTGAAAGAAGGATCGATGAGGAGATTTTTGGTAAACAGGAAGCCGAGATGCAGGAGGAATTTGCGAAAAAGGCTTTGGAAGATGCTGTAAAGGAAATGGGCGATACCAGTAAGGATACTTATCTGAAAACTGATTATACTGGAAGAAACCCCGATGAGGGTACTAATGATATTGCTTATGAAAAAGGCTATTTCTTTTTAAGGACAATTGAAGAGGCAGTAGGAAGAGAAAAATTTGATACTTTTTTAAGAGGCTATTTTGATGGTCATGCTTTTCAATCTGTTTCTACCGAACAGTTTCTAGCTTATCTGAATGAGAATCTAATTAAAGGTAATTCTGATCTTGAGAAGAAAATTAGGGTAAATGACTGGGTTTATGGCCCTGGTGTTCCATCAAATATCGCTTATTCGAAAGGTCTGTGGGCTAAAGATGGAAAGTTCGCTAAAATTGATCATATAGCATCGGTATGGAATAAAAATGAATTGAAAGATACTTCAGTGTTGACTAAAGAAATCGTTACAAGTAATGAGAAGAAATTCTTTATCAATCTCCTGTCACCTGAAATGACTGCAAAGCGAATGGCTGACTTAGATCGTCAGTTTAACTTTACCGGTTCTAATAATACTGACATTCAGTTGGCATGGTACACATTGGCCATTCGCCATCAGTACACTGCTGCCAATAAAAGAATAGAAGATTATTTAATAGAAAATGGAAGAATGTGGCACATCATTCCTTTGTATAAAGAAATGATAAAAACGCCAGAGGGTTTGAAAAGGGCCAAAGAGATTTACAAAAAAGCAAGGCCTAATTATCATCCTATGACTTATCTGGCGATAGATAAGTTTTTAAAGTAATGTAATAATTTGAAAGTGCAATTGTCTAAACTAAATTAATATAATTCGAATTAGTTGTAGCGGAATGACGATTAATCTCGTTATATATTAAATAACAGTTTATAAATCAATTCAACTTAATCATATTATGGATTCATTACACCCTTTTCACCAGAATATAGAACATATTAAGAATGATGCTTCTTCTCAATTTCTTATTGTAGATAGTGATGATATAAAACAGGTAGAATCATTAGCGATTATGTTCCCAAGGCTAACCAGTTTGATCAAAAACAATGGAAATAAGAATTTTCTAATCAATTTCCGTGATGAGCAGCAACGGTCTCTTATTGTAATGGTGGTTTCTAAGAATAGAATTCCGATGGCAAGCTAAAGATTCTTTTTGCCCTTAGTTAGTGTGGCACCAAGGCTTGCAATGATTACAAAAGTTACTGCCAACCATTGATGCAGGGTGAGGTGTTCTTTTAAAAACACTAGCCCGAATAATGCTGCAGCTGCTGGCTCAAGGCTCATCAAAATACTAAAAGTACGCGCTGGTAATTTCTTAAGGGCACCAATTTCCAAAGTAAATGGAATAGCACTTGATAACAATGCCAGCGCACCGCCGCTTAAGATCATAATGGGTGTGAAATTGGATAAGCCCCCGCTTCCAAAGCCGAAAGGAACCACTACAATAGCGGCGAATATCATGCCTACGGCTACTGCTTGTTCTCCATCCATAATTTTAGCTATTCGGCCGCCAAGAAGAATGTAGCCTGCCCAAAAACCTCCGGCCAGCAATGCAAGTGACGCACCAATTAAATCAATACCTTTTTCATTCCAGGGTGCAATAAAAGCTATTCCTATTGCAGCCAAAAATACCCAAAAGAAATCTAATATACGTTTGGATCCGCTTACAGCTAATAAAAGAGGTCCAATAAATTCGAGTGTTACACCTAAACCCAGTGGGATCCTTTCTATGGCCATATAGAAAATAACATTCATTAATCCTAGCGATATACCATAAGGGATAACGGCTTTCCATTGTTTTGCTGTGAAACGCTTGAAATTTGGTCTGTAGGCACCCACTAAAATAATTGCAGATAAACCTATCCTCACAGATGCAGTACCGGTTGCCCCGAGTGCAGGAAATAATCCTTTGGCTATTGCGGCTCCGGCTTGAACGCTAATTATAGACAATAGTACGGCAGGGAGGGGTGGTATATTTATTAATTTATTGGTGCTCATTGATAGATGGTGATGGGAGGGATAACCCTGCAAATTTAAGGATTTGATTAAATAAAAAAGCACCGAAATCCATCGGTGCTTTTTTATTTATCAACTAAACCTAAACTATAAATACTAACCAAATATTTATATCACAAATATAAGGTGGATTATAATAGGCAGATGTTAAGAAATGTTAAATTGAATTATTGGTAATATTTTGCTAATTTTGTTAGTAATGAAAAGATCTGGGACGGCTGATTTACCTTTGCATTATGGATATGTTCCTAAATGGCTGGCAGAACGTATGTCGCGTTTGGGGTTGGCAATTACAGAGGCAATAATTATCGAGTATGGTACAGCTGAAGTATTGCGGAGATTAAGTGATCCCTTTTGGTTCCAAAGTTTAGGTGCTGTGATGGGTATGGATTGGCATTCTTCCGGAATCACCACTTCAGTTATGGGTGCCTTAAAGGCCTCAGTTAACCCTCATTATAAAGAATTAGGCATATATATTTGTGGAGGCAAAGGCAAAAAATCCAGACAAACTCCGGATGAACTACTTAAATTTGGAGAACGCACCGGGTTAAATGGTAATGACTTAGTACGAAGCAGTAAGCTAAGTGCAAAGGTTGATAATACCGCTTTACAAGATGGGTTTCAGTTGTATATGCATAACTTTATTGTAGACAAGCACGGGTTGTGGACTGTTGTGCAGCAGGGAATGAGAGATGGAAGTTCGACTGCACGTAGGTATCATTGGCATTCGTCATCATTAAAATCCTTTGTGGATGAGCCCCATACAGGCATTTGTGGGAAAAACCAAGGACAAATTTTAAATCTTGTGGCCAAAGAAGCATTACTTTCCCGTAATGCTATGTTATCAATGACAGCAGAGCATCCGGAACGAATGATAGGAGAAGTGCGTAAACTCGTCTTGCCAGCGCATCATGACGTTAGGGCTAAAGATGTAGATCTTAAACGTTTGGGTGCGATGCTGTGGTTAAGTCATGAAAAGAACCCTAGTGATTTTGAAGAATTGCTGCTACTTGAGGGAATGGGACCTAGAACTCTGCAGTCACTTGCATTAGTAAGTGAGGTTATTTATGGTACATCTGCTCGATTTACTGATCCGGCCCGTTTCTCATTTGCACATGGAGGCAAGGATGGGCATCCATTCCCAGTGCCTTTAAATGTTTATGATGAAACGATTAGTGTACTAAGCAAAGCAGTTTATAAAGCAAAAATAGATCAAGCCGATAAGCTTCACGCTATACAAAAGCTAAGCGAACTGTCTTTCAAAGTTGAAAAGGACTTTATTCCTAATGATAATTTTGAAGAGCTTATAGAAAAAGAGAGAAACGACTCATGGAAATATGGCGGTAAAACAGTTTTTGGTGATGCAAAACCACCGAATGGCGGACAATTGAATCTGTTTTAAAATTATGAGGGAAAATAGCTTAACCCTCATAATTTATAAATTTTATAAGCTTGCCACAAATGGTGCTTTTCCAATAAAATCAGTTTCTAAGATCTGATCTATGAGAAAATGTGCCAGATCTGTTGTACTAATCTTTTCACCAGGGCTGTCTTCCAGACTTACAGTCAGGTTTCTTACTTCTTCCGTCTGTTCAATCCATGGTAACCGTACCATAGTCCAATCCAAGCCACTCATTTTTACTATTTCAAAAGCCTTTTCCTTGTCGGCTACAAATACTGGAAATGTCTCCTTCATCCATGTGGATGCCTGAACTGTTTTCATACTTTTCTTATCTCCCGGAACATCTATATTCAGCCCGGTTAAGAATATATATCTTTTGATCTGCTGCTTATTCATAGCTTTTATAATGTTGTGAGCTGCTACACTTGCTATTAGAGGCTCATCTTTTGCTTGTCCAAGAGCACTTATCACAACTCCACAGTTTTTAATAAGCTCATTCGCTGTTTCTAAATCTTTTATATCTCCTCTTACAATCTCCAAATTGGGATGCAGGTAATTATAAGATGATGGATTTCTGATTAGTGCTTTGACTGTATAACCTTGATTTAATAGTGTTTTTAGTAAATAGCTTCCAGCTTTACCAGTTGCGCCAATTAGGGCGACTTTTATATGATTAGTCATTTTTAAAATTCCAATGTGAAAAGAATAATTCTTTCTAAATATTATTAGGGATACGATTGTAACATAGGAAAAAAGGCAATAAAATAGCCTTCCCGCTATAGGTTTGGATTTTTGGTAATCCTATTTAGATATGTGACTAATGTTAATATGATTCAAATATATAAATAATCTGGCTGTAAATCATTACGTCCCCCAACATTTCAGTATCTTTAATTATTGTTATTTGTAGCATAATTGAAAATTTTAACGTCTTAAGGTTATGAAAAAATTATTATTCCTATTGTTTATTGGATTTGCCATGGTAAGCTGTAACACAGCGAAACAGGCAGGAAGTAAGGGCTTAGTTAAGTTAAGCGGTAAAATTGAAAAATTAGGGATGACCACATTCCAGTATGGTACCCATATTTTAACAGTGGATGCTAAAACCTATGCATTAAAAAGCAGTAAGGTTGATTTAAATGCTTATGTAAATAAGGAGGTTACCTTAAAAGGAACAAAGGTTGATGGTTATCCTATTGAAAATGGCCCGGACTTAATAGAGGTAGAAGAAGTTACTTCCAAATAGAACAGGAAAGTTTAAAAGGTTATCTTCGCCAAAAAAAGTTTAAATGCTAGAAATTGTTTATCAGGATGACCATTTAATTGCAATTAATAAACCTCATGGCCTGCTTGTGCATCGGTCGTCGATTGCCAATGATGCAAAAGAATTTGCATTACAACTTTTAAGAGATCAGGTAAACAGACATGTTAGCCCTGTTCATCGTTTGGACAGGAAAACAGGTGGTTTGCTACTATTTGCTTTTGAAAAAGATGTAGAAATAGCAATGCATCAGCAGTTTCAAAATGGTTTGGTTCAAAAGAAATATCTTGCGATTGTTAGAGGGTATGCGCCTGATAGCCAGGATATAGATTATCCTCTTGCAAAAGAAAATGGAACCATTCAGGATGCTTTTACTGCTTTTATAACTTTAAAGAGGGCAGAGCTGGATGTTGCCTTCGGTAAACATACCACCTCAAGATATTCCTTAGTGGAAGCTACACCAACAACCGGAAGAATGCATCAGCTTAGAAAACACTTTGCTCATATTTTCTATCCTATAATTGGCGACCGCAAGCATGGGTGCAATAAACAAAATAAACTGTTTAAAGAGCAATGGGAAATGACTACGATGTTATTACATGCATCAGAACTTATATTTAAGCATCCGGTAACCAATGAAGAAATTCACCTTAAAGCCCCTCTTCAAGAGGAGTTTAGAAGAGTGATGGAATTAATGAAATGGTAAAAAATAATTATGATTAATGTTACTTGCGCCATAATAGTGGATGATTCCAATAGCATATTGGTTACTCAGCGCAGTGCATCAATGAAACTACCATTGAAAATTGAATTTCCAGGAGGAAAAATTGAAGAAGGAGAAACCCCTTCCGAATGCCTGATAAGAGAAATAAAAGAGGAGTTAAATCTGGATGTTGAGATTCTTTTTGAAATGCCAGCCAACATTCATCATTATGTTGAATTTTCGATTAATCTAATCCCTTTTGTTTGTAAAGTTATTGGCGGTTCTATTGAATTAAGAGAGCATGTATCATACCAATGGCTAAATTCATCTGAGCTTTTAGATCAAGACTGGGCAGAAGCAGATGTTCCTATAGTTGAGAATTATTTAAACTCCCTAAATACGATTTAACTAGTATTACTTAAAAATGCCCGATATCGAACGTTTAGTTTGTTATCGGGCATTTTTATGAATTATTATTTATGTAATTAACTGTTTATTAGATATTTAAGTTTGGTATTTGAGTTGTAATGCTTTGTCGAAACAAACAAGCAATGGACAAATCAATTGAAGAAGAAGTTACCGTAAAAAGAAAGAAGAAAACCAGAATAATTGTAATCATAATAGTGGGAATTATAATTGGAGGAATATTCACTTTACGGGCTTACATCAAACCTTCGATAGCTACTTCCGAATTTACCACAGCGGTGGCTGAAACTGGGGATATAGAAAATACAATAAATGCTACAGGAGAAGTGCTGCCTGAATTTGAAGAGGTGTTAACCAGCCCTATAAATGCAGCTGTAAGAAACGTATTAATGGATGCAGGCACAAAGGTAAAAGCCGGACAATCTATTCTTACTCTTGATAAATCATCTGCCGAAACTGATTTTGATAAACTAAAGTTTCAAATTGAATCCAAAGAAAACGAAATCAGAAAACTAAAGCTTGATCTCGAGAAAACGTTTTACGACATCAATTCCAATAATAACATTAAACAATTACGCATTGCAAATTTTAAAGATGCAGTAGCAAGTGCCCAGAGGCTATACAAAGCCGGTGGAGGAACTAAGGAAGATATTGAGCAGGCTCAGTTAAATTTAAAAGTAGCAGAACTGGAAAAGCAGCAGCTTGAAAATGAAATTAAAAACAAGCAGCAGACCATGAAAATAGAGATCAGGGAGGCCGAAATTGCTTTAGCCATTCAAAAAAACGATCAACAAGCCTTAAAACGTAAGCTTGATCTTGCAAATGTGATCGCTACACGCGAAGGTGTGGTAACCTGGGTAAATAAAAATATCGGCGCAAGCATAAAGGAGGGCGAGTCATTGGCTAGAATTGCAAACCTGAGCAGTTATAAGGTTGCAGGAAGTATATCGGACAATATGTTAGATCAGCTTCACAATAATATGCCCGCTATTATCAGGATAAACGATATTCAACTTAGAGGATCTGTTGCCAGTGTTTCTCCGGCTGTAAGCAACTCAATTGTTTCATTTGAAGTCCAGTTGGACGAAAAGAATAATAAGCTGCTTAGGCCAAACATGAAAGTTGATGTTTTTCTGATTACTGAAACCAGAAGTAAGGTAATTCGGGTGAATAACGGAGCGGCCTTTAAAGGTTCAAATCAGCAAGAGGTGTTTGTGCTAAATAACGGAAAAGCAGTACGAAGAAATGTGAAAACAGGACTTAGCAATTTTGATTACATAGAGATCATCAGTGGTATAAAGGCAGGTGAGACTGTGATCACATCCGATATGAGCAAGTATGCGTATTCAAAAGAAATTTCAATCACTAATTGATCATAAGCGTATGAAAATCAGTTTCACAACCCTAATGATCATGTATTGCTTTAACGTTTGGGGCAGTAGCATAGAATTAAAAAATGCGGCCGACACTTTGAAACTAACTTTAAACGAGGTAGTTGAAAAAGCTAAGTCGAATTCAATAGCCGCAAAACAAGCCATTACAGTTAAGGAAACCAAGTATTGGGAGTGGCGGACATTTAAGTCTAATTATCAGCCTCAGTTGGCATTAAGTGGTATTTTGCCCGGATACAATAAAACCTACTCTCAAGTACTTCAACCAAATGGAACAGTAGCTTTTCAGCCAATAAGAAATGATAATTCTTCACTAACGCTCGATTTTAGTCAGAGTTTGGCCGCAACAGGTGGTACTATTTATGGTACCACCCAGTTGCAACGTTTTACAGATTTTGATAGGGACAATGTGTTGTATAATGGTACTCCTTATGGTATTGGGTACATACAACCTTTGTTGCAGTTTAATAGCCTCAAATGGGATAAAAAAATAGCACCCTTAAAATACAACGAGAGTAAACAAGCTTACATAGAATCGCAGGAACAAATTTCTGTAACAGTTACCGGATATTTCTTTGATCTGTTGCTTGCTCAGGTAAATCTTCATATCGCAGAGACGAATTATACAAATACCGGCAACATCTTAACCATAGCCAATACCAAATTTGAATTGGGAAAAATCTCTAAAAATGAAATTCTGCAATTACAACTTGAGCAGGTAAATGCTAAGAAAGCTGTTGGAACGGCCAAACGAGATATGGAAATTGCAACGCTGAACTTAAGAAGCTATGCCGGGATAGAGGGGGATGACAGGATTGTGCTGACCATGCCAGAGGCAGTAAAACGTGTTGAGGTTACTTCAGAAAGGGTTCTAACTGAAGCATTTGAAAATCGCTCTGATGCGATAGCTTTTGTTAGACGTATTGCTGAGGCAAAACGGGATGTAGCTAAGGCTAAAGGAGAGAATGGGCTTATAGCAACCTTAAAAGCTAATCTGGGCTTCTCTAGCGCAGGTAGTAATATACTAGATGTTTACCGTTCACCTAAAAGTCAACAATCTGTTGAGTTACAATTGGCTATTCCGGTTCTTGATTGGGGAAGATCTAAATCCAGAACCAAAACAGCCGAGGCGAATCAGCAATTTACTATTTATGAAGTAGAGCAAGACAAGCAAACCTTTAAGCAACAGATAGTAACGCAGGTTACGCTTTTTAATATGATGAAAGAGCAATTGGCGCTAACCGCGCAAGCCGATAGGATTGCTTCTGAAAAATATCAGATTGCAAGTGAACGCTATGTTTTAGGCAATTTGAGTATAACAGATCTGAGCATAGCCTTTCAGGAAAGCGATAGAGCCAAAAGAGATTATGTGGCTTCATTAAGAGATTTTTGGGGAGCCTATTACCAGTTGAGGTATTTGTCGCTATATGATTTCGAAAAGAATGAAAAAATAACTTATAAATAAATCTTAATTACTAATTATACATTATGATACGTTTACAAAATATTGAAAAGGTGTATCGCACCGATACGGTTGAAACACTGGCTATAAATGGCATTAACCTGGATATTGCAAAAGGAGAGTTTTTATCAATAATGGGTCCTTCGGGATGTGGTAAAAGTACACTTCTTAATATTATGGGTTTGCTTGATGAACCATCAAAAGGCAGTATTAGAATAGCAGATCAGGATATTACCAGATTCTCGGATCAGCAACTGGCAAAATTCAGAAATCAAAAACTTGGATTTATATTTCAGAGCTATCACCTGATCAATGACTTACAAGTGTTGGATAATGTGGAACTGCCGCTATTGTATCGTTCTGGATCTGCTAAAGAGCGCAGAGAATTGGCTACCGAAGCCTTGGCAAAAGTAGGACTGAGCAACAGAATCAAGCATTTCCCAACCCAGCTTAGCGGGGGGCAGCGTCAGCGTGTGGCTATTGCCAGGGCTATTGTAGGCAGACCCCAGATCATTCTGGCTGATGAGCCAACAGGTAACCTTGATAGTGCTATGGGGAATGAGATTATGGATATTCTGATTAGTCTGAACAAGAATGATGGTACTACCATAGTGATGGTTACCCACGATGAAAATATGGCACATAAAACGCACCGTCTGGTACGTTTGTTTGATGGTTCTCAAGTACAATAAATCCTATAGTTATGCTTAAAAACTACTTTAAAATAGCCATAGCAGTATTGAAACGGAGAAAGTTCTTCACTTTTATCAGTTTGTTTGGCATTAGCTTTACGCTTACGATATTGATGGTAACGACTGCGTTTTTTGATAAGATGTTAAGTCCTTCATACCCTGACTACAAGAGAAACAGATCTCTTTATATCACAGGTGTGGCTCTGGTAAGCTCTAAAAATGGCTGGTATAATGGAAGCTCGGCTTCTTTTTATTTCCTGGATCATTATGTATCGAAACTAAAGACTCCGGAAAAGATTGGCATTTTCTCTTTCTCTGCCAAGGCGAATGCTTATGTAAACAACAAGAAAGTTGTTATGGAATACAAATATACAGATGCTAATTATTGGGAAATTGCCGAATATCAATTTTTGGAGGGAAAACCCTATACCAAGCAGCAGATTGATAATGGGGAGAGAGTAGGGGTGATTTCAGAAAGCAATAAAAGAAATTACTTTGGTGATGCTAAATCAGTTGTAGGAAAGTACATAGAGGCCGATAACGTTAGTTACAGGATCATTGGCGTGGTTAAGGATTTACCAAGAAGTATGCGCAATTTCTATGGTGATTTGTATTTGCCATACACTGTTTCGAAAGGAAACTATAAAGACGTTGGCTTTCAGGGAGGATTCGGCGCTGTATTACTTGCTAAATCTGAAGCAGATGTTCCCAAAATGAGGGCAGAATATCAGCAAATGCTCTCAAAAATCCCAACTAACGATAAGGAATATGACAAACTTTATGCTCATGCAGATACCATGCTTGAAAGTATGTCAAGAAAATTATTTGGAAATGATGAAAACGTGGGTATTTCCAGGATGATCGCAATTGTTAGTCTTTTTATTTTGCTGTTCCTGTTGCTACCTACTATAAATCTGGTAAATATTAATATTACCAGGATAATGGAGCGTTCCTCGGAGATTGGAGTTCGAAAGGCTTTTGGCGCTTCATCTAAAACACTGGTTTATCAGTTTATTGTAGAGAATGTTATTTTAACACTGCTGGGAGGTGTTATAGGCGTTTTTCTCTCTATAGTGTGCATTTTTCTATTTAATCAATCCGATATTCTACCTAACCTTAATTTGTCGCTGAACTTTACCGTACTGGTATTTGGATTTCTGATCTGCCTATTTTTCGGGTTGCTTTCGGGAGTCTACCCGGCTTGGCGAATGTCGAGGTTAAATGTAGTTAATGCCCTAAAAGCTCAATAAGAACCATTTTAAAGAAATTATCATGTTCAAACATTTATTTAAATTGATCTGGAATAAAAGGAAGCAGAATTTCCTGTTCCTTTCGGAAATACTGGTGTCATTTTTGGTCATATTTGCCGTATTCTCCCTGTTAACTTTTTATTACTTGAATTATATGCTGCCCAAGGGATTCGAATCGGAACGGGTATGGTCTGTATCTTATAGCAGAAATGCTAAAACCAATAATATTGACTCTTTAAATATTTTTTACGAGAATGTAAGGCGTAGCTTAAAAGCGTTACCAGAAATAGAAGAGTTAAGCTTTACAAGTGCGAATTTTCCTTATTCAAATAGCCATTCCACAACTGGATTTACTTATAAAGGGAAAGAAATGTCTCCAATAAATAACTATGTTGTAGAAGATGATTACAATAAGGTATTAGGTATGCAATTACTCGAGGGTCGGTGGTTCAATAAAGAAGACATCAATCAAAGAAGTGTAGTTATTAATTCAACATTAAAGCAGGCGATGTTTGGAGACGAGCCTGCGGCCGGTAAAATTGTTGGTGCAGATAACGAAGAAGAAAAATGGAAGGTGATTGGCGTTACGGCCGATGTGAAAGCCGAAGGGGATTATTGGCCGGCAGGTAAGAGCTTTTATAAAAGACTTGATACTGGCAGTTTCAGGTGGGTAGGACACATTTTGCTTAAAGTAAGTCCAAAGGCTAATGCAGCTTTTGAAAGTAGGTTGAGTAAACTCCTTGCCAGAATAATTCAGAATTCAAATACGGAGATCCAGCATATGGAAGATACCCGGGAATCTAAAAATTCTGATACCGTTATCCCTATGATCATCTGTATTACAGTAGCAGGCTTTTTAATCATCAATGTGGCGCTGGGATTGTTCGGCGTGCTTTGGTATAATATTAGCCAGCGAAGGGGGGAGATCGGTTTGCGCCGAGCTATTGGTGCAACAGGTTCATCCGTATCATTTCAACTGGTCAGTGAGTCGTTGCTATTGGCTACATTATCTATTATTTTGGGTTCTTTTTTTGCTTTACAATTCCCCTTGCTAAATGTTTTTAATGTTGCAGCCAGCGTTTATATCATCGCTTTATTGTTGTCTATTGCTTTCATTTATCTACTGGTGATCTTTTGTTCTTTATACCCTGGAAAACAGGCTGCTGCTATACATCCTGCTGTTGCATTGCATGAAGAATAATAACTATATTAACTTTGTATATGATACTGATTGTAGATGACGATATTGCTGTAAGAACTTCTTTAACTTTATTACTTGAAAATGCAGGTAATAAGGTTAAGTCGGCAGATAGTGCCGTAGAGGCTTTAACTATTATCAAAGAGCAAACTCCAGAGTTGATTCTTCTTGATCTTAACTTTTCTATTGATACCACTGGAGTGGAAGGGATGGAATTGCTTAGCAGCATCAGAAAAATTGATGCTGTAGTACCTGTGATTTTGATTACAGGATGGGCAAGTATCCAACTGGCTGTTCAGGGCATGAAACTTGGCGCAAATGATTTTATAAATAAGCCATGGAACAACGAACACGTTTTACAATCAGTTAAAACATTACTTGAGTTAAATACTACTAAAACAAAGAATAGCAGTAGAAAACAATTGGATAAGCAATATAATTTTAAGCAAATTATTGCCGAAGATCCTCAGATGCTTGCTATACTTGAAACTATAGGGCAGATTGCGCCAACAGATGCATCGGTGCTTATTCTTGGAGAAAGCGGTACAGGAAAAGAGCTGATCGCAGAAGCAATACATGAGAATAGCTCACGTCGGAATAAGCCTTTCGTAAAAGTGAACCTTGGGGGAATATCTTCATCATTGTTTGAAAGTGAAATGTTTGGTCATGTTCGTGGAGCATTTACTGATGCACGTTTCGACAGAACCGGTCGATTTGAAATGGCTAACAAAGGGACTATCTTTTTAGATGAAATAGGAGAGTTGGAAGCGGGTAGTCAGGTTAAGTTATTGAGGGTGCTGCAAGACAGAACATATGAAGTGTTGGGTAGCAGCCGAAGTAAAGTAGTGGATGTCAGGGTGGTGTGTGCAACTAATAAAAATTTAAATGAAATGGTCGGTGCGGGCACTTTCAGAGAAGACTTGTTGTATCGCATCAACCTGATCACTATAAACTTACCGCCTTTACGTGAACGATCAGATGATATCCCTTTATTGGTTGATTTCTTTATTAATAATCTTAAAGAAATCTACAATAGACCATTGTTATCAATATCAGTCAGTGCAATGAAGTGGCTTCAGCAATTGGAGTTACCAGGCAACATAAGGCAACTGAAAAATCTGGTAGAGCGGACTATTTTAGTGAGCAAGAATAATGAACTTGGTATAGATGATTTTAAAGCGCAATTAGATCTGTCCCCTTCAAAAAAGGCGAATGTACAAATGCCCGGTGTAGGCAGTATTACACTTGAGCAGATGGAAATTGAAATGGTCAAAAGGGCAATGAGCTTTCACCAAAACAAGATTACCAAAGCCGCTGCATCTCTTGGGATAACAAGAAATTCACTATACCGTAGACTTGAGAAGTATCAGATTCCATTTAATGAAGCAGAAGATTAAACTGAATGAAGTTAAAGACCAAGTATATCCTCTTTATTGTTGTTCTTCATCTTGTCTTTTTAGGACTTAGCTATCTTATTCTGGAGAAGAATAAGATATTTTTTATTATTTCTGAGGTATTAGTTATTGTTTCTGTTGTGATATCAATAGGGCTTTATAAACAGCTTGTAGAGCCTTTAAATTATCTTAGGGAGGGGATTAGCGCCATCAATGATCGTGATTTTAATGTTAAGTTTTTACCAACAGGGAAGAAAGAAACAGATGAACTCATAGATGTATACAATCAGATGATGGATGCATTAAGGGAAGAAAGGACAAAACAGGAAGCACAGCATTTTTTTCTGGAAAAACTGATTCATACTTCACCCACTGGTATTGTTATCCTTGATTACGACAATCATATAAAGCAGATTAATCCAAAAGCAGAGGAAATATTGGGAACCAGACCTGAAATACTTTTGGCTCAGTTTGAGCCCCTTAAGGCTGGTGAGTCTAAAACAATGAGAATTGGCAGTTTAAATACTTATAAGGTCCAAAAATCTCATTTTATAGATAGGGGCTTTCCCCGAATGTTTGTAATGATTGAAGAAGTGACTGCGGAGATCTTTGAAGCGGAAAAGAATGCCTATGGTAAAGTAATCAGGATGATGGCTCATGAAGTAAATAATACAGTAGGGCCCGTAAATTCTATCATTAATATGGCTCTTGATACCAATGAAATATGGAGCTCTGAAGATAAATCAAGTTTAAAGAATGCAATGTATGTAGCTGTTGCCAGAAATCAGAACCTGAATCTGTTCATGAGAAATTTTGCAGATTTGGTAAAACTGACACCCGTAAACAAACTTCAGGTTGATCTTACTGCTTTAATTTATTCAGTTTCAGATTTTATGCTTATCAAAGCAAAAGAAAGTGGTGTTAGCTTTGGATTCGATTTACCTAATACTCCATTTTACATCTCAGCCGACTCACAACAAATGGAGCAGGCACTGATTAATATTGTTAAGAATGCGATAGAGGCTTTTGATCAGGAGGGTATTGTGAAGTTTAGTTTAGACGCTAAATTAAAGAAGCTCACAATTACTGATAACGGCAGGGGGATATCGGAGGACTTAAGTGAGCAGCTCTTTAGTCCGTTTTTTAGTACCAAGAAAGACGGGCAGGGTATTGGTTTGACTCTGGTCAGAGAGATATTGCTTAATCATGGCTTTTTGTTTTCATTAAAAACCCTACAACCAGGGCAAACAGATTTTGTTATTCAGCTCAGTTAATCAACTATTTACAGACTTTATTTTTTTGCTTTTTCATCTTGATGTCATAACATCTGGTTGAAGACTTTATCCTGACTATTTTAGTATAATATTCAAAAGTTGAGATGTACCTTTGCCGACATCCTGAATAATTATATCCGGTAAATGCCATTGCATTGGCGGGATCAAGGTAAATGAAATACATAATGAAACATCAATATTTTAAATATATAGGAACTGTTATTTTACTGATAGCGTTTGCTTTTACTTCAAAAGCTCAGCAAACAGTTGTTAACGGTACAGTAACAGATGCTACAACCAAAGAAACCTTACCGTATGTTTCGTTTCTGATTACCGGAACTGAAAAGGGTGGTAGAACAGATGCTGACGGCCAATACAGTATTACTATCAGTGATGACCATACACAGATTAAATTTAGTTATGTAGGATACAAATCAGTTGTAAAAACAATTGTTCCAGGCAAAACGCAGACAATTGATGTACAGCTGCAGAGTGAAACTACTCAAATGGATGAAGTGGTAATTACGGCAGGCAAAAAACCAAAATATAAAAATAAGGATAATCCTGCGGTTGCGCTTATTAGAAATGTCATTGCTAATAAACCAAAGAACCGTATGGATCATTATGATTTCGTTGAATACAAGAAATACGAAAGAATGATGTTTTCTATGAGTAACCTTTCTGATAAGTTTAAAAACAAAAGGATATTCCGTAATTATAAATTTTTGTTTCAGGAACAGGACTCCACTAAAATAGGTGGTAAAACCATGCTTCCTGTATTTCAGCAAGAAAAGCTTTCGAACAATTATTTCCGCAAAAGTCCGGAAAAACTTAAGACCATTATAGTAGCTGATAAGCGTGTTAACTTTGATGAACGTTTTATCGATAACCAAGGCTTAACTACTTATTTCGATAGAATGTATCAGGATATAGATATCTATGATAACAATATCTCAGTAGTAAGTAATCAGTTGTTAAGTCCAATTGCAGATGGTGCACCTACATTCTATAAGTTTTTCATTACTGATACCATTCAAAATCATAACCCAAAGCTGGTTGAGCTTTCGTTTATGCCAAGAAACAATACTGACCTCTTGTTTGAAGGAAAGTTATACATTACGCTAGATGGGAATTATGCTGTTCAAAATGCATACCTTACTGTAAATAAGGATATTAATTTGAATTTCGTTAGGGCGTTAGAAGCTAAGCTCGACTTTGAACAGAATCCAGATAAGCGTTATCACCTTAGTAAAAGTAATCTGATTGTTGATTTTGGTTTAAGTAAAAAAGGCGGAACGGGATTTACTGGCGAAAGAACTGTGAATTTTAAAGATTACCAAATCAACAAACCCCATCCTGATACTACATATTATGGCTCAGCGGTGCCTGTTGTAGTTGCAGATGCCACTAAAAGATCAGAAGAATTTTGGGCCGATAACCGTCCGGAAGCGCTTAGTGCTACAAATTTAAAGGTGTATAGTAATTTAGATACGCTGCAAACTATCCCATCATTTAAAAGAACAATGGATGTGGTTACGCTTTTCTTTGCTGGCTATAAAGATTTTGGACCTTTTGAAATGGGGCCGGTAAATACTTTTTACAGTTTTAATAGTGTTGAAGGTTTTCGTTTGCGTTTAGGGGGAAGAACTACTCCGGCGCTTAGCAAACGTTATTACTTTGAAACATATGCTGCTTATGGCTTTAATGATACGAAGTGGAAGTATTTCTTAAGCGGAACCTATTCGTTAAACAATAAATCTATTTATGCATTTCCCCAAAACTATTTAAGGGCAAGTTTCCAGAGAGATACAAAAATACCAGGTCAGGAATTGCAGTTTGTACAAGAAGATAACTTCTTGCTATCCTTCAAAAGGGGAGAGAATGATATGATGTTGTACAATGATTTTTACAGAATAGATTATGTGCATGAGTTCGAAAATCATTTCTCTTATAGCCTTGGTTTGCGCAAATGGAATCAAACACCTGCCGGATCTTTGTATTTTGCAAGTTCAAGAGACAATAATTTAATTAAAACTAACTCGATTAGTACATCAGAAATATCACTTCAGTTAAGGTACGCGCCACATGAAAAGTTTTATCAGGGTAAGGTATATCGTACCCCGCTTGTCGACAAGTATCCTATTTTTAATTTCAGATATACTGCAGGTATAAAGGGAGTTTTAGGAGGTGAATATAACTATCATAATTTCATGGGAAGCGTTGATAAACGTTTTTATCTATCTCAATTTGGGTATACCGATGTAACACTCGAAGGCGCTTATATTTTGGGTAAAGTGCCTTTCCCATTATTGTCTATTCACAGAGCAAACCAAACTTATGCTTATCAGTTGCAATCGTATAACCTAATGAACTTTCTGGAGTTTGTTAGTGATCATTACGCTAGCATCAACATAGATCAAAACTTTAATGGTTTCTTCTTTAATAAAATACCATTATTAAAAAAGCTGAAGCTAAGAGAAGTAATGTCGTTTAAGGCGCTATATGGTGGTCTGCGGAATGAAAACAACCCTGCGGTTAATAATAGCGCAATGCAATTTGTACTGAATCAGGATGGAGTACCTATCACAAACTCACTAAGTAGAGATCCTTATATTGAGGGAAGTGTTGGTGTAGGAAATATCTTTAAATTGCTTAGGGTTGATCTGGTAAAACGCTTCACGTATCTTGATAATCCTATGGTTTCTGAATGGGGAATCCGTGCAAGAGTCAAATTTGATTTCTAAGCTTAATATGATATATCAATTACGAGTAGTGCTAAGCCTTTGCGTATCCTAAAAATTCAAGTTCCTCAACGGCTTTTGTCAGATGGGTTTTTCCTCCTGTTAAAACGTAAAGACTATCACTGATCCCGATTATGTTTCTGAACATATGATCTGTAATCAATAATCCTTTATTTTTCTTTTCCTCGTTCATTAGTTCCATGATTGCCTCAATCATTATGGGGCTCAGGTGTGAAAAAGGCTCATCCAGCATGGCGAATTTAGATTTTGCCTTTAGTACAATGTATACTTCAACTAGCCTTCGGTTGCCGCCAGATAGACTTTTTAAAGCGCTTTTATAGTTGGATTTAAAATCCGGGAAGCGGTTTTCGAATTCAAAAAAGTCCAGATCAAAGTCGGCAAATACTCTTTTTAAAGTTAAAGTTTGTGGTATAAAGTTAAACTGCGGAAGATATAGGAGTAAATCAGGCCTCTTATAGGCAGCCTGAACCGTTAAATCGTCAAAGCGAATGGATTTACTGTTAGCATTTAGATTGCCGTAGATAATGTTCATTAAACATGTTTTACCATTTCCATTTCTACCGAGCAAACCAGTTATTTTGCCGGTTTCGCACTTTAAATAAATATCAGATAAGATCCTTCTTGAACCAAATTCAAGGAATATGCTATCGGCTTCAAGTTTATGGATCATTTAACGGCGTAAATTAAAAGGGCAACAAATAACAGGAAGTCGAAGGTTAAGGTACCTATCCATAAAGTAAGCTTAGGTATTCCCAAGTTTTGATAGTAATAAAACTCCTTATTTTTGTAGTTATTTATATAATAGATAATTATCCCGTAGGTAATTATTTTAAACCAAAATATTAAAGTGAAAGCTTCTGAACCAAGTTTGGATAGCATGTATGCCGACACCAAAGTTAATACAAAAGCTGTAGTGAAAAAGCTCATGTAAAAAGTAAACATCAGTCTTAATGTTTTAATTTTTAACATTTTATCTTTTGGTTGAATGGTTTTGGCACATTTAAGCTGGTTTAAATTCAATCTATCGCACCTTGCTAAATATAGTAAGAAGTTCTTGGAATATGGCTTTGCAGGGTGGGTAATTCTGTTTCAAAATATATTTCAGGCACTATTTATGTGCACTAGCAAGTATAACAACACGTACTCATGAATATTGAAATTAGAAAATTGACGCTCGAAGATTATAGTGACCTAAAGGAATCTATGGAGCAGGCATATGATACCCTGGGAGGACAAATCTGGAGCAAGCAAACTATCGCTAAACTATTAAAATTATTTCCTGAGGGCCAGTTGTGCATTGCTGTAGACGAGAAAGTAGTGGCCTGCTCATTATCTATTATAGTGGACTATGATGAGTATGGAGATAAACACACCTATCAAATGATAACCGGTAGGTATACATTTTCTACCCATGATCCCAATGGAGATACCTTATACGGAATAGAAATCTTTGTTTCGCCTGAATATCGCGGTCTGCGCTTAGGCCGCAGGCTTTATGAAGCCAGAAAGGAACTTTGTGAAAGCTTAAATTTAAAGAGCATCATTGCCGGCGGGCGCATCCCCGGCTATCATGAACATGCCGATACACTAAGCCCAAGACAGTATATCGATAAAGTAAAAGCTAAGGAATTATACGATTCAACACTTACCTTTCAATTATCTAATGATTTTCACGTAAGAAAGGTATTAAAAAACTACCTTCCGGGCGATCATGAATCTAAAGAATTTGCAACGCTGATTGAATGGAATAATATTTATTATCAGGGAGTTGATGCTTCGGCAAGATCTGCAAAAACCATTCGTATAGGATTGGTTCAATGGCAAATGCGTCTTTTCCCTACCATGGATGCTTTTTATGAGCAGGTAGAATTTTTTGTAGATGCTGTGAGCGGTTACAAATCCGATTTTATTATGTTCCCGGAATTTTTTAATACTCCGCTTTTACAGCCTTACAATCACTTGCCAGAAATGGAGGCGATGCGTAAACTTGCAGAACTTACCGAAGAGATTGTTATTAAAATTCAGGAATATGCGGTTTCATACAATGTAAATATCATTTCGGGCAGTATGCCAATATTAGAAGATAATAAGCTGTACAATGCCACCTATCTTTGCCACAGAAACGGAAAAACAGATGAATATAGAAAGATTCATATTACTCCAAATGAACGGAAATATTACGGTATGGTTGGGGGTGATAAAATTCAGGTATTTGATACCGACTGCGGGAAAGTAGGGATTCTGGTTTGTTATGATGTCGAATTCCCGGAGTTGAGCCGCATCTACGCCGATCAGGGAATGCAGATTCTATTTGTTCCATTTCTTACCGATACTCAAAATGGATACACCAGAGTAAGAAGATGTGCACAAGCCAGAGCCATAGAAAACGAATGCTATGTGGCTATTGCCGGCTGTGTAGGGAATTTGCCTAAAGTAAACAACATGGATATTCAGTTTGCGCAATCGGCAGTATTTACACCTTCTGACTTTGCTTTTCCTACCAATGCTGTTAAAGCTGAAGCGACACCCAATACAGAAATGATGTTGGTTGTAGATGTTGACCTACACCTGCTTGATGAAATTCATCATTTTGGTACCGTTAGGATACTTAAGGACAGGCGTAATGATCTTTATGAGGTTAAATTACTTAAATAGGATTATATTTATATTCCTATTTAAGTTTATGAAAAAGTATCTCAAGTTCTCTGTTTGTGGCTTAACCACCATTTTACTCCTGGTAACTAATGCATTTTCTCAATCAGATTCCGTAAAAAGTAAACCAGTAATAATTGGATACGTTGCCGGATTTAGAGGGTTAATAAATACCGATAAGATTGCTGCCCAAAAACTTACGCATATAAATTATGCCTTTGTAAATGTAAAAGGCAATAGTGCATTTTTAGGAAACCTGAAGACGGATACTGTAAATTTTAGAAAATTAAATCTGTTAAAACAAAAGAATCCTGATCTTAAGATATTTATTTCAATAGGTGGATGGGCATGGAGTGAGAACTTTTCGGATGCGGTATTAACCGATTCCTCCAGAGCTGAATTTGCACAGAGTTCAGTAGATATTATAAGAAAGTATAATCTGGATGGAGTAGACATCGACTGGGAGTATCCTGCCCGGCCAGGAGAAGAAGGTAATGTGTATAGACCCGAGGATAAGCAGAATTTCACATTAATGTTTCAGGCGATCCGTAAAGAATTAGATGTACTTCAGAAGGAGACAGGTCAAAAGAAGCTTCTTAGTACTGCTGTTGGTGGTTTTACTGATTTTTTGAATACCTCAGAGATGGGGAAAGCTCAACAATATCTGGATTACGTTAATCTGATGACCTACGACTTGTATACTGGCGGTGGTACGGCCAGTCATCATGCTAATTTATACGATTCAAAAAAGATAGCGTCTAATAGCTCTGCTGATAAAACGATAAAAGCTTTTATAGCTGCGGGCGTTCCTGCCAATAAATTAGTTATGGGAATAGCATTTTATGGCCGCAATTTTAAAATTGATGAAAGTGGTAAGAAAGGGCTTGGAGATAAAGTTGTTTCTGGTCAATTTGGAAAGGGTTATACACTTTTAAAAGATAGCCTTATTAATAAAAATGGTTACAAAAGATTTGTAGATAAGGGGGCAAAAGCGCCTTATCTTTTTAATGAAAAGAACAAGACTTTTATTACCTATGAAGATGAGCAATCCGTAAAGAATAAATGCAAGTATGTAAAAGAACATGGTCTGGCGGGAGTAATGTTTTGGGAGTATTCATCAGATCCCAAAGAGTATCTGCTTGACGAAATTAATAAGAGACTTGCTAATAGACTTTAGTGTACAAAATAGAAAAAACTTATTATGTCCCGTAAAATTAAAGTAATAGCCATTTCCGGAAGCACTAGAAAGACATCTTCTAATCTTAATCTGATAAAAGGAATTGCTCGGTTAACTTCTGATATTTTTGAAATAAACATTTTTGAAGGCCTATCTGATATTCCTCAATTTAATCCTGATCTCGATCTGGAGACACCACCAATACAAGTTGCCGATTTCAGGCAGCATCTTAAAGCTGCGGATGCAATATTGATCTGTACTCCAGAGTATGCTATGGGAGTGCCTGGTACTTTAAAAAATGCGATTGACTGGACGGTTTCGTCAATGGAATTTTCTAAAAAACCCGTCGCATTAATCACCGCGTCATTATCTGGAGAAAAAGCGCATGCTTCTTTATTGGGTACACTTTTAATTATAGAGTCAAAGATGACAGTAGATACACAGCTTTTAATTCCAGGTATTAAGAGTAAAATAGACGAGCAGGGTAATATAACCGATCAGTTAACCTTAGGTCTTGTAAATAAATTAATCCAATCATTAACAGATCTTGTACTTAAGGATGCAGATACAATTGAAGCGCCCTTTTTAGTAAATTAAATCGCAGACGGTATTTAATGACATGAAGACGACGGAGGAAATTGTAAGAAACCGCAACTTTATATCTGTTTGAATTTTATAATTTTTGTTGAATGGAACAAATTGAATCTCTACAAGAGTTTTATAGCCGGGTACCACAGGCAAATCCGTTAGGACTCTCACTTCACAATGCTGGCGCAGGGCATTTTAATGTGTTTGAGCGTAGATCATGCCTTAACAATGCCCCTTACATAAGACGTGATTTTTATAAAGTATCACTTATAATAGGTAAGGGCAAATTACATTATGCCGATAAATGGATTGAAATTGATAGGCCTGCATTACTTTTTTCAAATCCGGTAATTCCATATTCGTGGGAAGCAGCTTCAGATGATCAGGAAGGCTGGTTCTGTTTGTTTACAGAGGCGTTTATACACTCTAATGAAAAAATAGGAACCCTACAGGATTCACCGTTGTTTAAAATAGGGGGATCACCAATATTCTTTGTAAATGACGAGCAGCAGCAAGAAATCTCGGTCATCTTTAAGAAAATGATTTCTGAAGTATCCTCAGATTATATTCATAAGTATGATCTGTTACGTAATTACCTGCATCTCATTATTCATGAGGCCATGAAATTGCAACCTGCTCTGAATTTTGAAAAAAATACCAATGCTTCCTCAAGGATAGCAGGTTTATTTCTGGAATTACTTGAAAGGCAATTTCCTATAGATACACCTGAAATGGGACTCCAGTTAAAAACTGCCAATCATTATGCTGAAAATCTTTCCGTTCATGTAAATCACCTTAATCGTGCTGTTAAAGAGGTTACAGGTAAAACAACCACCGAACACATTTCATCCAGAATAGTAAAAGAAGCCATCGCTTTGTTGCAGCATACAGATTGGAATGTTGCTCAGGTAGCTTATGGGCTTGGCTTCGAATATCCTGCTTATTTTAATAACTTCTTTAAAAAACAAACCCAGCGTACACCAAAAGAGATTAGAAATATTGCTGTTTGAATTTTATAATGATCTGTTTGAATCCTTTAAACTACCGATCTTGGTAATTAGGTAATTTTGGATCATAAAATCTAAAAGTTATGAAATACAGGAATTTGGGTAAAACAAAAGAACAGCTATCGGCGATAGGTTTGGGCTGTATGGGAATGAGCTTTGCTTATGGCCCTGTTGACGATACAGAAAGTATTGCAACACTTCATAAAGCGCTTGATCTTGGAATTAATTTCTGGGATACTGCTGATATGTATGGAAATGGAAATAATGAAGAACTAATTTCTAAAGTTTTAGTTCCCAATAGAGATAAGGTCTTTATTGCTACTAAATTTGGATTCAGATTTAAAGATAACATTGCAGGATCAAGTAATGCTTCTGGAACTTACTTTGATGGTTCACCAAAATGGATTAAGGTTGCTGTAGAAAATAGCTTAAAACGTTTAAAAATAGATACAATTGATTTGTATTATGCTCACAGGATAGATCCAGACGTTCCGGTTGAAGATACAGTCGGAGCTATGGCAGAGCTGGTAAAAGAAGGTAAAGTACGGTATCTTGGATTGAGCGAGGCATCGCCTGCTTCTATCCGTAGAGCTCATGCAGTGCATCCAATTACGGCGTTGCAAAGTGAATATTCGTTGCTTACCAGAGATGTGGAAGGTGAGATATTGAGTACCGTGCGTGAACTTGGGATTACACTTATCCCTTATTCCCCGCTGGCAAGAGGTTTGGTAACTAACGCTTTAAATGTGGAACAGCTTGATGATACCGACTTCCGTAAAACACTTCCACGTTATAGCGGGGATAACCTAAAGAACAATGAAGGGCTTGCGCATGATTTTGGAAAGCTGGCACAGGAAAAAGGATGTACAGCGGCCCAATTGGCACTTGGATGGGTACTGGCTCAAGGCGATGATGTAATTCCTATCCCGGGAACCAAGAAAAGAAAATACCTTGAAGAAAATGTAGGGGCGGTTGATCTTACATTATCTGCCAACGACTTAAAAATCATCGATGAACTACTCCTTCGTTATCCAAATACAGGTGAGCGCTACAATGAGGGCTCAATGAAGCTGGTAAATAGATAGTTTTTGGTGAATTAATTTAGTTAATAAGTACCTTGCGCCCTTCTTTAGCTGAGCGTTTAGCTGCCTCCAATATTTTTACTACAATCAGATTGTTGTTTAGTGATGATAGATCATTTTCGGGTTTTACTTCATTTTTCAGCACTGCAGCAAGATAGTTAAGGTGGTTGCTATGCGCCGGCGCTAAAGGTTTGGCTTCTTCTAGCTGATAGTTGTTTTTTCCGTTTTCCTTGGTACGAAGTGTATTTGAGTTTACTGCCTGTATGTATCCTGTTTTTCCAAATACTTCCATGTCTTTTATGCTAAACGGCCAGTTCCATGAAGCTTCTATGATGCCAGTTGCCGTTGGATATTCGAGTAATATTGTTGCATCATCGTCAACGTTCGGGTAAACATCCTTTTTTATCTGATGTGTTAATGCAGTAACTGAAATGGGCGCTTTTCCATTCATTAGCCAGGTCATAAGATTTGCACCATAACAACCAAAATCTATAATCGCACCTCCACCATTCTTTTTTGGATCTGTAAGCCAATTTAAGAATTCCTTGCTTACCCCAATTTCTTTAGGTCCTTCATGGCCATCATGTGCAACTATTTTTCTAATGTCTCCAATAGCACTGCTTTGTTTAATTCGGGTGTATGCTTCCTGATTGCTTGGATACCATGTGGTTTCGTAATTGGTTAACAAATGGATTTTGTATTGTTTGGCTAATGCGGCCATACGCTCAGCATGTTTTACAGATACAGCTAAAGGTTTTTCTACCATAACAGAAATACCAAGAGGAGCAGCTGCCTCTACTACCATTAAATGATCTTCAATCGCATTGTAAGCAAGTACTGCATCAGGTTTACGGTGTTTCAGGAGCTCTTTTAAGTCTGTGAAAAATATTGAATCAGCAAACTTAAAGCGGGCTTTAAATCTTTCTACTAAAACCGGGTTTTCTTCTGCAATACCAATGATGTTTACCTCTCCTTTTTTGTAGCTATCCATTATCAGGTTTACGTGATCATGACTAAGGCCAGCCAATACAACGTTTAATTTGGATTGTGCTTTAACCTGTAAAGAAAAAAATGCCAACAGGGCAATGGTAAGGAACTTTTGCATAAGATAATTCTTAAGGTCTTGTATGTTAACTGAAGGGCAATTTATGAATTATTGGTGTCCTAATTGAGACATTCTTGTAACAAATCAGGTCAAGTGATTAGAAAAATGTAAATTGACCTGCCCTAAAACTGGTCATGGTATGAGATATATTATTGCTTTTATAATAGTTGTTGCTTCCTTTTTAAATGTGAATGCTCAAGCATTTAAGTATGCCTTTGTAACAGATACACATGTTGGTACTGAAACTGGTGAGGAGGATTTGAGAAGAACAGTAAATGATATTAATCAACAGAATGACCTTGATTTTATTATCGTTACGGGTGATGTAACTGAAATGGGAACTAAGTTGGAAATTAAGCTTGCAAAGGAGATTTTAACCGGGCTCAAAAAACCATGGTATGTTATTCCTGGTAATCATGATACAGGTTGGTCGGAGTCGGGTGGAGTAGACTTTATTCGTGAATTTGGAAATGATAAATTTACATTTGATCATAATGGGTATCGATTTATTGCCTGTGCATCGGGTCCTTATGTGAGGATGTCGGACGGACACATTCCAAGAGATGCCGTAGTGTGGCTTGATGAAGTTTTAAAGAAAACACCAGCAGATATGCCAATTGTATTTATCAATCATTATCCTATTGATAATAGTTTGGATAATTGGTACGAAGCAACAGACAGGATTAAAAAATACAATATTCAATATGCGATTTGCGGCCATGGCCATGCAAACCAGGCAATGGATTTTGAAGGAGTACCCGCAACTATGGGACGCTCTAATTTGAGAGCTAAAGATAGTGTCGGGGGATACAATGTGGTTACAATGCGAAGTGATTCTGTCTTGTTTGCTGTTAAAAAGCCCGGATTGGCGATAGAACCTAACTGGCGTGGTATTGCTTTGGGTAAATTTATTCCCAATAGCAGTGGTAAAATAGTAAGACCATCTTATGAGATAAATGCCACTTATCCGCAGGTTAAACAGACTTGGAATTATCATGCAAGTGCAAATGTGGTACTGACTCCAGCTGCTACTAAGAAACTGGTGGTGTTTGGAAATAGCATTGGTGAGGTTGAGGCATTATCCATAAAAGATGGCAGCAAAAAATGGGGATTTAAAACCGGTGGTGCTATTTATTCTTCTCCTGTAATTGTAGGTAATGTTATTGCATTGGGTTCTGGTGATGGTTGTATTTATGGTTTGGACCTGAATAGTGGAAAGGAGATATGGAAAATTAAAACTGGAGCATCTGTTTTAGGTGCGCCGGTTACTGATGGCAGAGTTGTTTATATTGGAGGAAGTGATCATAATTTTAGAGCTATTGATGCTAAAACCGGTAAGCAAATCTGGAGTTTTGATGGGGTAGAAGGGGCTATTGTAGGCAAACCTTTAATATATCAGGGCAAGGTGCTTTTTGGCTCTTGGGGGCGCCATTTATATGCTTTAGATGAAAGCAATGGTACGTTACTTTGGAAGTGGAACAATGGAAGTGCTAATCGTATGTTTTCTCCGGCGATGTGTACTCCAGTAGCGAAGGATGGCGTAGTTTATTTTGCTGCACCAGATAGGGTACTTACCGCGTTGGATGTTAATAATGGCAATGTTCTATGGAGGAACAAAGAGGCTACAGTGAGAGAATCAATAGGTATATCTGAAGATGGCAGTCTTATTTTTGGCAAAACAATGAACAATGAAGTAGTAGCTTATAAAACACAAACTACAGATCCGGGTGTTCTTTGGCGTTTAGACATGGGATTTGGGTATGAGCATACGCCCTCTATGCTAATTGCAAAAGATAAACAAGTTTTCTTTGGAACAAGAAACGGTGTAGTATATGCTTTTGATCCTGTTAGTCAGAAAACAGTTTGGGCACACAAAGTAGATAATTCTATGGTAAACACCGTAAACGTTATCAGTAAAAAATCTGTTTTACTGGCAACAATGGATGGTGTTGTAACCTTACTTACAGTTAAGTAAAAGTAGACCTATTCATCAACCTTACTCCATACTTCATAGATTTTAGCTCCTTTACTGCTCAATCCACTATGATGCCACTTGCCATCCTGCAATTTTCCATCAAATACTAATGAAACCCCAACACGACTATTGTCTCTTGAGAAAAACTCTATTTGTTCTGTGTATTTTCCATCTTTAAAAGTATATGAACCGCCGCCGGTGCCAGAAAATTCTTTTTTCTCGGGGTCAATAGCTACCCATTGAAATTTCTTGCCTGTAAGGAGTTTGTAAGTTTGGCGGGAGCCGGTTTGATGAATATCAGCAACCTTGCCATCTTCCTGCATTCTGCCAGTTATGCGCCATACGCCCGCAAGTGGCGCTTTCCCATCATCTACACGGTTGAAATTAACACGTCCGTCTGGTACATCCATAGATAGCTTATCCGCAGAAACTTCAAATGGAACATTTAGTTCGCCTCCAACATTGGATGAATCTGAACTGTTAAAATACACCTTTGCTTTAATGGTTCCATTGTTTGCTTCATAACTACCCCCGCGAGACATTATAAACTTATCAGCCTGGTGTATGGTATGTATGAAATAGCCATCTTCAAAAAAAAGCTGATGCTGATCTGTTCCATTGCTGAATTCCCATGCGCCAGTAAGAGCGCTCATTTGGGCCTGAGCTGTAGTAAAGGAAATACTGATTGCAAGTATTAACAAGATGATGTGCCTTTTCATAATGATTTAATTTATAAGTGATTGTATTAAAGATAAAAAACATTCTATGTTTATCTACAGTATTTCTCCAAAATTGTATCCCATCTTTAATTTGAAATTCCTTGGAGGGAATAAAACGATTAGAAGATGTATAGGAAATTATTAGTTATATTGGTCTTGTTCACAATACCCGGGCTTATTTTTGCCCAAACTCAGGATACATTACAGGAAAAGGGTAATTTTAGGTCAGACTCCAGTATGATGGTTTCGAGTAATTATAAACCCAAAGTTACAGCCTTTATTATTCCAGCAGTATTTATTGGTTACGGTGTGGTATCATTAACCGGTGATAATGTGATCAGGCGACTTGATTATAGCACTAAGGATGAGTTGCAGGAAGACCATCCTTTGTTTGCAGCACATGCGGATGATTATATGCAGTTTGCCCCGGCTGCGGCAGTTTATGGGCTTAATCTCTTAGGCATAAAAGGCAAGCATTCTTTGCTTGATGCTACTGGTTTATATGTATTATCATCTGCAATTATGGGCGGAAGTGTAACGGCATTAAAGAAAGCTACTCACAGACTCAGGCCTAACGGTTCGGGATATACTTCATTTCCTTCTGGTCATACTGCCAATGCATTTGCTGCCGCTGAATTTCTCAAACAGGAATATAAAGATGTTTCGCCTTGGTACGGTTACGCTGGGTATACGGTCGCAATTGCAACCGGTGTACTCAGAACGTATAACAATAAACATTGGGCTAGCGATGTGGTTGCAGGGGCGGGATTTGGTATTCTTTCTACTAAATTGTCGTACTTGTTATATCCTAAACTGAAAAAGCTGATTACAGGAAAGGGAAGTTTTAATTATACAGTAATGCCATCCTATCAGCAGCATAGTATGGGGCTTTCTTTGAGCGGAACCTTCTAATGTAATATAGATTAGCCGAATAACGGGTTGTAGCTTATTGGTTTATAATGTATTTTTAGAAGGAAATACGCCCTGACTTATGATCGAGATTGTTATTCCGTACATTGCTATAATTATTGTAATACTTTTTCTGGTAATGCTTGCCCAGAAGTTGAAAATTGCCTATCCGATAGTGCTTGTGGTTGGTGGCCTTGCAATAAGTTTATTACCCGGACTGCCCGTAATTAGCATTAACCCTGAACTTATATTTATTATTTTTCTTCCTCCATTACTATATGAGGCAGCCTGGTATACCTCCTGGAAAGATTTCTGGCGATGGAGAAGGGTAATTACGAGTTTTGCCTTTTTGATTGTATTGCTTACTTCGCTGGTGATTGCCCTGGTATCTCAAATGATCATACCAGGGTTTACATTGGCTTTGGGTTTATTACTTGGAGGAATAGTTTCTCCCCCAGATGCAGTGTCGGCAACCTCTATATTAAAGACAATAAAAGTTCCCAAGCGCATCACTGCCATATTGGAAGGTGAAAGTTTGCTAAATGACGCTTCAAGTTTAATTGTATTTCGTTTTGCTATTATCGCGGTTAGTACCGGAAGCTTTGTTTTTCATGAAGCTGCATTGAGTTTTGTTATTGTAGTTTTAATGGGCGTTCTAATTGGAATAGCAGTAGGACTAGTGTATTTTGCAGTTCATAAATGGATGCCAACTGATCCGAATATCGATATCATACTTACGTTAACTGCTCCTTACGTCATGTACATTGCTGCTGAGCATTTTCATTTTTCAGGCGTGCTGGCAGTAGTAAGTGGTGGGCTTTTTCTATCCTCAAAGAGTCACTTGTTCCTAAGTCACAGTAGCAGATTGCGGGGTGCTAATGTGTGGTCTGCATTTGGGTTTGTGTTAAATGGGCTTGTATTTATGCTTATTGGTCTGGAATTGCCGGTAATCGTTAATCAGCTCGGAAACGTAAGTTTAGGAGCCGCTATTGGTTACGGCGTTCTGATTACTTTAGTGCTTATTGTTACCAGGATACTGAGTACACTTGGGGCTTCTGTATTTACGGTATTTATCAGCCGCTACATAACCACAGCCGATAACAGACCGGGTTGGAAAGGACCGGTTATTATAGGCTGGGCAGGTATGCGAGGTGTGGTTTCCTTAGCTGCAGCATTATCAATACCGGCATATATGGGTAACGGGGTCCCGTTTCCTCAACGAAATCTTATTTTATTCATCACGTTTACGGTGATTCTTTTAACGCTTGTGGTACAGGGAATAAGCCTTCCTTATGTGATTAAATGGGTTAATATGTCAGATCCTGATAACCACCTTCCTGAATCAGAAGAGGACTCAAGAATAAGAAAAATGCTTGCCGAACACAGTATGCAATATCTGGATGCTAATCATTCTGAAAGGGTTAAAGTCAGCCCTGGATTACAACAGATCAGGGCTAGATTAGAGAATGATTTGGCCTTCGAACATCCGCAATATGATCATCAAGCGAAAGATTATCAAGATGTTTACCTTCAGTTACTAATTAAACAACGGCTATTTCTGACAGCGCTAAATAAAGAGCAGGATACGGATGAAGACGTGATTAGGAAATTGCAGGGGCTGATTGATCTTGAAGAAGAAAAACTCAGGGTACGATTTGACCTTTAATTAGTAGGATGTCGGTGGAGCGCCCGTCCATCGTTTAAAGGCCCTTGTAAAGGCACTTAATTCGTTGTAGCCAAGCAGGTATGAGATTTCTTTTATTTGATGTTCCCCTGATTTAAGATATTTTAAGGCCAGTTGTTTCCTTGCCTGATCCGCTATATACTGAAAACCTGTATCTTCTTCCTCCAATTTTCGCTGTAAGGTGCGCACGCTCATATTAAAGTTTGCCGCCACATCTTTTATTGATGAAATACCGAGGTAAGATTTTGCTAAAAGATAATTGTAAACCATCATTTCGAACTTATCCGGTTGGGTATTGGATAATTGATCAATATGCTGTAACAGCGTTTGTTGTATGCTGTAATTACCAGTAATAATTATATCATCCCAGATTTTTTTGTCGAATTGAATACAATAGCCGTCGCCTCGCTGAGGTTTACATCGTAAAACACGCTCGTATTCCTGATCGTGTGTGATCTCGTATGGAAATGTTACTTTTAGAGGTTTTATTTTTTCTAAAAGCAAACCATCCAATTCATGAATAGTAAATGCCATGAAAAAATCTACCATTTGTTTGTAAGCCAGATTTGTATGGTCTACCTTTTTATCCGGATTGAAAATGATGTCAAATACATCTGATTTCAAATTCACTTTCATACTGAACAGATCAGTTATTAAATGTGTTAATGTTGATGCCTGGGTTAAAGCATCGCCAATAGTGGTGCTTGTTTTAATGACTTCCCCAACGGCACCCAGTGCCGCTAATTGCATTGATTCTCCAAAATGGAGGCCAAATAAAGAATCTCGGCTGTTCTGAACTGCATTAAGCCAAATGTCATTCCATTGTTTTGGACCAAAATTTACCGTTTTGTTTTCCCTCAAAGATTTAAAATCGATGCCTGACAGATTGCATAATTTTTTGACATCAAGATCTCTTTGTGCATAATAAGCAAGTAGGCTCAATATAAAACGGTGCTGATGGTTTTCCATTTAGTAAAGTTATAGATTTAGTTATTCATTAAATATGTTTGTCGTGAAAAGACAACTCCTTGTCATTTATTGGTAAGGATAAACATCCTTGTGAGCACTTTCTTTGCATTAGACAATAATTAACAATTTAAAATCAAAGAACATGGAAAATCAAGCGATGAATGTAGTTACAGAATTTTTAACTGCAGTGCAAAAAGGAAATACAGCGAAATTAGGGGCATTGTTGCATCCGGAAGTAAAATGGTCGCAACCCGGAGATAATGTGGTTTCAGGATTTAAAAGCAATGCTGACGAGGTATTTCAAATGGTTGGTCAAATGTTTGAGCTATCCTCTAACACATTGGCTTTAACAGAAATAAAAGTGCTTGCCGAAAATGGAAACAGTATTGCTTGTCTTGTTCATTGGAAGGCCATACGCCCAAACGGTCAGGTTTTGGATATAGACAATATTGATGTGTATACTGTAGGGAACGGTTTAATCAATAATGTTGTGGTTTACTCAGAGGATATTGATTTTGAGAATGAGTTTTGGAGAAGATAATTCGGTATTTATGACTTTTGAGTAAGAGAGGGTGGATTATTCCACCCCTTTAACTTTCATTGGTAGCGTATATATGGTTTTGCGAGCAGTAATGAATAATATGTTCCTGTCCTTCCCTGCAAAACACACGTTACTTGGCCCGTCCTTTATCTTTAATTCGGCAATGAGCTCTCCTGCAGGATTGTATATGAAAACACCTTGTCCTAAAGTAAGATAAACATTGCCTTTTTCATCGAGTGTCATACCGTCAGATCCCTTATTAATGATCAATTGTTTTCCGGTTAGTTCACCATTTTTTTCGATAGCATATTTGTAAGTCTTTCCTGCATTAATATCCGATACATATAGATATTTGCCATCTGGTGTGCCAACAATTCCATTTGGTTTTACCAGGCCATCGGCGGCTATTTTTGGCTTTTTGCTGCCTTTTGCAAGGTAATAGACATCGTCACTTTTAAGATCTGGTGAAGTTCTTGTCCAGTAATCACGTTGATAATATGGATCTGTGAAATACATATCCCCGTTTGGATGAATCCAAATATCATTTGGTCCGTTAAATTGTTTGCCATCCAGGTCATTCATGATAACCTTTACTTTTCCTGATGGGCTTATTGACCATAATTGACCTTTTTCATCAGCACAGGTAATCAGGTTTCCTTTTTTGTCGAAGTATGTACCATTGGCTCTACCAGCTTTATCAAGAAAAATGGAAAGGTTCCCGTCAGTACTGTATTTCCATATTTTATCATTGGGTTGATCTGTGAAAAACACATTTCCATTTTTATCAACAGAGCAACCCTCCGTAAAACTAAAATCAGATGATATAAGTTTAGCATCGTCTGCCGCAAATAGATTACTTGGATGTGAGGTTAAGTTTTGTGCGAATAAATAAGGTGATGAAACGGAGAGGAGAATGGCAAGGATACCAAGACGTTTAATTTTCATGTTCATTTGGTTTGTGTGTTGATAAAATGTACAAGATAATGAAATGTGCTGAAATAATATGACCGTGGAGTAAAATGTATAAATTTGAGACCATTTACCATTACCATATGTATATATCTAAGCAAAATCTGACAACAGATGAAAATGAAATCATTGAATTTATTACCCAATATAGCTTTGCTGCTATTGTAACCTCGAACAACGATCGTCCTAATGCGAGCCATTTACCTTTTGTAATAGAGAAAAGAGGAGATAAAACTATTTTGATAGGCCATTTTGCAAAAGCTAATCCGCAATGGAAAGAGTTATTGAATAATGAGGTGCTGGTGGTGTTTTCAGAGCCACATGCGTATATCTCGCCGAAGCTTTATGATAAAGAGTTAAATGTGCCTACCTGGAATTACATAGCGGTCCACGCTTATGGCAAAGCACGTATTCTAAGTGAAACCACCCATATGCTTGAAGTTATGGAAAAATCAATAAATGCTTTTGAAGCTGATTATATGACTCAATGGAATAAGCTGCCTGAAGAGTATAAATTGAAAATGCTAAACGGAATTGTGGCTTTTGAAATTGAAGTTTCTTCGTTTGAGGCCAGTAAGAAATTAAGCCAAAATAAAACAAGTGCTGAGCAGCATAGAATTATTGAATCTTTGAGTAGAAGTGAGCATGATGTTGAAAGACAGATTGGGATATATATGAAGAAAGAAATAAAAGATTTATAAGTTTACTTATATCTTTTACCTATTGAATTTTAAAATATTTGTAGAAATGCAAAAAACAAATAAGAATTGGATTTTACTTGTTTTTGGTATAATAATGAACAATTCTTTTGAGACAAACGCTCAACAGATACTACCAATCAACGAAAAATCATATACCGACAGTTTGCAATCCATTTTGCAATCGAAACAATCTGATAGCATCAAAGCCAGAACCAGCTATTTATTATCGGATTATTGGCGATCAAAAGATACCGTTAAGAGTAAAGAATATTTAATAAAAGGGAAGGCAATGGGAAGTAAATATCCATTGGTTAAGGCGCTTTACCCATTTTATGAAGGTCAGTATTACTTTACACGTAATACTTCAAAAGCCGCTGAGGCTTTTATGAATGCCGAGAAAGAATTAGCTGCTTTTAAAGATAAAGAAGTTTACAAGTTCAGATCTGCAGCATGGTATAATTATGCCATAATGAAGAAAACTGAAAAGGGCGATGCTTTTGTAATTGATATCGCAATTAACAAAGCAATACCCTTGTCTGAAAAAGCAGGTGATGCTGAAAAAACCGCCCACTATTATTCGCAATTGGGTACGCTATTAATGTATAATGGCCAGTTTGAAAAAGCTGAAATTTATAATAATAAAGCAATTAGCTTATTGGAAAGTAAATATCCAAATTCATCAATTTTACTGCACGCTTATTTAGCTGCAACCAGCAATTACTGTTATCAGGAGAAAAAAACTGAAGCAAAAAAAGTACTTGACAAGGCAGGTGAAATGTTGAAGGGATACCCTAAATCCATTAACTATCCGAATTATTACTATAACGAAGCAATTTACCTAACCTTAACAAACCAGTTTGACAAGGCGCTGATGAGTCTTGACAAAGGTATACCGTTAGCAAAAGAATACAACCAGACTATGCTTTGGCAGATGCTTGTTTTCAGGAAATATGAGGTATTTGTTAGATTAAAAGAATTTAAGAAAGCTAAAGAGGTTTTATTAGGGCTATTGAGGGAAGGCCCGCTTGCGGCGGATGTAAACAGTAGAAAAGCTATTTACGATCAGTTGGCTAAAACCAACGCAAGCATGGGACTAATGGAAGAGGCTTATAAATGGTCTACTGCTTATAGCAAAACAAGTGACAGTCTGAATGATAGTAAACTAAAGGAAAATATTAATGCCCTGGAGGCTAAATTCAGAAATGCCGAAAATCAAAAGATGATTACTCAACTCGAAGCCGAAAATCAAAAGGCTGCGTTGTCGGCAAAAAACACCAGGCTTGCCAATTGGTTACTTGGTGGTGCGGTTATATTCCTGATCGCGATTGCAATTTTTATTTTGTACTACTATAGAAATAAAGCAAAGCTAATATCAACCAACGCGATGCTGGAAGGGGAGGAAAGAGAGCGAACAAGAGTAGCAAGGGATTTGCACGACGGCTTAGGAGGGATGCTTGCTGGTGTAAAAATTAACCTTTCCGGCTGGGCAGAGAATCAGGGCGCTAATATTAATAATGTTGAATTAGATCGAATCATTGGTCAACTTGACAACTCTGTGAAAGAACTAAGGCACATAGCCAGAAATATGATGCCCGAAACGCTCTTAAAGTTCGGTTTGGAAACAGCGTTGAAAGATTTGTGTGAGTCGGTAATGACAAACGATATTAAAATCAGCTTCCAGGCTTTAAGTGTTAAAGAGAAGATCTCTACTAAAACGCAGCTCACTATATATAGAATAGTGCAGGAGTTACTATCTAATGCAATTCGCCACGCAAAGGCAAAAAATATTATAGTTCAATGTAGTCAGAATGAGAATTCTTTTTATATAACAATAGAAGATGACGGGACTGGCTTTGATCCGACAATTGCGGGCAGAACAAAAAGCATGGGATTGCTGAATATCAGAAATAGGATAGCCTTGCTTAAAGGAAAAATGAATATAGAATCTATAATTGACGAGGGTACGGTAGTTAATGTGGAATTGAATTCAAGTAGTATAAAATAAAAAATCCATCGCATAATGTTGCGATGGATATACCGAGCGTTTTATTTAGAAATAGTTTTGGCTTAGATAAATGGAAAGGTTACACTGCCGGAAATGATTTCATTTCCAGAAAACACCTCTGATTTAACCACTTTGTCATCCACCAATACTTCAACCTTAACCGTACCTGCAGCATAGGATGTTACTCCAACGTTAGCTCCATCCCCCATATTAACAGTTCTTTTGAATTTTTTTGTAAAAGGAATGGGTGAATCCGACAATACTGTGTGACCGCCGGTTTCATTAGTATAAGAAATGTTTATTTTAGCCAATCCAGAAGTTGTTGTTACCCTGTACTCGATCGTTACTTCTTTGGGATAACTGCTTGACTGATCAGGACCATCCTTGTCTTTTCCGCATGATGCGAACATGACTACCGCTACTAGCATAGTCACAATTTTAAGCGTCGATTTTTTTAATGATAAAATTTTCATAGGTATTAGATTTAAATTTTCTACCGCAAAAATATTTTATGTTTTCAAGGAAGACAATCCCGTTAAACATGGTTTTTCTTCTACTGGTTTTCTGGTATTTTTTTTGCTTATAAACTGAGTTCCGAAATGATATCTATTTTTAACCGAAATGAATCGAAAAATCTCCCTTGCCATTGTTGATGATCACCCTATTGTTGTCCAAGGCCTCCAAATGATACTTACCAATAATAGTGATATCAATGTAACAGGCTGTTTTACATCAGGCAGCGATTTTATTGAGTTTTTAAAGAACAACGAAGTTGATATAGTATTACTGGACATCATGCTTCCCGACAGTAATGGGATGGATGTATGTAAAGAAATAAAAAGTGTATCTCCTAATACGTGTGTTTTGGCTTTGAGTAATCACAGCGAACGAAGTATAGTAATGCAAATGCTCCAAAATGGAGCAAGCGGGTATTTACTGAAAAATGTTTCGGTGCAAGAATTGACTAATTGTATTTACGAAGCTCTTAATGGAGAAGTGGCCTTTAGCAAGGCTGTAAAAGAAATTCTAGCTCGTCCGTCTGCCAATGATCTGAAAGGAATACCCCAACTCACTAAAAGAGAAAAAGAAGTATTACAACTAATAGCCGAAGGAAAAACAACGGCATTAATGGCGAAACACCTTTTCGTGAGCCCGTTAACAATAGAGACCCACAGAAGAAATCTGCTGCAAAAATTTGAAGTCAAGAATGTGGCTTCATTAATAAAAATTGCAGCAGATCAGGGGCTTCTTAAGTCTATTGGTTAGTTTTTTGATGAACTAATATTAGTCTATGTATGTTGACAATAGATTTTTTATCATCAGGCTTGAAATGTAAGGTTATCGCATTTTTAAAGTCATCCAGATCAATATCACAGAGATAGGAATTTGGAAAAGATTGGCGTTTCTCCGTATAAAAAGAAATTGGCTCACTTACCAGTTTTTGCCTTTGCCATATGGTAATTTCAGCTCCGTCATCAGATTTTTCCATATCAGCATACAATTTGTAATGACCTTTAGGCAGCTCACTAAGATCTATCTTTACTTGTCCGCCACCCGTAGCGTGTAAAATGTTTCCATCTATTTTTACCGCGCCCCCAATAGTATATTGCATTAGTTGAGGATAAACCATAAGCGTGTCGGGTATGTACACCTTGGTTAGTTCCTCGGTTGGTAAAACAAGGTTACTGTTAATTGATTTGTCTGCATAATAGAATGCTACAGAAGTATAATCTCCAGGTTTATTGTTTTTTTCCGGACCATGTTCAATAGTGTGTTTTATTTCTTTTTCAAAAGGCATTTTGTCCGATATAAATAGCCTGTATCCTCCGGTTCTGGCGTATGGCAAAGAATAATCAAGAGAGCCATGAAGTGGTAGGCTCATTTTTCTGTCCCAACGGTCAAGCAAAGCATACCATCCACCATTAAAATAATCTTCCGAGCCTGTTCCATGCATTCTCATCTCACCGTCTATAGTAGTTACATCATCACCCTCAAAGAATAATGTCATTCCCGGATTAAGCCCCTGAGCTTGAAGAATTGTCCCCACATAATGTCCCTTGCCTTTTCCCTCTAAGAATAAATGAGGTGTTTCTGGTTTAGTATTTTTATCCGGATTCCAAAAGGCATAGAATTTACCTTCTTTTGAAGGTTCATATTTGGTGTCTTCCACGTAAACATCTGCCTCAATATTTATCGGGGTTGATGCTGTTCCAGGAGTACCCTGAAGTTGTAAAAGTTCTATTTTTGCCTTTTTAGTAAAGGGCATCGGGAAGTAGCAGTAATTGGTATTGTCAGCCGAGCCCAGTAGCAGACTTTGCATAGACTCTTTGCCAAAGGCATAACCAAAGAAATCTGCCACAGGCATAAATATTGCCGGTTGTTCATCGTCCCAGCTCATCTTAATTAACACATTTTTATTTAGACCTCTAAAAGAATCGGCATGATGCAATTTTATACCAGTTATTCTTCCTCCTTCATTTATATCTGCAATGGTAACTGATTTGGAGGGGGTTAATATACTTTCAGTATGGATCGGTTTGCTATTTAGCTTAGCCACTTTGTTCCAATCATCACCAAGCGTAGTTAATACAAGTTTTTCCTGTTCATTAAGTTCAGAACTAAAATTTCTAATCTGGTAATTCTTGGGATAGCTTCTATATTGAATTTGATAGAATTCCATCTTTTTACCTCTCGAAACGATTTTGCAGCCATTCTTGAATGAGATTGGAAAATAACAAAAATAGCCGCCAAGTTCATTGCCTGTTAATGGCGAAATAAAAGGAAATACTTTGCCTGAGAAAAGATCTGAAAAACGAATTGAAAAGTTAGGTTTTGCTGATCCTCCGAAATAAAAATCAAGCATATCATTATTCGGTGTTGGCGTCCAGATCCTATTGATTACCCCGTTTCCTTTAGCTTCAAATATCACTAATGAGCTATCCGCATTTTTGCGTATAAAAGAATATTTGCCACTAAACCCATCATCATTGTTTCCTGTGGTATCGTAAGAGGAGACCTGCTTTACTTTGGTATCCTTCCAATATTTAGGCAGGTCTTGTATCAAGCATAATTTATTTAACTCAGTTGTTGTGTTTATTTGGTTGTTTTGGGCTATGGCGTTAAGGGTTAAACCACTTACCAGTAAGCATAGATAGGCTCTTTTCATCCGCTTAATTTAATTATTTTCATCAATAATTTCTAAAAATTACATCAAGAGAACACTTAAATGTAGATACCAATGTTAATATTCTTATATTTGCTAATATTTGTAGTATTTCAATTATTGTTATGACCGTTACTGTACTTCCAATTATAGAACCAGAATCTATTCCTGCTGCGCCGCTTGCTAAAGTTATGAATGAAAGATTACGTCGTTTGGCTACCGAGTTGAAAGAAATACACCTTATAGAATTGGAATCTGTTGAACCTCTGTTTGAAGATCTGGTAATCTATATAGGTTATAATAATAAATATGGAATCCGTTGGAAAATAGTAAACGACGTTCCCTTGAAGATAGAAACCATTGTGGCTGATCAATGCGCATTGCTAGGCTATATTAAATGGAAAACGGCAACACTTAATAGTTTCCATGGAAGATAGTATCCGCTAAGTTAACATATGGGTTTGACGATAAAGCTTTGGAGTCTTTCCCGTGATCATTTTAAAACTTTTGTGAAAAGAAGCAAAATTGTTAAAGCCCGACTCAAAGCATATCTGCTTAATATCCATTTTGTTTTCAAGAATTAACTTGCAGGAATAGCCAATTCTTATATCTACAAGGAATTTTGAAAAAGTCTTACCGGTTCGGGTTTTAAAATAACGGCAAAAGGAATTTGGAACTAAGTCTGCAACAGAAGCTATTTCTTCCAACTGAATTTTTTTCTTGAAATTATTTAGCGCAAAATTGTAAATGTTATTCATTCGTTCATTTTCAGATGCACTATAATCGTATTTAAAACCTATAGAAGAAAGCAGCGCAATTTGAGGAAGGTTTGCTATTGCCATTAAACATTCAAGAAGCGTTATTATTTTAGTTATGCCATCGCTTTGATATATTTTCTCAATATATGCAGCTATTTCTAAGGCATTTTTTTCCTGTATGAGAATCCCTCTCTTGGCCTTTTCGAGAATGTTTTTAATGGGCTTGGTTTCAGGAAGATGTAGAAATCGTTCGCCAATAAAGTTATCGTAAAAATGAATTACCGTAGAATATGGTTCTTTTGATCCGGCATCGTCAAAATAAGGGGAGTCATATTTCCAGTAATGAGGTAAATCGCTTCCCACCAAAACAATATCTCCAGGCGCAAATCTCTTAATGTTATCACCCACAAACTGAGTGCCCGTGCCCTTATGAAAGCAGATCAATTCTATTTCAGTATGGTAATGCCATCTGTTATTGATATTTGGAATCATGTCTTTTCTTACACTAAAAGAATGATCTGCACTGTTCGGAATAGTTAGGTGTTGCGGTTTCATCTCTTACTATTATAGCCAAAATATACTTCAAAAAAATATTTTAATACTATTTATGTTAAAATAACTTAATAAATGGATAAACACATCATATTTTATGTTTTAAAACACGCTTCCTTTATATTATCAATTACAAAACCATTGGATGTTATCTGTAAAAAAAGAACAAATCAAGAAAAATGGCGGAGAACTGCCACCAATAATTTTTGGTACAAGTAGTTTAGGGAATTTGTATCAGTCCCTAAGCTATGAAACCAAGCGGAATATAATAAAGGAATGTATTGAGCATTCTTTTGGAAAAGCTTTGTTCGATACGGCCGGTAAGTATGGAGCCGGTTTGGCGTTGGAAGTTCTGGGTAAGAGTTTGGCAGATTTACATGTTCACCCAGATGATGTAGTGATATGCAATAAGCTGGGGTGGTATCAAACCGAATTGCTAACTCCAGAACCCACCTTTGAAAAAGACATTTGGTTTGACTTGAAAAATGATGCTGTTCAGCAAATTAGTTATGATGGTATTATGAAATGTTTTGATCAGGGAAATAGTTTGCTAGGTATTTATTCGGCAAAAATGGTTTCTGTTCATGATCCTGATGAGTATTTAGCTGCGGCAAAAGATGAGATAGAGGAGGAACAAAAGTATCAGGATATTCTTGAAGCATATAGGGCACTTGCCGAATTAAAAAGGCAGAAATTAGTAACTTCAATCGGTATTGGAGCTAAGAACTGGAAGGTAATTGAGCGTGTTGTTGCTGATGTAGAGTTGGATTGGGTAATGATTGCCAATAGCTTAACAGTAAAGTCACATCCAGAAGATTTAGTCAGATTTATTGCTAATTTAAAGGAGAAGAATATTGTAGTTATTAATTCGGCCGTATTTAATGGGGGATTCTTAATAGGGAGTGATTTTTACAATTATCAAAAAGTAAACAAACACACTGTAGAAGGTGAAGCACTTTACCAATGGAGAAGCAATTTTTTTGCCTTATGTAGTAAATTTAATGTTAAACCTGCCGAGGTGTGTTTTGATTTTGGATTTAACATACCGGGGGTAAGCAGCATCGCCTTAAATACAACCCGTCCAGAGAAAATAAAAGAAAATATAATGATGGTAAATAAGAAAATTCCGCAAGCTTTTTGGAAAGCTATGCAAGAGGAACAGTTGATATCGATACCTTTAAATAAATGAAAGCATTAGTTTGTAATACACCAGGAGAGTTTGAATATATAGATAAAGTATCACCAGAGTTAATAGAAGGCTATACTAAGTTGAGGATTAAAGCAATAGGTATTTGTGGTACAGATTATCATGCTTATCAAGGTGTCCAGCCTTTTTTTAATTATCCTAGAATACTGGGGCACGAAATTGCAGCCGAAATTGCTGAAACTTCAGGGAAAAGTTTATTTAACAAAGGAGATAAGGTTACAATAAGCCCATATTTTTATTGTGGTGAATGTATTGCCTGTCGCAACGGAAAGACCAATTGCTGTGAAACAATGAAGGTCTGCGGTGTGCATATAGATGGCGCAATGAGTGAATACATTCTTGTTCCTGATTATGCCTTGGTAGCAGGTGAAGGTTTGAGTGAAGATGAACTGGTATTGGTGGAGCCACTAGCCATTGGCGCTCATGGGATCAGAAGAGCAGGCGTTAAACCTGGGGAATTTGTTCTGGTTGTAGGTGCCGGGCCTATAGGTTTAGGAACTATGGATTTTGCCAGGATAGCCGGAGCAGAGGTAATTGCTTTGGATACCAACATGCAGCGTTTGGAATTTTGCAGAGATAAGCTGGGAGTAAAGCATGTTATAAATGCCGTGTCTGATGATGTTTTTGAACGATTAAAATCAATTACAAATGGTGATATGCCTACGGTTGTAATTGATTGTACAGGAAATTTGAAAGCTATAAATAATGCATTTCAGTATATGGCCCATGGCGCTCGTTTTGTTTTGATAGGCTTACAAAAACAGGAAATAAGTTTTAGTCACCCCGAATTTCATAAAAGGGAAGCAACACTATTAAGTAGCCGCAATGCACTGCCAGTTGATTTTGAGCATGTGATTTCGTGCATAAAAAATGGGCAGATAAAGCCATTAAATTATATCACGCACAAACTGAAATTTGAAGAAGTGAAAGATAGGTTTTCAGACCTTATCGCTTTTGAAAACGGCTTGGTAAAAGCCGTGATCGTATTCTGACAGCAGGATACGGAAAACCTATCTGGGAAATGCCTATTTAGAAATTAGCTTTTTTAATTCCATCAATAGTTCAATATCTTTTTGCCTTATTTTTCCTTCTCTATTGGGAGGTGTGTTTAAAATTAAGATATTATTTTGGGCAGTAGTTATTTTATAATCCTCAACCAGTTTATCTATAGACTTGTAAGTAGTGTCTTTGGTGTTATAAAACCACTTTGAACTTATGCATATGGTGGATTCCCAGGGCATATAGTAATTCTCATTATTGTGAGAGAATATTTTTGGATCAGGCGTTGCAGGGAGGTATGGGTCACCTAGTCTAAAATCGCTTGGGAAGTATCTGATAGGATAGCCTTCTTTTTGCTGAGCAGGTAAAACCATGTGCTGATCAGGATTTCCAGGTGCACCTATAGACCAGTTAATTCCTATTTGGCATTGGGGTTCTTTAGATTTTATTGCTTTATAGATCTCAGCAGCAGGCCATCTGTTGTTTTGTTTTACCCAGCCTCCATCAAACCAAAACTCTACAACTTTAGTTTTGGACTTCTGAGTTATAGCAATTAACTCGTTAATTTGATTTACCATAAAATCATTATACGCTTTGTCCAGAGTTGTATCCTCGGTTTTCGCATTCTCATGTCTGTCCCATAAAGAGTAATATAATCCTAAACCGATATCGTACTTTTTGCATGCTTTTGCAACGGCTTCTATTACGTTAGTCTTGTTGGCAGAACTATTTACATCATAGGTGGTATACTTACTGTCCCAAAGGCAAAACCCGTCATGATGTTTAGTAATAAGTATTACATATTTCATCCCGGCATCTTTAGCTGTTTTAACCCATTGTTCTGCATCAATTGCAGATGGATTATAAGATGTTGGCGGTAATGTTCCGTCGGTCCATTCTTCATCATGGAAAGTGTTGATGCCGAAATGAATAAACATTCCGTATTTACGATTTATTTGTTCTAATTGGTATTTGCCAGGTTTTGAAGAGGGAGTGGGCTTTGTAATACCTTCCTGGGCTAGAGATAATTTTACTATTGCAAGCAATACTAAGGAAAATAAGATGTGTTTTTTCATTTAGTGGTTTAGGTTTTGGTTCATTTTGATGATTCACCAGCGCTGATAATATTAAGCCCGATGAATCGAAAGGTAAGGAAGTAATTTCGCAAATCAGGTCTTTTATCGCCACTTAAAACTGCGCAAACGTTTGTGTATAATGTGTTTAAATGCTTATTCCGCTCTTTTTCTTCGGTTTTAGGATATTGAACCTGGTCTGGAATTATGGTACTCAACCGGATGTTAATTAAAAGTTAATATTTGTGTGCTGTAAAATTTAATTTAATCATCTTCACGCAGAAATCCAGCCTGTCTAAGCTTCCGTTTACTTTAAATTATTAATGAATAAATTATTTTAGATTGTGATTATTGTGTTACGTTATTTTAATTGTCTATTTATCAGTTGTTTAAAACAAAGTATTAATTTTATTACAAAGTAATATATAAATGTTATAACTTTATTAATGCTATATCGATTTTCCTTTATACTCACAAGAATATGTTAGTGTAAGTTAACTTTGTTAAGCAGAAAACCAAACTAACCAAATTAGAACCATGTGTAATTGTATGAAATTTTATGTGCCTTTGGCATGTTCAGGCATTTTGTGGTGCACTTTGATCACGAAAGTATGAAGAGACTTTACTATCCAATTATTTTTATTTTAATGTTTTCGGCTTGTAAGCAATCCACAAAAGATGCAGCAAATGCAGTCGCCGAAAATCCTTTGTTTAAATTGTTGGATTCTGCACAAACCAATATTCTTTTTGCAAATAATATCAAAGAAACCTTCGAACGAAATGTTTTTAACTACCCGGCTTTCTATAATGGCTCTGGTGTTTCTATAGGAGATTTAAATAATGATGGACTGGAGGATATCTATTTTTCCGGTAACATGACATCGAATAAACTCTACCTGAACAGGGGTAATATGAAGTTTGAGGATGTGACAGCTATCGCTGACGTTACAGGTAGAACAGAGGGATGGAAAAATGGAGTCAATATGGCCGATGTTAATGGCGACGGGTTGTTGGACATCTATATATGTTATTCAGGTAAATATCCTGGCGAGAACAGAAAAAATCAACTGTTTATTAATAAAGGGCTAACAGAAAAGGGCATTCCTCAATTTAAAGAAGAGGCCGAAATCTACGGAGTGGCAGATTCTTCTTACAGTACACAATCCTATTTTTTTGATTACGATAAAGATGGGGATCTTGACATGTTACTGGTAAATGAGAACATTAGGGTACTTACCGAGCTTGATGATATTACTATTCAGGAACTTCAAAAAACTCCAGATAGCTTGTCTGGAACCAAATTGTTTAGAAACGAAGGAGGGCATTTTAAAGATGTTACCCTTAAGGCAGGCTTACATAGTTCAGTATTGTCATATGGATTGGCCGCGGCTACCTCGGACGTAAATGGAGATGGATGGCCAGACATATATGTTTCAAACGACTATTCTATACAAGATCGTTTATATATCAACAATAGAGATGGGACATTCACTGATCAATTGACGTCAAATCTTCGGCATATTTCTATGTATTCAATGGGCAATAATGTTGTGGACATAAATAATGATGGGTTAATGGATATATATACCCTTGATATGATTCCCGAAGATAATCATCGCCAAAAACTGCTCCAGGGATTTGATAACTATGAGTTTTTCGATCTGAATTTACGCAATGGCTTGTATTATCAATATATGCGCAATATGCTTCATATAAACAATGGTAACGGAACATTTAGCGAGGTAGGCCAACTGGCAGGTGTTTCCAATACTGACTGGAGCTGGGCACCTTTATTTGCCGACTTTGATAATGATGGCTGGAAGGATCTTTTTGTAACCAATGGGTATCTTCATGATTTTACCAATATGGACGTGGTAAAATATAATGCCAATTATTTCAACAGCATAAATGGGGATGTTGAACCCCGTCATATTTTAGATATGCTGAGCAAATTGCCGTCTTCTGATGTAAAGAACTATATCTATAAAAATAAAGGCGGTTTTGATTTTGCAAATAAGTGTTTTGACTGGGGGATAGATGTTCCATCAAATAGTAGTGGGGCAGCATATGCTGATCTTGATAATGACGGTGATCTGGATCTGATCATTAATAATATAAATAAACCCGCCTTTATTTATCAGAATCAGGGAGACTCGACCACTCATTATCTTAAAATAAAACTAGCCGGATTAAAACAGAATACCGTAGGTATAGGGGCTAAAGTTACCATCTATTCAGATGGTAAGCTTCAGTCTTTAGAGCAAATGCCTTCCAGGGGTTATTTATCCAGCGTTTCGCCAATCTTACATTTTGGATTAGGTAAGAAAAACACAATTGACTCCATATCAGTGGTTTGGCAAAGTGGTAAAAAACAAGTTTTGGCCAAAGTTAAGGCCGATCAGTTATTGCTGTTAAATGAAAAGGATGCTTTAGGGAATTACACTCCGCCGGGTATAAAACCTGCATTGTTTAAGGAAGTAATATCCCCGGTAGATTTTGTTAAAAGTAAGAATGGCATCAATGACTTCAAACGTCAGCCATTAATGACCAATCCACAATCTTTTGCTGATCCTTGCATGGCAAAAGGCGATGTAAATAAGGATGGTCTGGAAGATGTTTATGTTGGTGGAAATAAGAATGAACCTGGTATATTATATATCCAGCAGAAAAATGGCAAGTTTATTAAAAATCAAAAGCCTTTTGAGGGTGATAAGGATAGTGAAGATGCAGACGCAGTATTTTTTGATGCGAACGGTGACGGTTTTACCGATCTGTATGTTGTAAGCGGTGGATATCATGGTTTTAATGTTGCCGATCCATTATTGCAAGATCGCTTGTATATGAATGATGGAAAGGGGAATCTTTTAAAATCAACCGGTACGCTTCCCGAAATGAATGTAAGCAAAAGCTGTGCGCGTGTAGCAGACTTTAACGGAGATGGACATTTAGATGTTTTTGTTGGAGGTCGGGTGATCCCGGGTCTTTATCCTGAAGCCCCAAAGAGTTATCTTTTAATAAACGATGGAAAAGGTCATTTTACAGATCAGTTAAGCCTTATTTGTCCTGAATTAAATCAAGGTGGGATGATTACTGACGCTGCATGGATAGATTTAAACGGTGATAAAAAACCCGATTTGGTTACTGTAGGAGAGTGGATGCCGGTTAATGCATTCATTAATACAAGCGGAAAATTAGTAAATAAAACCAAAAGTTATTTTGATAAAGAATACAGTGGCTGGTGGAATAAACTTCAGGTTGGTGATTTTAACGAAGACGGCAGACCAGATTTAGTTGTTGGAAATCTCGGTTTAAATAGTCAATGCAAAGTCAGCGATAAAGAACCTGCAGAAATGTATTATAAAGATTTTGATGGTAATGGTGCCATTGATCCTATTCTATGTTTTTATCTGAAGGGAAAAAGCTTCCCTTATATAACCAGGGATGAATTATTAGATCAAATGAGCATAATGAGGCCACGGTTCTCAAATTATACAAGCTATGCTGATGCGACATTGAAAGATGTATTTACAGCAGATGAATTAAAGGATGCTAGATATTTAAAGGCCAACTGTCTTAAAACTACCTATTTTCAGAGTGGAACCGACGGGCGTTTTCATGAAAGGGATTTACCCGTTGAAGCACAAATGGCTCCGGTTTATACCATTACTTCTATTGATTATGATGCAGATGGTCATAATGACCTGCTATTGTGTGGTAATATGAATCAGGCCCGACTTCGTTTCGGAAAATACGATGCTAATTATGGAGTACTGTTAAAAGGCAATGGTAAGGGTAGTTTTAGCTATATACCTCAGTATATATCCGGATTTAAGTTACAAGGGGATGTTAGAAGTGTAATCGAGATTAACAATACGATTGTCTTTGGTATTAATCAGCAGGGTGCAAAGGCCTATCAGTTAAAAGGAAAATAGAACTATTATTATTTATATGAGAAAACTATTGTTTTTTAGTTTGTGCGTAATATGCTTCGCCGCATGCCGCAACAATGAAAAATCACCGGAGCTTAGTAATAAGGATATTGCTAAAGTCCTGGATGAAATGACTTCACTCATGATCCATGACGTAACAAATCCTCCGCTTGCTGCCCGATTTTTTACTTATGCAAGTCTTTCTGGTTATGAGGTAGTTGTACAAAATGACTCCAATTGTATTTCGATGAAGGGGATATTGAATGACTATCCGGAAATTATTAAGCCATCTGTTCCCGGAAGCTATTCTTATCAGTTAAGCGCAATATTGGCTATGATTGCGACAGCAAAAAAAATGCAGCCATCCGGAAGTTTGTTTGAAAAATATGAGCAATCATTTTTAGACTCCTGTAAAAAAATAGGATTTTCTAACAATGTTATTGAGAATTCTAAATTATATGCGCAGCAAGTAAGTAAACAGATATTAGGATATGCCAAGGCAGATAAGTATAACAAGATCAGTAACTATCCCCGCTATACACCTCTAAATATAGAAGGTAGCTGGTATCCAACTCCACCTGCTTATTTCCCACCGGTTGAGCCGTATTTTAATACCATACGTCCGTTTACACTAGATTCCTGCTCTCAATTTAAACCAGCACCTCCTGTCCCTTTTTCTAAGGATAAAAATTCGGCGTTTTATAAATTGATGTTAGGTAATTATGTGGAGGGAGGGGCAGGGCTAACACCAGAACATAGAGCGATAGCCGCATTTTGGGATTGCAATCCTTTTGCATTAAAAAGTGATGGACATTTGTTAACCGGCATGAAGAAGATCTCTCCGGGAGCACACTGGATAGGTATAGCAGGAATTGCATGTAAGCAATCGAAGTTTAGTTTCTCTAAATCTTTAGAAGTATATACCATGGTGTCTGTTGGTTTAACAGATAGCTTCATTAGTTGTTGGGACGAGAAATTCAGAAGTAATAGGATACGACCAGAAACCGCCATTAGGAGCTATATTGATCCCAAATGGAAACCATTGCTACAAACCCCGCCATTTCCGGAATATCTAAGCGGGCATTCTTGTATTTCCGCTACTTCTTCTGTTATACTGACCCACTATTTTGGTGATAATTACCATTATACTGATGATGTTGAAGAGAAATATGGCCTGCCATCCAGAAAATTCACCTCATTTAAAGCGGCTGCAAAAGAAGGAGCAATGAGTAGATATTGGGGTGGTATCCATTTCATGGATGCTATAGAAAACGGAATGACCACTGGCTTTGGTGTTGGGGAATTGGTCATCTCGAAATTGAAAGCCAAACAATCTTAAAAATAAACCAAACAAACTAAATTTTTAACCTAAAAATCAATTATGAAAAAAATCTTTACCACGCTCGCTATTGTTTTAATCACCGCTAAAGTTTTTTCCCAGGGATGTGTAGCAATCCGAAGCACCGGAGGGATTTGTGCAATGACCGAACATCCTGATAGCTCGTTAACATCTGATGGTGGAAGTTGGGTTTTGAATATCAATACCCGATATTTTATGTCAAATAAGCATTTCAAAGGCGATGTTTATCAAAAAGAGAGGATTAAGGCTGGAAACGAAGTGATCAACCATCAGTTTGCTACTGATCTTTCCCTGATCCGAGTATTCAACAGTCGTTGGTCTGCAATGATAGATGTTCCTATTATCTCCAATGCCAGATCCTCCAAATATGAGCATAATGCGCCGCCAAATCTTAATGACGAAAGACATAGTATGCACTCATTTGGATTGGGCGACATTAGGGTTGCAGCTTATCGCTGGTTGTTCAATCCTGCAACCAGTCCAAAAGCAAATGTTCAGGTAGGATTGGGGATTAAATTTGCCACCGGTGTTTATGATTATAAGGATTACTGGCAAAATGTTGGTCCTGGTAAAAAACCAGAATTACGTACCGTAGATCAGTCAATTCAATTGGGCGATGGAGGAACAGGTTTAACCCTTGAAATTAATTCATTTGCTAACATAAAAAACAACCTTGGTTTGTATGCTAATGCTTTTTATTTAAGTAATCCACGTCAGAATAATGGAGTAAGAACTTATCGCGAGTTAGTTAGCCCAGCATTGGCTAACGAGGCAATTAGCAGTGTTCCAGATCAGTTTATGGCAAGGTTAGGAGCCAACTATGCTTTGAATAAATTAGTCGTTTCTGCAGGTGGACGAATTGAAGGTATTCCAATTCATGACGTTATTGGTGGAAGTGGAGATTTCCGCAGACCAGGATATGTTATTTCAGTTGAACCAAGCCTTACTTATCAGCTAAGCAAAATAAATATTTATGCTTCGGTACCTGCAGCGGTATACAGAAAAAGAACTCAAAGTGTTACCGACAGGGCGCGCTCAACTGCTACAACATTTGTAAACGGGGATGCAGCCTTTGCGGATTATTCTGTCAATCTGGGAATTTCTTTCAGACTGTAATAATTTGAATAGGAAGCTGTCCATAAAGCACAATCGTGCATTATGGACAGCTTTTTTGTTTCTATGCCTTTGGTAAATGAATATATAATTGTAATTTGAAGCAAACTAAACACAAATGAGACTGAAACAGAGCATTTTAATGCTCTGCCTTCTGCTTGCTTCCTCTGGGTGCAACATGTCAAAAAAGACAAGTCAGAGGAATGTGAAGGGAATAACCGACCCTGATCAAAAGCAGTTTGCAGAGCATATCCGTACCACTGAATTTCAGACACCTGAGCAGGAGCGTGCCGGATTTAAATTACCTCCGGGATTCGAAATTACACTTTATGCATCTGAACCCGACATAGGAAAACCAATAAACATGGAGTTTGATGAAAAAGGTCGGCTATGGGTCACACAGTCATCAGAATATCCAATGGCAGCAGCTCCGGCAAAAGGTCATGATAAAATAACCATACTTGAAGACTCAGATGGAGATGGGAAGGCCGATAAATTCATACCATTTGCAGAAAATCTAAATATACCAATTGGTATAATACCGGTTCAGAAAGGCGCTATTGCCTTTAGTATCCCAAATATTTACCAGTTTACTGATTTAAATGGAGATTGGAAATCAGATGAAAAAAAAGTAATTCTAGGTGAATTTGGTCACCAGGATACACATGGGATGGTCAATAACTTTATAAGGGGGTTCGACGGATGGATCTATGCTTGCCATGGGTTTACCAATACTTCAACAATTGCAGGTACTGATGGAGATTCCATTACCATGGTTTCAGGAAATACATTTCGTTTTCAGCCTGATGGAAGTAGGGTAGAGCAAACTTCATATGGTAGGGTGAATCCTTTTGGCTATACATTCGATGAATGGGGGTATCTGTATTCAGTTGATTGCCATTCTAAACCAATTTATCAATTGATTAGAGGAGCGGAATATCCTCATTTTGGTAAGAAGTCGCCAGCCATGGGTTTTGCTCCCGAAATGATGAGTTATGAACTTGGATCAACAGCGTTATCTGGTCTGGTTTATTATTCCGGAGAGCAATTTCCCCAAGAATACCGAAACAGTTTTTATTCAGGAGATGTGGTTACCTGCCGGATCAATAGAAATACAATGTCTTTTACCGGTTCATCACCCGAAGCGAAGCGTCAGGAGGATTTCTTAATCAGTTCCGATCCATGGTTCAGGCCCGTTAACATTAAAACAGGGCCTGATGGTGCTTTATATATTGCCGATTTCTATAACCGTATTATCGGGCATTATGAGGTACCTCTGGACCATCCGCTCAGAGACCGTCAAAGTGGAAGGATCTGGAAAATAACTTATAAAGGCGATAAGAAACATAAAGATAATAAGCTTAAAGATTGGTCAAAAGCCAGCCTTGCTGAATTGATTAAAAACTTAAACCATCCTCAACTTAATCTAAGAATGATGATTGCCAATCAAATTGTTGAAGGGTATGGGGTAAAGGCAGTTGATCAGTTAACCGATAAACTTAAATCATCCAAAACCGATTCAAGGTCCTATGTTCAGACTTTGTGGATTTTGTTTCGTTTAAAGGCTTTACAGGACGGGGTTTTAGATAAGGCACTTAATCATAACGATGCGGTGATTAGAGTGCATGCATTTAGAATACTTGCGGAGAAAACAGCAATTCCATTAAAATATCAGGAAAAGGCATTAAATGCATTAAAGGATACAAGTACACATGTACAGCGTGTTGCGTCAGAGGTGTTGGGTAAATATCCAAAAGCGGTAGCGGTTAAGGCTTTACTGTCGGTTTACGCTGGCGCTGGTGAACAGGATAGTCATTTGAAATATACTGTTCTATTGGCTGTAAGAGATAACTTAAAGAATACTGAAGTAATGAAAAATGTTCTTGCTCAGAACTGGAATGAAGAACAGTTAAAAGTATTGATCAAAGTTATTTTGGATGTGCCGTCTAAAGAGGCTGCACTATTTGCGATGAGATATCTGCAAAACCATAATTTATCACATAAAGAATTGGTTTCTAATTTAGAATATATTGGTCGTTATATGGATGCCGAAAACCTGACGCAACCTATTGAGTTTATCCAGAAAAAGTTTTCTGATGATCTTGATGGGCAGTATGCATTGTTCAATACCATGCAGCAGGGTTTACGGCAACGGGGGGGGAAATTAACACCGTCAATGAAAAGCTGGGGAATCACCCTGGCCCAAAAGTCATTAAAAAACATCTCCGCTACATCTAACCTCTGGAGTAATAAACCACTAGAACAAACCGGCGATCCCATAAATCCTTGGTCAACAATAAATCATGCAATTATTGCAGAATTACCTACTCTTAAAGTAATCTGGAGCGAGATTAATGGCTATCCTCCAACTGGCATACTTGTTTCACCTGATTTTGCTTTACCCTCATCTTTAGCACTTAGTGTATTTGACAACGATGTACATAACACTGAATCTAAAATAGGTATTTCAAAAAATACTGTTCGAATTCGTCTGGCTAAATCTAAAAAGGTAATTGCCTCTTATCGTGCAGTGTTTAATGATAAAATGGAAGCTAAAGAACTTATGAAATCTGTGAAGTTCAATTTAGAGCCTTATAAAGGGCAAATGGCATTTCTTGAAGTTGTTGATAGCACTAAGACCGGATCTGTTGGGATTGGGGGATTAATACCTGCAGTTTTAAATATCCCGGATAAAGGGGTGGCGGAAACAGCAGCACGCTATACTTTGGCTGCTGAAATTGTAAGCGATTACAAGGTAAGGGAGCTGGAACCAGAAATGGAAATGTTAGCAAAAGCGCGCTGGGCCGATTACAAGACACGGGCTGCGGCTGCAATGGCTTTGATGAACTTAAACCCTGCTAAGCATAAAGCACTAATCTCAGAGATATTTTTAAGTCTTGATGAGGGGCAGTTGTTGAAAGAAAAAATTGCTCAGGTAATTGGTCAGGATAATTCTGAGAACCGATACGTCTTATTACAAAAAGGTTTTGAGGGAAGTCAACGCAGCTTACAGCTTGCAATTGCAACTATATTGGTCAACTCTGAAAAAGGTATTGATTACCTTTTGACTTCTGTTAAACAAGGTGATGTAAAATTCGATCTTTTATCTGAATTGCCAGTAAAAGAGGGGCTTGCTGCAAATATTAGCTCAAAACAACAGAAACAAATAGATCAAATGAGCTTAGGTCAGGCCTCAGAGAGCGAAGCACGGAAACAGCTGATAGCATCCCGATTGTTAGACTTTGATCCTACAACTGTAACTCTAGAATCCGGTAAAGCAATGTTTATGCAGAATTGCAGCATGTGTCACCAGATAAAAGGAAATGGCGGCATGATAGGCCCACAGCTCGATGGTATTGGAAACTGGGGCCAAAAGGCCTTAACAGAAAAGGTATTAGATCCAAATCGCAATATTTCACAAGCCTTTAGAACATATAATATAGTTTTAACAAACGGGAAGGTGTTAACCGGTTTGTATCGCAGAGAAGAGGGTGAAGTGTTGGTGTTTGCAAACCCTGGTGGGCAGGAATTTTCCATTCCTAAAAATGAAATTAAAGAAAGAAAACCTTCCAAATACACGCTAATGCCAGATCAATTTAGTAAAACGATTGCCAAAAAGGATTTTGATGCATTGCTTAAATATTTGTTAAGTGTAAAAGAATAGAATTATCCATATAGAAAAATAAAATGAAGAATATAAACAGACCACTAATTGCATGTTTAGTAGCTGGTATTTCATTGCTTAGTAATACAGGGTCAGCACAGGTGAAAAGTAAAAATGTAAAAGAAATACATTTTAAAAAGCATACGCTAACTAATGAATTTATCTCAGAAGGTTCAGCCGTAGGTGATTTGAATAAAGATGGTAAAATGGACATCATTGCCGGAGCTTACTGGTTCGAAGCACCTGATTGGAAACAACATGAAATTGATGAACCTAAAAAGTTTGATTGGAAAAACGCTTATAGTAATTCATTTCTAAACCACACAATGGACGTAAATCAGGATGGTTGGTTAGACATTATTCGGGTCGATTTTCCGGGAGAACCCGCCGTTTGGTATGAGAATCCAAAGAATAAAGACGGACACTGGAAAATGAGAACGCTGTATTCATCTGTAGGAAATGAATCGCCTCGCTTTGTAGATGTTGACGGAGATGGAAGAACAGATCTGTTATGTGCAGATTCCAAGGGGAATAAAGTAGTTTGGTTAAAGGCGCCAGTTTTAAAGGGTGATACTACATGGACGGTACATGTTATAAGCGATGTAAAAGACAGGGGAACTCACCAGTTTACCCATGGTTTGGGCTTTGCAGATATCAATAAAGATGGCCGGGCTGATGTGTTTATTAAAGATGGATGGTGGGAGGCCCCGGTTGACCGTACTGCCTCTGACTGGACATGGCATCCAGCAAATTTTGGCGATGATTGCTCTCAAATGTATGCAATGGATTTGGATGGCGATGGCGATGTGGATGTTATTAGTGCTTCTTCTCATAATTACGGAATTTGGTGGCATGAACAGGTAAAAGATAGTCAGGGGAATACAGCTTGGGCACGTCATGAGATTTTTAAATCATTTTCACAAACCCATGGCCTTGCACTGATAGATATGAATCGGGATGGTCATCCTGATCTGGTAACTGGAAAGCGCTTTTACGCACACAATGGACACGATCCGGGCGAAGAAGAGCCTGCTGTTTTATATTGGTTTGAATATAAGCCGGGAAAAATTCCCTCTTGGATTCCTCATCAGATCGACGACAATTCCGGGATAGGCCTGCAAGTTGTAACTCAAGATATGAATAAGGATAAACTCATAGATATTGTTATTGGAAACAAAAAAGGAGTGTTCTATTTTGAACAATTGAAAAAGTAGCTTTTTTTGTATATTTATGATAACCAAATATTTAAATAATGAAAAAGCAATTGACGCTCCTAATTGTTGCTGTATCTTTATTGCTGGTAACATGTAAAAAAAAATCAGGACCTGATGAGCCTGAGCAAACTCCTGTTAAATTATTGTCCAGAATAATAGAGGTAAGTGGATTTCCAACACCAACCACAAAATTTACGATCTATACTTATGATGAGAAAAAGAGGATAAGTACAATTAGCTGGGCCGGAAAAGAATTTGCGACATATACCTATCATGGCGATGAGCTATTTAGCATAGATACAAAGTTCGGTAATAAGAGAAATCTTTCGGAATTTTCGTATGCTGATGGAAAACCAAAACAAATAGTCAGGAAATTTTATACCGATGGGGAATTAAAAGGAGGGGTCACGCTCGGGAATATTTATACCGGAGATAAGATTACCGAAGTTCACGTAAATGAATCTGGTACTGTGGCACAAAAGCGATTTTATCGGTATGCTGGAGATAATATTGTCGGGTATGATAGTCAAACGGATGTATTTATCATAAAGGAATCTACTTTTGGAACTAAAAAAAGCATGTATTTTAATTCACGATTAAAATACATAAATGGAATAGAGACCTTTGACAGGTTTTCACCTAATGATTTGCTTGCTTCAGTTATAAAGTATCCAAACGGCGCGGAACTTCGGCAAAAAAATACATTCACTTACGATGATGATGACTTTCCTGTAACTTTGTTAACGGAGGCTACATTTGAATCTGGCGAAAGTGCAGGAACCTTTAGATATACTTTTGAGTATAAGATGTATTGATTCTACGGATAATGTAAGTTTTCTTCGGTTTCTGCAACCTATTGAGAAATTGAAGAAATATGTATTTAATTATTAATCTATGGATGAGCAGCCCTTTTTAGTACTGATTCAGGAACATCAGGGTATCATCCATAAGATTTGCAGATTATATCGTGATAGTAAGGAAGATCGGGAAGATCTTTTTCAGGAAATCACCTATCAACTATGGAAGTCCTTTCCTTCATTTAAAAGGGAAGCAAAGGTAAGTACATGGATGTACCGTATTGCGCTCAATACCGCAATTGCTTCGTTTCGGAAAAAAAGACTTGATGTTGAATATCATCAAGTGTTGCCGGATTTGCCTGATGACGAGGTAGATGAAGAATATGCCATTCGGCAAGAAAGCTTGTTTGCAACGTTAAAACAACTTAACGAAAGTGAAAGGGCTATTGTTGCCCTTTACCTTGACGACCTTAGTTATAGGCAAATTGCTGAAATAATTGGCATAAATGAAAACAACGTAGGGGTTAAGCTCAATCGAATAAAACTCAAAATCCAAAAACTTTTAATCAGATAATTATGGAAACTGATCCACTTAAATTAGCATGGAATGCTGTACAAACGCCAGTTAAAACGAATAAAGAACTGAGCTCAATGCTTATCGAAAGCAAACACCCGGTGCTTAAGGGCATCAGAAAGCAATTTACAATAGAGATAATCGGATGGTCGGTATTTTTGCTTTGCTATTATACCATGTTTGACGGCGATCAAAAGCCCATTGCAATCAATATATTACTCGTTGTATCTATGCTTTTTGCACTTATTCATAATGTTTTGGGCTACAATTTTTCAAAAAACCTTATTAATGGAGGCACAATCAAGTCATCATTAGAAAGATACCTGTCAAAAATTAAGGTTTATGCAACGGTATCAATCTCTTCCAGGGCTTTCCTAATCACAGGTTTTCTAGTCTTTTTTACTTATAATATAAACTTTACAACAGGCAAATACGTTTTGTTGGCTGGAGTTATTGCTGTATCCCTGGTGCAATTGCGCTGGTTATTCCTTTTATGGACAAAGCGACTCAAAGTGCTCAACAATACAATTATGGAATTTAGTGTGGAAAAAGAGACTCAGTAGGACACATTTGTTTAGACTTAACTATATCGTATGTACTTGTTTCTGGATTGGTTTTTTACAGCATTACACTTAATCATTATTGGATTTAACCTGGTAGGGTGGATTTGGAGAAAGACAAGAGCACTTCATTTTGTTTTTGTACTATTAACAGCCGGCTCATGGCTGATATTAGGTATTTGGTTTGGACTCGGTTATTGCCCAATAACTGATTGGCAGTGGCAACTAAAGGAAAAGCTGGGCGAAACCAATTTACCAAACTCTTTCATAAAGTATTTTGTCGATAAAGTGACCGGGGGGGATGTATCTTCCACATTTGTTGATATTGCCACAGCTTCATGCTTTATCGCAGCAGTATTATTATCCGTTTATTTAAATTTTATTAAAAAGAAACGATAAAGGCTTATTTGAACAGGTTCATTAATGACTCAGAACAAAATGATTGGAAACAAAAAAAGCATCCTTTTAAGGGATGCTTTTCTTTAATTTATAAAATGAGTTGATTAACTGATCTTAACATTAATTGCGTTTAAGCCTTTTTTACCTTGCTCAACGTCATAGCTTACTGAATCATTCTCACGAATGCTATCGATTAAGCCTGAAGAGTGTACAAAGATTTCGCTATCGCCATTAGCTGGCACGATAAATCCAAAACCTTTTGTCTCATTGAAAAACTTTACTGTTCCTTGTTGCATTATATTGTAATTTAATTATTTTCAAATGTACATTTAATTTATTGAAAAACAGCAATTTATTAAAAATATATTCATATATTCTTTAATTGATACTTCAAGCCAACCTATTTTGATCTTTTTGAGGTTAGTAAAATAACCACCCCTGCAATCAAAACTACACCACCGATGTATGGAGGCCAGTTTACACTTTTTTCCCTGTCTGCCGAAATCTGAATAGGGCCGGCATCAATCAACTTTTCTTTTTTGGTGTAGGTAAATCCTGTCCAAATCAGCATAACAACGCCAAGGATTATCATTACTAATGCTATTGTTTTGTTCATGGCTATCTCTTTAATTTATTTTATACAACAGCCTTGTATATTAAATGTTTGATTATAATATTTTGTATTTTGCATAATGAGTTTTTTAACCGCTGAGTGGCGAAAGCTAGCTATAGCTAATTATGCTATTGATAAGAATTTACTTATTCCCTATTTGCCGGCTGGCACAGAGCTGGATTTATGGAATGATACCTGTTATGTAAGCTTAATCGGCTTTCTGTTTAAAAACACAAAGCTGTTGGGGTTCAGTATTCCCTTTCATGCAAACTTTGAAGAGATAAACCTTCGGTTCTATGTCAGGTATAACGATAATGGAGTCGTAAAAAGGGGTGTGGTATTTATTAAGGAAATAGTGCCAAAATTTGCATTATCAATAGTAGCCAATGCTATTTATAACGAAAACTATGAGGCAATGCCAATGAGTCACTGTATAAAGGAAAATGAAGAAGATCGTTATGTAGAATATAAGTGGCGGTATAACAATCAATGGCAAAGTTTTAGTGTAACGGCAAACAAAGCCCTTTCAGAAATCCAGACGGGAAGCGAAACCGAATTTATTACAGGCCACTACTGGGGATATGCAAGATATAGCTCAGAAAAAACTAACGAATATGAGGTAAAACATCCTAAGTGGGCCCAATACAAAGTAAAAAGCTTTAATATCGCTGTTGATTTTGGATTGGTATATGGACAGAATTTTAGTTTTCTTACACAGCAGCAACCTGTATCGGTAATGCTCGCCGAGGCCTCTGATATTTCTGTTGAACGAAAGAATACGATTCGTATTTAAATACTTATTATTATTGCGTATCCGGATCATATTCCAGCGGAAGCTGATCTGCTATACGTTTACGACCCCAAAATCCCTGGATCAATAGGTTTTTGTATCCTGCATAGCTACCTCTAACATCAACCTGCGCATCCAGTTGTAAAACAGATCCGGTTTCGTCCATCTCTATGATTTCCCAGCTTCCTTTTGATGGGGCAAGGGATGCCACTTTTTTCTTATCATAAACGGTATAGAGTCGCTTTTTATATTTAAAGGTGATAAAATTGCTGTCTGCGCGTTCAATAAGCTGTTCTGTGTACACTGGAGTTGGATCTATCATTAATGGAAAATCAACGTTTTTTATAACATGCGTAAGGAAGCCTTCCTCCTGAGTTTTGTTTTTATAAAGCGCTCTTAAATAGTGCATGAGCGATCCTTCATATGCCATTTTTCTATTTGCTTTCCAGGTCTGCTGCTCTTCATTTGAGCCCTTAATATCTTCAAAAATAGATTCTCCATCATAGATCGTTGCATCAGCTGTTTTATTGTATTGAAATTTCCTCAGTAAGTATTTAATACGATATCCAAGTTTTCGGTTTTCTATGATCAGAAAATCAGGCGAATTGGCTTTTAAAATAGCCTTTTCTGTAGAGAAATCAATGATATCTGTATTCAATATCTTGCATTCTTTTGCATTTTTAGATTCTCCCATGAAATATTTAGTGAATGTTTTTAGAAAATTCTTGCGCTGATTGTTATCGCCAATAATCACTTCGTCTAAAATGATTTGTTTTTCCTCTAATGTGAAATTGAGAACAACCGATTTTTCTAAAACAACTGCATTTTGTTTTATTGAGCCGTAACCCAACATATTAACCACAACCTGATAAGTACCAGGCACAATACCGGAAAATTTAAATTCGCCTTTAGTATTGGTTGTTGTTGATTTTTGAGATCCGTCAATAAATATTGTGGCGGCCTCAATTTGTTCAGCTTTGGCATTTGTTACTGTTCCAGATATGGTAAAAGTTTCCTGAGCATTTACACCAGTACAAAACAGGGTGAATAGTATAAAAATGATTGTTTGTTTCATTAGAGAGTAGTTAATCGTGTGTTTTTTATTTAAAGTTTTTTTGCTGTTATGATTATAATGTCTCGTTCTATAAAATCTCCAAGGCTACCTTTAATGTTCTCTTTCTCCTGAGTAATTTTAGCAATGGAAAAACCAGCTTTAATGAGTGTTTCTGAAACGGTTTCCTTGTCATATAGCCGAAACTTCCATTTTGTAAAAGGAAGTTTTTTCATGAAGTCTTTGTCGGCAAAGCCGATGCTGAAACTGCCGCCTGGCTTTAATACCCTGTAAATTTCCTTAGCGTAAACATCGGGGGTTTCCCAAAAATAAATGGTATTTACCGTAAATATTTTATCAAATGAACCGCTTTGGAAGTCAATGTCATGGCCATTAGATAATTCAAACGAAACAACATTCTTATCAACAAACGCTCGATTTATTCTTGTTGCCTCCTCAATCATAGTTTCAGAGATGTCAATACCAAAATAATGAACTCCTGTTGATTTGGTGATGATGGAATTTACATGGCTTCCATTGCCCTGACCGATTTCTAAAACATGATCATTCGCTTTTATGTCCAGTTGCTGTATGGTCCTGGCAATCATATTTTCATTTGAAATAGCCATTCTTTCGCCGGTTTTTATTCCATTATCACCCTTTGGTGAGCTTAGTTGGCTAGCCATTTCTTTTAAATCATCATCATTCCAGGTTGTGCTCATAGTGTATTGTATTGGCTTAAGTGTTGTGACTATTCAAATAAGATTATCTATTTCTAAAAGTAGAGATATAAGGTCAGCTTACCAAGCAAGTATTTTGTTATGGAACAAATAAATTAAAACTATTAATCGTTTGTTATATTGGAGCGTGTTTATAATTCCAGTTTAAATTTTTGCGAAATACATGATTAAAGTTTTAATAACAAGAAAAATACCTCAACGGGGAATTCAATTACTCGAAGAAGCGGGTTATAAACTGACTATTTATACGGAAAAAAGGTCCTTGCCACAGAAAGAGCTAATTGAGCTTTGCAAAAATAATGATGCTCTGCTAAGTGCAGGATCTAACAAATTAAATGCTCACTTTTTTGAGGAGTGCAGTCACCTGAAAGCTGTAGCATTGATGAGTGTTGGGTATGATAACGTAGATATTGAAGCAGCAACCTCTTATAAAATACCTGTTAGCAATACTCCTGATGTACTTAGTAATGCCACCTCAGATGTGGCCTTTCTCTTGATGCTCGCGGTATCCCGTAATGCCTTTCAGATGCATAAAAGAATTGAACGCGGTGGTTGGTCGTTTTTTGAGCCCACCGCAAATTTAGGAATAGAATTAAAAGGAAAAACACTTGGTGTTTTTGGTTTGGGAAGGATCGGGGTAGAGCTTGCTAAAAAGGCTAAGGCAGCATACGACATGAATGTCATTTATCACAATAGAAATCGCAATACTGAAGCAGAGGAAATATTGGATGCAAAATATGTTTCTTTTGATCAGCTATTATCCGAAAGTGATGTATTGTCTGTTCATGCCAATCTTTCAAACGAAACCAAGAATTTATTCAATGGATCTGCGTTCGAAAAAATGAAGCGCAGCGCTTTGTTTATCAATACAGCAAGGGGAGGCTTACACAATGAAGCCGATCTGATTAACGCAATTCAAGATAAAACCATATGGGGAGCGGGTCTGGATGTTACCAATCCCGAACCTATGGATAAAGATAATCCCTTGCTTAATTTGCCGAATGTTTGTGTGCTGCCACATATTGGTTCTGCAACTGAAGAAACCAGGGACAAGATGGCCGTTATGGCTGCAGATAACCTGATTGCCGCATTAAGTAACAAAGTAATGCCGCAGATCATTAATCGCGAAGTTTACAGTAGTAATCATTAAATTGCCACATAATTCAAATTTCATGAAAAACTTACTTTTAAAAACGATAGCTGTTTTGTTAATCTTTGTTGCCAATTCAAATATTTCTAAAGCACAACAAATACCGTCTGCTCAGTTACAGAGCAATCCTTGGACTAAGAGTCAACTTATGGAGCCTTCTGTTCTGGCAAATATGATCGAAAAAGGGCAGAAAATCCGTATTTATAACATTGGTGTTGTTGAAGATATAAAAGGTGCCACACACCTTGGCGCTGCCAGTGAGAAACAAAATGTAGAAAAGCTGACTAAAGTAATAAAAGGCCTTCCAAAAAATGAAATGATAGTAGTGTATTGCGGCTGCTGTCCAATGGATAAATGCCCTAACATCAGGCCTGCCTTTAAAGCGTTAAATGAGCAAAAGTTCACGAAAGCATATTTATTAAATTTAACAGTTAATTTAAAAACTGAATGGATCAATAAAGGCTATCCGCTAGCCCAAACCGTTAAATAAAAACCCGTCAAATATTTGCTATATTAGTTCCTAAAAAAAGAAAATGTCTCGAAAATTAGTTCCGGCTTCTACGCTCTTCTTGTGCTTGATAACGTTGCTTGTTCAGGCCCAAACAACAACATCATCAGTTGGAATCACTCCCGTTAACGCTTTGTCACATTACCTGAATAACGGTGATAACACCTACAAATGGGAAGTAAAGGACTCTTATGATCTTGATGAACTGAAAGTATACAGTATTCTGCTTACTTCGCAAAAGTGGAGAGAATACACCTGGACCCACCAGCTTAGCATAATCGTTCCAAAAGAAAATAAGTACGACGGAGCGTTGTTGTTTATTACCGGTGGAAGCATAAATAAAGAAGGCATGCCAAATTGGAGTGATAAAGGCGATGGCCTGGTTAAAAGTTTTAGTGCAATAGCAAAAGAAAACAAAGCTGTGGTTGCCATACTCAAGCAGGCACCGAATCAACCTCTTTATAATAATTTAACGGAAGATGCATTAATATCATACACACTTCATAATTACAAAAAAGATGGCGATTACAGCTGGCCATTGTTATTCCCAATGGTTAAATCTGCAAAAAGAGCGATGGATGCCGTTCAGGAATTTTCTAAACAAAAACTACATCATAGTATTAACCGTTTCGTGGTATCGGGGGCATCCAAACGTGGCTGGACAACCTGGCTTACCGGAGCTTCTGATAAACGGGTAACCGCAATTGCACCAATGGTGATCGATATGCTGAACATGCCGGTAAGTATGAACTATCAAATCAAGGTTTGGAAAGATTATAGCATCCAGATAGAAGATTACGTTAAACTAGGTCTTGTACAGGATCTGGGTACCGGGAGCAGCAATGACCTGGCCACCATGATTGATCCATATTCGTACCGCAAATCACTAACAATGCCTAAAATGATCGTAATGGGCACCAATGATGAATATTGGCCAATAGACAATATCAAGAATTATTACGACAGTATTCCCGGTCAAAACTTAATTCATTATGTGCCAAATGTGGGGCATGGGCTTGGTGACGGTAAAGAGGCCATGACTACCCTAAGCTCATTCTTTGGACTCACTATGTCAAAGTCGCCTTATCCGGTTTGCATATGGAAATCCTCTCAAAGTGAACAAGGAGTAAAGGTTAGCATTAAAACTACAGCAGATAAATTAATTGATGTTACCGTATGGCATGCTGATTCGCCGGATCTGGATTTTCGAAATGATAAATGGGAGGCCAGAAAGCTGGATGTTAAACCTAAATCAGAGATAAATACTTTAGAGCAGTATCCTGATTCAGGTTATAGAGCTTTTTATATTAATTTAAAGTACAAGGATTCTAAAGGTGGTGAGTATGTTGAAAGTACCAGAGTGTTTATGACGGACGATAAAAAGCTTTTATAGACCGTCATCTTTTCCATTAGTTGTTTTCAAGAAATGTAGTCAGTAAATTCTTTAAATAAAGTTCTGGCTTAGGCATTTTAACTACAGTGCCAGGTTCCTTATCTTGATTTTGTTTGATATAATTGGCTTTAATTTTACCCCAATCTTTAGAGTAGAGCTTAATAAACATATCTACAAAATCTTTGTCTGTGTAATCTTTTGGAAGTTTACTCAATACTGCTTCAATTTTCTCTTCTTTTCTATGTAATACTGCCATAACGATTTTAATTGTGGCCGCTAAGTTATGGAAAATTAAATATGTAATAGACCATTATCGCCAATAAGGATGCTACAAGCGTATTCAGAAAATTTACCACATCATTACTCATGTAGTTTTTGCGTTCAAAGGTAGCTCCGAGTATCGAATCTGTCAGATTGCCAAGTATTCCTGCACCGATCACAATGAGGCTCATTTTATCAAACCCAGCGTAAATTAAGCCTATTACAGACGCACCGCATGTACCTATAAGGGTTCCTTCTAAACTTACAACTCCATCCAAACCATTTGCCTCTCTTTTAAAGGTCAGGATGTTATAAAATCTACGCCCGTACACCATGCCCAGTTCAGAAGATAGGGTATCGGCAAGGGCAGATGCAAGACTGGCAGCTGCCATTAAAACATATAGGTCTGAATGATGATGGTCAACAATTGCCAAAATGCCTGTTAACCCCGCAACTCCTCCATTTGCAAATACTTGTCCGGCATTTCTCCCATTGTTATCCAGAATTTCCGGATGGTATTTTGCCTTCAGTTGTTTTTTGTGAGCCGTAGCCGATACGCCAAGAATAAAAAAGGTAACAAGCATTAGTATCCCGGTTTCTCCTATACCTGCAAATACAAAGAAACCAATTAAACCCGCGGTAAGCGCTGCAGGGAACGTTAATTTTTTTGCCCAGACACATATCCCCATCATTGCAATCAGCAATATAACAGTAACCAATAAAACGGGGAGTGATGATGTAGACATATTTAGGTTAAACCGAAGTTTAAAATAGTTGTAATGTAACTGTAGGCTCTACCGAGGAAGAGCCTGGTTTAGTATTGGGCTTGGTCTTATGTTTATCAATCCAGGCAATATAATCTTCGGGTTTAACTGGCTCTTTTAATAATCCAGAACCGAATTGCATTTGCGAAACTCTTGCTTCAATTATTTGCCTGTACTTTTGGAGTAAGTGTTGTATTTGCTGTTGGATTTTGTTTTTCGGTTTAATCCTGATGTTTTTGTTTACAGGATTTAGGAGCTGAATAGTGATCTCCTTACTGAAATAGGCCAATGCAGATTCAATTCTATCCTGCAACACTTGTTGATCTTTAAAACCTGCTTGCTTATGTAACTGCTTCACCTGGGTCTGAAACTTTTCAGACAAGATCATAAGGTCTTTAACCGATTTATTCAATTGAGCAAGCAAAGATTTAAATTCTGGCAGGTGCGATTTAACGATCTCAGAGTTTGAACTGATTGTTTCCAATCCGCTAAGCACACGGTTTAGCGAAAAATGGTTTAATACTACCTGAAGAATGAATCTTTCCTGTTCAGTAATTAAAATGTGCTCTAAGTCATCTTCATTAGCGGGTTTCATGTAATTGATCACCTCCGTATTTGACCTTAAACTTTCAGTACTGATCTTTGATTTTAAAATAAGTCCGTTTAGTGTTCTAACACGACTCAAAGCAACATAAACCTGACCGGCAACAAATGATTTTCCGGCATCAATTATTGCATTGTCGAATGTTAATCCCTGACTTTTATGAATTGTAACGGCCCAGGCCAATTTAATCGGATATTGGGAAAATTCCCCAACTTGCTGTTGTATAATGGCCTGTTCAGGATCAGCTTTATATTCAAAAGATTGCCATGAAGATTTTTCCAATAACAAATCATCCTCCTGCGGAAAAGAGATATAGATCTCACCATCTTTAACAGACTTAACCTTTCCGATCTTTCCGTTATAGAATTTCCGATTATCACCTGTGTCGTTTTTTATGAACATGATCTGGGCACCTTCTTTAAGTTTTAAGGTCTGCTCTGCCTGCAAGCCCAGATCTCTAAACTCTCCGCTTACCTCTCCCTCAAAAGTATACTCTTCACCGGTTAACTCATCTAACTTTTCTTTGTTAATTGTATTAGCCTCAGCATTATGTGAGGTGATGATAATCGGATTTAAGTCATCAGTAGAGCTGAATTGAGGGTCGTATCTTTTGTTTAACAGATCCAAACTGCTTTCACTAATCTGATTGTTTCTGATACCATTCAGAATATTAATGAATTCAGGTTCAGTTTGTCGGAATACTGTGGTAAGCTCTATTTGTAAAAGTGGGTTTCTGCGGATTACAAGCGCATCAAAGAAATAAGGCGATGGGTATGCTCTACTTAGAAACGCCCAATCTTCTCTTTTAGTAACCGGTGGTAGTTGATATAAATCTCCAATTAGCAGGAGTTGAACCCCACCAAAAGGCATGGTATTTTTTCTAACCGATCTTAGTATTGCATCAATTACATCCAGCAAGTCGCAACGTACCATCGAAACCTCATCAATAACAAGTAGCTCCAGTTCATTAAATAGATTTATCTTATCTCTGGTATAGCTTAAATCAGAAACCATAGATTGAATAGAAAGTATTCCAGATTGCAGGTTCTCTAAACTAATATCACCCGGGAAAAAGGAGCCTGGAGGCAATTGAAAAAAGGAATTGATTGTGGTTCCCTTGGCATTCATTGCTGCAACCCCAGTAGGAGCAACCACGGCCATTTTTTTTGAGCTACTCGCCTTAATCCGCTTAAGCAGGGTTGTTTTTCCGGTTCCAGCCTTTCCTGTCAGAAAAATGTTCTGATTGGTATAGTCAATAAAAGATAAAACCTTGTCGAAAATTGAATTAGAAGAACCGCCATTACTCATACAGCAAATTTAACTGAAATTTTCTCCGGTTCCGAGAATTGTTGAAATGTTCTAAGGAATATTTATCTATTGTACGGATGTTCACTAATCCATCGAAATGGTCGTTCAGCAAGCTGATACTTCTTTCTCTTCAAAGTAATTGTAGCAGGCGTACCAAATAAATTGCCTTTAAGAATCAATTTATTGCTGTCAGGAAATTGGTAATTTAGCTTGTAGGTAACTTTTGGATTATCAGTAAATGATATGTCCAGAGTCTTTGATGTTTGAAGTACTTTATAAGTACACCATGCCGTTTCAGTTCCGTTATATTTGATAACTGCGTAGTCATTTCTGTCAAATGCCACTAGTTCCAATTTGCGACTCAAAAAAGAGGTGTCGGGAAGCGGCCCGTTCTTTTCTGATTTTATCTCCTCTATATCATAAGCGCCATAAACTACGGGCTTGTTATTGGTCTTTTTGCTAATTAGGGCTATGTTTAACGCGGTAAATAACGGAATTGCTGCATAGAGTAACACTGCAGCATACTTCAATACTATTTTAGAAATTCTGGCCCATTTTGTTTTAAAAACAGGAGCCTTTAATAGATTTAGTCTTACCAGTTCTCCCTTAAAAAAGAACTTAAACAAAATCCTAATATTAGGAGAAAGGATAATTAAGCACATCAAAACAAGAGCTGTACTCAGCAACTTTACCGGGACATCATAGAAGTAGTTAATGGCCATAATATTCGCTGAAGTCATCAGACATAAAAAAGCACCAATGGTTGCTGTTTTTCTGAAAAACAATAAGACACCCATCATTTCTGCTGTAAACATAAACCATTTGTAACCATCAGAAAAACCTAAAAATCTCCATGCCAAACCCATCGGAGAAGAATCTCCATAAGTTGTTGTAAGTTGGCTTAAGTATAATGATGGAAATTGTCCATCATTAAGTTTTGCAATTCCATAATGGACAAGCATAAAACCAACATAAAACCTACACACTACTATAGTCCAGTAGAATAGCTGATCATGGCTTTTTCTATCTCTGTCTAACGCCGACCATATAATTGTTCCAAAGAAAGAAACAAGGAAGACACAAAGAAGTAACACGTAGTCGTAAGTGGTATCTCCACTACCATTGGTGAAAGTGGTGATTTGGTACGAAAGGCTCAAATATTTTTGAGCAAACCAGGGAATAAAAGACTGCAGCGCAGGTATACTGAACTTCTGAATATAATATAGGAATGGAAAAGCCCCATTATTAAAGCATAAAACAAAAAGGATGCAAAATAAAAAAAGGAATCTGGTTAAAATGAGAGAGACGTATTTGGCCATATTGTATGTTCGGTTCTGATTGCTATAAGCAATTGTTAAAGTAAGAAAATAGTTCCTATCTTGTTCTACAAGAATAGAATTTTTTAACAAATAGCAATTCAACGCATCTCTTAATGAAACAACTTCTAATAATAGCTCTAATTTCATTATCAATTACTTCATGTAATTACGCACAGCAGCCTGCAAATGTCAACTCAGAATTACCTGGTAAAGCAATCAGTTATGAGGATTGGAAAAAAGAAGCGCAAACTAATATCAGGTTAAATCCCAAGTTTGGAGATGCTGTTAAAACGGACTCTCAAAAAGAAGCAGATCAACAGCTTATAGATGATTACCTGAAGCAACAAGGTAACCACCATAAAGGTGCAGAGATACTTATAAAACTGGGTTTTGAATATCTTTATAAAGGCGATGTTAGAACAGCAATGTACAGGTTTAATCAGGCGTGGTTACTGGAACCTAAAAATGAAAATGTATTCTGGGGATTTTCTGCTGTTTATTTTACACTAGGGGATCATGAAAAAGCGATGGAACAATTGAATGAGGGACTGAGTTTGAATCCTAATAGCTCAAACTTACTTACTGATAAAGCAACAATCTATTACGCCAGATTTCCCAACAGCAACAATCCCAAGGATTTGTCTGCCGCTATTGATTTATTAATCCAGTCGTATAAGATAGATCCTAAAAATCAAAATACTTTATTTAAGCTATCGGCAGTGTATTTTATGAAGCAGGATTGTAAAAATGCCCTGAAATATTATAATGAATGCAAGAAACTGGGAGGAAGGCCTATCACCAAAGAATTTACTGAAGCAATTCAAAAGCAATGCCCATAATATCTGATCATTTTTTCTAAATTTAGGCACCTAAACCAATTTAACCATGAAATTTATTTACTCCATTATGGGTATTTTGCTTACTGCTATGTTAAGTACAGCTCAGGCACAGCAAAAAGAAACTCCCAGTAAGCACGTCAAGAATAAGGTAATTGTAGCTTATGTTACGTCGTGGGGTAAGGTTTTACCCGATCCTAAACTGGTTACACACATCAATTATGCTTTTGGCCATGTAAATAAAACATTTGATGGCGTTACTATCGAGAATGAAGGCCGTTTGAAAGATATTGTTGAATTAAAATCTAAACATCCAAAGCTTAAAGTTTTGCTGTCTATTGGTGGGTGGAAAAGTGGAAGATTTAGTGAAATGGCTGCGTCTGTGGAAAACAGAAGCAAATTTGTTGACGATTGCCAAAGAGTAGTAAGTTCATTTAACTTAGATGGAATAGATATAGACTGGGAATATCCCACAAGTTCCGAAGCTGGAATATCTTCTTCCCCAGATGATACCAAAAACTATACTTTACTGATGTCTCAGATTAGAAATAAGATTGGTCATAAAAAATTACTGACATTGGCGTCTGTTTCAAATGCAAAGTATATCGATTTTAAGGCGATTACACCAATAGTGGATTTTGTGAATGTGATGACGTATGACATGGGGACCCCTCCAAATCATCATGCAGGCCTTTATCATTCAGAGTATACCAAAGACATCAGTGTGGATGAAGGGGTGACTGCACATTTAAATGCAGGTGTACCCGCCAACAAACTAGTTCTTGGGATTCCATTTTATGGGCATGGTAAAGGTGATATTGCCTGGTATATCGATTATAAAGACATCGTAAAACTAAACGGTTATACAAAAAAATGGGATGATGTGGCTAAAGCTCCTTATTTAGTGAATGATGCAGGAGAGTTTGTATTGACCTATGAAACGCCGCAGTCTATTGCTATAAAATGCGCTTATTTGCTTGAAAAGGGAATGCTCGGTGCGATGTACTGGGACTATACCGCAGATACTGAAGACGGGGAGTTGCGAAAAGCAATACACTCCGGTGTTTACAGCAGATAAAAGAGCAATCTAAAATCATTATTTCTCTTTTTCCAGAAAATCAGCAAGCTCTGCAGATTTGTTAAACTGTGGGTTGTGATCTGCTTTAAATATCAGGTATTTATAACCCCTTTCTTTGGCCCTCTCACCATATGCATAAAAGCTGTCTTTTTCAGGTTCTGTACCTTCTTGCACAGTTAATATGTATGTCGCAGGCAATTTTAAGGCCCTAGGGTTTTTTCTTGAAACAGGCTGAGTGAAGGTTTTGACAGACTGGGGTACATCTTTTGGAAGTGGCTGGTTTGGTTTAACCCATTGGGGAATCATAAAACCATTTGTTGATGCCATTCCAATATCATTAGTGCCAGTTTTTTTGGAAGTAGCTAAACTTTCTCCATCGTTAGGCAAAATTGCATCAAGAAAAACCAGCTTTTTAATTCGATCCGGGATACTATCGGCAACTCCGGTAATTACCATGCCTCCATAACTATGACCAACTAAAATAACATTGTGTATGTTTTCATAAAGAATCAGATTAACCACATCTTTGATGTGGGTATTCAGATCAATGTCAGGAGAACTCAAGTGGACACGTTCACCTTGACCGGTTAAACTTGGTCTGTAAACAATGTTGCCGTGGTTGGACATTATTTCATCAACATTTTTAAAAGCCCAGCTACCTCCCCATGCTCCGTGAACGATTACATATACAGGTTTTTCCTGAGCTAATGCATAATTGGCGACTAATAAACTTAAAATGCAAGTGACTATTCGTAGTGACTTTTTTGTGAATAAGACCATAATATGGGGATTGGGTTAGTGTTAAAATAATAGAACGCGCACCGTACACTGTATCGGTTTAAATATAGCAATACTTATTAGTAAGGATGGCAAGATTTTGTCTGAATATTAATGTAAGCAAGCATGCAACATTTACAATACGGTAGTGTCTTATAGGCATTAACCGCTTTAAATGAAACACTACATATTTCTGTTTTTCTTGCTTTCATATACACTGGTATGTCAGGCTCAGGATCCTTCAGTGCAAAAGAAATTGCAGGCGGTGAGAACTACCGAAAGCCCAAAAATAGATGGTATTCTCGATGATCACTGTTGGATAGATGTTCCTATCGCTACTGATTTTTTTGAAATCAGACCTGTACCAGGCAGGGTAGAAGGAAAGGAGAAGCGTACGGAGATGAAGGTGCTATATGACGATGCTGCAGTATATGTTTATGCGCGGATGTATGATCATCCTGATAGTGTTTCTCATGAATTGGTTTCGCGGGATAATATTGGCAATGCCGATTTTATCTCCATAGTTTTCGACCCTTTTTACGACAAGATGAATGGCAATGGTTTTTTTGTTACCGCTGCGGGAGTTCAGTTTGATGCCAAATACTCGCAAATTGGCGATGAAGATGAGAACTGGAATGCTGTTTGGGAAAGTGCAGTTAAGATCGATGATAAAGGCTGGACTGCTGAGATGAAAATTCCTTATTCTGCTTTGCGTTTTTCTGCCAAAGAGATTCAAAACTGGGGACTAAACTTCAGTCGCCGAATCCAGCGCACAAATGTTCAAACATTTTGGAATTTTGTTAATCCCAATGTAAATGGTTTTATTAATCAGGAGGGGCTTTGGATGGGCGTTAAGGACATAAAACCACCATTACGTTTATCATTTTCCCCTTATCTGTCTGCTTATGTAAACCATTATCCGGCCAATATTCCAGGTATAAAAAACACAACCGCGCGTTTCAATGGCGGTATGGATGTTAAGTATGGTATTAACAACAGCTTTACCTTAGATATGACCTTGGTGCCGGATTTTGGTCAGGTGCAGTCCGATAACCGAATTCTGAACCTAACACCCTTTGAAGTTAAGTTTAATGAAAACCGACAGTTTTTTACAGAAGGAACTGAACTGTTTAATAAGGGAGATCTGTTTTATTCAAAGCGCATTGGCTCTATTCCAAAATACTATAATCGTTCTGATATAAGCAGCACTGAAACCATCATTAAAGATCAAAGTGAAGCCAAAGTGCTAAATGCCACAAAGGTTTCCGGTAGAACCGCAAAAGGACTTGGCATAGGTATTTTTAACGCGATAACTAAAGCCATGCAAACCGAGGTTGAAGACCAGCAAGGGAGTATAAGAGAAACTGAAACTCAACCGCTAACCAATTACAACATTCTGGTATTCGATCAGTCTTTAAAAAACAACAGCTCTGCAACTTTTATCAATACCAATGTTTTAAGGCAGGGCTCTGCCTACGATGCTAACGTAAGCGCTTTATTGTTCAACCTTAATGACAAAAAGAATGTTTACTTTTTTAATGGGGCAGGTAAAATGAGCTATCTAAAAGGAGCCACCAGCAGAACAGGTTTTAATTATGAATTTAAAGGTGGTAAGCAGAGCGGAAATTTCAGATGGAGCTATAATCAGGTATATGCTGATGACAAGTTCGATAAATCTGATATGGGCTTTTTTACCAACAATAATTTTTTAGACCAGCTTGTTAGGTTTGGATATAATAATTACAAGCCAACCTCATGGTATAACCAACTAGAAAGCTGGTTAAATTTTGAATATTCCCGGCGTGTTAATCCCGGCGATTATCAGCGTTTTGGTGTCGTTACCGGTGCCTGGGTGCAATTTAAAAGTATTTGGTCGGTTGAAGTGGATTTAGACTACGGGCCAGAGGGAAACGATTTTTATGAAGCCCGAAACGGTCAATTGTACAGAACGCCTGCCCGGTTTGGGGCATCTGTTTATGTAAATCCAAATAATGCAAAGGCATATAACTTTGGAGGAAATGTAAAGTACTTCAAAAAGGAACTTTTCAATGGAAGGGAATATAATTTCTATTTTTTCCAGAACTTAAGATTAAATGACAGGATCGCTTTTGGTCTTGATTTGAATTTTAATCCAAGCTACGATTATGTCAGCTGGATAAAAGCGCAAGGTGATCAGGCAATTTTTTCCCGATATAACCGGAACACAGTAGAAAACTCATTTGATGCAAAATATTCATTCAGCAATAAGATGGGAGTGTCTGTTGTATTGCGGCACTATTGGAGTGATAGGAGAAATAAAGAATTTTATCTGTTAACCAATCAGGGTACGCTTGCTGCTTATCAGGGTGCTCCACTTACTGCAATGGATAGGAATTACAATGTTTTTAATGTCGATTTAATCTATGTTTGGCAGTTTGCCCCCGGAAGTGAACTTACCTTGTCATATAAGCAAGCTGCCGAAACCAATGATGATTTTTATACTAAACGCTATAACAGAAATTTCGAGGATATCCTCTCTGCGCCTCAAAACAAAAGTCTGTCTGTAAAGGTCTTGTATTACATTGACTATTTAAATCTTCGCAAGAAAGGTAAATAAATTGCCATCCAAATCACGAATAGAATTGATCTGGCGATCAAATGTATTTTGTTGTTTACAAAGGAAGTTTTGGGCTATTATTTGTGTATTATTAGGTACACACAAATGTAACCACTATGAAAAAGCTTCTCATGGTTGTACTGGCTAGCTATGCCATCACAGCCCGTGCCCAGGTGCACGAATCCCAAAACTTTCTTTACCTTAATTCCGACTCCGTAATCTATGCTAAAAGGATCATTTTCCGGCCTGATTTTTCTGGATTTTGGCAGCTACGGGCCGATTCCCGAAGAATTTCGCCCGAAAAAGTAAAATTCTTTAGTAACGAAAATGGTTTCTTCGCCAATACCAGGAGAGTCACTTTCGGACGCACTGCCGAATTCGCCGAGCGTATTGCAGAGGGAAAAATTAATATTTTTCAGGAAATTCCTTATGATGAATTTCTGGACGATAGGGCATACAGATATGGAGGCAGGCCAGAGCCTGTTGTTAACCTTCGGATGTATTACAACAAAGGATTCGATAATTTGAAAAAAGTAAATTATCAAAACCTTAAAAACGACATGGCCGATAATCCGGAAAGCATGGATATGCTGGCTGGCTACAGAAGAAGTATGAATACCAGCAAAATATTATATGCTGCTGCCGGAGCATCATTTGTGGCTGGTATTGTTTCTTTTCTGGTAAAAGGTAACAATATGCAAAAACTATCGCATACTGGATTCGGTCAGAGCAGTATGAACACAAAAGGTCCAAATGTTACGGGTACTTTATTGTTCTGGGGACTTGCTGCGGGTCTTGGCGTAGGAGGGTTTGTTGTACATACATCTGGATCAAGACATCTCGAAAGCGCTGTGGATGTTTATAACAGATAGTCTTCTACTTATCCATGAATGTTGGTATATTTAAGGAAATAAACCGAACCTCAACTATCTCAAAGCTAAATGGAAAGAAGAAAATTCCTTCAACTAGGGGTGGGTTTAACAGCTGCAAGCCTATTTACACCTGCATTTGTTAAATCCAACCCTTTAATTATACCAAACAAGTTACCGCTCTGGCGTGGCTTTAATCTGTTAGAGAAATTTAATGGAGACCATAACCAACCTTTTAAAAAAGAAGATTTTCAAATGATGGCCAAATGGGGTTTTAACTTTGCCCGTTTACCAATGTCATACCACTGCTGGTCAAAACCTGATAATTGGCTTCAAATGGACGAAAATGTGTTGAAAGAAATAGATCAGGCAATTGACTACGGAATTAAATACAAGATTCATGTTAACCTTAACCTCCATCGTGTCCCGGGTTATTGTGTTAATCCACCGGCAGAGCCACTTAATTTATGGAAAGATGAGAAGGCTTTAGAAGCTGCTGCCTTCCATTGGCAAACCCTGGCCAAACGATACAAGAGGATCAATAGTAAGAAATTGAGCTTCGATCTGATTAATGAGCCTTCAAATGTTGAGGAGCCAGATTACGTGCGGGTAGTTACACGGATTGTTAATGCCATCCGGCAAGAAGATCCTGATCGATTAATTGTTATTGATGGACTCCATTATGGAACTAAACCCGTATTTGGGGCATCCGACTTAAATGTTGGACAAAGTACCCGGGGATACGGACCTATGCAGGTAAGTCACTATAAAGCATCCTGGGTTAAAGCAGATTGGCCTGTTCCAACCTGGCCTTTAAATCCAGAAAGCAACGACAAGTGGGATAAAGATCGGTTAAAACTGGAAATATTTGATCCCTGGAAAAAGCTAATGGACCAGGGCGTAGGAGTACATGTTGGCGAATGGGGAGCATACCAGCATACTCCTCATGATGTATCGCTTGCATGGATGAAAGATAATCTGGAAATATGGAAGGAAAATGGCTGGGGCTGGTCGCTATGGAATTTGCGTGGTAGTTTTGGTATTCTTGACAGCGAGCGGCAAGATGTAGAATATGAAGATTACAATGGCCATAAGCTAGATCGTAAAATGCTGGAGCTGCTACAGCAATATTAAGATAAGTATTAAGATAGGTTGCTATACTAACACAGATTCCTTAAAATACCTGGCTTTATAATCCAATGGGGATAAGCCAGTTATTTTTTTGAAAACGCCTCTAAATGCTTTGTCATCTGAATAGCCAACTTCATTCATAACTTCATAAACGGTCTTATTTCCTTTTTCAAGTGTGCTTTTAGCAACTTCTACTTTTACTCTTTGCAAATATTCCACGGGAGTATTGCCAACTGCTTTAATGAATCGTCTGTCAAAATTTCTTCGGCTAATGGCAAGCTTTGAGGCAAGTTCCTCAAAGGAAATTTTCTCGCTTAGATTTTCTTCTATATAACTTTGTGCTTTACTAATAAGTTCATCGCCATGGTTTTTTTGTGTTCTGAAAATGTGAAAAGGCGACTGTGATGATCTTTCAATGTCAATTTGAAAAATCTTTGAGCAGATAATAGCTACCTCTCTGTTAAAATACTCTCCAACCAGAAAAAGTATCAGGTTCAAAAATGAATATCCACCCCCGTTGGTATATATTCCTCGTTCAGCGGTAATGAGCTTATCAATTTGAAGATTAATATTTGGAAACAACCGTCTAAAATCAGGCGCCAAATTCCAATGCGTGCAGCAACTCTTGCCATCCAGTAAGCCTGTGGCTGCGAGCAAAAATGCCCCGGAACACATTGAGGCAACTTCAGTACCACCCATATACTGTTCCTTTATCCATGCAATTAGAGAAGCATTGTTTTCCAGCAGATCAATGTCATAAGAAACAGAGGGGATGATCAGCAGATCAGTTTTTTCTATATCATTAATATTTATAGGTTTAATAGAAAAGAAACCGTCATCAACCTTTAACTCTGGCACAAATCCGGCTATCCTTACTTCCATCATGGGTTTGTTACCCATTTTTTGCCAAATGTCATTCGCGCGTGTTAGTATTTCAAATGAACCGGTTATGCTACTCAGGTTAATTTCCCCTTCAGGAACAACTATAGTCACTAGCTTCATGGTAAAAGTTTTTATTAAAGATACCAGATTCAGATCTTAATTTAAAACTCAGGTTCTCAATAGTATTGTGTTTCTCCAAAAAGGTTAATACGCCAGCAAACGACCGCAGGCAATAATTGCTACCCATACGGTGATCGAAACAAGGGCCGATATTTTTGTGGAAAACGGAAGTTCTTGATTTTGGGCGTCAGATTTAGGTTTGAATAAGAGTTTATGAAACACCAATACAATAAGGGCTGCAATTATCAGCAAAGCCATTTTTAGCCAGAATGTTGGGTCTATACCAAGGGTTTTTGAATTGGTCATGAATAATAACATTCCAGAGGGTATAACCAACAGCAATGCTTTTCTTGACCAGGGAAGCAAATGGCAGGATAAGCCGAATATGGAAAGGCTTTTTGAAAAACCCAGCAACCGCAGGTCGAACATAAATGCAGCGCCCACTAAAATTACAATTCCTGTGATGTGTACAATTTCCAAAGCCGGGTACAACCACAAGGATTGACGAATAGCAGCCGCCAAGGCTGTATTTTCTAACCAGCTGAGGAGATCAGATATAAACAAAGGCACAGCTATCGCAATTCGTATTTTACACTGTCTACAAATATCCTTTCTGCCCTCATTTCTGTTTTTTTAGTTTTATGAGGATAAGCAACCAACCTTACTTCTGTCCCCTTTTTAATCATATCAGCAGTTAGCCCACGATCTGTCATGCGGCTGGTAGGGGCTAAATAAACTGTCCATAATTGTTTTTTGTATTTTACTTTAGCCAAGGCATGCGGATTTTCATATACCGACTCTTCAATTGTGGTTTTAAAATCCAATACTTTTTTTTGATCATAATCAGCCCAACCATGGTGGAAAGCTGTGAAGGAAACGCAGAGCAAACAAAAGATTGCCAGCGAAATGCTTTTAAAATAATTCATAACCTGCAGATTTAATGATAGTTGAATATACCAAAAAAAATCCTTTGATCAAATAGCTTCTACAGGGAGCTTCGAACTTCCAGCTTCCATGGATTCTCAACTGTGTTAATCCCTTTTGTTTTGATCAGCTTTGCCATGGTCTTTCCCATCAGCTTAAAGTCGGTAGAAAGTGTCGTGATCCCACCGGCAAGAAGCTCTTTAAGGGGGGTATCATTGTAAGATATGATCCCAAAATCAGTACCTGCGGTAAGCTGTTGAGCAGTGGCCTGCTTCAAAAGATCCACCAGGTCCCTGTCATTCACCACAATAAATAAATCACCTTTTTCTATTGTTCTTGTGGTAGTCACAGAAAGATAGTCGTGGCCAAACCCATACTTGCTGCAAAACACTTTAAGACCATCATAACGCTCCAAAGGCTCCTTTTCTTCCTTTTGAATCATATAAATGTGCCTGTATTTGCGAATCAATTCTATGGCTGATTCCAAAGCCTCGTAGGTATCTGTTTCAAAATTCTGTGCCACCGATGAATATTTTCCTTTCAAATCTGCATGGAAATGGTCCAGCAAAAACACCCTGCCCGATAAAGATTCCAACAGCGGTTCAATTCCCTGAAACTTTCCCGACATGATGATGTAATCTGTATACTTGTTATTGGCATCATTTACCAACGTTTCAAAAACCTTTCTGTTGTAATTATGAAAATACAGATCAACTGTGGCGCTATTCCCAGCCGATTCCACAAAAGAGTTGAACAGGTCTTCTTTAAATTCATTGAATTCATTGAAGAGCAGGAATATATGATGTCCTGTCTGAATTTTGGTGCTCTTCACAAAATAACCAACCCCGTGGTTGGATGCAATAATACCTTTTGACATCAGTTCGCGTAAGCCCGCAAACACTGTGTCACGCGATAGGCCATACTCAGTTCTGAAATCATTGATAGAAGGTATCCTGTCTCCATTCTTGTATTCCTCTGTGCCTATTCGATCAATCACATGGCTTACTACAAGTTTATATTTTGATTTATTTTCTTTCACGTTTGGTGTATTGCTGGCAAATATAGTTACTTGCCAGACAAACATCGTAAATAAAAAATAAAAAAATCGTACCAGTTCGTACCAGTTGTAAAATATTTATATATTTGGAGACCAAACCACACACAATGAAACACTATTTCTTATTAAGCATCGGCATTACCACTGCTCTTTTTACCGATAGCATGGCACAAACCACTGGTGTTAACCAGAATGTCCAGCTAACCCAAAGCCTTAAAGCAAACATAAATGACACTTTCTGGAGTCCTAAATTCGAGCTTTGGAGAACCACAACTGCCAACGATGTGCTGAATAAGTTCGAAGGACAACACCTGCCTGCAAAAGAACAGGAAAGTAATAATGTGTTTAACAATTTCGATAAGATTGCCCAGGGAAAAAAAGGAACAGGCAGTCATGCAGGTTTGCCCTGGTTTGACGGCTTGATCTATGAAAGCATTCGCGGAATAGGTGATCTCACCATTCAGCATCCCGATCCAATATTACAGGCACGACTTGATGGGTATATAGATCGTATCTATGCTGCTCAAAAGGCCGATCCCAACGGATATATCAATACCTATACCGATCTAATGGAACCAACCCATCACTGGGGAGATAACGGTGGGCTTTTACGTTTTCAACACGATGTTTACAATGCAGGTATGCTCATAGAGGCAGGCGTTCACTATTACAATGCCACAGGTAAAACCAAACTGCTCGAAGTTGCTACCCGTTTTGCAAATTACATGAGCAACCTGATGGGGCCTATTCCTAAAAGAAACATTGTACCAGCCCACTCCGGGCCAGAGGAAGCGGTTATGAAATTATACTGGCTATATAAAAACAACCCTGGTCTTAAAAAGAAAATGGAGGTTCCGGTAAATGAAAAGGCTTATTATGATTTGGTAAGGTTCTGGATCGAAAATCGTGGTAACCACATCAACTACCCGCTTTGGCAAACCTGGGGCAACGACAAATCAGAAAAGTGGATCAAGGATCAAAAATATAAAGAAGGAGCGGTAACCAATGCCACTCGCCCTACCTGGGGCGATTATGCACAAGATTCCATATCTGTTTTCAAACAGAAAACCATAGAAGGTCATGCTGTGCGTGCCACTTTACTAGCTACAGGTATTACAGCCGTTGCTTTGGAGAGCCATGATCCTCAGTACATACAAACTGCAGATCAGCTGTGGAACAATATGGTTGGCCGCCGTATGTTTGTAACTGGCGGTGTCGGTGCCATTGCGCACGACGAGAAATTCGGGCCAGATTATTACCTTCCAACTGATGCCTATCTCGAAACATGTGCAGCTGTAGGTGCAGGATTTTTCAGTCAGCGTATGAATGAACTAACCGGCGATGGAAAATATATGGATGAGTTTGAACGCGTGCTGTATAACAACGTACTTACTGGTGTGTCTCTTTCAGGCGACCAGTATACCTATCAAAATCCACTCAATGCACATGATCATTCAAGATGGGCATGGCATTCTTGCCCATGCTGCCCACCTATGTTCTTAAAAATGGTTTCTGAACTTCCAAACTACATCTACGCATCTTCGGGCGATCGTTTGTTTGTAAACATGTTTATCGGTAGTGATGCCAATATCCGCCTGCCTGGCAAAACCTTAATCGCCATTTCACAGAAAACCAATTACCCATGGGAAGGAAAGATTAGCCTAACTGTAAATCCTGAAAAGGAATCGGCCTTTAGTTTAAGCCTCCGCATTCCAGGATGGGCAAGGGGGAAAGAAAATCCTTACGATCTCTACCGTTCCGATCTGCCTTCGTCATATACGCTGCTTGTAAACGGCAGCCCTGCCAAAGCCACAATGGAAAATGGTTATGCTGTAATCAGCCGCAAATGGAAAAAAGGTGACCAGGTGGAACTCCAGCTGCCTATGAAACCGCGTTTTGTTACTGCAAATAATCAAGTAAAAGACTTAAGAAACAGCGTAGCAATAGCGTCAGGACCTATCGTTTATAGCCTCGAGGCAGCAGATAACACTAATGTTGAACAGTTGCAGATCGATACTACTGCAGCATTGCAATCGCAATACAAAAACAACCTGCTAAAGGGTGTGAATGTGGTTACGGGCAAAACAGCTGACGGCAAAACTTTTACCGCTATCCCTTACTATGCTGTTGGAAACAGAGTCGCAAAAGGCTATAAAGTTTGGCTGCCGCTTCCTCAAACTGCACGAATTAAGGTAGATGTCGGTCAAATTCAAAATAAATTAAGCCCGCTGATCTACGGTTCAAATATTGAAGATGTGAACCACGAAATCTACGGAGGCTTTTACGACCAGCGCATATTCGGCGAGAGCTTTGAAGAACCTTCCACTGGTGTAAATCATAACCAATGGAAAAGGTTTACGGGCTATTGGACGGCAAAAGACGGTGCGGTTGCCATTATCCCTGGCAGAAACACAAATAGTGAAGTATTCATGACCGGTTCGCATCTAATAGGTGTAGAGCCAGATCATAGTGCCAAATTGATCTATGAGCCAAAAGAAGTAAGTAACGGGACCGTTCAAGCCGAGATCAGGTTTACCGGAAAAGGAGAAAGTGGTGCCCTGCTGGTTCGGGTAGCCAATGCAGGTGTAGGTGATGATGCTTTTGATGGGTATGAGATCAGCCTGAGCAGAGACGGTAAAAAGATAGCCCTTGGAAAGCACCTGCAAAACTTTGAATCACTCAAAGAAGCAGCTGCTAGTTTTGATCCTGAAACATGGAATAAAGTAAAGGTGGTACTAAAAGGATCCGAGATTGAAGTTTTCCTTAATGGACAACAGATGCTTTCCTTTAAGGATGAGCGTAACCCCTTGCTTAAAGGAAAGATAGGTTTGCGTACCTGGAGATCGCCAATGGAGTTCAGGAATATCTCCATACAAGAAAACGGAAAAACAGAACCACTCAGCCTTGTAAATGCCGCCAATGAGCAGGTGAGCTATAATTGGGATATCATCAGTTCAGGACAAGTAAAAGCCAATTTTGAGCTCGACAGCAATGTAGCCTATAATGGAAAAAAATCGCAGGTTATCACCTTTGCAACGGGTACCGGAAAAGTAGGAGTAGCCAACAGGAGTTTAAACCGTTGGGGTATTGCATTGCGTAAAGGGCAAACTTTTCAGGGAAGGGTATACCTAAAGGCAGAAAAACTAAGCGGCCCTGTAAGTATCGCGCTTGAAAGTGCTGATGGCAGCAAAACATATGCAATCAAAAAATTAAACGGTATAGGTGCCAACTGGAAGAAGTATGCATTTACATTGACCTCTGGCACCGCAGATAAAAATGCCAGATTGGCTATCTATATTTCTTCAAAGGGTAAACTTTGGATAGATCAGGCAGTACTTATGGGCACTGGTAAAGATCAGTTTAAAGGCTTGCCAATCCGGGCCGATATTGGCAATATGCTGGTGTCGCAAGGGCTAACCTTTTTGCGTTATGCCGGAACTATGGTGAATTCCCCGGAATACAGGTTCAAAAAAATGATTGGCGATCCCGACAAACGACCCCCATATCGAGGCCACTGGAATTGGTATACCACCAACGGTTTTGGGATAGAAGAGTTTCTTAAGTTTTGTGAAGCAACAGCCATAACACCTTGTTTTGCCATAAACATCTATGAAACACCGGAGGATGCGGCTGATATGGTAGAATACCTTAATGGAAATGTGAATACAGAATGGGGGGCAAAGCGTGCCAAAAACGGACATCCAAAACCTTATGGAGTAAAATATATAGAGATCGGGAATGAGGAGGTTATTTTTAATGGCGATAACAAAAAAGCATATGAGGAATATGTAGCACGCTTTAATCTCTTGTATGCAGCCATGAAAAAGAAAGATAGTTCTTTAAAATTCGTGCATGCAGCCTGGTGGCGCCCTGAATCGCCTAATATGGAGTACGTATTCAGGGAACTTAACGGCAAGGCCGATTATTGGGATCTCCATGTAGGTGGTGATGATCCAAAGGCAGGTCTGGATACGGATAAGCAACTTGCAGATATGCAACGTATGTTTAAGCAATGGGATCCGGCAACCCAAATGAAAGTTGCCGTTTTTGAAGAGAATGGGAGCAAACATGGTATTCAGCGCGCCTTGGGGCATGCTACTAATCTGAATGCAATCCGCAGACATAATGAATTTGTACTAACTTCAAGTCCCGCCAACGCACTGCAACCTTATCAGCAGAATGACAATGATTGGGATCAGGGTCAGATTTTCTTTACCGCGGGCAAGGCGTGGGGGATGCCCCCATTTTATGCACAGAAGATGCAGGTAGAGAATTATTTACCCTTACGTGTTTTAAGTAAAGTAGAAGGTGCTCTGGATGTAACAGCAGCGCGTAGCGAAGATGAAAAGACCTTGGCATTACACATTGTAAATATCAGTGCTGAGGCCATTACTACTGCAATTGAGCTTAACGGATTTGAAGGTAGAAATCCAGAGACCGAAGTTTATGTGTTGTCGGGTAAACTTACTTCAAAGAATACACCTTCCGAACCTGAACGGTATAAAACAGTAAGCTCAAAGGTAAATCTAAGTGGAGACGCACCTAAATATAGCTTCCCGGCACATTCTTACACCATTTTAAAATTTAAGAGATAAGCAGACTTTAACTTTTAAGCCCCAACTTCTTATTTACCACATCCTTATAGGTTTCGCCAATTGGCAGGTAGTTCTTATCGATCACAATCCTGCCTCGCTCTACAAAATCAATATGGCTGGTGTTAATGATATACGACTTGTGTATCCTTAAGAAAAGATGTTGGGGAAGGATCAATTCAATGTGTTTCATGCGCTCCAATGAAAGCACTCTGCCTCCAGAGGTATGAAAACTGATGTAATCGCCCAGGCCTTCAATGTAGTGGATCGATGAAAACAAGATTTTCTGCAGCCTGTGCTCAACCTTAATAAAAATATGGTCAGGTTCCATCGCCTCCGGAGCGTTTAAATTCATTCGTTTCTTAGCCTTGTTTACTGCAATCAAAAATCTTTCAAAAGTGATGGGCTTCATTAAGTAATCAATTGCATCGTATTCGAAGCCAGTTAAGGCATATTCCGGATAGGCTGTTGTGAGGAGGACCTTTGTTTGTCTCTGACGAATGATATTCATTACCTCGATACCCGTAAGGTTGGGCATTTGAATGTCCAGGAAGATCAGGTCGACGTTGCCGTTATGAATGAGATCGACAGCTGCTGTCGGGTCTGTGGTTTTCAATATCAGTTCAAGGCCGTTTGTACGCATTACATAATCTGCCAGTAACTTAACGGCATGGATCTCATCATCGAGGACTATGCAGTGCAGGATGTTACCATTCTTCATTGTTCAGTTCAAGTTTAACTGTAAATTGATGTTCATTGTCTCTGATATCCAATTTGTAACACCCTTTAAAAAGCAGTTCAAGTCTCTTCGTTACGTTGCCTATTCCAATCCCTCCGGTAAAATCCTTGCTTTTACTCGCTTTGGTATTGATACATGAAAATATCAGCTCAGCACCAGCCATATTGATGTCTATCCATAGCCATTCTTTATTTTCCGAGACATCTCCATGTTTAAAGGCATTTTCTATAAAGGGGATTAGCAATAAGGGCGGCACCTTCATTTCTTTTACATTACCAGTTACCTTCATATTAACGGCAACAGGGTTTTCAAAACGTAATTGCTGAAGGGAGATGTATTTCTCAATGTAACTGATCTCCTGCTCCAGTTCTATTTTTTCACTGCTGTCGTAGAGCATATACCTCAGCAATTCCGAAAGTCCTGCTATTGCCGGTAAGGCTTGCTCGGATTTGTGGTAAACAAGGGAATAAATTGTATTGAGGTTGTTGAATAGAAAATGCGGGTTGACCTGTGAGCGAAGGAATGAAAGCTCTGATGTGCGGTTCTGCAGTTCTAATTCTTTTTGCTCTAATTCCTTCTGCCGGGTGTACCTTATAAAATAGAATACCATTGCAAAAATGGTGTTTAACACATAAATGAGTATGTTATTTCTAAAAAAGAGGCTTAATCTTACAGGGTCAAGAGATAGTGCTATAGTTACCACATAGCTGATAAATAGACAAACCATAAAACAAACGCTTATAATAAGCGCCATGGTAATCGTTAGCTGCATATACTTCCGTGTAGGGTAGTACTTATACATTACCAGATAGGTCGACAACACGAACAGGAATGAGATACTCATATCTGTTACCATACTTAGCAATTGCACTGTGAAACTACGTTCATCTACCAGCGTCCACTTCCCATGGAGTAAGCCTGGTAGGTGCCCACTCACATGAACTAGCATGTAAAAAATAATAAAGGCACCCAACAGAAGCCATAGATTTTTCTTCATACTCAAAAATACACTATTTAGCTCATCAGAATATGCCCCTTTTTAAGCGTTTGTCGAGGACATCGCCTTGTTCACCGATTAGTCTTTTCCTGAAAGCCCTGGGGAGCTAATTTGGTTGAAACTTAATGCTAATTATGATGAAAATTTTTCTATTACTCTGTCTAATCGCAACTTCTTCCTTGGCTCAAACAACGGACCTTAAAGAAGTAAAAATTACCACCCGTAAAAAGGCTATAGAGCGTAAAATTGACCGCACTGTAGTAAATGTTGATGGCCTTATTAACGTTGCTGGCACCAATGCATTTGAGCTCTTAGGCAGGCTGCCTGGCCTAAGGGTTACCGAAGAAGGTACAATTAACCTGATGGGTAAGGGAGCTACGGTTTATTTTGATGGCAAATTAACGTATTTGTCGGGCGCCGATCTGATGTCTTATTTAAAAACAATGGGAACAGATCAGCTGGATAAGGTCGAGCTGATACCCAATCCTCCAGCCAGGTACGATGCAGCGGGTAGTGGTGGCGTTATCAATATCTTAACAAAAAAAAGCAAACAGGAGGGGTTCAATACCGGTATAACTTTAAACGGCGGAAAGGGTATTTACAGAAAAGTAAATGGCTCCTTCAATTTTAACTATCGCATAAACAAACTAAACCTTTTCACAAATGTAGGGGCAGGTAACCCTAAAGATTTCCAGAATTCCTCGGCAACCCGAAGCTTTAAAAATGAGACAGGGAGCTTAACTTCAATACTGGAACAGCAAGGCGAAATACTTTACAACAGGCACAACAGTAATGTAAAAGTAGGAGTCGATTATTACCTGAACAAAAGAACCACCATTGGTTTTATTTTCAATGGGCTAAGGAATCGGGTTAACGAACATGGAGGGATTAAAAATTTAATGATGAATGGCAATCGTGAATTGGACTCTATGGTAAACTCCAGTCATAGCGTAAACAACCTGTTCAGGAACGGTACGATGAATTTAAATATGCTGCACCAGTTCGATAGTACAGGAACCGAGCTCAGTATGGATGTCGATTACACACACTACAATTCCACCAACAACCAGCTTTTTGGCAACAATAGTTACAATGCCTCTGGTCAGGCATTGGGCTTAGAGCGCATCAGGGGGGATCTTCCAAGAACAATAGATATCTTTTCGGCCCGGGCGGATTATTCATTCTCATTAAAAAATAATTACAAACTCAGTGCGGGTCTAAAATCAAGCTTTATAAAAACAGATAATCAGGCCAACTACTTTTCTGGCGCTGCTGAACTGGAACAACCAGATTACAATAGAACAAACGCATTCCTATATCGAGAAAACATCAATGCCTTATATGTCGAGGGGTACCGTGAATTTGGTAAGCTTGGTGTTAAGGTGGGGCTTAGGACGGAACATACCAGTTCCAAAGGGCATCAGCTGGGGAACATACAAAAATCCGATTCATCCTTTGTAAGGAATTACTTCAATGCTTTTCCGTCATTCTTCCTTTCCTATAAGCCCGATTCTACAAACCAGAATCAGTTCTTTTTAAGCTATGGAAAACGCATCAACAGACCTGCTTATGATCAGCTGAATCCTTTTCTTATGGTAGTGCAAAAGTATAATCAGGAGTCTGGTAATCCATTTCTTAGTCCCGAGTTTACCAATAATATTCAGCTCACTCATGTATTTAAAGATAAACTGACCACCAACGTTTATTATTCATTTATGTCCAATACCAGCAGCCCTGTTATCAAAGCCATTAATGATGTATATATCAAGAGACCAGAAAACGTCGGATCTGTTATCATAACAGGATTAATGCTTTCGTATAATCAGGATATTTTCAAATGGTGGAATGCCGATTTTACGGTCAATCCTGAGCGGGTACATTTACAATCCGAGTTCAATGGGATTACTGTAGATACAGCTGTGGTTATGCAGTCGTTTAACTGGTATAACCGCTTTTCTTTAGGCAAAACCTGGAGTGCCGAACTTGCTTTTGACTGGGGAGGCCGAAATTATTCCAATCAGGTAACAACTTTTGGGCTAGCGGGCATTAGAGCAGGAGTTAAAAAGCAACTGTTTTCAGGTAATGGTTCAATAGGGGTTAATGGCAGCGATTTATTCTATTCAGCCATACGCAAAGGCAGTATCCATAATGTAGCTGGTTCCAGTGCTATATTTAGAAACAGGCAGGATACCAGAACAGTTATATTTTCTTTCAGTTATAGGATCAGCAAAAATGCCAAGAACAACAAGCGCTTAAGAGACCGTAATGGCGCCTGGGATGAACAGGACAGGATTAAAGGCTTGTAAGTCTGCGGCCTAAAATAACAAGGGGGTGTTCAAAAAGTATGAACGCCCCCTGTTACTATTAACTAACCTTCCCTAATTAGTACAATCCCAACTCGGCTAAAGCTGCAAACTGTAATCCGTCATGCGCAGAATTGGCGATGACCTTTATGTATTTGAAAGTCTTTGCACTTCCAAAATCAAAGTATTGAGGCCCGTCTGCGTTTGCGGCAACATAGTTGTTTACCGAAGTAAAATTAATGCCATCAGTGCTGGTCAGTACCTCGAAATTCTTAACCGCACGGCTCAAACCACTACGTTGAGTTAAACTAAGGCCGCTTGCAGTTTTAGAAGATCCCAGGTTGATCACCACATTATGAGGGTAGGAGGTTGCTGAACTTGACCAGCGCGAATGCCAGTAAGTACTTCCACTTCCATCAATCAGTGTACTGGCCCTGCCATTTACGGCACCCTCACCGCTTGTTTCCTCAGAACTGAATGAAGCAATGCTCCAGCCTGTTTTACTAAGCTCGTTTCTGGTACTGAAATTTAAAACAGGAATCCCACCTGCAAATGTATAGCTATAGATCTGTTGAGTAACAGTGCCATTGTCGTGTACCAGTTTAACTTTTAATTCATAAGGAATCCCATCTGCCTTTTCTACCAGATCGGCAATAGGCATCACTACCCTAAAGCTGTCGGTACCTATTTTTTTCGATTCCCAGCCGATGGCGTTGTAATCGTGGTTCACACCTGTACCCTCGTTGTTCACGTTAGGATCATTAAAATAGAGAATACTCGTTACATTGCCGGTCGACGTAAATTTACCTGATACTATAATCGAAGATTGGGCGCTGGAATAGCTTGCATGTATTTTATTGATACTCGATGTTACTGAGCCATAATATGTATTGCTATTGTTGTTAAATACCTGATTGGTATTTAAAACCGCCGCATCAACAGCAGTTAAAAAAGTAGGGCTTTTACCTAGGGTACCATTGCCCGCCCACATTAAAGCCATACCTAGCGTAGCATCTTCCGAAACCTTTTGCCTGTTATGTGGCAGGTTCAGTCCGTGGCCTAATTCATGAATCATACCGCCAAACCATACACTGAATCGATTGCCGACAGCGTCCGTTTTGCCAAGATTCTGGATATCCATTTCTTCATAGTCCAATGCATAACACCACCTGCCGGTACCATAAAAAGGACCCCCGTTAGGCGTGCCATTGGCACCAATGGAATATCTTGGTATAATGATTAGCGTATGGTCGCTTGTATTGTCGGCCGGGTGAGCAGCAAAGTAAGCATTCACTTCACTAGCTACCGCTCCCGAGCCACCTGAATATGGATAGCCGCTTTTAGGTAAGCTACCTCTTATCGTAATGATCTTTACGCCATCTGAACCGTCATTGGCAAGGCCGAAAGTTTTATAACCATAGCCATTACGGTTCATTTCCTGTTTGTACCATTCCTGGGTCCACAATAACAGGTCGCTCAATCTTTTTTGATAGCCGGCCAATGTATCCAGGTCGCTGGGTACAAAGTAAACGATGTTTACATTTCGGGTTTGGGTAATAATTTCAGCGGTGGAGTCATGAACCGACAAATTTTTTTCTTCTGATTGGATGTGTTCTGCCTTCTTACATGAAAATGTGAATAGAATACTGCAAAAAACGCACGCTAATAAAAGATTACTTTTTTTCATAAAATTTGGTTAAGGATGAATTGATATGAAAAAGTAATAAAGTATCCAGCAATGTTGTAAGTCAAGGTGTTACAACTGCTGCGCAAGCGTTTGATAAAGGCTTTAAAGCCAGATGTCTCAACAGAATGTCCCTGATTTGGTTGAAATTAAGTCCGGGAATTTCCAAATAACATTTCCCTGTTTGAAATTTCTTTGCAAAGAATTAACTAAAAACGCTTCTGCATACCGAAAATTTATGCAAACGTTTGTGTGAAATTTTGATATTATTCATTTGAACTTATATCTTTAGTTTACCTGAGTTCATAATGGAAGATGAAGACCAAATATTACTGGAACAACTTAAAGGCGGAGATTACACCGCTTATGAGCTGATTTTTAAGAAATATTATAAGGTTCTTTCCACTAAAGCATATTTTATGCTGGAGGATGATATGGAGGCCGAGGACCTGGTTCAGAACCTTTTCATCGCTATCTGGCAGAAAAAGCTTTTCCTGTCCATCAATACCTCAATAAAGGCTTATTTGCTACGCTCAGTTCACAATCGTTGCTTAACAGTTCTCAGAGATAAGAAGGTATCTGAGCGTAAGCTTAACGCGTATACAGAAGAACAAAGCTGGCAGGGAGAAGAGGATCAGGAAACAAATCAGGAAAACGATTACCAGGGAAAGTTTGATCTCATATTTGAACAACTGCCAACTCAGCGCCAAAAGGCATTTAAGCTGGTATATCTGGAAGATAAAAAATATAAGGAAGCAGCAGAGGAAATGGGCCTCTCTGTAAACTCCATAAAAACCCATTTAAAACTGGCTGTAAAGGCCCTGCAGAAAAAACTCATTAATTTTAAATGAAATATTCACCTGATAATCGCTTAATTGCGTCTAATGTGTAGTAATGGAGTATAACGAGGAATATATACAAGGTCTTTTATTTGAAAAGATAGCTGGAACGATCAGTGAACAGGATAACCTTGTTGCGGAGCATGCCATTGCAAGCCACGCCGAAGTGCGAAAGTTCTGGGAGGTATTGAAAGCTAAAATGGGAAGCCCCAAAGCAGCAGCATTCCTGTCCGGACTCAATCCTGATCAGGCCTGGGAAAAGACAAGCGAAAGCCTACACCAGCAACCTGGTTCATTTTTCAGCAGAAACAGATGGGCCTTAAGTGGTATTGCTGCAATGCTGGCCATTACCCTTCCACTTGCATGGTATTTTAACTCCACCAATCAAACCCAAACATCACTTCAGAACCAGGCATTTAAAGAAGTATACCTTAAAACGGATCAGGGAAAAGCGGTCGATCTTTCCAACAATAAGCAGATTAAATTAGGCCAAACCCAAATCAATACCAAACAAAAGGAGCTAAGCTATAACGCCGGTAATGCCGATAGTCAGGAATGGGCGACACTATTTGTTCCGGTTACTAAAGACTATAAAATTAAACTGTCAGATGGTACCACAGTGTGGATGAACGCTGCATCCAGTCTGCGTTTCCCTTTCCAGTTCGGAAAACAAACAAGAGAGGTTTATTTAACCGGAGAGGCCTATTTCGAAGTGGCAAAGAACCCTCAACAAGAATTTATAGTACATACTTCTTATGCTGATGTGCATGTGCATGGAACTTCTTTTAATGTAAATGCATATACCGCTCAAAATTTCACTGCAGCGCTAGTGGAGGGGGCTGTGTCGGCTAAAAAAGATAACCAGGTTATTAAATTAAAACCTGGAGAGGAAGCCGTAATCGGAAAAGAGCATCTGGAGGTCAAAACATTTGATGCGCAAGAAGTACTTTCCTGGCGAAACGGTACTTATTCCTTCCATAACCAACCACTATCCCAGATCTCGCAGGTCTTAAATCGCTGGTTTGATGTAAAAATTGCCTGGCAAACACCAGCAGTTTCCCAGCAGACCTTTACTGGCGAAATTGACAAAAACCTGCCCCTGGATGTAGTAATCAGTAATTTGAAACTTACTTCAGGTATGCAAGCCGAGCTAAAAAATGGAATATTGACCTTTAGGTAATATTTTTTAAAACACCATTCACCCATTCGGGTAAAAGCTGCGTCTTAGAGCAAACCTTATATAAACTTTAAATGTATGCTTAAAAAACTAACCCGATTAGGCCGGCTATCTTTGCCGGTTATTTTGATCTTGTTTATTTTATTGCCAGTTCGTGCAAATACGCAAGGCATCAGCAAGATCAGCCTCAAAGGCAAGAACATTACCATTGCCACATTATTTAAAACCATTAAAAAACAAACTGGTTTAACCGTATTCTACAGTAATAAACTGTTGGACGATACCGAAAAAATCACTGTCGACTTTAATCAGACCGAACTGGCAGAAGTATTAAACTCCACGCTTAAAAGCAAAGGGCTTAGCTGGGTAGTTAAAGAAAAGTACATTGTACTGCAAAAAGCGGTCGCACCAGCTGTTCCTGTCGATAATAAAGCAGACCAGGGCGCGGTGAACAATGCACGTCAAAAAATCGGAGGAACGGTAACCGATGCTTCGGGAATGGCAATGCCGGGAGTAGGCGTAAAAATTAAAGAAACCAATGCCGGAACTGTTACTGATCAGAATGGGCGTTATTCAATTGAAGCTAATAGCGGAAACACCTTACTGTTTTCCTACGTTGGTTATACTTCACAGGAAATTCTTGTGGGTAATCAGACCAGTATCAATGTAAAACTGCAGACCGACGATACTGATTTGACAGAAGTTGTGGTGGTTGGTTATGGAACACAGAAAAAAGTGAACTTAACAGGCGCAGTTTCTATGGTTACCGGAAAGGATCTTGCTGCACGTCCGATGGGACAAACCTCAGCTGCGCTGCAAGGGATGGCGCCTGGCGTTACCATCAGGCAAAGTTCCGGAAGGCCAGGTGGCGATGGTGGACAAATTCGTGTCCGCGGCATAGGTACTATGGGCGATCCCAATCCACTAGTAATGATCGATGGAATCGAAGGTTCGATCAATAATATAGATCCCAATTTAATCGAATCCATTTCTATTCTTAAAGACGCTGCATCATCGTCAATTTATGGTTCCAGAGCGGCGAATGGAGTGGTTTTAGTCACAACCAAGCGGGCAAATGCCGATCAGATCAGCATCTCTTACAACAATTATATTGGCTGGCAAGATGCAACAAATTTGCCGAAGCTGGTAAATGCCCTCGATTATATGCTGTTAATTAACGAAGCATATGCTAATACCGGCCGTACCCCTCTTTATTCAGATGCGCTAATCCAAAAGTATAGAGAACAAAATGGTGTCAGTTCTGATCTATATCCTAATACGGATTGGCAAAAAGAAACATTAACAGGTTCCGGATTACAACAAAGTCATTTTCTAACCATACAGGGCGGTACGCAAAAGGTAAAGCTATTGGGATCTTTCGGGCTTCTCGATCAGAAAGGTATCATTGAAAATTCAGGTTTCAAACGTTATACCATACGCAACAACGCTGACATCACTTTTTCTGATAAACTGAAAGCCAGAGTGGATCTTCAATTCGTAAATGCTATCACTACCGAACCTGCGGCAACCTCGGACCCTAATGCTTCTGCCTCAGGCGAGATATTCCAGTGGATGAACGGAATTCCAGCAAATCAGATTGGCATTACTGAAAATGGCCAGTGGGGAGTGGGATGGAACGGTGTCAACCCCATATCGGCAACCAGAGATGGGGGGACAAACAGGCAGAGAGCACCATTTGGTAGTATCAATGCCACTTTAAATTATAAACCTGTAGAGTGGTTGGAGGCAGAGGCAGCTTATTCACCAAAATACGCACTTTCATCTGTCAAAAATTTCAGGAAAGCGATCCAGTCATATTTACCCAATGGCACACGTAGTTTCCTTACCCCCGCCTTAACCTCACTAACACAAAAGCAGGACCAATCATTTTTTAACAACATGAGGGCTACCATCACAGCAAGCAAGAATTTTGGTGATCACGACCTGAAATTTTTAGTCGGTGGGTCTCGGGAAGATTTTTATACCGAATCACTAAATGGTTTCCGCGATACTTATATACTTCCCCAATACCCGGTACTTAACAGCGGCTCGGCTTTAAATCAAACCGCAACCGGAGCTGCCGAAGAATGGGCACTGCAATCATTATTCAGCAGATTGAATTATACTTACAAAGGAAAATACCTGTTCGAGATCAATGCACGCTATGATGGTTCCTCTCGCTTTTCAACAGGCAACAAATATGGTTTCTTTCCATCTGCGTCAGCAGGATGGAGAATTTCGGAAGAGAACTTCTTCGGCGGACTAAAGAATACCATTAACGAAGCCAAACTCAGGCTTTCCTGGGGTAGGCTTGGTAATCAACTCATTGGTACCTATCCGTTCACCACCGCACTGGCATTGGAATCTACTGCTTTAGGCAAGCAGATCGTAAATACGGCAACCTTGAATGCCATGGCCAATAAAAATATTTCCTGGGAATCCACCGAAGAAAAGAACATTGGTATAGATCTGACCCTTTTTAGCAGACTGAACGTTACAGCTGATTATTACCAAAGGCGTACAAGAGATATTCTCCTGTCACTCGATATTCCCTTGATTATTGGCTTAGATGCTCCTTTTCAAAATGCAGGAATTGTTGATAACAAAGGCTGGGAGTTGGGTGTAAACTACAAGGGGAACGTCAAAGATTTCAACTATAATGTGAGTTTTAATCTGTCTGATGTGAAAAATACCGTGATCGATATGAAAGGCATCAATCAGGCTGCCAGGCTCCAGGTAAATCGAGAAGGTTATTCAATTGGTTCACTTTTTGGCTACGAAGCACAAGGTTTTTTTTCATCTGATGCGGAGGTGGCTGCTCACGCTAAACAGTTCGGTACGGTTAAGGCGGGTGACATCAAATATAAAGATCAAAATGGCGACGGCCTGATTACCGAAAGTGATAAGATCATCATAGGTAGTGTTATTCCCAGATTCACTTTTGCTTCCAATATTGGTGCATCCTACAAAGGCATCGATTTTTCGATGTTGATACAAGGCGTAGGTAAAGCCAATGGTTATGTGAACGGGCCTGGCGTTTTGCCCTTTAATGTAGGTGGAGCGCTTGGGGGAACGATTCGAGAGGAAAATAAAGATCGCTGGTCGCCGGAGAACCCAGGCGCTAAATATCCAAGACTCGCTTTTGGTGAATCGAACAATGAGCAGGCTTCCAGTTTCTGGATGAGGGATGCGTCTTATTTACGTGTAAAAAATATCCAGATCGGTTACACCCTGCCAGCTAATGTTATCAAAAAACTGAGTATAAACCGCCTCAGGGTATTTGCAAATGGTTCAAATGTGGCCTCGTTCGATCGCTTTCTTAACGGATACGATGTAGAAGCACCAATTGGTTCAGGAAGTGTCTATCCCCAGGTTAAACTATACAGCTTTGGTTTAGAAGCTACATTTTAAATACGAAACAGATGAAAACAAATATATACCTAATTATGTTAGCTGTTGTTTTGGTAACAGTTACACCATCATGTCAAAAGGGATACCTGGATAAAAGTCCCTTGTCAGGTCCATCAGATGAAACTTTTTTCGCCAACCAGGATGAACTTATTCTCGCTGTTAATGGTTTGTATAAATATGCAGCTTATGCTCCACTTGATGGGATGCCACTTAACCTCAGTATCGATGATGGAACAGATATCGGTTGGGACCGCAACAATAGTGCCTTACAGAGTATTGGAAAAGGTAACCAGGACAGTAACAATACTTATGCCTTAGAAATATGGAAACAAGCCTATAGAGTAATCGCTAAGTGTAATTTTATTCTGGATAATCTTGATAAAGTAAAAGACAAAACTACTCCGGCTATATTTAACCGGTCAAAAGCTGAAGCCCGTTTTATCCGCGCGTATACTTATCAGTACCTTATTGATTACTTTGGTGGTGTACCATTGGTTACTAAAATGTTAACCCTCGAAGAATCCCAGATCCCAAAAACGGCTAAAGCTGAACTGGCAGATTTTATTATCAAAGAGCTGACCGAAGCCGCCCTGGATTTGCCAAATAGTTATACAGGCGCCGATGTTGGTCGTGCTACAAAAGGGGCAGCACTATCCATTAAAGCCCGAACTGCACTAAATAATAGCAAATGGCAGGATGCTGCCGACGCTGCCAAAGCGGTAATGGACCTAAAGACCTATACACTGCACAACGATTTTGGGGCTTTGTTTAGTTATGCGGGACAAAATTCCAACGAGATCATCTGGGCATTTCAATACCTTCGTGCGTCAAAGACCAAAACTCATGCTACTCCAACTGCACTTCTGTCCAGGAATGGACAAGGTTTCTCAAACAAAGTACCCTCACAATCCCTGGTAGATGCGTATCCATGTACCGATGGATTGAATATTGATGAATCACCACTTTTTGATCCTAAGGTTCCGTACAAGAACCGCGATCCCAGACTTGGTTTTACCATCGCATTGCCCGGATCAATATATTTCAATTACCAATTCGAAACGCATAGAGACAGTTTAAAATGCTGGAATTACGATACCACACCAGCAACACGGGTCGATAATCAGGAAGCCATCAATGCCTTCGCAACCTTTACCGGCTATTGCTGGCGAAAATATGTAGACCTGGCTGATAAACCAGATCGTTCAAATTCAGAACTCAACGTAATCCAGATACGCTATGCCGAAATCCTGTTGATTTATGCCGAAGCTAAAAACGAGCTCAATCAGTTAGATCAATCTGCTTATGACGCCATTAATCTGGTAAGACAACGCCCTAGTGTAAACATGCCAGCCATTGCATCGGGTAAATCACAAACCGAGTTTCGCAGTCTGGTGCACAAAGAACGACTTTATGAGTTAGCAATGGAAGGTTTCAGACAAACTGACCTGCGCAGATGGAATATCGCTGAGAAAGCCATGACCGGAAACTTCTACGGAAGGGTGCAAAGAGGTCTGGTTGCAGCGGCGCCACAAATAGATGAGAATGGTTTAGCAGATTACACAAATGTACCTAACCGTGCCGATTTGAGGGTAATAGAAATACGCACCTTCAATAAAAATAGAGATTACCTATGGCCAATCCCTAATATAGAGGTGGTTACCAATTCTAAATTAATTCAAAACCCTAATTACTAGTTATGAAAAATCTTTTTCTTTACCTGCTGATACCCGTCCTGACCGTCGCCTCGCTGAAGCCTGCACTAGCGCAGCAACCTGCAAAAACAGATTATGACATCTGTATCTATGGAGGAACGTCCTCTGGTGTAATTGCTGCTTATACAGCCGCAAAGCTTGGCAAAACGGTACTTTTAATAGAGCCCGGAAAACACCTGGGCGGGATGAGCTCCGGTGGCCTTGGCCTTACTGATATCGGTAATAAATATGCCATCAGCGGCTTAGCGCTCGATTTCTATAGGAGAATAGGGCAGCACTATGGTAAATTTGAACAATGGGTATTTGAACCTCATGTTGCCGAAAACCTGTTTCAAGATTATATTAAAAGAGCCAAAGTTGAGGTGCTATACCAAAATCGCCTGACAACGGTTGCCAAAACCGGAAACATCATCAGCGAAATCACGCTCGAGAGTTCAACCAAAACAGCGCCAGACAATAAGGTTAAAGCCAAAATGTTTATCGATTGTTCTTATGAAGGTGATTTGATGGCAAAGGCAGGTGTGTCCTATACGGTGGGGAGAGAAGCAAATGATTTGTACAAAGAAACCTTTAATGGCGTTCAGTTCATGAAAGGACATCAGATGCTGGATGGGATAGATCCCTACAAAACTCCGGGTGATGCTTCAAGCGGATTGGTTTGGGGAATTAATCCGGGTGTGCTTGAAAAAGATGGAACAGGAGATAAAAAAGTTCAGGCTTATAACTTTAGAATCTGCTTAACTAAAAATAAGGATAACCAGATTCCAATTACCAAACCGGAAAACTATCAGCCAGAGAAATACGAATTGCTGATCAGGCAAATGGAAAAACGACCATGGAAATCCCTGCAAGATGGCTTTATCTGGAGTGGCATGCCCAATGAAAAAACCGATATCAACAACAGAAATGGTTTCTCTACTGATATGATAGGTATGAACTGGGAATATCCAGATGCGGACTATCAGAAAAGGGCCGAAATATGGAAGGCGCACGTTGATTATACCAAAGGCCTGCTCTATTTTGTAGGTAATGATCCCCGTGTTCCTGAACACATCAGGACTGAGCTTAACCTATGGGGATATCCTAAAGATGAGTATACTGATATGGGAAACTGGTCGCACCAGCTTTACATCAGAGAAGCCAGAAGGATGGTCGGAGAGTTGGTCATGACCCAGCACCATTGTCAGGGAAAGGAAATTGTTAAAGATGGGGTAGGAATGGCTGCTTATGGCATGGACTCTCACAATTGCGACAGACAGGTAATCAACGGCATGGTAAAAAACGAAGGCAATGTGGAAGAGCACGGCTTCGGACCCTATCCAATTTCTTACCGTGCAATTATCCCTAAAGAAAGCGAAGTGGGCAACCTTCTGATTCCGGTTTGCCTTTCTGCAAGTCATATTGCCTACGGTTCTATCCGCATGGAGCCTGTGTTTATGGTACTTGGACAATCTGCTGCGGTAGCTGCGGCAAAAGCTATAGACAATAAGCAGACCGTACAGAAAGTAGATGTTTCACAGATCCAGGCTCAGCTAAAAAGAAATCCACTGGAAGATGGCAGTGCACCTGAAATTCTGGTAGACAACAGTGACGCAAGCAAAGTCGTGAAAAAAGGAGACTGGACTGTTAATACGCACGGTGGTTATGGACCTGATTATTTTCTTGCAGACTCTACTTCTTCAAGTCCAAAATCAATCAGATACAAGCCAGAGATTTCTAAAAAAGGAAAGTACGAACTGTATACTTATTATCCGAAATTAAAAAATGCTGCTGCGGTTACTGTCATCAACGTTCATGATGGCACTAGCACCAAGGAGGTTTTGATAAAAGATGCAGAGGTTAAAGTAGTGGGCCAAACCTCAGGTGAATGGGTTAGTTTAGGTACATACTCCTTAAGCTCTGGTAATAAGGCCTATGTAGAGATCTCAGCAAAAGGATCAGAAGGCGCTGTAGTAGCAGATGCGTTGCTGCTTGTGCCTGTAAAGTGAAGTATAAAGCAGGGTGTAGCCTAAAATAGGCTTCACCCTGCTTTATTACGCTTACCGACAGTGCATGATGGTTATCAGGTAAATGTTCCCTAACTTGGTTTTGATTTAAACCAAATGTATAACAGACCAATCCTGACCACACAAAACGTGAAATATATTCTAGGAATCCTTCTTTCCATTACTTATTCAATTTCTGCAACCGCTCAATTGGCAAAGGTGCCCTTCGTGCCTTCACAACAAGAGATCAACCGTCCATTTGGCAAGCAAGATGAGTCCTCTTTTCTCAAACCCTCAAAAGTTTACTACCCAGAAACCTGGTTCCATTACATTGGCGGTAACGTATCAAAAGAAGGAATCACCAGGGATCTGGAAGCAATAGCAAGGTCCGGTATTTCCGGGATCCAGTTATTTCACGGGCAGTTTGGTGGTCAATGGCCAGGCGTTAGCCCACAAATTACCAGTCTTAGTGCCCATTGGGACGATGCAGTAAAGCATACCGCTCAGGAATGCCGCCGTTTGGGACTCAGGTTTTCTATGAACAACTGTCCGGGATGGGCCACTTCCGGAGGTCCATGGATTACACCTGCCAATGCAATGCGGAACCTGATCTGGAACCGAACTGATGTAGTTGGCGGCAAAACCATCAATCAGGTATTGCCAATACCAGAGCCAAGTACCGAGGAGTGGAGAGATTATAAAGACATTACCGTACTTGCTTTCCCAACACCTGTTGGAGATACCGGAAAGCCACTTATACCTCAATCTGTTAACAGCAATACCAGCTTTAAATGGGAACCCTATTTTGCGGGAGAAGCCAAAGATCCTATCCGCCTGGCACCGGCAGCACCTGCCAAACCTTATTGGGTAGAGGTCGAATTTCCAGATGCCACTGCACTTCGCAGTGTAGAATTTTCATGTGTTCAGGCCTTTAATCATGGTCAATCTTACGAGCCGGGGGTAGCAATAGCGATACAGGGAATTTTGGCCGACGGTAAAATAAAAGACATCCTGCGTGCAGAAATGCCACAGGCAAACTGGCAGGACGACCGCCCAATTACCTTCGCTTGCTCAGAACTTGCCGGCGTAAAAAAATACCGCATTTCTATTTCCAATAAATACGACATGGCGCTTAGTTCCCTTCGTCTGTTTTCTGCCGCACGCAAAAACAGCTGGGAATCGGAAGCCGCCTGGACATTAAGGAGCCTTGACCGTGCTGGTCAGAACCCTAAACAATCACCAGAAGCATTTGTTAAGCCCGATCAGATCCTTGATATTTCGGATAAGATGGCTGCCGACGGAAACTTAAACTGGCAGGCACCCAAAGGCAATTGGACAATCCTGCGCCTGGGTCATGTTAATTCCGGAAAGAGAAATGGACCGGCACCTGCCGAAGGAACCGGATGGGAAGCAAACAAGTTTTCCAAATCAGGCGCTGATGCACATTTTGCAGGTTACATAGGCCGACTTTCGGGCGCAAATGGACCACTCGCCGGAGGGCTGCTAAATGGTATGCTCATCGATAGCTGGGAATGTCATACTCAGAGCTGGACCCAGGATATGGAACCCGAATTTAAACGTGTTTCCAGTTATCAGCTTCGCAAATGGCTGCCTGCTTTATTTGGCTATGTGATTAAAGATCATGAAACCACTGCACGCTTTTTGACCGACTGGCGCAAAACCCTTAATGACCTGTTAACCAATAATTATTATGGTCGCATGTCCTCGCTGGCAAAAGAAAATGGATTATCCGTAACCTACGAAACCGGCCCCGGAGATGTAGTACCTGCCGATATCATGGAGTATTTCAAATTTGCAGATGTACCTATGTGCGAGTTCTGGCAACCCATGAGCGATGGATTTGTCGGCTCTATCAACTTCAAGCCAATCAAGCCAACGGCTTCTGCGGCAAGGATGTATGGGAAACCACGTGTAGCGGCAGAGTCGTTTACAAACATATCACTCAGCTGGGACGAACATCTGGATATGCTCAAAGAGGTCGCCAACATAAACAGTGTGCAAGGGGTTAGCCATTATGTATTTCATACTTACACACATAACCCACAAACTCCTTTTCTGGCTCCTGGCAGTTCATTTGGAGCAGGAATTGGTACGCCATTCTTAAGGGGACAAACCTGGTGGCAATATATGCCTGATTTCACAGATTACTTATCGAGGTGCACATATATGCTCGAAAGAGGCAAGCCAGTGTCTGATGTGCTGTGGTATCTTGGAGATGAAACCAATCATAAACCGGATCAGAATGCGGCTTTCCCGGAAGGATACAAATACGATTATTGTAACCCCGATGTGTTGTTGAACCGACTGAAAGTAGAAAATGGGATGGTAGTAACTCCGGAAGGCATTCGCTACCGGGTATTGTGGTTGCCGGATGCGCCACGTATGTTGCCTCAAACACTGGAAAAAATACAGTCGCTTGTACGTAATGGCGCAACGGTTGTGGGTAATGCACCTGAAGGACTTGCTACACTAACCGGTGGGGATGCAGCAAAACAACGTTTTAATGCTGCGGTAAAGGATCTGTGGGGTGGAGCTGGCAAAGGTTTAAGAAAGGTTGGTAAGGGACATGTTATTTCAGACATGACGATCGATCAGGCATTGATCACATTAAAGATCGCACCCGATGTAACCGGAGGGGATGCCTTATGGGCACACCGGAGTATCGAGGGGGCAGACTGGTATTTCGTGACTGCGCCAAAAGGCAAGGGATTTAGTGGTGAATTGAGTTTCCGGGCAAAAGGAGAGGTAGAACTGTGGGATCCGGTTACCGGCACTTCCAAACCTGCCGAAAGCCAGCCTAATGCTGATCGCACAACTGTTAAACTTAATCTGGCACAGGGAGGTTCATGCTTTGTGGTTTTCAGGAAAAAAGAAAGCACAGGAGTCGCAGTTAAATTTAAAGCAACCGAAGCAGTGGCTACCCTGCCGATCTCAGGATTATGGAAGCTCGCCTTCCCTACAGGATGGGGTGCTCCTGAAGCGCTTGAGATAACTGAACTAAAGCCTTGGAAGGACCTTGATATTTCAGCAGAAGGAAAAGCATTTTCGGGAACAGCAACCTATACAACCACATTCAATATAGATAAAACAGCACCTGACCTGGAGTATGTCCTCGATTTAGGGAAAGTTGATATGGCTGCGGTTGTAAGCTTAAATGGTAAAGAAGTTGGCAAATTATGGGCCGCACCGTATCGAATCAATTTAAAGGATTTCATTAAACAGGGACAAAATACGCTGAGTGTGCAGGTAACGAGCACCTGGTTCAATCGTCTGGCTTTTGATGCAGGGCAACCTGAAGACAAGCGTAAAACGTGGACTATAGCAGGGCCGGGCAAAGGTTCGGCTTTACGTGTATCGGGTCTACTGGGGCCTGTAAAACTTGATGTCCAAAAGTAAATTGTCACAAACACCCCTGTATTTTGTCCTTATCGTCCCTTATTGGCAATGACTATTCGCGTTAACTTTGTTTTAATCAAATGTGGATACCATGAGGAAAATAATTGCTTGTCTGTTTTTAACAATGGACGGGGTGATCCAATCACCAGGAAGTAGGGATGAAGATCCTAAGAATAACTTTAAATGGGGAGGATGGTCATTCCCTCACTGGGATGATATTATGAACCAGTCAATGGCTAAAATCACCGCTGAGCCTTATGATTTGCTATTGGGAAGACGTACATATGAAATTTTTGCTGCGTTTTGGCCACATCAACAAAATGATCCTACTTCTGAAACGTTTAACAAGGTTGAGAAATATGTAGTGGCTACCACTAAAGTGGACACCTCCTGGGTAAACACTTCTCTTATTACAGGTAATGTAGTACAGGAACTGGAAAAACTCAAAGCATCAGATGGCCCTGATTTGCTGATTTATGGAAGTGCCGGCCTGTGTCAGACTTTATTTGAACACCATCTGATTGATGTGCTGCATACCTGGACATTTCCTGTTACCTTAGGTAGCGGTCAGCGGCTTTTTGAAGAGGGTACGCAGCCAGAGCAGTGGAAGCTTGCAGATGCTATTGTGTCTTCTACGGGCGTCATCATGGCAAACTATTCTCCTGATGGGGATGTAAAAACAGGTTCTATGTCCGGTGGTTAGTGCTACAGCATATTGCCGTTAGCCACTAACTTGTATTTTAACGCGCCTTCAGCATACAGGTAGTATCCATCTTTTGCGCGCACTGTTTCAAATTCTCCAAAGGGTAATTTCAGATGCTTATTGTTAGCAGAATAACCTCCGGTAATAACATTGGCGGTCCATTTCTTTGAATCCTTAAATTCATAGATTTCAACTTTATCTGCACTAAATTGGCAAATCGTTTCCATATATTCATCATTGCCGATGGCAAGCCTAATCAAACGGAATTGTTTTCCTTCTAAAGAAACAGGGATGGGCTTGATACATCCTGCCAAAAAAATGCTGCAGAATGCAAAGTAGAGGAGCGTTTTTCTAAATGGCATAATACTAATGTACCAAATTATTAATCTTCTTAACAAAAGTTATTAGCCGCATATTTCGCGGTGATTGACTAAGCTAATTGCCGCAAATCTTACCGTCGCTAGAAAATTACTTTAAAACTGGTATATTAGAGATATGGGATACGCTCTACTATTTTTAATCCTGATTGGTTACATGATTTATGGCATTGTTAGTGTAATTAAGAACAAACAATTGAACCGTGCTGAAAAAACCGTGTGGATTATTATAATTGTTTTCTTACCTGTTTTAGGTGCGTCAATGTATTTAAGGGGTACTTTTGTGGCACGACATTGAGCCAAACACAAAATTCTTTCATTGAAAAAACTATATAAGATTCAGGGACAACTATCGAAACACGACAATAAATTAAGGTGCATTTATCACAATACCCCTAGAGAGGTATTGTTACAGTGGATAGGGAATATCAAATTTGACTATAACAATTAACAACCATATCTAATTATTAACATGGAAACTCAAACCAACTCACCACAAGTAGCTGCAAATTTAGATGTTTGCGAAACCTATCCACAGGATTTGATCAACGCAGGGAACCCCATTTCCGAAGCAAGGGCAAGAGAAAGCATCGGCTATTATCTTGCTGCCACAACCGGACCGAATGATCCTGAACATATTTTTGGTTTTGAATATGGACTGAACACACTCCGTACCTTTATGGAACAAATTGATGACTATAATAAAAACGCAGGAGAGAAAATCGTTGCTGTGCGAATTTATCATGCCGTATCGATTCGTCCTAATGATGCTTCCAAAACCCCTAGAAGAGATGAAATTTTAATACCGGTTCTTGAAAGTGGTAATGATTTGTATAAAGTGGCACCAATAGTTGGCCCCCCAATTATCGTTGGCGACACAAGACCATGCCCAAATCAATGTAAATTAACGCTCTTAACAGAATAAATCACTAATGCCGGATCTTAGAGACACTATTTTTTTTATCTCATCGATATCAGATGTCTCTGAGATCCTGCCTTTAACCGCATGGTTGTTTGTTGCTCAAAAAAAAATGCCTTACACGTTGCTGGGTATATTATTTCTTATCTCCTCGATATTAAAAATATACTCATTGATCACTGCAGAACTGCATATTAATAATATGCCGGTATTTCACCTGCTAGCTTTAGTAGAAATTGCGCTTGTTTATTGCTTTTACAACCAATTGATTTTTAGAAGAATTCATTGGCTGGGGTTAATCGCAATAACACTAGTAAACGTCTTAAATACACTTTTTTTACAGGATATCCATAGCTTCAATTCGCTTGCCTGGGCATTTAACATGATCTTGCTTATTGTGCTGGGACTAATGTACTTTTATAAGATCTATAATGACGACGATGACTATACACCCTTAAACGAAAGGCCAGCCTTTATCATTACCTCCGGTTGGTTAATTTATGCGTCCGGTGCACTTTTTACGTATTTGCTGGGCACAGAAATATTATCTGGCACACCTGATGGATTTTATAAGAATGCCTGGGTTTTTCAATGTATTTCAAATATTCTTAAAAATGTTATCATAGGGTATGGTTTCTGGTTAATTGGGAAAAAATGTCTAACCTGATCTATCTTCTGCTGGGCACATCATCAATGGTACTCATGATGGTGGCAATTATCTGGTTTGTTTTCGCATTCCAGCGAAAACTTGCGGCCAAAGCAAAAGCCTATAAAGAAATTGAAGAATTGATGCAAAAGCAGGAACTTAAGTCGGCATATGTGCTTATAGAGGCGCAGGAGCAGGAACGAAAGCGGATAGCTGCAGAATTACATGATAATGTAGGTAGTTTACTTGCTACCTTAAAGATTTACAGCGATTTATCGGTTACTCATGCTGATCCGGATTACATCAAAGAATTGAACGGAAAAATGAATGTAATAGCAGAGGATCTGGGTCTGGAAATCAGGAAACTTTCGCATAAACTAGACCTTAGGGCTTTGTCTGGCTTCGGATTAAAAGCTGCACTGCTACAACTCGCCGAAGCTATAAATGAATCAGGCAAGCTGAAGGTACTAGCAGTTATCGATATAGCAAGTCCACTGCCCGAAGAAATATCTTTGCAACTGTACAGGATCATTCAGGAACTATTTACGAATACCTTAAAACATGCCATGGCAAGTGAGGCGAGAATTGAAATTACGGTAATAGATCGTGATGTTACCTTGATTTATGAGGATAATGGAAAAGGCTTTGATATCAACGATCAGGCATCAATGGGAATGGGAATAAGCAATATCAAATCAAGAGTGAGCCACATTAACGGGAAACTCACTTTCGACTCTTTGTCTAATGGAATTACTTACATTATAGAAATCACAAACTATGGATGAGCTATTGATTTACATTGCAGATGATCATGCTATTTTTGTGGAGGGGCTTAGTGAAATACTAAAAGCGCAGCCTCATCTTAAAATCATAGGAACGGCAACTGATGGCCAGGAACTGGTTGAGTTAATGTTGCAGAGAAAGGCCGATTTGGTAATTCTGGATATAAATATGCCAAAGCTTAATGGAATTCAGTGTACAGAATGGATCAAAAAAAATAGCCCTAAAACAAAGGTGGTTATATTAACCATGTTTCCTGAAAAGTCATATATAGACCAATTGATTAAGGCAGGGGCCGATGGTTGTCTCTTAAAAAGCCGGGGAAGCAAGGATCTGTTAGAGGCCATAGAGCGGGTAATCGACAGTAAATCTTATTTTGATAGCATTACTGATTTTATTAATCCAATTGAGCATTTACCTTATCACATAAGTGAAAGGGAAATTGAAATTATACGCCTGGTTGTAAATGGGCTTACAAGTGCCGAAATAGCAGGTAAACTGTTCATTTCAGAACATACAGTAAAAACTCATCGAAAAAACATCTTCAGAAAAATGGGTATCAATAGCACAGGTCAGCTGGCTACATTTGCTATCAATAACGGGCTGATTGCTTAAAAAGCCAGGTCGTAACGTTGTTCAACAAGCGGTTTGCCAAAATCATTTGAAGGCTTTTCTTCTGTTAACCTAAACCCAAATTTTTTGTAAAGGTGATGAGCTGCCGGTAAATGATCAGTTGTCCACAAATAGGCATGTTTATATTTACGTTCTTTTGCAAAATCCATAAAAAGCTGCATAAGTGTGTTGCCCAGGCCCAATCCCCGACATTCAGGCTCAAAATAGAAATAGCGCAACTGGGCGGTACCGTTTTCACGGTGCATCAATAGCATAAAACCTACTATCTTATGCCCCTGTTCGCATATCCATGCCCGATCGAGCTCGGGATCATGATTTTTATAAAATTCGTGCAAGCCTGCACCAACGTAAGATTCAAAGTTTACGCCATAATTGTACTCTTCACCATATATCTTGCCATGCCTGTACATTACATATCCCAGATCACCTGGTCTTATTTCTGTGCGGATGGTAATGTCCTGTGTCTTTTCCATTTCTTATTTACTAATTTTTGAAAGAATATTTTGGATGGCCTCCATGTGCGAGATCAGTTTATTAACCTCTTGATCATTAAGATTTTCCATGATGTCTGCAATTTGATTGTCACTGGCCTTATTGAGTTTTTCATACTCCTTTGCACCTGTAGCCGACAATGCAATCAGTTGCACTCTGGCATCTGCATGATCTGATGTTTTTTCTATCAGGCCTTTTTTCTCAAAGCTTAGCAATACCCTGCTTAAATAGCTTTTGTCCATGTCTAGTAGCTCAGTGATTGTTTTGGCATTGATTTTTTTAGCGTGATAGATCTCATACATTACCCTTACTTCTGGTAGTGTAAATTTGCTGTCAAGTAGGAATTTGTCAAGCAAGCCAATCACTTTGGTATAAAACCTATTAAAAGCCCTGATTTTATCTACATCATGTTTATCCATAAACAAAAATAATAATTATGGTTGACAAAGTCAACTAATTTAAAGTCATTTTCTTTATGATTAGATTATGGGGTGAAACCACTGAAACATTTCCTTTATTTGTATATGCCAATTATCAGAATAGAAACTTTCATAAATGCTGATCGGGCAACGGTCTTTGATCTTGCCAGAAGCATCGATCTTCATCAAATTTCAACGGTACATACCAATGAAAGAGCTGTTGCAGGAAAGATGTCGGGGCTCATTGAATTAAATGAATCGGTGACATGGGAAGCCAGGCATTTTGGGATTGTACAGAGATTGAGTTCTAAAATAACTGAAATGAAATCTCCTGATTATTTTGTGGATGAAATGGTTTTCGGAGCTTTTAAGTCATTTAGGCACGAGCATATTTTTGAAGCAAGTGGAGCAGGCACATTGATGACAGATGTTTTTAATTATGTTTCTCCGCTTGGAGTTCTGGGGAAACTGGCAAATGTGCTTTTTCTTAACCGATATGTAACAGATTTGCTGGTTCAAAGGAATAAAGTATTAAAGGAATATGGCGAAAGACAACAGGGGCTTTTTAACTTTTAATTATCGTGTAGATTTAGTGTTATTTAGAGCTTTTAGAGGTAAACAAAGGCTATTAGACATGTATGACGTAAATATGTCGTAAACAAGTCGCAAAACAATTTCGGCCTTAGTAATACCTTTGTCATGTACATAAAACGTTCTAAAATGAAAAATATAGACTTAGCAAAAAAGATTAAAGAACTACGCAGTCGCAAAGGCATGAGTCAGGAAGAGCTGGCTGAAAAATCTCAACTTAGCCTAAGAACAATTCAACGAATTGAGGGAGGAGAGACTGAAGCAAGAGGGGATACCTTACAACGTTTGGCAAAGGCTTTAAATGTAACTCCTGATGAATTGATAGATTGGACAGAAAGTGAGGATCGCGGTTTTCTGGTGGTGCTAAATTTATCTGCACTTAGTTTTATAGCTTTTCCAATACTGGGAATAGTAGTGCCATTGGCACTGTGGATGCTCAAAAAAGACAAAATTAAATACATAAATGAGACTGGTAAAAGGCTATTGAACTTTCAAATATCCTGGTGCATTTTAGTTATGTTCTTCTCTATTTTTCCGATTGTTACCCAAATCTTTCATATTGGCGGCTCAATAGTTAGGGGATTTCAGATTTTTAATTTAGGCGCTATGGAATCATTTATACTGATGGTGCCCATACTGTATGTTGTTAATCTGGTTTTCATCATTGTAAACACGATAAGAAGTTACAATACCAGAAAAGTATTCTATCAGCCAGCTATTCCTTTTTTAAGATAAAAGTTTAAATTGCAATCTTTATACCTATTTTATGGATCCTAACGAACTCAAAAAACTAGACAGAATACCAACAAGCGACAGGCACTGGGTATTTCGCACTCCTTTTTACGGAATTATTATGTTTATCATCGTGTTAGTCTTGATGTTTATTAAAAATTGGCTAACCGAGTAGCACACTTAACGCAATGAAAAAAATATCCGTCCTTTTTATTTTAGTCATGCTTTCAATCTCATTTGCTCAAGCTTTGTAGATTGAACCAAATCTTATAATGTCACACAGACCTACTAGATATCCTGCCTTCGATTTTGCTGCTTGATGAAAATTTCTCTTCGCAATAGCCATTAATAAGGTGCATTTCCAGACTCTCAATTAGGTCATCAGAAAGAATTTTATTGGCATATTCAATTATATGAATGCTACCAGATTTACATAAATAAAATGCAATCTTTTCATCTGCATCACAAAAGTAAATAAACTCAGGAGCCCGTGCATCACAGCGTTCTATCCAAAATATAATTTCAATAAAGGTGGGTAGGTCAATCAGGCTAATTTTAAAAGCTTCATCATATTCTAAATCCTTTGTTATCGCATTAAATTTCTGAGTGGCTTTTTGGAAAGGAGGATACTTATTGTCTGAATTTCCAACGAAACTTAGTTTCAGGTCTGAGATAACAATCAAATCGCTCACATTTAGTTTGATCAACAAACTTGTAAGCTTTTCAGATAGTGCAATTGTAAATGTAGTGATATCGGTATGATCAAAAGAAATAATGCTATAATAGCTTCTTATGTCATGAGGTGGAATGTCTATTGCGTCGTGCATTTCCATATACCACTTACCGTCATCACCATCTTCAAATAGAGGATCATCATCAAGCATGGACTTCTGAATTTCAACTATCTTCGAGGTTATTATTTTATAAGTATCAAAAACGAGTTTTCGGGTTATTAACTCTATCATTTTTTTGGTTTTAGGTGTCAGTTACCACATCGTCCCAGTCATCGTTGTAATAGGTAAGCCAATTTAATGCATAGTGGCGCTCTTGAATAATTCCAGCATCGAAATTTAAAGCATCCAAATTATTTAATTCGGCGTTTCGCACTGCCCAATGCATTCTATAGGTTAAATCAAGGAGATCAAGTATTTCTGGAATTGGACGTAGCAATGCAGCGTCGATAAATTCTTTGGGATCTGTCATGAGATCAGGTAGCAAACTAAGCCATTCGGATACCTGTGTTTCTTCAACGGGCATTTCCAGTTTGTCAACCTTGCCAATCGCCCATAATAAAGTAAGCATGGCTTCTGACTGCCAAGAAATGTTTATCCGGTCCTGTTCAGTTAATTCGTATTTAAAAAACTGTTTTTCTTTATCTGAGATACTCTTATGAAGATTTTGTTCTTTTAGAAAATCAATAACTTCTTGTTTAGAATCAGGTTCATCAACAACATAATTAAGGTAATCTAAGATTAAGATTCTGCGAGCTACTTCTTGTGCAGTTCTCAACTTAACTTCATGTTCCTCATCAATTAAGGGCAATTGTTCAAGTATTGGAACCCCTAGTGATTTTAATAGCTTTTCTGTTTTGAATTTCCTGTCTAATGCTGTCATGGGTATAGCTTAATTTAAAAGCCTGCCTTTGGATATTGAGGAGTTCTAATATATTGATTTATCCACAAATTGCTATTAGAAAATATCTACTTATCTTTAAGAAAACCAAATTGAATATTCTGGGACAGGTTATTAAGTTAATTAATTATAGTTCCGAAGGCAAATTGCTATACTCTGAATCATTTAAATATGATGAACAGAAAGTATTGTTAAAATTTACCCATACTGTACCTGATTCAACTAATAAGAGCTATCAGGCTATTTATTCTTCAGATGTTAAAGGAAAGCGTTTGAGCGAGCGGGTATATGCACCCAATGGTTACATACTTTATACGAGTAAATTCGCATATGATTCTGAAAATCAGTTAATGGAGGAGGTGAGCTATAATTATAGCGGTGCTTTTGACTTTAAAAAGAACTTCAAATATGTTTATGATAAAACAGGCAACTGGACTTCATTGGTTAACAAGAATAAGACCAGCTCTTACCTTACTATCAGGGAAATTCAGTATAATTAACTCTCTGGTTATTGTTTTACATCGTTGGATTTTGCAGATAAATGCTCCATTGCTGTATTGGTGAATCCTTTTTCTTTGCTAATACAATGGCTGAGTTGGTGCCCCCTTCAGGATCGACAGGGGTAAGGTATAAATCGGTAGCTTTCAATCTGATCAGGTAGATGTCTTTTTTCACTTTAATAAACTCATATTGCTGATTCTTGGCATCTGCAACAAGAGGCTGTTCCTCCATAACCACAGCATCCTTTGCTTCGCCGAGTGGCTGAAAAGTCTTTTTGGTAAACAGATTTTTGAGCTGATAAGTATTTTCCCCGGTATTTTGAAAATCCCAGGTCATGCATTTCCAGTTTTGAGGATCATAGGCAACCAAGGGAGTTCCGTTTTTGCCACTGGCATCCTTAACGCGAAGCAACATTCCTGTTTTAACATTCTTGATGGCGTAAGTGCCTTTTATTTCCTGTGCGTACGATGCACAGGTAAATAGAAATATCAGATAAAAGATAGATGTGATAAGCTTCATATCAAGTTATTTACATTATAAATGTACTTATTATTTTACCTTTAACCAGTAGCGTTTTACACCTTGCCATCGTTTTAGTGTAAAAACCAAATTAACAGCTTTATGAAAAAATTTCTATTCGTTTGCGCGATACTATTTATCGCTAATCTAGGATGCAAAAAAAATAATATTGGTGGGGGTGGGCTATGCGCCTGTTCACCTATAACCGAACCTGAATTAAAATTGGTTATAAAAAGCAGCACAGGTGCTGACCTGCTAAATGACAAAATCGAGGGGGCATACTCGAAAGATGAAATTAAAGTATTCCAAAAATCGGGAGATGGAACCGAGACTCCCGTTAACTTTAGTATCAGACCTCCATTTTCTTATGGCGAAGAAAAGTTCAATTTCAATTCGCTATTCGTAGGACTTAATTTTTTAAGAAACTCAAAAGACACCAAGATTCTTCTAAAGCTTGGTGATAGCAAACCCTATGAACTTAGTTTTGCATTAAATGAAGGTATGTATGATATCAATAAGCTATTGATTGATGACAAAGAGGCTGAAAGTGACAATGGAACCGTTAGTAAGTACCTTAGAATATTTTATTTAACGGAGTAGTTGTAGCACTTCCTTTTATCGAAAAAAACAATAAATTGCATTAAACTTTTTCTTGTATGAGCGATGAAATAACTTCGGGTGGTAGCAATGTCCACAGATATGAGAATCATATTCCTAAAGGATTTGAGCCGGCAATCGGAGATGGAGATAACATTGATGCCATTTCAAATCATATTGAAAAGCATGTAGGCAAGATCGAGTCCGTATTTCACGAAATTGTATCCGATAAAGTGCATATAGACGTTCACTGGGTTAAACCGACTGAACACCGCCCGTATCATACATTGGTTACAAGTGGAATGAGTGATAAGCCTATGAACGTTCCCGAAGAAGCTGATAATTTGCAATACGCTGAACTTTGCGTATTACTACCTTCCAGTTGGAAAATTAACGCTGAATCTTACGCACTTATGGAAGAAATATTTAGTGATGAGAACAATTATTGGCCAGTTAGGTGGTTGAAGAGTATTGCCCGATTTCCACATGAATATGACACATGGATAGGGCCATATCATACCATTCCAAATGGGGAAAAAGCCGAACCATTTTCAGAGAATACTAAACTGGGTTGTATGTTTGTTTTCCCATCAAATAATCTTCCTTCTGAGTTTACTCAGCTGGAAATTAGCGAAAATAAGGTGATAAACTTTTACTCACTGTACCCAATTTACAAAGAAGAGATGAATTACAAACTTAATAAAGGATCTGATGCACTATTAGATAAATTTCGAGAATTTAGGGTTAGTACCGTTATTGATGTTAATCGAATAAATACTTGTGCAAGGAAGAAATTTCTTGGGCTTTGGTAATGTGTGCTCCCTTGTCATACCGAATTTATTTAATTAGAATAGGTCTCATATTCCACTAATATGAACAAACACCCGGATACAAATTACAATAGATTTGAAGAGATTGACAGCGAAGATCTTGAGGATATATTGATGCAAATCGAACATTCATTTGAAATTAAGTTTGATCATGATGACTTTCTCAAAGTAACCACATATGGCGAAATGTGTGATGTGATTTTCTCTAAAGTTGAGTTAGCCAATAATAACGGATGTACAAGCCAACAGGCATTTTATAAGCTGAGAATGGCAATAGCCGATACATTTTCCATTGATAGTGGAATTATAAAGTCAGATACCTTAATCGAAAACATTGTACCGAGAAAAAACAGGATTAGGATGATAAAGGAACTGAAGCGTAATCTGGGTATTAATCTCAAGATTTTATCTCCGCCTCTCTGGTTTATAATAGCCGATATCGTTTTATTTTTATTAGGATTATGCGCTTTCTTTTTCAGCTGGAAAATCGCTGTTGTTATTATTGTAATATCGGTGCTGGGATTTATAATAGGTGATGTATTTGGTAAAGAAATTGATTTTGAAACCGTTCGTGATCTTGTAAAGGAGATGATCCATAAACACTATTTAAAATCCCGAAGGGATAAACTCACAGTCAATAAGGAAGAAATGCAGCAGATTTTAGACGACATTTTAATTGAAACTTTCTATCTTGAAAGGTCATCTCTTGTAAGAGATGTAAAGTTTGGTTGGATTAAATAAATTAATGGAATGCCATCACTCATACTTAAGCGCCTCAACAGGGTTCGCTTTTGCAGCCCTGTAGGCCTGGAAACTTACCGTCAAAAATGCAATGATTGCTGTTCCTGCTATTGATATTAACACAATTGATAAAGATATGGTGGTTCTGAACTCAAAATTAGTGAGCCACTTGTTCATCAGGTAATAAGCCAAAGGTACGCCAATACAAGCCGCTACAAATACCATTTTAAGGAAGGAGAGCGAAAGAAGGCTCATAATACTTCCAACAGAGGCACCCAAAACTCTACGTACGCCAAACTCTTTTGTCCGCTGTTCGGCGCTGTAAGCCACTAGTCCGTAAAGGCCCATGCACGAGATTAATATGGCAATGCCACCAAACAAGTTGGCCAGGATGCCCAGAATCTTTTCCGACTGCAGCTTTGCATTATACAAATCATTCACAAACTTAATTTCAACAGGGTAGCTCGGATTTATACTTTTGGCAACCGCGGAGATCAGCTCTACGTTTTTACTCAAACTATTGGCCGGATTTAACCGCATGTTAATGGTACCTCCCTGACTTTTGCTGAAATTGATAACCATTGGTCGTCCTGAGTGATAGGGCGAATCCCATAAAAAATCTTTGAACACGCCAATTACCTTTAGTTTGTTGTCAAAAAGCGTTACCATCTTGCCAATCGGATCTTTTAACTTCATCATTTTTACCGCGGTGCTGCTTAGCATAATAGCAGCAGAGTCAGATGCAAACTCCTTAGAGAAATCGCGTCCGGCTAGCATTTGCACACCGCTTGTTTTTACGAGGTCATATTGCGTTTCCAGGCGGTTAAATACAATTTCCTCACCCTGTTTCTCCATTCCAGGCCATTTAAATCCGTAAAACCAATTGCTCACGTGGGTCATACTACGCGATGCCTGGTTTACCGCAGTAACCGCACCTGTCTTTAAAATCTGCTCTTTGAACAACTCAAATTTTCCATGTAATTCTCCATTTTGAGGCATCTCTGCCAGTAAATTGATATTGTAACCTACGGGTCTGCCCTTTATAAACTGTATTTGCTTATAAATAACCAGGGTGGCAATGATCAGCATAATGGCAAAGCAAAACTGTGTTACCACAAGTACCTGCCTCAGGTTTATCGGAATGAGTCTTGCCCTTGCCGTCTTCTTTTTTAAAGTCTGAATAGGATTGAAGGAAGAAAGGAATACCGCGGGATAAATGCCCGCCAAAACACCTGTTAGCATTGCTACCGACAATATGCCCAGCCAATAGCCTGCATTCGTGTATTCGATTATGATTTCCAGGCCAAGCAGATTATTGAACATTGGTAGGGTAGCCTCAACAATAGCTACCGCAATAAGCACCGCAACAGCAGTAAGCACCATCGCTTCAGTAAGGAATTGTGTAACTAATGAACCTCTGGTTGCACCGATCGTTTTTTTAATGCCCACTTCTTTGGCCCTGCGTTCCGATTTAGCCGTGGCCATGTTCATAAAATTGATACAGGCGATCAGCAAAATGCCAAAGGCCAGTGCAATAAACAGATAAATGCGTTCAATGTCGCCACCTACACTCTTGCCGTTTAAAAATTCACCATGCAAATGTAAATCTGAAAAAGGGAATAGGAAGTTTTCATTTCTTTGGTCTGTATAGGTTTCATTGAATAGTTTTTTGACCTTGGAATTAATCAGATCAAGCTTAGCTCCGTTATTAACCTTTGCAATAGCAAGGAAACTGAAATTTCCCCAGCCTGGGTTTCGGGCCTCGCCATCTATATTTTCATAAAAAGACCATGGCATCAAATAATCAAACCTGAGCGAAGTGTTGGCTGGCTGATCCTTAATCACGCCCGTCACCCTCATGTCAGTATTATTTGCATACTTTACCGTTTTGTCTAATACATCAGTAGTGCCAAATAACAACTTCGCAGTACTTTCACTTAGTATTACAGCATTTGGTGTATTTAGTGCAGTATTCGGATTGCCGGCTATAAATTCATAATTAAATATTTTCAATATCTCCGGATCAGCAAAGAGATCAACTTTTCTAAAGCCGTTTTCCTTATTGGCAATTAGCGTTTCATTGCCACCAGCAATTCGGGTAATGATATCTACTTCGGGAATTTTGTTTCTTATGGCCATTGCAATCCCGTTGCCAGGTGATGTTCCTGTGCTTGTGATCTTACCGGATGCATCCTGGAAATTGGTCATCACCTGATAGATTTTATCTGCATCTTTAAATTGACGGTCGAACTTCATCTCGTAATTCACGTATAACAGCAATAGGAGGCAGGCTGACAATCCGACTGCCAGTCCAATGATATTAATCAACGAAGAGGTTTTGTTTCTCCAGAGGTTACGCAAAGCGATTTTTAAATTGAGCTTGAACATGGTAGTATTGATCTATCAATTAAATACAATTGATCTGCAATTTACCAAGTTTGTGCCAAGAGTTGATGTATGTTTCAATTTGCTGTAAAACAGTGTTTTAATTATAGTTTGATAATAAAACCGTTCATTATCGAACTACAGGTGTACAGTGTCGGACAGTTCATTTTAAACCAACACCGCTCCGCCATCAATGACCAGTGATTGCCCTGTAGCAAAAGATTGCTTCATCAGATACACAAAACCTCTGGCAATATCCTCAGCTTCACCAACCCGCTTTAGCAATAATGTACTCTCCAGATACTTGTAAAACCCATCACGGTCGGCGTCACTCAGGTTATTCCATAAATTGGTTTTGATTACACCAGCGGCAATATTGTTTACTCTTATTGGCGCCAGTTCAACTGCCATCGCGCGGGTAAAAGCATCCATGGCACCGCAAATAGTTGCACCAAGGCTATATCCTTTACTTGGCCGCTGGCCGAAATTGCCACTCATTAAGGTAATCGAGCCACCTTCATTAATATGATCTTTCCCGTATTTGATTGCTGCAAAGGCGCCCCAAAAACGTATGATGAAAAAATCCTTTCCTTGGTCAATATCGGTGTCATCCACCATACTCATTGTAATGTTTTCGCCTGCCGTATATACCAGGTGATCAAAGTTGCCCGTTTGCTTAAAGAAATCCTGAATGTTTTGCTCATTCGAAAGATCTAATGCATAACCCTCGCTTCCTTGTGGTAATTGCGTTAACGCCTGATCTATCCTTGTTTGGTTGCTCGATACAATAACCACATTTGCACCTTCAGCAGTTGCAGCTTTCGCAGTTGCTAATCCTAAACCCGAACTGCCACCTAAAATGATCACTTTTTTATTCTCCATGTTGTTGTTTTTATGGATACAAAGATCCACAACGCTTAAAATCCTGCACTTACCAAATGGTAAAAAGCACCGCACAGAAAACATTCTAAGGAAAACATTAATTTAGCAGATATTCCTTAACCCATGGAAACTCTCATTGCCTTCTTTCGCTCATTCAAAACCATTACAGATGATGAAGCTGCTATAATTTGCTCGCATTTTCAGGACAAAGATTTCAAAGAAGGGGAGTACCTTTTCAGCGAAGGCAAAGTATGTAAAACACTTTTCTTTATTGATACTGGCATTTTAAGGATAGTTACCACCAACCAAAAGGGTACCGATGTTACTTATTACTTTATTGATGACAAGCAATTCTGTACCATATTGCAAAGTTTTAACGAGGAAACAATTGCCAGCGAAGGCATCCAGGCATGCTGCGATACCCATGTTTTAGCTATTAGCAAAAAGAAATTGCTGGAACTATATCAAAAACTGCCATTGATGGCTGATCTCATTAATGAGATTCATCAGCAGCGAATGCTGGAAAAAATCCGCCTCAAAAATGCTTATTCAGGACACGATGCGGTTGAAAGGTATCAGGTGTTTTTGTCAGAACAACCTCAAATCGCATACCGCGTTCCACTCAATTACATAGCATCTTATTTGAATGTTACACCACAATCTTTGAGCAGAATCAGAAGAAAGCTGGCCTAATCCATTTACCTCACTCATACTTCAGCGCATCAACAGGGTTTGCCTTTACAGCCATGTAGGCTTGAAAACCGATCATGAGAAAAGCTATGATTGCTGTTTCTGTCATAGATGTCTTTTTTATGTTAAAAAAGAGATATGCTTTTACTGTTTTTAGGTCCAATATTTTGATTATAGCCAAATATTAGAATCTTTGTGGAGATGAGAAAATATAAAGACACATAATGAGTATAGCAAGAAAAATAACACTCCTTTTCGCTATTTTATCCGCAATTATCATTTCTTTATTGAGCGGTTTTGTCTGGTATTTTGCTAACGATTTTGCTTTTGAAGATTTTTATAAAAGACTAGAAGCCAGAGTTAACATCGCTGCGGAAATTAGAGTTGCCGAAGATAAAAACGACAACATGTATGCAAAAGTCCGTAATCAATATTTAGAGCGTTTACCGGATGAAAAAGAATTTGTTATTGAGAAAGGTGACTTCAATAATGTAAAATTAGACGTCGAATTGCCATCTAGTTTTTACGAAAAAATTAAGAAACTCAAAGTGGCCCGTTATCGTAAAGAAAATCATTTTTATGTTGGAAAATATTTTACTGGTAATCAACAAGATCGTATTATTATTGTTTCGGCCAATGATCCCTTTGGATTTAGAGAACTAAAGGATCTGCAGAAAACACTAATCGCTGGTTTTTTTCTATCTATAATAATGTCCTTTATAGTTGGTTGGAAATTCTCCAACTACATGCTTAATCCCTTAAGAAAGATTATTAAAAGCGTAAAGAAAATAAAAGCAGAAAACCTACACTTAAGGCTTGATGTATACGGTACTGATGAAATGGCTCAACTCTCACAAACCTTTAACAATATGTTGAACAGGTTAGAGACAGCTTTCGAAACACAGAACAATTTTATCAGCAATGCTTCACACGAGCTAAGAACACCGCTAACTATTATTAGTGGGGAGGTTGAACTTGCAATGAAATCAGACGCTGATGGTCAGGATCGCTATTTGGCCCTTGCCAAAATAAAAGACGAATCGGATCGACTGGAGCATATCCTTACAAGTTTGTTAGGGTTGGCTCAAACCGGCTTCAATGGTAAAAACCACCCCTGGGAACTGGTAAGAATTGATGAATTGCTTTGGGATATCAAACGCACAGTTAACCAGGTGCATCCCGAAAGTAAAATTGAAATCGATTTTAGTAACCTGCCAGCCGAGGAAGACCAGATAACGATAAAAGCAAATATTAATTTACTTAAGCTAGCTATAGCAAACATAGTAAGCAATGCCTGCAAATATTCTAACAATAAACCCGTATTGGTAACATTAGAAAGTAAGGCAAACGTATTGTCAATTGCTGTAAAAGATCACGGAATTGGTATACCCGCTGGTGATGTACAGCATATTTTTGAACCTTTTTATAGAGCGTCAAATACATCGGAGTTTAAGGGATATGGGATTGGCCTGCCACTATCCTTAAATATAATCCGCCTGCACCGCGGGAGCATCGCAATCAGCTCAATAGAAAATATTGCAACAGAAATTAAAGTCCTGCTTCCCGTTAATTAGCTAGAATTCACTTAATAGCTTTGTCAGCTTATTTCGGTCTTGCTTGCTCATGGCAGGGTAGGCAGGCAGATAAACAAGATTGTCTAGCATTAGGTCTTCAGCGTTAGCAACTGTGGAGGGGGCGCTGTACTTTACTAAGCTCGATGCTTTTTGCGAAGCATCAAAACCATTACTACGCAGGTAGGAGATAAGTCGTAACGGATCGTTTGACTCAACAGGCAGTACCCAATAAGTATGTTTTGTATTTAGTGTCCCGATTTTGTAATCGTTAGGGATGTGCGGTAAAATATCATTGGCCAGCTGTATTCTTGTAGCAATATCATGCTGTTTAAAGTTGTCCAGCTTTTTCTGTAATAGTTTTATGTTTGGCAAGCAGGGGCGACAACGAATTTGCTTAAAAATATCATCACCAGGGAATCCCTTGGTAAAGCCAGCTAATACCTCTTCAAAATCTTTTCCGCCTGCCTTTGCAAGGCCGGTGTAAATGGCTCTAGTAGTAAGGAGTTTTACCAGTGCGGCTTTAAATAGCTTTTTTAGAAAACTTGAGGTGTCCTGTTTATGGTATTGCTCATTTCTAGTTGAAACGTTGGCATGTAAAGCTGGATCTTTGATGTTGATTATTGCACCACGGATAGCCGTATTTGTTTTAATGAGGCCAAAACTAAACATTACCACATCAGACTCGGGGTTACCTTTATATAAATTACCGGCGTAGGCCTGGGCACAGTCTTCAAATACAATCAGCTTGTATTTCCTGGCAATGGCAATTAACTCATCAGTGTCCATAATTGCACCAAAAAGGTGCGTGATCAGTATGGCTTTTGTGCTTGGCGTTATTGCAGATTCCAGCTCTGCAGGCGATATATTTAATGTTTGCTTATTTACGGGCAAAGGAATAGCGGTTAGATTATGGCCAGCTATAATCTTAAACATGTCCGGAATGTTGATGTCCGTTACTAAAATTTCAGAACCTGCCGGAAAATCTAATGCATTTAGAACCAGATCAAAACCGGTACGTACAGAAAGGCAGATCAATTTTTTGTCGTTCTTTCCAGCGATGTCTGTTTTTTGAGGTCTAAAATAATCAGCAAAACAATAGTAGATGCCAATAAATAGATCTTTATTGCTGATGTATAGTTTGCCTCGGGGTATCATGCCCACAATATACTTATAGTTATTCCTACTACTGCACAATCTGAAGTATTCCCGGATGCTCAGCTGATATCCGAAGTTTCAGATTATCTCCTTCATTGAATCTTTGGTTTTCGTCATCTATTTTTTGTACAAAGTTTTCATTATCTAAAGCATAGCGAACTACCATATAGTGGTTGTATAACAAAGAGGATTCCGACGACCGCACCAATAATACTTTTCCATCTACTATTTTACCATGATTTTCCAATTGTCGCGCATAATAGAGTTTCTGTAACTGCAGAACTCCTAATGCACTAAATCTAACGGCTACAAGCAAAAGAAAACCAAAAAGAGTTCTAATTAGCAGGTTGCTTGTTTCAAGCCACATCATTTGTATAATGATAAGACAATTTCCAACAACCAACAGCAACATAAAAGCTACAGACTCTTTGTTGTAATAATGCAATTGAAAAATACCAATATAAATGCAAAAAAGAATTATCGAGCTAAGTACTAAAGTCCAAATGACTTTACTTTTTGACCGGGGGTGTAGCCGTATATACTTATTCATGAGAGTTTTGAGATTGCGTACTGAAATATAAATATTTATTTCGGAAATATGGCAACCTCAAATTATTAGATTGTTACACCACAAAACTGGCGTAACAATCCAATGCTTTAAATCTGTGCCGTGCCACCATCAACAAACAACTCAATACCTGTTATAAAGGTAGAATCGCTAGAAGCGAGGAATAGGGCAGTGCTGGCAATCTCTTCAGACGTACCAAAACGTCCCATCGGAATCTTTTCTGTAAATGAATCGCGGATATCCTGAGGTACACCATCAAAGGTGGCAGTATCAATAGAGCCCGGACTAAGCACATTTACACGGATCTTTCGGGCCTGCAGGTCAAGTGTCCAGGTGCGGGCAAGCGAACGGATAGCAGCTTTGCTGGCACTGTATATACCCATTCCAGGGAAACCTTTCACACTTGCTATGGAACCTGTCATGATAATAGATGCACCTTCAGACAAAAGTGGCAGTGCTTTCTGTACGGTAAAAATGGTTCCTTTAACATTGATGTCGAATACACGATCATATTCTTCGGGCGTAATGGCATCAATGCCGATGCCAAAATGCCCAACGCCAGAGCTGGCATACAATACATCTATATGGCCTTTTTCTTTTTTAACGATCTCGTATAAATGATCCAGATCATCCAGATTGCCAGAATCAGCACGGACGCCCGTTACATTTTTACCGATATGTTTTACCGCGGCATCCAATTGTTCCTGTCTGCGGCCAGTGATATATACATAGGCACCTTCTTCTACAAATAATTTGGCAGTAGCCAAGGCCATTCCGCTGGTTGCACCGGTTATTACGGCTACTTTGTTCTCTAATTTACGTGACATGATTTTGCTTATTTTTTGGTCAGTGGTTCACCCGGCTGACGAAGCAAAATTGGCGAATGTGCAGTCCTCAAAACGATGAGGTTTGTTAAGAAAAAAATTGACAAATGTCAATCAAAAGGCCTACTTCTTAGGCTTGGGGTTGCGCAAACGGCTAAGTGTTTCGGGTGTTATTCCTAAATAAGAGGCAATCATGGCCTGCGGTACACGCAGTGCGAAATCAGGATAACGCTTTACAAAGTTCTGGTATTTCTCTTCTGCCGTGCTGCTGATCACTTCATGAATCCGGTTCTGGTTTATCACAAAGCTCTTGTTCAAAATATCGGTAACCAGCTGGCCAAAAACAGGCACAGTTTCCATGGCCACCTTCATCTCATCCTTGTCGAACAGGATCAGCTCCGATTCTTCAATGGCATCAATGTTAAATTTAGAAGGTACACCAAAGAGCAGACTTTCGCGATCGCTGATCCACCAATCTTTAGTAGCAAAGCGGATGATGTGCTCGTTGCCCTTACCATCAACCGAATAGGTACGCATTAGGCCACTAGCTATAAAACAATGGTAGCGACATACATCACCTTCCTGCAGCAGGTATTGTTTTTTGCGCAGTTTTTTGAACTTGGCATGGCTTTCCAGTATGGCAAGCTCCTCGTCGCTAATAGTTGTTTGTCGGCGTACATATGCCTTGAAAACTTCGAACACCAGATGATATTTTTTTGTGCTAAGTTAAGAATCATCTTTTTGAAATGTTATAGTTTTCGAATCAATGAACAGAAGTTTACACGAAAAATAGTAAATTGAATAAAAAAGCATGTTAAAGAAAACGTATCTCGTAATTGTTGCTTTGTTGAGCTTACATCTCATAGTTCCGGCACAAACTGTTACCATACAAGGAAACCTAATTGGGTTAACTGAAAACCAACTCCAATTTGTTTACAATACTTCCGAAGGGTACAAGGTAGATACAATACATGTTACTGATGGAAAGTTTACCTGGTCTAAGAAGTTATCGGGGCCACGTAAAGCGATGCTTTTCCTGCCAGAGAATTCTTTTCCCTTTTTTATTGAACCAGGAAACATTCGCATTGAGGGTAAGCCAGACAGCGTTGTTGTAATTGGTTCTAAAACATATGATGAATCGATAGCCTATAGTCGCTCATTCAAAGATTTACAACAACAAAGAGATTCGATTCATAAAGCTATTTCGAATGCACCAGCCAATGAACAACCGGCGCTCCGAGAAAAGCAGGTTCGGGTAACGAAGATGTGGACTGAAAGGGAGAATGCATATATCAAGTCACATCCCATGCATGTAATAAGCTCAGATATCGCGGCACGACGGGCAAGTATGGGTGATTATGATGAAGCGCTTCTGGCCTTTAATCTTTTAGATAGAACTATACAGGAATCCCCTGAAGGTAAAGAAATCGCCAGCGCGCTCGCAATTGGTAAAAGGAGCAGAATGGGGGCCAAGGTTCCGGATTTTATTCAAAACGATCCTGAAGGGCGGCCTGTAAATTTCGCGAGCTTTAGAGGTAAGTATGTTTTTATCGATTTTTGGTCAAGTTCATGCGCACCATGCCGGGCAGAAAATCCAAATATATTGAAGGCTTACAATAAATATAAAGACAAGAATTTTACTGTATTGGGCGTTTCTCTCGACGATAATATTGAACTCTGGAAAAATGCCATTAAAGAAGATAAGATGCCATGGACAATGGTTTCTGACCTAAAGGGATTGAAAAATGAAGTTTCTTCCTATTTTGGAATATTTGGTATACCCAGATCGCTTCTTATTGATACAGAGGGAAAAATTATAGCTAAAGACCTAAGGGGTGATGAACTTAAGCAAAAGCTTGATGAACTATTCTCGAGTAATTAATTGTGCGCCGTTGCAAGCGATTTTAACTTGTTGCAATAATCAATTGTTTAATCGCCCCCAAATGATAAGCTGCATGCGGAATTAATGCCAATGTGCCTTGTCTGAATTGCTGATCTGTCCAGTCTTTCCTTTCTGCAATTGCTGCTCTAAGATCCTCATAAGCGCTAAGCAGGTCTTGTTGCAGTTTTTGCCATTCCTGATCATTTACCTCACGGATTCTCCAACTCTCAGCCCAATCGGGCGAAGGCATTTTTCCGTCGAAGAATTCTAGCGCTACACGGATACTCCATCTTAAATGTTCAGTGTGCGCTGCAATAGTTGATCCACCTTCAACAGTAGGGGTTGAGGCCTGTTCGGCATCTATCTGTTCAATTGCTTTGGTAAAACCATGTCCCGGGTATCTATCTATCACCCAAGTGTAGTTGCTTGCCGGACCAACGTATAGTTCATCAAGCAATTCAAGTAATGATGAGATTATTGCTTCCATAAATATGATAACCATTATCTTTTTGAAATGTTTATAATTTTCGAATCAATGTTTTAGTTGGGTATGTATATAGACTTACATTTGTAATATGACAACGCCCTCTAACCAAATAGAAATACCATTGAGTAAAACCAAGCTTTTTCTTCTTTTTGCTGGTTCATTGGTTTTTGTAATATTAGGAATATGGTTAACTTGGTATGAGCTCACAACCTCGCCTTACCATAGAAAACGACCATATTTTGGCTTAGTAATAGGCCCACTTGCTAACATATTCTTTGGTACTGCCGCATATTTTCTATGTAAAAAGTTGTTCGACAGAAAGCCTGGACTTATCATATCTGATGAAGGAATTTTTGATAATTCTGGTGCGTTCAATATTGGATTAATACCCTGGACAGATGTTTTAAGAATCAAAGAGGTATCTGTAGGTAAACAGACTTTTATAAATGTTGTAGTTAAAGACCCTTTGGCCTACATAGCCAGACAAAAAGAACCCATACAGCGCAGATTGATGAAGATGAGTTATGACATGTATGGTTCAGCTATTGGGATTACCTCGAACGGTTTACAGTGCAGACGAAAAGATCTGTTGGAGTTATTAAAGGCAAATTTCAGGAAATGGAAGAGGAAGCAGAATCAAATAGTCAATGATAATCATATCTCCTGAAATTCAAGTAATGATGAGATTATTGCTTCCATAATAGAATAACCATCATCTTTTTGAAATGTTTTTAATTTCCAAGATCACATTCTTAATGTGTGAAATTAATTTCTCAGTATTTTAAAAGAAATAACAATTTATTTCTTTTAGTTTAATTGTGAGAAATATTATACCTACTAATGGGTATTGTTTCGTGTCTTATTGGAAAGTATATTTAACTAATATTTACATAATGTCTTTTTTACATAAAATTTGTACTGTTTTTATATAAAAGATTTATGTGTCTATACAAGTTCTATTAATCTGTTGAATGTATTTATATCATTAACCTTATAAAACGCTCTCCAAATGGGATTAAAAGCTCTTACTCAATCTGAACTGGAACATAGTTGCCAGGCTCAGCTGTTATCCATAGGAAACAGCATCCGTAATAACATCTTAAGGATAGAAGATATTGGAGATTACATCCCCGGTAGCGTTATGGTACAGGATTTAAGCCGGATGACCAATACATACATGAACAAGAATGGGTGTGATATCCTGAGGCATAGCAGCGAAGAACTGGAATTATTGGGGCCAGCGTATTTCAGCAAATTTTTCCCTGCCGAAGAGATCAGTATCTTAAAATCAGAGCTGCAGCATTTTGCAATGGAAAACGATGCTGGTAAAATACATTCGTTTTTTCAGCGTGTAAGGCCAGATGAGGGTAGCGAATACAAATGGTACTTTACCACTTCAAGGTTATATCCGTCAAACAATCCTGACGAAGGGTTAAGAATGATGCACATAGCTGTTCCTGCCGATACCTTAAGTTATGCAGGAAGAAAGCTAAGTAACCTGGTGCAGGATGATGTACTAATCCGCAAAAACCTGCATAAGTTCGTGTTGCTTACCATTCGAGAGAAGGAAGTAATCCGTCTTATTGTTGAAGGTAAAAGCAGTTTCGAAATTGCAAACTGCCTGTTTCTTTCTATTCATACGGTAAACAACCACCGAAAGAATATCATTCACAAGCTTGAGGTTGCCAGTTTGTCACAGCTGATCAAATTTGCAGTGGCTTTTGCCATCATTTAGTTTTAAAGTAAATCCTTGATACTTAGTGTAAAATGACTAGCGCTAGCTATTTTTTTTAAATAGGCAATTTGTGACCTTGGTATAAACCAGATCTAAAATTAATTGTTATGATATACTCGGTAGTGAAGGGGGATACCCTAAGCAGGATTGCCACAAAGTTTGGCGTTCCAATCAGCAGTTTGATCATATTAAATAATATCACCGATCCTAATCGTCTGTTCATTGGTCAGGAACTGCAAGTTCCCAATATACAGGACGTTCCCGCCAATGCCACATTCACCGCACCTACTTCCGCCAACAGTTTAGTAGCAAGGGCGCGTTCAGTCATAGGTAGTGCTATTGAATACCGGCTTGGCGCAGGTGGAATGTTACCCACACTTCCCAAACCTTCATCTGATGGTTTTTGTGATTGCAGTGGATTTGTATGCTGGGTACTAGGGCTATCCAGGCAGACCAAGAGTCCTTTTTATAAAAATTTCGGTGGATGGATCTATACCGATTCCATGGAAGCAGATGTAAAAGCGACGAGCGGAATATTTGATAAACTCAGCGTACCTGAACCAGGTTGTATCGTTGTTTATGGAGCTTTGGAAAAGATAGGACACGTTGGAATTGTTTCAGAAGTCACTGGTGGAAAGATGTCAAAAGTCGTTCACTGTAGTTCAGGTAATTCCAGAAGATTTGAAAAACGCGCTATACAGGAGACACTACCCACTGTCTTCGAACGCCCAGATATATTGTGGGGTAAATTTGTAGGTTAAAGCAACAAATTATGAACAAGTCAACCGTCTTATTCCGAAATACAACAGCATTAATCCTTCTTTTGGCAGGAATATATCTTTCCATTTCTGCAATCATCGCCCTTCCTTTGTTGGAGGAAGAGGCCGGTTATAAGAAAGATGAATATTATAAACTAAATGAACGGATTGATGAACAGATGAAGCCGACGCTGGCCTATCTCAATGATATTAGCATAGATTCTAATACGAAATTGAAGTTCGACAGTATATCTGTACTATTAGGCAATACTAATAGGTCAGAAACTATTGATGCAAGATTTAACATGAATAAGCGGAATGTAATGGAAAGCATTAAAGATCAGGCAGAACATTGCAAGCAACTTTATGAAAACACAGGAGTACTAGGCAAGATCAAGAAAGATGCCTATGCAAGCAAGATTGTGCTTAATTATTCTGAACTCTGTAACGAGACTAAGCAAGAGGTATTCAAAAAGTATCAGGGTGCTCTTATTCAAATTTCCAGGCTATATGCTATTGCGCTCAAAGATAAATCTCCTAACCATCAGATCACCAGAAAAGAAAATCTTAAGCTTGATGACTTATTCCTGGCTTTTGTACCCAAAGAAGTTAGGGAACCACTCCAAATGAAAAATTCTGGAATGGGTGCTTTTTTTCCCGCACGCTGGGCGATGGATGCACAGTCACAAAATATAGCCATTATTATCGGCTTAGTGGGTTTTGCACTCTTTGGTGCTGTTCTAGGTGCTTTTAGTAAGCCGGGATTTAATAACGTTAATATAGATAATATTCGTACAGATGGATTAATCTACTATGAGATTCTTGTTGTTCTAGTGAGGGGATTTTCTGCCGCATTAGTTGTATACCTTTCTCTAAAAGGTGGGCTCTCCTTGATTACGACAACAAGTTCAGACAAAATTAATCCATACGTCATCCTTTTCCTATGCTTCATTTCAGCAGTTTTTAGTGATAACATTTGGGAATGGGCTAAAACAAAGCTTGTGAGCAGTGATCCTAAAAAGGATCCAAATGATCCTAACGATCCAAATGGAAATACTGGGGTATCAGTAGGAAATACCGATCCCGAATCTTCCGGAGGCGGTGCAGACATCGGAGCAGAGATACCAGCAGAATTACCAATTGCTCCCGGAGCAATTGCAGATCAGCCAGCAGCAGTACCGCCAGCTGCCGATATTCCTGAAGCTATTTTACAGGAGGCCATAGCTGCCAAGTATCCGGAATGGAAAGAAACTTTTAGTTTACTAGACGGTATTATAGGGAAGAAAGTCCTGGCGGATCAAAGAGAAGTAAATGCGATTGTTTTTAAGACTGATAAAATTCATCTTGACGACCCACTATATTGCGCAGAACTTCCCACAACGATCACTTATGTGGCTCAGGATAATCAGACTTACAACATCCCAATTGACATTTTAGCAGTTTAGCAGAATGGCCCTGCAGAAAAATATACATTACGCTTTGATAGTCTAAAAAATGAGAGATTTTATTGATAAAAGAGAAGGAAAGCTTACAATAATCCGATTTATAGGGTTCTGCTTGTTGATTTTAGGCACCGTAGCTTTGATGTTGTGTTCATTTTATACTGGCCCTACCATTCCAAGTAAAATTGCGATTTTCTTCTTCATTACTATGCTTGGGTTTTCATTCGCGTTTCCGTCAATGCTAGAAGGTCGAGAGGGCTTAAGTACTATGCGGATAGTGGTGTTTATGGTCACAAATATCATATGCATGCTGCTGCTCAAAATCGGATGGCCCGTCGATTCTATGGATGATATCAAAATTGATCAATATTGGTTGGGAATAATTGCATTTGTTTTCGGCGCAAAAGCAACACAAAGTTTTTTTGAGAGTAAAATGGCTGTGCCAAAAACCTCAGAGCGATCAGGAACAGGTGCTTTGGAATTTAGTTCTGCTGAAATAGTAAGGCTTGCTGTCCTCCAAAACGAACAGTATTTAAAAGTCAAATTTCCAAATATACTAACTGTTAGTGACGCCGTTGATAAGAACTCCGATCCGGTAACTCATGTTGTTGCGATTTACCTTAAGGACAATGAGCCGACAGGTATCCCTTCATTTTTAGAAGCTAGAATGCCTGATAATTCTATTAAAGCCGTCGAAACCGAGATTATAAAGGGCGCAGGAAAAGCAAGAATCCAGTATTCACAGCTTAATTCTGATGTGGCAAGGGAAGATAATGCAGAGTATGCAGGTTCCATTTGTTGTGGAGTAGTATCAACAATAAAAAACAATACCTTCAAAGGCATCTTGACCTCAGCACACATCTTCTCAAATGGAGCATTTGATGACAGATTTAATGGCATGTTGAACCGATCGGATCAGACTCCAATTATCATAAACAATACAGAGGCAGGGAAATGGTACTACAAGATAATGGACTTTAGCCAAGATCTGGCCATAGCTAAGGTGGAAGATCTGCCAGAGGATTCAAATTATGTTAAATTCAATAATCAGTTTCATCAGGTCATTGACAAGGATGTTAAAACTGACTTTGCCAACATCACAATGTTATCTAAGGGTAACAAGATCAAAACTGCCTTTATTATTGATTACAATGTCGGATTCCCTGTTCACTACGACAATGGACCATTTTTTAAAAAAAACCTCATATGCATCGGAACCACCAATAAAAGAGAAACAACAATGCCAATATCTGATGATGGTGATTCTGGAAGCTGTATTTACCATACCAAAACAAATAAATTGATTGGGATGTTGCTTGGCAAAAATGAAAAATTTTCTCTGGTATTACCAATTGAAGAAGCCCTGAAAACGTTCAATCTTAAAACCATATAAATATGAGATACATTTTATTCTCGCTTTTTATCCTGTTAACTACCACATTTGTTCAAGCTCAAACTTTTACTATTGATGCTAAAGGCAAGCCCTTACCCGCAGTTGACGGCACTAAGTTCAAATCGATTACCTTTATCGTCGATAAGGCTTTTAAAAACAAAACCTTTGAGATTTATCTTGAAGATGGGACCACAATCGCTAACAAAGATGAGTCAGTGCTGGATAAGGATTTGTCAAGAAATCTTGATGATCTGAATTATACTGTTAAGATTGAGGAGGACCACAAAGTCATTGGATGCAATAAATGCTTGAGTATAACGGATAAATTTACTGTAAAACTCAATGGCAAATCTTTGGGTACGTTTAGTTTAACACCCATAAACCCAGATATCGATAAACCTATTGTTCAACAGGAAATCTACAGACCAGGTTCTATCATCAATGATGCTTTGTTTATAGCTGCGGCTAAAGAAACCGAGTCCAAGGCATCTACCATCAAAAAGATTCTCGCAACCCAATATAAGATCAATTCATCTAATGAGCTGGATGCCAATCTGTATCTAAAAGATGAGATTAGGTATGTTTTCTTGGGCACTCCTCAAGGTGGACTAAGCCTAAAAGGCCTCGCTAGCTCTGTGGGAGGGCTTGATGTCACGAATATCGCAGACGGTTTCGCTAAATTTATTGTTAAACGCACTAAGGAGGAGCTGAGTATTGCTTTCTTTCAACAATTTAAAAACGAACTCGATACCTACAAAGATCTAAAAACCGTATTTCCAAAAACGCACGGACTGTTGACAGTCATAGACAAGGAAATTTATACTTATAGCAACTATATTAACAATCTAAGGGAGGCATTCCGGGCAGACATAAAGCTGCTCGACGAAAATTTACCAGGGATTGTGGATAATAACAAGGCGTTTTTTAATCTGGACAAAAATTATATTTATCGAATCTCTTTGCTGTCAGGTTGTTATCTCTCCAGGTCGCTTAAACATGATATGCATCCCGGTGATATACTGCAAGGATTCCCATTGAATTACTTTTACGGCGCTCCGGCAGCAGACCAAAGTAAAATAAATGTGCTTAAAGGATCAATCCAAACCCTGCAGCTCCTCAGCGAGTCGCTAAAAGAAAGTGATACTTCAAAAGGTAGATATTGGGTCGATGCTGCTAAATTAAGGGAACTGGCCGACAAACCTCTGGCTTTAAAAATTTACATGGGTCTTCTGGTAGAGACAGCAAAGATTAAATACAACAACATCCCGTATTCAAATTCCGCAAACCTTTACGCACTGCTAAATGACCGGACACTCGTAGATAACTTCAGTACTCATTATCCCAAGTATAAACAATTTATTGTATCTGTGGGAGCAAAAACAAATGAATTGAATAAAATGATAAAAGAGTTTGACGCAACCGCACCTGATTCGGTAAAAGTTGAAAAATATGCTAAATACTTCAGGGCTACTGTCGAACTATTTCAGTCTGCCACGGAAATATCTGATCTGCCAGCTATCTCAGCGGTTACAGATATGGTTTCACTAAAAGCAGATTCCGAGCCTTATTTTAATGTTGCGTATCAAGTTACCGACCTTGTCAGTGCCATCAATAGAAAGCGGTATCCAGAAGCGGTCAACAACCTTGTATTAATATATAATTCTATATATGTCTGGCCCGCGCTCGCCCAGATACCAAACAACCCCAAAGAACTAACAAAGAAAGAAAAAATCGCAATAGCTGATGATCTCATTGCTGCAGCCAAGGCAGATGGTACGCCGGACATAGGTCCTATTGTTAATAAAGACGCAAATGTTGCAGCCACTATACAAAACAATAGCCCGACCTTAAGATATGTTAACCATATCGTGGCCGCAATGGCCAAATATGGTGCATTCATGGCTAATATGATAGAAGCTAAAAACAGTGAGGAAGTGGCAGAGGCTATAGAATCGGTTGCTTTGCCGGTAGGAAGTGCCAGTATCAAACGTAAATCTAGTTTCAATGTTTCCCTTAATGCCTACTGTGGCCTTTTCTTGGGAAATGAAATTATAAAGGGCCTTGATGACCACCATCCTCTTGAGAAGGTTAATAGCTTTGGTCTTGCGGCCCCGATTGGCATAACCCTCAGTAGAGGAAACAGTTTCTTTCCATGGCCGTTTTGCTTTTTCGATAAGGGCAATTCGGGCTGTTCGTCCTCATTATTTGTTTCCCTTGTAGACTTGGGTGCTGTGGCTGCTTTCCGGTTTGAAGACAGTAAAACTGAACAAGTACCGTCAATACAGCTAAAGGATATATTATCTCCGGGTATTTTCTGGTCCTTAGGCCTTCCCAAAGCACCAATCTCGATAAACTTTGGCGTACAAATGGGACCGAATCTGAGAAAGGTCACTGTCGTAAATAATGAGTATTCTGGTAACACCTACACTCGATATAGTATGTCTATCTGCGTTGATATACCTCTTTTAAATCTCTATACTAAATCAAAGAATTGATAAATACGGAATCATTAGTTCGGCTGCTAAATTTTTTCATTCATATCATATACAAGAGCAACAATTATCCAATTACCGTTACCAACTATTCTGCTATGTTTTACTCAAATAGAATCACAATGACCAATCTTAATGTAATAGAAAGTATTGTTTAAGATGGTTGTAGTTAACATAGCGATATTGATCATCGATAATTTCCTGGCGAATCTTTTTCCTTTAGATGGTTCGGAGGATTTATGGCCAGTATCCTTCTTATCGGAGTAAATGTTGTCCATATCATTATCCTGGTTGTATTTGTGATTGGAAGATATAAACGTTGAATTATTACGTAGAGTAATATTATCTTTTAGTTCATGTGTAACTATTTTGAGTTAATAATTGTTTTTATCAGGTAAATTTATAACATTTGAATTAACCTTTATGATTTGTATGAATTGCACTTTAGGGAGTGCAATAAGTGGAGTTTAGTAAGTCGTGATGACAAGGCTGAACTTACGGAACTATTAACGCTCAAAACCTCACTCAATGTTATTGTGATAGCGCTGTGCTGTTGATTTGTTTCTGCGCATGCAAATGTTTTATGGGAGATTTAAGTATTACACCAAATATCAATCTAACCAAACATGGCGAAAAATCAATTCAAATTTAAACTCAAAATTACAGGCTTTGAATTAGAAGTAGAAGGCTCAAAGGAGGATGTAGCTGCTATAACTTCTAGTGTAACAAATCAAATTAAGGGCCTAACCAGTCCACAATTTCTTGGTGACAATTCTGAAACAGAAGATGCAGACACAATGGAAGTTTCTTTACCACAATTGTCTTCCCCTCAAAAAAAGAAGAGTACTCGGAAAAAAATACCTTCAAATGGCAGCAGTGGGAACCAAAAGGTGGAGGTAATTGATTTCAAAAACGACCCAAAAAAATATAGTACACCTTTAATGACATGGAATAAACAACAGAAAGCACTGTGGCTGTTATATGTCATTAAAAGTGAAAAAAACGTCACTGAACTAACCGTAACTCAAATAGTCAATACTTTTAATACTCATTATAAACAGTCTAAAACGATAAATTCAGGAAACGTAGCAAGAGATTTAGGCAAAGTAAAATTAGGAAATGGTGCTCTTGTAGGTGAGGATGCGACTTCTAGTCCACGACGTTGGTATCTTACTGATGCTGGCGATAGTTCTGTTCAGAACTTAATTAAAGATTCCAAAAAGTAAATGGGCTTAGTTGAGAAAAATAACTTAATTGCAAAATTATCACCACCATTTGATCATCTTTTGGCAACCCAATTCGTTGATGAGTTTATTTCTATGGAAAGAAGATTTATTCAGAGAGATTGGGAGCCTGCTGAACTTGATGCCGGTCAATTTTCAGAGATTGCTTTTAGAATTTTGTATCACCTAGATAGTGGAAATCTTAGCTGTACGAAAGAAGTTAAAGATTGCGTAAGATATTTTATTAATAATGATGTGACACATCTTCTTAATAGGAAAGATGTCTCTCATTTATCGACTGTTTTACATGCTATTTATAAATTTAGGAGTGACAGAGGTGCCGTTCATATATCTCCTACATATAGTCCAAATCACATGGATTCAAAGTATCTGATCGAATCAATTAGGTGGTGTATGAATGAGATGCTGAGGATATTTTGGAATGGTGACAGAGAAGAGGTAGCTAAAACAATTAGAGAGCTCCTTCAGTTTGATGTACCGTGTATTGGGGTTTATGGCGATATTGTGGTGGTTCAACGCACCGATCTTAAATCTGACGAGGAAATTTTAATTCTTTTGCATTATGCAGGAGAAAATGGATTCAGTAGAAAGGAGTTGGGGATTCATTCAATGAGTAGCTCATCTTCTGTCACTGTTAATCTACAACGGCTATGCGCGCCCAACAAAAGACAGGTTATTCAACTAAAAAATGGCAAATACCGTTTAACAGATTTGGCTAGTAGAAGAATTCGAATAGAGCTAGCTGATAAATTGTTGCTAAGTATTTAATTATGGCTCAATAGAATTTGCACCCGTAAATTATCATTTTTAGACACCCTAATTCAAAATCAAAGATACTGTTATCAATACAAATAATTTTATGAGTCTTTTTCAATCTTTATTAAAACTTTACAGAACGAATATGATTAAAACTCCACTTGAGGATTTTACTACTGAAATATTGGTTTTTATTCTTAATTCTGATATTGATTTATCCAATGAATTTGTGAATGAAGTCTTGAGGGTTGAGGGTGAAGATTTTAAAATTGATTCTCAAGTAGTGTATCCTTATAATGAGAATAACAGACTGTATTGTCGAATCGATATGGTTTTTAAAAATTCAGAAATGATATGTTTTTTAGAGAACAAGGTTCATTCAAATGAGGGTTATGATCAGTTGTGGGCTTATTCAAAGGTTTTGCATGGACTAGGTCGCTATACCAAAACTTATTTACGCTATTGTACTAAATATCATGATAATAAACATATGACGGACCACGATTTTAAGCAATTTAGATGGTGTAACATTGCAAATTTCTTGAGAAAATGGAAAGACAAAGAAATCATAGGCCAATTTTTAAACTTTTTAGAAATCAATCAAATGGGTAATTCAACAGACTTTACAATACAGGAAATATTGTCACTAGAGCATTTTAACAATGCTTTCATGAAAATGGAATCGTATCTTGAAAAAATCAAACCACAATTTATCTCTGTTTTCGGGGACTACAATAAAGTACAGGACTCAAAAGTTATAGAACAATTAAGAGACTTTAAACGTGTCATCTTTCGAAAGATAAATATAATTGGGAATGGATATAGTGAATTGGGCGTTGGTTTTGATTTTAGTGCAAAACCAATATTAATGGTTTGGATCTGGCTTGATAGTGAGAACTCAAAAATTCAAAGTTTTAATTCTATGTTATCCTCTCTACCTATGTACGAAAATTCAAAAGGATATTTCACCATAGAACAGCCAATGTCCGATTTTTTGAGCAGCTCAGATATGGAATTAGCTATTGAGAAATGGTTTATAAAAGGATTTGATGCAGTTAAGAAATTGATTGATGAAAATCCGAATGTAGGTTGGAATGATGTACTAATTGAAAAACAAATTCTATAATGACTTGTGTACATAAATTCTTTGGACACAGTGCTCATCTACGAGAATGTAAAGGACTTTTACCAGCTTGGGAAGCTAAGACTTTAATTGTTGGTACTTTCAATCCAGAACAAAGTTGGCATCCAAAAAATACTGCAAAATACTATTATGGGAGGAGTAGAAATTACTTATGGAAAATACTCCCTCTTTTTGCAAATGAAGGATCAATAAGTCATCAAGATGTACCCACTCAATTAGCTTTTCTTCAAAGAAATAAGATCGCTTTAACAGATTTGTTAATAAGTATCAATGATGCAGATTTTACAATCCCAGAACATCAAAATAGAATCCAAACTGTACTAGATAGTCAAATTGAGATGTTTAATGAGTTTACATGGAATACAAATCACGTACTTGAATATATTAAAGAAAATAGAATCGAAGTGGTTTACTTTACAAAATTAGGGAAGGCTAACCAGTTAAATGTATCACCTAATTCTTTTGAATGGCAAATTAGGAAGATAGAAGATCTTTGTCATGAACTAAAAATTCCTTCTTTTAGGTTACACACACCGTCGGGTCAGGGATTAGGTAAAGGAAAGCCTAAAAAAAATAAACTTATACGTAAGTGGTTTTTGGAGAATGGGGGAGATCATTTCCCCTTTTTGTTCCAAAAATTTAGCTTAAAGCAATTCCCATTTATCGAATAATCATGATAGAAACTAGGGAAATACTTAAAAAATTAGATAAATCTCAAAGCGGAATAGCAGGAGAGTTTTTTGCAGCTGGAGAACTTGCAAGAAGAGGGTTTAATGTTTCATTAACATTCGGTAATACTAAAGCGATAGACTTGCTAGTTGAGAAAGATGGAAAGAATTTAGCAGTTCAAGTAAAAACAATCCAGTCAATTCGTTCATCTGGGTGGAGTATTCCGTATACAAAAATAAATCAAGAAATGTATTATGTTCTTGTACAGCTAAATGCAGATAAGTTGGATTTTTCTCCTGAATTCTTTCCAGTTTCGGGCATGTTATTAAAGCAATTAATTAAAAAAGTAAATAGTGGAAGAGATTATATCGATTATAATCCTTTGAAAAACCTCAATCTTCAAAACAACTGGGACATTTTTAAATACGACTACTCAAGTGGGCCAGTTAGTAAATTGGAATCTTTTAAATTATTTAAAAAAGAGCTTGAGAATTTATTTGATAAAGAAATGATGGTTGATTTCAGGACGAGGCTATCTAGTTTATTCGACTTCACTAATCAAACCTATTCATTTAACGATAGGGAGTTGTCTTTGCTACTTAGAAATGAAAAGGTAGATTATTCAATACTATCTTTGAATGTATTAAAGCATCTTCTGCTATTCATCGCAAAAAGAGATTACTCAACTGATAATTTTCTATTAAAGAGTGTTTCGACTGAGATTGTTATCGAAATAATTTCTCAGATTGAAATAAAGGATGGGCAAATGGATCCTGTATAATCTGTAAAAAAAATCTAATTAGTCTATGAGTTTAATATATTGTTGATAAATGAAAAAAAAAGTAAAAACTATCTTATACTTTTCTGTAGCTATTTTTTTGGTTTTGTCTATTCAATTGTTATTTCAGCATCCGCCTAATAACAAAAGCATAGCAGTGGATTTTACGGTTTTTGAGGGGTATGGGTCTGCTTTAACTGGGATTTTTTCAATTGTTAGTGTATACCTGCTTTATAAAACACTCACTTACCAGGTGGATTCTTATGATTTAAATCAATTCGAAAATCGAGTTTTCGAATTGATAAGATATCATAGAGATAATGTCGATTCAATAAAGATGCGAGCTCCTGACAAGGCAGAAGTGGTATATTATGATGGTCGAAAGGCATTACGCGAGATTCATAAACAGATGATTTTAATCATCAAGGATATAAGGGGTATATTCGAAAATAATAGTGCCTATAAAATATCAAATTTGAACGCTCAGAATATCGATGAGGTTGCAGATAGATTAAATCTACCGGTACACAAATTAGATTTATATAATGTTGCATATTTATGTTTATTTTTTGGATTAAGTGAGGAAGGGAAAATTTCCATAGAAGATGCTTTAAAGGATAGATATTCGGAGACTTGTATTAAAATGGTGATTGCTAAACTCAATAAAAGATCTGCCAAGTGGCAAAGGGAGAATAAGATCGGAGAAGGCCTGCCTGCTAAGTTCCCCTCAAAAAGTAAAACAAAATATTTCGGGGGACACCAGTATAGATTAGGACATTTTTTTAGACATCTTTTTCAAATCGTAACCTATATTGACAACAACAATGATATTTCTTTTGCCAAAAAATACGAATACGTTAAAATTCTGCGAGCCCAGCTTTCAACCTATGAACAAACACTGATATTTTTTAATAGTATAAGTAAATTAGGGATGGCATGGGAACTTAACGTAGATTGTACAGGAATTGCATCTAATAAACAAAAAGACTTTAAGGTGTATAGAGGGCTAATAACCAAGTATAATTTTATAAGAAATGTACCTAATGAATTTATTACTAGTATAAGAATTGATGAAATATATCCTAATATTACATTCGAAAGTTGTGAGGATAATAAGATTAAAAAGGACTTTCTAAGTATATACAAAAAGAAGGTTAAATATTTCAAAAATAGGGATGTCTGATAAACTACAACTATAGACTCCCTCCTTAGAGAATATTATACTAAAAAAAAGATTTGCCTCGCTAAATAGAAAATAATTTTGGTTAAGTTAGGTTTAAAAGAATTATGACAGATGTTCACTCTAAGGAAACCCGCTCTTATAACATGAGCAAGATTAAGGGGAAGGATACTGCCCCTGAGCTTTTAGTGCGTACATTTCTACATAAAAACGGTTTCCGTTATCGTATTCATGTAAACGATCTACCTGGTAAACCCGATATAGTGTTACCAAAATATAAAACAGTAATATTTGTCCATGGTTGTTTCTGGCATGGCCATGAAGATTGTAAATATTATGTGGTTCCTAAAACAAGAACAGAATGGTGGTTGAATAAAATCAATACCAATATCATCAATGACCAGATAACACAAGGTAAACTTATAGAGAAAGGATGGAGGATAGTTGAGATTTGGGAGTGTGATTTGAAAAAGGTCAAAATTGAAGCTACTCTTTTAGCGTTAAAAGAAAGTTTTGGTATAATCAAATAAAAAGTTTACATTTCAGTGCGGAAATAAGTAAAATTATAACCATGCGTACCAAGGAATTAAAGCTCTCATTTGAAAAAAAAACAGATAAATTGCCTCTTCTCGCGAATAATTGCAATAGCTCTATTGCTGAAATAAGAAATCAAAAAGGAGATATCTCTCTGATAATTCAAGAAAGAGAAATTAACACTTCTTCATTTTTCAGCAGTTTCAATTCTTCTGCTTATGAAGATTAATCAAACACAATCTATTAAACAAGCCAAAAGAAAGTACTCAATGTTAGAGTTTTACTATAAATTTTATAATAAGAAGTTTAAATTTAAATCCCAGCAGTTAGCTAATGAAATTAAGAATATCCTGGATAGTGAGCATTTTACTATTATAAATTCTTCTAAAGATCATATTCCGGTAGAATATAAATCCGGTCTTGGCGAGCCATTGTTTATTCTCCTGAATAATCTTTATCTAACGATAAGAAAAAATGATGGCAAAAATCATGCTCTTTTAAAAAAGTATTTACCTGAATTGAAAAAGAATCCTACCTCCACATATCAATTTGCCGATTTTTTCAGCGGGGCCGGAGGACTAAGCCAGGGGCTTATAAATGCAGGGTTTGAACCTGCTTTTGTTAATGATAACTATTTAGATGCGCTGGAAACTTATTATTTCAACCATACCCTGTCCCTGGACCGTTTCTTTAACGGAGATATTCAAGAGCTTTTTAATGATTTCAACAGTTACAAACATCTTTTTGAACATATTAAATTAGTAGCGGGGGGGCCACCGTGTCAGGGTTTTTCTAAAGCTAATCGAAGAAACTATGTTATAGATGATGAAAGTAAAGAAAAAAGATTCATAGAAGATAAGCGAAATATTTTATACAAATATTTTGTTGAGCTACTTGCTCTTATAAACCCTGATTTTTTTATCATGGAAAATGTAAGGGGAATGAAAAACGTAGAAAGCGAAATTGAGAAGGATATTAATGACAAAACAAAACAGAGCTACTCGTTTTCTCCTTTAACAATCGATGCACAAAGTTTTGATGTTCCTCAGAGCAGGCATAGATACATTCTTATTGGTGGTAGAAATTTTATGTTTATGGAGGGGGTAAAACAGACTCTTCTTAAAAGAAAGAAAATAAAAAGCCAGTATAATCTTAAAGATGCCTTGTTCGGACTACCTGAAATTGCAACAAACCCTGAAATCAGGAATCCGGATGTTGACGGGGAGATACATGGTTATGCTATAAGAAAGACAGAAGTACCTCTGAATGCTTTTTTAACTGATATAAATAATGGCAGGGGCTCAGCTTATTTATTTAATCATAAGTCAAGATACAATAATGAAAACGATCTGGAGATATTCAGACGGCTGCCTGAAGGAGCTAATTCACTTCATGAAAGTATTCAGGATTTAAGTAAATACAAAAACAGAAACCACATTTTTCACGATAAGTATTATAAACTTAAATCTTCAGAAGTATCAAAAACAATCACATCACATATGAAATATGATTGCCACATGTATATTCATCCTACTCAAGCCAGAGGATTAAGTCCAAGGGAAGCAGCAAGAATTCAAACATTTCCCGATGATTATTTATTCAGAGGTGGATTAAATAGTTCGTATAAACAAATCGGTAATGCTGTTCCTGTAAAAATGGCCCACACAATAGGACAGGAGTTAATGAAATTTTACAAATGAGATATATAGAATTATTTGCAGGTATCGGAGGCTTCAGAAATGCGGCTGATCATTTATCTCTGGATACTGATCGGCAATTTGAGTGCGTTGCTTTTTCAGAAATTGACCATCATGCTAAAACAACATACTCTGCTAATTATAATATAGCAGACGAAGTCCAGATGAATGATATCATCAATTTTACAGATGATAAAGAAAACATACGGAAGCTACCTGATTTTAACTTGTTACTCGGGGGATTTCCATGTCAGGCATTTAGTTTATTAGGAAAACAACTTGGGCTGGAAGACGAAAGAGGGAAGATACTTTTTAGTATACATGAAATTCTAAAAGGAAAACAGCCGGAGTTTGTTGTCCTTGAGAATGTGAGGAATATCATTAACCATGACAAAGGCAAAACGCTGGAATTAATAATTAACTTCTTCAAAGAACATGAATACAAATATGTAAACTATGTTGTACTCGATACGCAGTCGTTTGGATTGCCACAAAGGCGTAGTCGCATCTTTTTTGTTTGCAGTAAAAAAGAAATAGAAATCGAGCTTACCGAAGAAGCTATTGTCAATAATTTTAATAATATTGATTATCATAGTTTGAATACGTACACTAATGTTTTAGATATTCTGGAGAGGGAAACTAACCAGAAATACTACCTATCCGAAAAAATAAAACATACCATACTTGATGGCGGCTCTAAAAATTTCTGGAGTAAATCTCAGATTGACCTAGATATAGCTAGGACATTAACTGCCACTATGGTTAAAATGCATAGAGCATGCCAGGATAATTACTATTCCGATGATTATATCTTAAACGGTCAATCTCATAAAGAAACAGCAAAAGAAGTTTTGTTTAAAAAGCCTGTGCGAAGGTTAACCCCACCAGAAGCTTTAAAGCTTCAAGGTTTTGATCAACCTTTTTTCGATAACGCAATAGCGGCGGGTGTAAGTGAGCATCAACTTTATAAACAGGCAGGTAATGCCTTGAGTGTGAATACCGGATATGCATTATTACATTACTTATTTGTCCGCCTTAGAATCCAGGATTAAAAATGAAACGTTCTCAAAATTTTTGGTTAGTTGCTTTGTTCCTTTCAAAATTTGGAACGCCAGATAAAGCAAATAAATATGCTCCTCCCATAGAGTTAAAAGTAAGCTCATGGAAAGATGCATATCAACTTTTTTTTGCTAACCTGGGAGAAAATAGAAAGCCATCTTCATTTGAACACAGTTTGAAAAATGCCCGGGATGCATTTGATAGTCACCTAAAAAAGTCCGCCCGAATCGGCTGGAAAGATGCCCGTGGACAGGCCGCGACTTTACCAAATGAGGCATTGTATATTTATAAAAAATATAAAAATGTTAAAAGAAATGATTTTTGGAGGGAAATTCAGGTCATAGTTTTGAATGATAAAGACACTGGTTCAGTTCAAAAGTCAGTTGCTCTGCCTGGCAAAAATCCGAACTGGATTAGGCAGGAACTGATTCTTGCCCTTGATTTGTACTTTGACCTAGATCAAGGACAAATGCATAAATCAAACGAAAAAGTTATTGTACTAAGTGATTTACTCAGAAAGTTATCTGTACATAAAAACATTCCTGACATAAAGAAATTCAGAAATCCAAGTGGGGTTGCCAGAAGATTAGGTAATTTTAAAGCGATGGACTCCGGATATGCAGGAGATGGTTTATCCAATTCTGGTAAACTGGCGAAAACGATATTTGATGAATACCGTATGCATCGGGGTAAATTGAAAGAAGAGGCTGATTTAATTAAACAATTTACGAATAATGTAGGAGAGGAACGATTAGCCGAACCTATTATGCCTTATGTTTCATCTAAGGAACGGGATTTTAAATTCAATTACCATAAAAATATGGAATTAAACCCACTAACTCTACGTTTAAAAAAGAATACTATTAAAACAGGCGAAATCTCCACATGCTTTGTATGCAATATGAATTCATTGAACACATATGGAACTTTAGGGGATGATTTGATGGAATTACATTACATAGGAGTAATTGATGAGTCATCATTAACCCGTGAGGTTAATCCTGATGATTTTATTTTCGTTTGCCCTAGCTGTCATAAGCTACTGGATATTCATTATACAATTATAACAGCAAGTGACTTAAGAAATATTATAACTCATAAATAGCAATTCTCATGAAGAATAAAGAAGCAAAATATGATATTATAAGACCAAAAGCTGAGTACCAATTTCAATCTGCAAGGTCTTACGGATATTCCATAGAGACTTCAATTGCTGATTTGATTGACAACAGCATTTCTGCTAAAGCATCTAAAATACATATATCTTTTGGAATAGATAGATATGCATCTTTTGTAAGAATAGAGGATAATGGGGATGGAATGAATGAACAGCAATTGAAAGATGCAATGAGGTTGGGTAGTTTGGACCCGCTTGAAGAAAGGCTTGATGATGATCTTGGCCGTTTTGGATTAGGCCTTAAAACCGCCTCTTTCTCTCAATGCAGACGACTTACTGTAAAAACAAAAAAAACAAAGCTAAAAGAGTTTGTAAGGTGTTGGGATTTAGATTTTATAGCTAAAAAAAAGGATTGGGCACTATTAAGAGACTGTATTGATGATCATTCAAGGAAGAATTTAGGTGAGCTGACATTTGGTAGCAAAGGAACAGTTATACTCTGGGAGAAAATGGACCGACTAATGGAGTCTGACGAACACAATCTGGATAAAGAAAATTTTTATAGAAAATTTGAAAACGTTAAAAAACATCTTGGATTAATTTTTCATCGCTATATAGAGAAAAATGATCTGGAAATCGTAATTTTTAATGATATAGTTGCCCCTGTAAACCCATTCGATATATCTTCCGAATATCCTTCAACAGAATTGCAGGAAGAACAATTATCAATTAAAGGGCGAAATATAGTTATTCAACCATACATTTTGCCTCACGAATCCAAAATGTCTAAAGATGAAAAAGATCAAGTCCAAATGACAAAGGGCTGGACTGAACATCAGGGTATTTACTTGTATAGAAATCATCGGTTAATTTCTGATGGAGGATGGCTGGATTTAAATTTCAGATTAAAAGAAAACCAACGACTATGCCGTATTTCTATTGATTTACCCAATACCTTGGATAAAGAATGGCAAATTGATATTAAAAAGGCCTCTGCTAAAATTCCTGATTTAATTCGCAAAAGAATCAAAGAAATTTGCTTTTCAGCCATAGAAAAAGCAGTTAAAGTTTATACACACAGAGG
>NZ_JBFTKO010000016.1:0-135996 GCF_056395985.1 Pedobacter sp. 05T44
GTTTGGTAACTCCCGTTTTGTTTGGTAACTCCCGTTTTGTTTGGGACTGCAAAGGTAGAAATCTTTTTCTGTTTTGCAAATCTTTTTTGAAACTCTTTTTCACCTTCCTTTTTCACTGTTTCCCTTCCTCCGAAGCGGGATGCAAAAGTAGGAAAATTCAGCCACCACACAAACATTTCCACACTATTTCTTACAAAATATCCCTAACTCGCTAAACCACAACCAGAAAAATTAACAGCAAGTTAAAATCAGGTTAATTCTTTATCTTAAAAAACGACGAGCCAGCGCTAATCTATGAAATATGCTACAGCGTAGTACTACATATAAGTATAATACATTATCGCCTATCACCTCACACCAAAAAGACTTACAAACGACAAAAGGTCGTTCAGAGTCGTTTCAAAGTCGTCTATGAGTCGTTGGAAAGTCGTTAAAAAAATATACTAGTACTGACCTGTAGATAACAATACCAGAGTACAAGCCTCTATCGGCTCAATATCATTTGCCAACAGCAATTCTTCCAGTTCCTGATTTTCAGTTCCAGGATTAAAAATAACTCGTTTAGGTTTTGTTTCTAGTATATAGTTATAGTAACCACTCTGCAAATGCGGACCTATATATAAGGTAACCGTATCAATGTCATTATGCAGATGCCCTGGTTGCTCAATCTCTTCTCCGGCCACAGCTCCTTTTTTTATACCAACATTGATAATGTTGTGCCCTTTTGATTTAAGCATATGCGCAGCTTTATAGGCATATCTATCCGGATTGGGGCTCGCCCCTATAATTAATGTTTTTTTCACAATCTAAAATTTTAATAACAATGAGATTTGCCCTGCATGATAAGCATGATGCTGCACCAAACCATTGAATAACTCAAAATAATTCACTCTAGGTCCCGAAACCTGATTAACCGTTGTTCTCCATTGGTCTTCAGAAATTTCCCTCGCAAGATTAAGCAGTTTTTCATTAGCTAAACGAAAATCACTTAAAATGGCATCCCACTCCTGCATTGTTTCTTCTTTAGCCATAGGCCAATCGCCTTTTTCAGGTTCCTTGGCCAAGTTACCTTCCAGCCTCGAAAATACTTCTTCCGTCCATGAAGTTAAGTGCAATACAAGTTCAGCAATGGTATGTGCAGTTGGAATTGGTCGTTTAAATATTTGATCTTTACTTACCGACGAAATAATAGCGGATACACTGTTGCCGTGCCAGGCATCCCCACTATATCCTTTTCTAAGCTCATTTGCGAAATCAATCATACGAAAACAACAAATAAAAGGTAAATGTGTTTAGCTAAACTTTAAAACTGCATTTGCACAATTAACACCGTCAATTGCAGCCGATACTATACCTCCTGCATAACCTGCACCTTCTGCACAAGGATATAAGCCCGCAACCTGTGGATGTTGAAAAGTCTCTTTATCTCTTGGAATCCTAACTGGCGATGAACTTCTGCTTTCTACTCCTACCAAAATAGCCTCATTCGTATAATAACCTTTCATTTTTTTCCCAAACAGGGGCAAAGCATTTTTCAGACTTGATGCAACAAAATCTGGCAGCGTTTCTTTAAGCATTACACTCCGTGTTCCAGGTAAATAAGAATTTTTAGGTAGATCTACTGAAATTCGACCCTCTACAAAGTCAACCATCCTTTGGGCAGGCGCAACCAGATCTCCCCCACCAAGCCTGAAAGCAGTTTTCTCTATTTCCGACTGAAAATGCATCATTCTTAGCGGATCCTCGCCCTTAACATCATCAAGCGTTATTTGCACTACCGTTCCGGAATTCGCATATGGATTATTCCTTTTTGATGGCGACCATCCATTAACAACTATTTCATCAGCATACGTTGCACAAGGGGCAATTATCCCTCCCGGGCACATACAAAACGAGAACACGCCTCTGGCACCAACCTGCTCAACTAAACTATAATAAGCCGGAGGCAAAAATTCACTCCGGATATCGCAATGGTATTGAGCCGCATCTATAATAGACTGAGGGTGCTCTATTCTTACTCCCAAGGCAAATGGTTTGGCTTCAACAAGGATATTCTTTTTATGAAGCAATTCATAAATATCTCTTGCTGAGTGCCCGGTGGCTAGAATAACAGCGTCAGACAATAGTTTCTCTTCTCCGTTAATCTCTACACCTTTTATCTTTCCAAAATCAATTAAAACGTCCGTTACTTTTTGGTCGAAACGCACCTCCCCTCCTGCATTTAAAATTGTTTCTCTAATTGCAGTAATTATATGGGGCAATTTATTTGTACCGATATGGGGGCGGGCATCAACAAGAATATCTTCCGCAGCGCCGTGCTGAACAAAGGCCTGAAGCACTTTATTAATATCCCCACGCTTATTGGATCGGGTATATAATTTTCCATCTGAATAAGTTCCGGCTCCCCCTTCACCATAACAATAATTAGATTCAGTATTTACAATACCTTCTTTGTTTATTGCTGCTAAATCCCTCCTTCGTTGTTTTACGTCCTTACCACGTTCAAGCACTATTGGTTTTAATCCGTTTTCGATACACTGAAGTGCTGCAAATAATCCGGCCGGACCAGCACCCACAATAACCACATGTTTCGCATTGCTAGCATTCTTATAGTTAACAACAAACGATTCGGTTAATAACGGTTCATCGATAAATGTTCTTACCTGTAGCCTGTATATTACTTTTCTTGAACGGGCATCAATTGATCTTTTAAGGATTCTATATCCGCCAATTCGGGAAAGATCAATTTTTAAAGCTTCCGAAAGGTTTTTCTTAATCGCAGTTATGTTGTCGGTCTCTTCCGGAGCCAGCGTTATTTCAATGTCTTTTTGCATAATTATCGTCAGGTTTTTATCCTGAATTGATGCAAAGGTACATCTTACAACATTAAAAGATCCTTACTATTTTAAACATTAAATATAAATTTGAAAGCTTCTGACTTCTTTTGGCAGTACACGAATTGTAATTATGTCAGTTATTTTACAGCGAAAAAATTGCTTCATCCTCCCTTCGAAAATTACTTTTCTTGAAAGCGGTTATTTAATCTTTTAAGAATTTTATAGGCTTTACATTGAGAAATACCACCATTTCGGGTTTTCTAAAGGTTTGCACATCGGCGATTTTATCATTGATTTTTGCCAGAGCCAGCGTAATTTAGATGTCTTTTTGCGTTATTGTTGTCAGGTTTTTCTACTGAACTGTAACAAAGGTACAGAAATTGAGTTCTAATGCGTAAATTAACACTGAAAAACAAAACAGAAAAATATGAAAAAAGTAGTTTTAGTAATTGTAGGAATCTTAGTCTTATTAGTGGCAGTAAGTGGTTGTGGTTACAACGGCTTGGTTAAACTGGATGAGGATGTAAAAACCAAATGGGCACAGGTTGAAACACAATATCAACGCCGTTCTGATTTGATCCCTAACCTTGTAAGCACAGTTAAAGGTGCAGCAAAGTTTGAACAGGGTACATTAACTCAGGTTATTGAAGCACGTTCTAAAGCAAGCCAGATCACAATAGACCCTGATAAATTAACTGAAGAGAATATGCAAAAATATCAGGCTGCTCAAGGTCAGTTAAGTCAGGCATTAGGTAAATTGATGGTTTTAACCGAGAACTACCCTGAGCTTAAAGCTACTCAACAGTTTAGTGAATTATCAGCTCAGCTGGAAGGTACTGAAAATCGTATCACAGTAGCGCGTAAAGATTTTAACGAATCGGTTCAAACTTATAATACAAAGGTAAGATCATTCCCTAACAACATTACTGCAGGCATATTCGGATTTAGCCAAAAAGCTGCTTTTAAAGCTGACGCTGGTGCACAAAATGCACCAAAAGTAGAATTCTAATATACCATAACAACATTTAAGGGTAATGTATGTTTAAATGAATAAACATACATTACCCTTATCTTTATAAAAGCAATCCAATTATGGGGCCATTCACAGAACAAGAACAAGAACTAATTTCCCAAACCATATCAGATGCTGAAAAAGCCACTTCAGGCGAAATCAGAATTGCCATAGATAAACATTGCAGCGGCGATGCATTTGAAAAAGCAACATCCTACTTTTCAAAACTTGGGATGGATAAAACATCAAGACATAATGGTGTATTGATATACCTGGCTTATGTAGATCATAAGTTTGCAATAGTTGGTGATAGTGGAATTAATAAAGTTGTACCTACAGATTTCTGGGAAACAACTAAAGTTGCAATGAAAGCTCATTTTGCCTCTGGCAATTTAGCTCAGGGCATTATAGCAGGCGTAATTTTGGCAGGAGAAAAACTTGCAACGTTTTTCCCTTCGCAAAATGACGACATCAATGAACTGCCAAATGACATTATTTTTATGGATCAGAATAAAACCACATAAGCTATGAAAAAATTAATCGTAGCATTATTCTTACTTACAACATCCCTGGTTGGGTTTGCTCAGGATTTTCCGGCAAAGCCGACCAAATTGGTAAATGATTATACAGGAACACTTTCAGCTGATCAATTGCAACAATTGGAACAGAAACTTGTTGCTTTTGATGATTCAAGCTCCACTCAAATTGCAGTAGCTGTATTAAAATCTGTTGGCGACTATGACATTAACGAATATGCGCTTGAATTGGGTAGAAAATGGGGAGTTGGTAGCTCAGGGAAAAATAATGGGATAATGATCGTGGTTGCTCTTGGCGACAGAAAGATCTCTATCCAAACAGGATATGGCCTGGAAGGGGTATTACCAGACATCTATGCCAAGCGTATTATCGAAAACGAGATAAAACCGTATTTTAAAACTGGAGATTACTATCAGGGACTCAATGCAGGTACTGATGCTATTATAAAATATACCAAAGGCGAATACAAAAACGAAAATCCAAAAAGGAAGAATGATGCTGGCAAAGGAGGCAGCATGTTGGCCATCATCATTATCATTGTTGTTATAATCATTATCCTTAGAAGAGGTGGCGGTAGCGGTGGCAGTGGACAAGTTATCAGTGGTCGTGGTGCTGCTGATGCTCTTTTCTGGAGTATGTTATTAGGCGGTGGCCGAGGTTCTGGCGGTGGCTGGGGCGGAGGTAGCAGTGGCGGCGGCGGAGGTGGTGGCTTCGGAGGCTTTGGTGGTGGTAGTTTTGGTGGCGGTGGTAGTAGCGGTAGCTGGTAAAGAATATGTTAAGAAGAGACTTAATTACAGCAGAAATTCAGAAACTTGCGCAAGTTTTAGCCCGTATTATGGGCTTAAAGCTAGAAGGCAAATTGACTGAGGCAGATGATCTGTTAATGGAATCATTGGTAAATAATTTTGGAATTACACCTGAAGAACTATTCTCCAGTAATTCTTCTGAATTTGAGGCACGGTTAACTGAAAAGGAATTCCCTGCCGAAAAATTGGAAATGCTAAGTCAGTTTCTCTACTCTCAATTTGATCCTTCGGTTATTAACCCAAGGAACGATTCTTTTGCTGAGAAGCTATATTTAATATACTACCTGCTGGAAACAAAGCATCACATTATAAACATGACTAATCTTGACCGCCAAAAACTAGTTGATAAATACCTTAATACCTAATATGGAAATAAAAAAATGGCAAAGACTTTCATCAAAATATCTGGTGAAAGAAAGATGGGCGACATTACGTGTGGATACCTGTGATTTACAAAATGGCGTTATAAAAGACGACTATTACGTACTTGAATACCCGAATTGGGTTAATGCCGTAGCAGTAACAGAAGACAATAAAATAATTTTGGTTCGCCAATATCGCCATGGTGCTGATATTATATCCTTAGAAGTTCCTGGTGGCGTCATAGATGGCGATGAATTGCCTGAGGTAGCCATTAAGAGAGAGCTATTAGAAGAAACCGGTTATTCTTTTAAAAGTTCCGAATTGATAGCTACGCTATACCCCAATCCCGCAACATCTACAAATGTTACTTATACCTATTTATTAAAAGGCGGTGTTAAAACTCATGATCAGCACTTAGATGACCATGAAATCCTTAACGTTGAGGAATATACTATCGAAGAGGCTAAACAAATTCTAAAAGACAATAAAATTGATCAGGCATTACATTCAGCTGCATTATTTTATGGGTTAATGAAGCTTGATGTTTTAAAATAAACATTCAATCACAAAAAAAGACCCTGCAAGTAAAACTTACAGGGTCTTTTTTTGTGATAAGACTTGAGCTCTAATGATTTAGCTCATTTTTAATTTCTTTTGTATGTCGTGTACGTATCCTTTAAACTTCTTATCTGTATCAATCAGATCTTCAACTGTCTGGCATGCATAAATTACCGTGGAGTGGTCTCTTCCTCCAAAGAAAGCTCCAATAGTTTTTAATGATGACTTAGTATGACTCTTGGAAAGATACATGGAAATCTGTCTTGCCTGAACAATTTCACGTTTCCGTGTTTGTGATTTCACCATGTCTACAGGAACTTCAAAATACTCACATACCAATTTCTGGATATATTCCATCGAAATCTCTTTGGACGTATTTTTAATAAAGTTCTTCAACATCTGTTTAGCCAATGCCAAATCGATGTCTTTTTTGTTTAAAGTTGATTGAGCTAGCAGGGAAACCATTGCGCCTTCAAGTTCCCTTACGTTATTGTCAATGTTGTGGGCTACGTACTCCACTACTTCAGAAGGTAATTCAATACCATCTGCATACATTTTCTTTTTAAGAATTGCTATTCTTGTTTCAAAATCAGGAATCTGCAAATCTGCAGAAAGACCCCATTTAAAACGGCTTAACAATCTTTCTTCTAGTCCGGCCAGATCTTTAGGTGCTTTATCTGATGATAAAATAACCTGTTTACCTGATTGATGAAGATGATTAAAGATATGGAAGAATATATCTTGCGTTTTTTCTTTTCCGGCAAAGTTGTGTACATCATCCATGATGATTACATCCATTGCCTGATAGAAATTCACAAAATCATTAATCGTATTGTTCTTTAATGAATCTACAAATTGCTGACAGAATTTCTCACATGAGACATAAATTACCAGTTTGTCTGGCATGTTACGCTTAATTTCATTACCAATAGCCTGCGCAAGGTGTGTTTTCCCTAACCCTACTCCTCCATAAATCATTAAAGGATTAAATGAAGTACCTCCCGGTTTTGCGGCTACGGCATACCCCGCTGATCTTGCTAAACGGTTGCAATCTCCCTCTATGTAATTCTCAAACGTATAGTTAGAATTTAATTGAGGATCAACATTCAGTTTCTTTAAACCCGGAATGATAAAAGGGTTCTTAATGTCTTTGTTTATAGAAACCGGAATTGGCATTGATTGAATCTTCGCCTCTGCCCCATTTCCATTACTCGGCATGTTAGTAGTATAAGGCGATCCCGTATTAGAAGACTTATCCACAACGATGTTATACTCTAACCTTCCCTCATCTCCTAATTGCTTTTTAACTGTCTTACGAAGCAGCCCTACATAGTGTTCTTCCAACCATTCATAGAAGAACAAACTAGGCACTTGTATGGTTAAAACTTTGCCTTCCAATTTCAATGCTGATATCGGTTCGAACCAAGTCTTGAAACTTTGGGTCGGTATGTTATCTTTTATGATTTGGAGACAGTTTTTCCACACTTCTGTACAAGTTTTTTCCATTGTTATTCTATAATTTGTTGGTTTACAGTAACGATACGAGCATAAAAAAACTGCTGTTTCGAGAGATCGAATATTCAAAAAATTATCAACAAAAAAAACTTAATTTTCATTTATTTGGTAACTGCTTAGGTAGCAATAACCTACCCTTCTTAACCTGAATTTTTTGTGTTAATAACTATTTATTAACATCCTTTTTAATATTCTCCAAAAACATTACGTAGTGTGTCCGCTATTTCACCAAGCGTGGAATAGGCCTCTACGGCTGTTAAAATATACGGCATTAAATTCTCGCTCCCCTTTGCAGCTTCCCTTAGGTTCTTCAACGCTTTTTCAACAGCTATGTTATCTCTTTCTGCTTTTAACTTATTTATCTTCTCCGTTTGGATCGTACGGATAGATTCATCTATGGTAAACACCTCGGTTATCCCTTCCTGTTCCTGTGTAAATTTATTTACCCCAACAATAACCCTGGTTGCCTCTTCCACTTCAACCTGGTACCGGTAAGCTGCATCTGCGATCTCGTTCTGGATATACTCATTTTCTATCGCATTTACTGAACCGCCCATGGCATCTATTTTATCTATATACAGCTGCGCTGCCGCCTCAACCTCATCTGTTAATGTTTCTACAAAGTAGGAGCCCGCCAATGGGTCAACGGTATCTGTTACCCCACTTTCAAAAGCAATTACCTGCTGTGTACGCAGAGCGATTTTTGCTGCTGCTTCGGTTGGTAACGACAGCGCCTCATCGTAACCATTTGTATGCAAGGACTGTGTGCCTCCCAAAACTGCAGCCAAGGCCTGATTGGTGACTCTTATTACATTATTAAGTGGCTGTTGGGCTGTAAGTGTTGACCCACCTGTTTGCGTGTGAAAACGAAGCATTTGAGCTTTCTCATCCGTAGCCCCAAGCTCCTTTGTTATTTTTGCCCACATTCTTCTGGCAGCCCTGAATTTGGCAATTTCCTCAAAGAAATTATTGTGGCAGTTGAAAAAGAAAGAAAGTCGTTTAGCAAATACATTAATATCTAATCCCTTCTCTAATGCAGCATTCAAATATGCTTTTCCATTTGCCAGTGTAAAGGCCAGCTCCTGAACGGCTGTTGAGCCTGCTTCCCGGATATGATAGCCCGAAATGGAAATTGTATTCCATTTCGGTACTTCTTTACTGCAATATTCAAAAATATCGGTAATAATCCTCATAGAGGGTTTTGGCGGGTATATATAAGTCCCCCTTGCGGCATACTCCTTTAAGATATCGTTTTGAATGGTGCCAGATATTTGCTTAATATCAGCCCCCTGTTTTTTAGCCAGGGCTATATACATAGCCAACAAAATCGAGGCTGTAGCATTTATTGTCATAGATGTGGTGATCTTTTGCAGCTCTATCCCATCGAACAAGATTTCTATATCTTTCAATGAATCAATTGCAACACCAACCTTACCAACCTCTCCTTCGGCCATATCGTGGTCAGAATCATATCCAATCTGGGTGGGAAGATCAAATGCAACAGACAGGCCCATTGTTCCTTGCTTAAGCAAATAATGGTACCGTTTGTTAGATTCCTCTGCAGTCGAAAACCCGGCATACTGCCGCATAGTCCACAACCGGCCCCTATACATATCTTTCTGAATCCCCCTGGTAAAAGGAAATTCTCCTGGCACCTCTGTTAAAGGTTTGGCAGTAGTGTATATTTCTTTTATTTCAATACCCGAAGTAGTGGTAAAACTTTTCTCTTTCATAGTTAAAATAACAAATGAATATCCTTTTTAATAAGATCTAATGTTAAATCATAAGGGTTATCAGACATATCAGTCATATGCTGCAGTATTTTTCTACTCAAATCCACACCGGCAGAATCCACAGGCAATCCTCGCGCGGCATTGCTAACCATGGTTAAAGTATCATCCTTAAGTTTACGAACAACATCCCATGTTTGGGCACTTACATATAATTGTTGGGCAACATTATGCTGATATTCAGATCTTATTTCATTAAGTAAAACTGATTGAAGATCTACAACAGAAATACCTTGCTGATGTACTCGGATCAGCAAATTTGCAGGATTAATTCTGTCGACAAAAACAATCAGCCGTTCGTAAGCCTGCAATCGTAACGGAAGGATCTGTAAATGTTCGTCTTTTTTAGGATCTGATGGTTTTGCTTCAACATGTTTTGTGTCCAGATACCTTCTCAGGTCATTTATAAAAAGATAATATCCTGCTGCAACTGTTATAATACCACCGGTGGCTAATGTGGCAACTTCTGTTAAAAAGTTTTGTACGTTCATTCAGCTTTGTTTGAATACAGTAATAATTAGTATAGAGTCTCAGCAAAAATGTACATTTTATTTATATTTACCCCACTATTTGATTTTTTAAATGACGAGATAGAGGTCTCTATTAGAGATAGCTATAGCGCTTTTATAAACAATTATAACTAAATTTGTACTTCCTAATTTTTAATAATATGAGTAATACAGTTGATACAGCATTTGCACCGGTAACTTTTACAGAAGGCGCTGTAAAGGAGCTTTTTAAATTAAAAGATCAGCAAGAAATTTCTGAGGACTTTGGGTTACGCGTAGGTGTTGACGGTGGGGGCTGCTCTGGAATGAGCTATGTACTTGGTTTCGATCAAAAAAAAGAAGGTGATCAGGAATTTATTATCGATGGCATTAAAGTCTTCATGCACAAAGCGCATCAGATGTATTTGATGGGAATGCAGGTAGATTGGCAAGATGGATTAAACTCAAGGGGCTTTACCTTTAGCAACCCAAATGCAAGTAGTACTTGCGGTTGCGGAACAAGTTTCTCAGTTTAAGTTCCTTTTCTTTTGTAACATTATACATGGTCTCGTTGTCTTAACAGCGGGACTTTTTATTTTTATCCCTTTAAGAATATATTTCATCTGAAATGACCTATACCGAAAACGTAAAACTAGCCCTTCAATCAATAAAAAGCAACAGGTTGCGTACCATGCTTACCGCATTGATCATCGCAATTGGCCTATCTGCATTAGTAGGTATATTAACAACACTGGATGCTGTTAAAAAAAGTATGACTGAGGCCTTCTCCAGTATGGGGGCCAACGCGTTTACCATCAGAAACAGAGGATCAGGCATAAGGGTTGGCGGCTCTGGCCAACGCCCAAAACCATTCCGGTCTATCAAATACGAAGATGCGGTAAGTTTTAAGGAAAGATTAAATACACCTGCAACAGTCGCGATCAGTGTATTTGCTACAGGAGGGTCAACAGCTAAGTTTGGCGCTGAAAAAACTAACCCTAATATCAATATTCAAGGTATTGATGAAAATGGATTGAACTCACAAGGCTTGAATCTTTCGCTTGGGCGTAATTTCAGTCCCGCCGAAGTAGTGTCAGGGAACAATGTCTGCATAATAGGTAATGAGATCAGGACTAAGCTTTTTAGAGATCAAAGTCCCATAGATAAAGTAATAAACGTTGGAAACAACAGGTTAAAAGTTATTGGAGTTCTTGAGTCAAAGGGTCAAAGTATGGGGTTTAGCGGCGACAGATCCGTTTATGTTCCCCTTCTAAAAGCTAAGTTGATTAACTCCAACTCAAATCCTTCTTATACCATTACGGTAATGGTACCAAGCAATGATCAGATGGATAACATTATTGGCGAAGCTACATCAGAACTAAGAAAGATAAGAAAGGTAAAGGTTTCAGAACCGAACAATTTTGAGATCACAAAAAGTGATTCCCTTGCCCAAACCCTTTTCGAACAATTAAGATATGTAGTGTTAGGAGGAATTGCCATCGGAGCCATTACACTAATTGGTGCATCCATTGGACTAATGAATATTATGCTGGTTTCCGTAACAGAAAGAACCAGGGAAATCGGAATCAGGAAGGCCATTGGTGCAAATCCTTCTGTAATTCGTAAACAATTCTTAATAGAGGCCGTTATAATTTGTCTTATTGGAGGTGCATTTGGCATATTCCTTGGAATAGCCATAGGAAATCTCATCTCATTTGCAATGGGAGGATCATTCATAATACCATGGGAATGGATTATGGGCGGTTTTGCATTATGTGTTGGGGTAGGTATTATTTCGGGTTATTACCCTGCAAAAAAAGCCTCTAAACTCGATCCGGTAGAAGCTTTAAGGTATGAATAAAAAAGGGAAGATAATTATCTTCCCTCATATTGATTTTCGTAGTAAGCCTGGTAATTCCCGGAAGTGACATCAGAAAGCCACCCTTCATTTTTCAAATACCACTCTACTGTTTTTTCTAATCCTTCTTCAAACTGTAAACTAGGCACCCAGTTTAATTCATTTTGAAGTTTGGTGGAGTCAATAGCGTAACGTAAGTCATGACCGGCTCTATCCGTTACAAAAGTGATCAGCTTTGCCGACTCCCCTTCTGCCCTGCCTAGTTTCTTGTCCATAATCTTACATAGTAAATGAATAAGATCTATGTTTTTCCATTCGTTATGGCCACCAATATTATATGTTTGTCCTGTTTTAGCCTGATGGAAGATAACATCAATCGCGCGTGCATGATCTTCTACCCATAACCAATCGCGAACATTCTCGCCCTTACCATATACCGGCACTGGTTGTTCATTTTTAATATTATTGATTGCCAATGGTATCAATTTCTCAGGAAAATGATGAGATCCGTAATTATTAGAACAGTTAGACACAACTATATCTATCCCATAAGTATCGTGATAAGCTCTTACAAAGTGATCCGAAGATGCTTTTGAAGCAGAGTAAGGACTATGTGGATCATAAGCTGTAGATTCAGTAAACATTCCTGTTTCGCCAAGCGCACCATAAACTTCATCTGTTGAAACGTGGTAAAACCTTTTCTTATCATAGCTACCTTTCCAGTATTCACGTACCGCATTCAAAAGATTAACTGTTCCGATAACATTGGTCATCACAAAAGCTGTCGGATCAGTGATCGACCTGTCAACATGCGATTCAGCCGCTAAATGAATAACTGCATCAAAATTCTCTTTACCAAACAACTCATTTATTACAGTTGCATCTGTAATATCAGCTTTAACAAAACGGTAATTTGGTTTATCCTCAATATCGGTAAGATTTGCAAGGTTACCAGCATAGGTTAACTTATCCAGATTTACAATCATGTAATCAGGATAGTTATTTACAAATCTTCTTACAACATGAGAGCCAATAAACCCAGCTCCTCCGGTTATTAATATTTTTTTCATAGTCTATAATTCTTTAGGCAGTCCAAGTTCCAGAGCTACCGAAGATGTTTTGTTTTGATATATTTTACTAAGCACGGTATCTAGTCGATCCTTTAAATCAAACTGCAGATCTTCATGTAGTTTATAAAACTTATTTAATACTGAAACTGTCGACTTAACAAAGTAAACAGAAAGTTTTTCGTTAAACTTATGCAAAGGCGAAAAAATACCTTCTTTAAAATCTATTGGAATTTGGTTTAATAAATGAATTCTCAACTCCATTTCTGTAGTAACGTCCTTTGTTACCTTAAAATGATGACTGATGCTTCCATTTAATTTACGCATTCTTAATAGTGTATCTTTTGAAGTGAGTTTTTTATTAGATAAAAGATCTTTAGCCGTTTCATCTATTGTTGCCAATAGTTTTTCATAACGTTCTACCAGATCATGTTCATCTTCGAACAGCTTAAAATGCAAATGTTCTGTTAAAACCTTATCCTTTGCAATTAGTCTGAGCAATAATTTATCTTTTTCCTTTTCAGGAAGAGATTTTATCTCCAGTTTAAGATCCTTATGCTCACTTAACAGCATACTAAAATGGGTTGTCTTTTAAGTACTTCTCCCAGTTCCAGGCCGATGACATCATTACATCGATGTCTAATTCTGCCTTCCAGTTTAAGTCTCTTGCAGATTTTGTTACATCACCCCAAACTTTCTCGATATCACCTTCTCTCCTTGCTCCAATAGTGTAATCCAGCTTTTGTCCTGTTGATTTCTCAAAGGCATCAATAATTTGCAATACTGAAGATCCTTTTCCGGTTCCTAAATTAAACACTTCGTAATTTGAATCTGCTTTATTACCTTCCAGGCGCTTAATAGCTGCAACATGTGCTTTAGCTAAATCTACCACATGAATATAATCTCTTATCGCACTTCCATCAGGAGTATCATAATCATTACCATAAACAGTTATCGGTCCACGTTTTCCAATTGCCGACTGTGTAATGAACGGAACAAGGTTTTGAGGTACACCAATTGGCAACTCACCAATTAAGGCAGTTTCGTGCGCACCCACCGGGTTAAAATAACGAAGTGAAATCACATTTAATGATGGTGTAACTGCACAGGTTTCCTGTAAAATTTCTTCAGCTATTTGTTTGGTATTGCCATATGGCGATTCTGCTCTTTTTGTAGGGGCTGATTCTGTTACCGGCAACACATCTGGTTGACCATAAACGGTACATGATGAAGAGAACACCAATTTAACTGAACTGTTAAACGCAGTAATCAGGTTAATTAGTGAGTAAAAATTATTTTTATAATACTTCAGTGGCTGCTGTACAGACTCTCCAACTGCTTTAAAAGCTGCAAAGTGGATTACTCCATCAATATCAGTGTTTTTCGCTGCAAATTCATTTACCTTAGCTTCATCACATAGGTTAAGCTGAACAAATTTTGGCTTAATTCCTATAATTGTTTCTATCTGATCAAGTATTTTAGGGTTAGAATTAGAGAGGTCATCAATAATTACCACCTCATATCCTGCATTATGCAATTCAACTACTGTATGCGAACCAATAAAACCAGTTCCTCCAGTTACTAATATTTTAGACATTCTTATTAACGATTATATGTTGTAAAATCTTTATGTTCCTTGTTTATTAAAGCCTCAGCTGGCAGTGATTTAAAATATTCGTAGGTAATCTTTAATCCTTCTTCACGACTAACTTTTGGCTCCCAGCCCAAAATCTCTCTTGCTTTTGTAATATCCGGGCGGCGTTGTTTCGGATCATCAACCGGCAAATCTCTTAAAACCAGTTTCTGATTTGTTCCCGTTAGTTTAATAATCTCCTCTCCAAATTGCTTAATTGTTATCTCATCCGGGTTACCAATATTTACCGGCATCACGTAATCACTTAACAATAACCTGTAAATACCTTCTATCAGATCATCAACATAACAGAAAGACCTGGTTTGAGACCCATCGCCAAACACAGTTAAGTCTTCACCTCTTAAGGCCTGACCAATAAAAGCAGGTAAAACACGTCCATCATTTAGACGCATTCTAGGGCCATAAGTATTAAAAATCCTAACTATTCGTGTTTCCACACCATGAAAGGTGTGATAAGCCATAGTCATTGCTTCCTGAAAACGTTTGGCTTCATCATAAACACCTCTAGGCCCAACCGGATTCACATTTCCCCAGTATTCCTCTGGCTGAGGGTTTACACTTGGATCGCCATAAACTTCCGAAGTAGAAGCAATGAGCATCCTGGCTTTTTTATTCTTTGCTAAACCTAACAGATTGTGTGTTCCTAAAGATCCTACCTTTAACGTTTGAATAGGAATTTTAAGATAATCAATAGGGCTCGCAGGCGAAGCAAAATGTAAAATATAATCTAATTTACCAGGTACATGAACAAATTTTGAAACATCATGATGTGCAAATTCAAAACTCTCTAAACCAAATAAGTGTTCTATATTTTTCAGATCCCCTGTTATCAGGTTATCCATGGCAATCACATAATAGCCTTCTTTTATAAATCTATCGCACAAATGCGATCCTAGAAAACCGGCAGCACCGGTTATTAAAACTCTTTTACGTCCCATTAGTTTATTAGCTTACGGCCTACACTATTATAGTAATAACCTAAGTCAATCATCTTTTCTAAGTCGTATAGGTTACGGCCGTCAAAAATAACCTTGTTAGTTAATGTCTGTTCCATTCTTTCGAAATCTGGATTTCTAAAAACAGACCACTCTGTTGCAATCAGCAATGCATCTGCACCTTCCAAAGCTTCGTATTGATTGCTTGAGTACTGAATTTTATCACCTATCAGCGCTTTTACGTTGTCAATCCCTTCCGGATCAAATGCAGTAACCGTTGCACCATGTTTCACTAGCTCTTGAATAATATACAAAGCTGGTGCCTCACGGATATCATCTGTTTCTGGTTTAAAGGCAAGGCCCCATAAAGCGAAGTGCTTGCCTTTTAAATCATTTTTATAGTATTTCAAAAGCTTATCAACCAAAACAATTTTCTGCCTTTCATTCACATTCATCACCGCTCTCAGAATCTGAAAATCATAATTATGTTCATCCGCAGCTTTTGCTAAGGCTTGCACATCTTTAGGAAAGCAGCTTCCACCATAACCGATACCAGGGAATAAGAATCTTTTGCCAATTCTTGCGTCAGAGCCAATACCTTTACGTACAGCGTCAACATCGGCTCCTACAATTTCGCATAGGTTAGCCACCTCATTCATAAATGTTATTTTGGTAGCAAGAAATGAATTAGCAGCGTATTTTGTCAGCTCAGACGATCGCTCGTCCATAAACAATATCGGATTTCCTTGTCTAACATACGGGCCATATAGCTCTAAAAGCAATTTCTTTGCCTTTTCGCTGCTGGTGCCAATTACTACCCTATCAGGTTTCATGAAATCATCTACAGCCACACCTTCACGTAAAAACTCTGGGTTAGAAACCACATCAATTTCTACTGAAGTATTTTCCTTAAAAACAGCCTGCACCTTATCTGCTGTTCCAACCGGAACTGTCGATTTATTAATAACCACCTTATATTCAGTAACCAGCTTCGAAATATCTTTTGCTGCCCCTAGAATATACGATAGATCTGCTGCACCATCGCCACCTGGAGGCGTAGGCAAAGCCATAAAAATAATTTGTGCTTCCTTAATTCCGGCTGCAAGATCAGTAGTAAAAACCAATCTTCCCTGAGCAATATTTCTGTGAAATAGTACATCTAATCCGGGTTCATAAATAGGAACTTCACCATTTTGCATTTTGAGCACTTTGGCTTCATTAACGTCAACGCATATAACGTCGTTACCAGTTTCGGCCAAACAAGTACCGGTAACTAAACCTACGTACCCTGTTCCTATTACGGCTATTTTCATATATTAATTCGGTTTTAATTTTATTGAAGTATCTTCGGCTAAGATAAGAAATAAACACAAAATGCTTTTGCTTTATAATATCGCGATTCAACTTTATGGTTTAATTATTAAAATATTCTCCCTGTTCAATAATAAAGCTAAACTTTTTGTTCAAGGAAGAAGGAATATTTTTGAAAAAATACAAAAAAAGATAGATCCCGCTAAGTCAAACATCTGGTTTCACTTTGCCTCACTTGGAGAGTTTGAACAAGGCCGGCCTTTATTAGAAAAAATTAAAAGTACTTATCCCGAAAAGCAAATTATAATTACTTTTTTCTCCCCATCAGGATACGAAATCAGAAAAGACTACGCCTTGGCTGACGGAGTATTTTACCTGCCGCTTGATACACCCAGTAATGCCAAACAACTTATTGCAGCTATAAATCCTGAATTAGCGGTATTCACTAAATATGAGTACTGGTATCATTATTTTAAAGTCCTTCACCAATCTGGTATTCCACTTTACATTATATCCGGTATTTTCAGACCCGATCAGATTTTCTTCAAATGGTATGGCTCTTTTAACCGCAAAATTTTAAGTTTTGTAAATCACTTTTTTGTCCAGAATGAAGAAAGCAAGCAGTTGCTCAGTCAAATAAACATACACAATGTAAGTATCAGTGGCGATACCAGGTTTGACCGGGTGGCAGAGAATGCAAAATCGCCAAAGGAATTTGAAACAATCAGAAAATTTTGTGATAACAACAACACGCTTATTGCAGGAAGTACCTGGCCGGCTGATGAGCATTTACTAGCAACACTTATTAACGCCTATCCGAACTGGAAATTCATTATCGCCCCTCATGAGATAGATAAAGCGCATATAGACGAAATTGTAAAACTTATCCCTGAATCGGTTAAGTATTCAGAATTAACAAACCAGCCTGTAGATACTCAAACGCTAATAATAGATAACATTGGTCTTTTATCATCTATCTATCAGTACGGACAAATTGCTTATATAGGTGGGGGATTTGGTGTAGGGATACACAATACACTGGAGGCTGCCGCATTTGGAATGCCCGTAATCTTTGGGCCTAGATACGATAAATTTCAAGAAGCAAAAGACCTGATCTCCATAAATGCTGCTGTTAGCATTAAAAATGCTGAGGAATTATTCATTGCATTCCAAAAGCTTACAGAGGACAGAACTTCGGGTGATCTTGCAAAAAGGTATGTAAACACAAAGACCGGATCAACAGATCAGATCATTAAATACATTGCTCAAAATTTTTAGCTCACCGCCATTTCTGCAATGGCATCAATAAACTTTGGATGATCATTAAGGCTTTCAACCAACTGAACATGTTCGCCACCTAAGGCCTTAAATTCTTCATGATATTCAACTGTAATTTCATAAAGTGTTTCCAGGCAATCGGCAACAAATGCAGGACTAAATACAAGTAAACGTTTTTTTCCTTCAGCAGCAAGTTTCTTTAACACATCGGTTGTGTATGGCTGCACCCATGGCTCTTTACCCAAACGCGATTGGAAGCAAACGGTATAATTTTCTCTGGAAATATTCAATTTCTCTGCAAGTAACCTTGCTGTATCATGCCCCTGCGCAGAGTAGCAAAATTTATTGGTATCATTTAAAGTTTCACAGCAATTGTCCTTTTTCAGACAATAATTTCCAGTATGATCACACTTTAACAATTGGCGCTCCGGAAGCCCGTGAAAACTAAACAATACGTGGTCATAGGTCTCTGGCTGATATTTCTTTGCATTTTCAGCAAAGACCTCTAACATCAATTCGTTATCGTGAAATGAATTTACAAATGAAACCGGAGGTATAGTGGTCCATTTACTTACAATTTCCATTACGCTTTGTATTACCGAACCACTGCTAGCAGAAGCATATTGAGGAAACAAGGGAATTACTTTTATACTTTCAACCAAACCTGCTTTCATTTTATCTAAAGCAGACTGAATCGAAGGGTTCTGATACCTCATCGCCAGTTCAACATGATATTCATCTCCTAATTTCTCCTGAACTAACGCAGCTTGTATTTTGCTATAATACAATAATGGAGATCCGTTTTCATCCCAGATTTCTTTATATAATTTTGAAGTTTTAGGACTGCGAAAAGGAACAATTATACCTTTAACCAATAGTGTACGGTTAAAAGCATTAACATCAATTACGCGCTCATCCATCAAAAACTGATCAAGATATTTGCGTACATCTTTTACTTCCGGACTATCCGGAGTTCCTAAATTGACTAACAAAACGCCCTTTTTTCCCATAATATGGCCCAAAATTAACTTATTATACTTTTATAATCTTCCGTAAAAACAATAATTACTTTTTAATGATTTTGGAGAAATGCTTTAACCTCTTCCATCAACCACATAGGCGTAGATGTAGCACCGCAAATTCCAACCTTATCTTTAGGAGAAAACCAGTTGAAATCTATTTCCTCAATATTTGAAATGAAATATGAATTGTCGTTATACTTTTTGCAAACATCATATAAAACCTTTCCGTTAGATGATTTCTTCCCCGAAACGAATATGATCTTATCATAGTTTACCACAAATTTCTCCAAATCAGTATAACGGTTAGAAACTTGTCGGCAAATGGTGTCATTTGCTTTAATGTCATATCCCCTACTTATGAGTTCATCTTTTATCTGGTAAAATTTATCTGTACTCTTAGTTGTTTGACTATACAAAGTGAATTTCGAAGGCAGATCTACATGATCCAACTCTGCCAAATCCTGAAAAACAATTGCTTTCCCATCAGTTTGTCCTTGTAAGCCTACTACTTCCGCATGACCATGTTTACCGAAGATCAGAATTTGCTCATCATCATCGTGTGAGTTCTTAATTCTGTTTTGAAGTTTTAAAACAACCGGACAAGAAGCATCAATTAATGTTAGTTCATTTTCCAATGCAAGCTGGTAAGTAGATGGAGCTTCTCCATGAGCTCTGATCAGAACCTTTTCCTTCTTTAAGCCCTGCAATTGCTCATGATCGATTATCCTTAAACCTTTATCGGTTAACCGTTTAACCTCTTCATCGTTATGCACAATATCGCCCAGGCAATACAAGTAATCCTCATGATCTAAAATATCTTCAGCCATATCAATAGCATAAACTACCCCAAAGCAAAAGCCCGACGCCTTATCTATAGTAACGGTTAAATCGTATTTCATCTTTCTTCTGACACTAATAATGTACAAAATTACACAAAAAGAGTTTCATATTCTTATATCTTATGTTTAACTGATGTCAATACCTTAATCCAAAGTCCCTTTAATAACAGTCCTAAGAGCATAATCATTTGAATTGGATGGAGCAAAACATTTATAAAAGGATTTTGTGTTGTAAGGAAAGATATCATTACCCTACTCAGGAAAATCAATCCAAAAGGTAAAACCAAAAATACCGGTTCAAAATTGATCAACACAATAATAGGTCCGGCAATAACCAGCACCAGGTAAATTAACACGGCAAATATGTTATTCCCAAATGTCAGCAACAACTGCGATGAGACCTTATCAAATCCTACCTTTTCATCAATATAAACGAACTTATTTGCAAGTAAAACTTCTGTTTTCCCATGCCAGTCACTCGTCTTATAGCTGCTTGCTTTAAAAAACATGCACCCGGTATTAGTTGTTGCAAATATTTGTTGGGTACTCAACCTCACCAATCTTAACGGCAAAAGATTCAGCAAAATGAAATCACTTAAAGGATAAACCAACCGGCTAAATAGTCCGCTAAATCTACGATTAGGAACTATGCTCAACAAGTCCAGATCAAACACCTTAGCACGACAAATAAGATTGTTTATCAACCCCTTATTAATAATTGTATTAACATCCAAGAAAAGAATAAAGCCGCCAGTTGTTTTAGCCACTGCTTTTTCTGTTGTTTCTGAATGTTTTTTAACAACAACTTCAACATTCGTGTAATCCTGAGCATTGATAGATGCGATCAATGAAGAAGGATCATCATTTTTATCCGACAAAGAAATGATAACTGAAACCTTATCTGTAAAGTGTTTTCCGTAATAGCCAAGCTTTGGATTGGATAAGAAATTAAATAACGTAACTGAAAACCGCAGCACAATAAATACAAGCACAGCATAAACGAAAGTGATCATATTGTTTTACTCTGGCTTTTAACTGCATACCCATAATGTTTGTTATACTCACTTTTGAGTAGTTGCAAACTCACATACTCCTCCGCTTCCCAGGTGGCGAGGTAACTCCTCGCCTCTGGCTTTCTGCCTCCAAAATAATCTGTAAGATTAGCCGAAAATATAGTTTGAAATTTCTTCCTGGAAGCATTCACAACCTGCATCACTCCTTTTTCAAAAGTTATACTACCGATGTAGCTAGTATAGAGTTTTCCCTGAGGAAACATGAGGACCAAATTATCAGGATTATCCAGTAAGCTCCCTGCATATGTTAATGTTTGCACCACATCCTTTCCTTTCGTTTCTGCAGCAAAAGCGCCCAAATATTTTAAAAACCATAACTTCTCGTAATCTTCTTTCGTAACCAGCACATGAAACTGTTTCTTAAACAACTTTTTGTTTAAATAGAACATCAAAAAACCGTCCCACCAGCTAAAATGATTGGCCAATAAAAGCACAGCCTCATTTTCTTTGATCTGAAGCTTGTTAAAATTGTACGAAGAAAAGTCCTTCTTAATGATATAAGTAACATACCAGGAAAAGAACTTAAAAATTACAGGGCTTTTTTGGGACTGGTACATCCCTCTAAAATGAGAAAAATTAGCCTCAAATGCAAACGGCTAGCTTAAATAAACCCTGTCTTCCTCACCTTCAACATCCATAACCACATCAACATGTTCCTTTAAAACAGTAGCCATCTCCAGACCAACAAAATCAGTAGCTATCGGGAAAATTTTGTGGCTCCTGTCTACCAGTACCACTGTACGGATTTTTTTGTGTGGCGTATTCAGGAAAACGCCTAAACCATAAGCAAGTGTTTTACCACTATTTAATACATCATCAACAAGTATGATCACCTTATTTTTCCAATGCGACTCGTCTAAATCAGTATTAGCAACCAATTTAGTATTCAGCCTGTCAAGATCTATCCTGAGCATCGTGATTTTAAGATCAGAGATTTTTGTCAATACCTTCTTAAGCCTTAAGGCTAATTTATAGCCCCGGTCCCATATTCCTGCCAATACAATTTCCTTCTCGTCTAAATTATCTTCCAGAATCTGGTATGCAATTCTGTTGATCTTTTGCTGTATCTGTTTTTTATCTAGAATAAGTAATTGAGATTCTGCCATCTGGTATCACATTGTTTATGCTACAAAAAGAACCATTTTAAGGTTCATATTCAAACTTAGATAAAAATATTTTTATATGCGTTTAAAAAAAGTTTACAAATCGTGCAACGTTTAGGCCTCTGTTGCGTCTAATCAATAAACCCTCAATCTAAAACCAATTATGAAAGCATCATCTATACTTAAATCAGCCCTAACATTACTTGTATTTTCGGCATCTGTAATATCATCAAATGCCCAGCAGAACAAAGACGTTTCTATAACCAACTTTAATGAAGTTTCAGTTTCAAGTGGAATAGACGTATACCTTACACAGAGTAATTCCGAAAATATTCGTATCAACGCTCATCCTGATCTCATTAAAAATGTCATCATCGAGAAAGAAGGAAACAACCTAAAAATCAGATATAAAGATGGTGTTAACTGGGGTCGGTTATTTAAAAATCAAAGCATCAAAGTTTATGTCAATTATAAAACGTTAAAAGCCTTATCAGCAAGCGGAGGTAGTGATGTGTATACTCAAAACACACTAAAAACCGATAGATTGTCATTAAGTGCATCAGGAGGTTCTGATTTAAAATTAGATGTAGTTGCTAAAGATATTGAAGTACACACAAGTGGTGGATCTGATGTTGATTTAAAAGGAAGTGCAACAAATATGGAGGTTGCTACAAGTGGAGGCAGCGATGTAAATGCACTGGATTTTATAGTTGATTACGCAAAAGTAAGTTCAAGTGGTGGTTCTGATGCAAACATTCATGTTAATAAAGCATTAGAGGCAAGTGCCAGTGGAGGTAGTGATATAAACTACAAAGGAAGTGCATCAGTAAAAAACAACTCCAGCAAAAGCGGAGATGTAAACCGATTAAAATAAAGTTTAGTTTTAGTTTTTAGTTATTCCTGCCAAACGGATGTCTGGCAGGAATTTTTATTTTAAATTGCAACCATTATTTCAGATCAATCGTCTATAACTATATAGACGCCATACTTATGAAAAACCTCTCTGTTCATATAATTATTATATTCCTTTTCTTTGCAAATGCTGTTAATGGTCAATCTATCAATAAGAAAAAGATTGACAGTATTCTAGCCAATCTTTCAAAGAACAATATCCCCGGAGTAGCAGTAGGTATTGTACAAAAGGAAAAGCTGGTTTACGCCAGTGGGTTTGGATTAGCTGATCTGAATACAAAACGTAAAAATACTTCTGCAACTTGCTTTAACATCTGCTCAGTATCTAAACAATTCACGGCAGCCTGCATTTATTTGCTTGAAGAACAAGGAAAATTAAAAACAAGCAACCACCTTTCTAAATATTTCAAGGACCTCCCTGCGTATGCAGATACCATTACCATTGATCAGCTTATTCACCATCAAAGCGGCATTAAAGACTTCACTACATTACTCTGGCTTAGGGATATGGAGGAAAATGGTAAAACCACAGATCAGCAAGCTTACGCTACACTTTCGCGTCAGTCATCATTAAACTTTCCAGCGGGCGATCAGGAAAGCTACACTAATTCCGGTTATTTTTTCCTTTCCAAAATTGTGAGTATAGTAAGCGGTCAGGACCTTAGTCAGTTCGCTAAAGCGCACATTTTTAATCCTTTAAAAATGGCAAATACAGGTTTCTCACGTAGCCACCTGGTACAAAATAAGGCTAATGGATATCTTTTAGAAGACAATAAATACATCCAGTATAATCCCAAGACTTCAATTATAGGTCATTCGAATGTTTATAGTGCGATCACTGACTGGGATAAATGGTTCAACGAAATGAAAAACCATAGGGTTTTGGGTGATAAAGTCTGGAAAAAAATACTGACACCTGCCATAAACAACGATGGAAATCAAATAGATTACGCAGGAGGAGTTAGAATTACCTCTTTCCAAGATCAAAAAATGATCTCTCATGGTGGAGATTTGCCAAGTTATCATAGCTATATGGCATTTTTTCCTGAAAAAGACCTTGGTATTATCATTATGAGCAACAATGGTACTTTTTCAGGTTATAATATACTTACCAGTATCTATAATAACATCTACCCTGGTACCAAACCAATATTACTTCAACAAGAAACAGAAAAACCAATCGAAAAAAAAGTAGTTAAAGAATTCAAGCTTAGTGTAAGTACCTTACCTTACGCTGGCAGTTACCTGATAGAAGGAAGCCAAAATATGGTTTTTGATGTGCTCAGTAAAGACAGTTCCTTAACTGTTCTCCAAAAATGGAATCAGAATGATTATCCTATTTTACCATTAAACGATTCCTTATTTTATATTAAAGGCGAGGAAGACATCACCTTCGAATTTAGGCAACCCCAGAATAGTCATACTCAAAAAATGCTAATTACTCAGCAAGGAAAACCATCATGGGCAAAAAGAATTGAACCGGAAAAAGAAGACATCAATACCTTAAATCAATATTGCGGAAACTTTTACAGTCCTGAGATCGATGCTCATTATACAATACTAATAAATAATGGTAGCCTGAATATGAAGATAGGCAGCAGTACACAAAAAATAACCTCTTCTGGTAATAAAGACTATTATTATCTCCCGGAAACAGGAATGGAGTTCAATTTCAGAAGAAACGAAAGCCATCAAATTGATGGCCTTATTTTAAATCATGTCAGAGTAGAAAAACTGCTTTTCTTAAAAGAATAGTTATCCTTTGTTTTTATAAGGATAATAAATAAAGTTAGCCCCTTCAGGTACAATCACAAAAACGCACATAAAATCTTCGGGTTTTTTGTAGCTTTTAAGGAATAATGCTTTTTTATCCGGTTGGATTATACCTTTTTCTACAAACTCTTCAAAAGTAGACGCCTGTATAGTCCATTCAGTATTTAATTCTTTTCTATCCAAAATTACCTCCCCAATATTTACTTCGTACTGGTGGGCAATAAAAATGGGATTAGCAGATATTCCTTCCAACATTATCTCTACAGCAATCTCTTTAATAGAGTCAGCATATAAATCTAAATCCTTTTCTAAGCTTACCAATGGGCTTTGCTTTTTCTCTTCTGCTTTTCCACCTTCTGGTTCCTGTGGCAATAATTCTTCTATATCCATCTTAATTATTCTCTAAACTATCTTCCGATGTACTACCTACAAATTTCAATAACACTACATTTTCAACGTGCTGAGTATGAGGAAACATATCAACAGGTTTGATACGAACTACCTCATATTTTTCTTTTAACAGCGCCAAATCTCTTGCCTGGGTAGCTGCATTACAACTCACATACACAATTTTCTCAGCTTCCATTTCAAGGAGTCTTTCCACTACGTCCACATGCATTCCGGCTCTTGGCGGATCTGTAATTACCACATCAGGCTTACCATGACTTGCAATAAAGTCCCTTGTCAGGATATCCTTCATGTCGCCTGCATAAAAAATAGTATTATCTATTTTATTAAGCTCAGAATTAAACTTGGCATCTTCAATAGCTGTTGGCACATATTCAATTCCAACCACCTGTTTTACACTTCTTGCTACAAAATTAGCAATGGTACCAGCTCCGGTATACAAATCATAAACCAGTTCATCACCAGTAAAACCTGCAAACTCTTTGGTAATTTTATACAACTCATGGGCCTGATCAGAATTGGTCTGGTAAAAAGACTTAGCCCCAATTTTAAACTGTAGGCCATCCATTTCCTCAAAAATATGATCTCTACCTGCATAGGTAATTACCTCCTGATCAAAAATAGTATCATTCTTTTTTTGGTTCAGGATGTAAAGCAACGAAGTGATCTCCGGGAAATTCACTTTCAAATGCTCCATTAAACCATCTACCTGCTCCTGTTCTGCATAAGCAAAAACCACCACCACCATTACCTCACCAGTAGATGAAGTACGTATAATCAGATTTCTTAAATTACCTTCGTGATTGCGCAGATCATAAAAAGTTAAACCGTTTTCCAAAGCATAAGCCCTAACACTATTCCTTAATGTATTAGAAGGCTCAGCCTGCAGGTAACAATGCTGGATGTCCAGAATTTTATCAAACCTTAGCGGAACGTGAAAACCCAGCGCATTCATTTCCAGATCCTCATTCGGACCAGTTAAATCCTCTGGCCTATCTGCCATATCTTGCTTATTCAACCAGCGTTTATTAGAAAACGTGTATTCAAGCTTATTGCGATAGTATTTATTTTCTGCAGAACCCAAAATTGGCTCCATTGCAGAGGTATCAATTTTTGCAAGGCGCTGTAAAGCAGCCTCTACATTTTTATGTTTAAATTTTAGTTGAGCATCATAGCCCATGTGTTGCCATTTACAACCACCACAGGTACCAAAGTGCTGACAAAAAGGGTCAACTCTTAAATCAGAAGCTTTATTTAAGCTTTCAATTACTGCTTCTGCAAAATTTTTCTTTTTCTTTACTATGCGGACATCAACCACATCGCCCGGCACGGCTTTATCCACAAATATAACTAGTTCATCTGCTTTGCCAACTCCTTTGCCCTCTTCGGCAATGTCAATAATACTTAGATTAGGGATGATGGTTACTGTTCCGGCTTTTCTATTTCTACTCATTATGCCGCAAAATTAGATAAAATTTCAGACATACTAATCTCCATAAGGCATTCAAAACACCTTTAAAAGAAAAGAAAATGCAATATCAAACTCTACTTACCAAAAACTTTAAGGATTAAACCGAAAAAGCCTTCAACCATATTAAAGCTCATATCAAATTTCTCATCAACCATTACAGAAATCTCTAAAACCTCTTTACTCATAATATATTGACGTATACAGTCAAATATAGATGTTTTTATACCGAATACCAAAACGGTACATGTTAAGGTTTTGTAAAGAAACCTACAAAGCGGCCTTTACCAGGAAGGGAAGAAGTTCTTTCTGAAAACTAACAAAGTTCTTGCGAACATCAGAATCACTAACAGAAGTGAAGGCGAATGAGAATACAATGCTCTTGCTTGCTTTTAATAAAAATGCCAGGCCTTCTTTACGAGATGGGTTATTTTTAAAATGGTCGAGCTCTAAATAGGCAGAAAGCAATAAAGACTCTAACTGATCAGATAAATGCTTTAAAAAATCTTGCGAGTTTGCATTTTCCCTAACAAAATCCCAGCCGATAAACTCATTACAAACGGTATAAGTAAGTCTGCATGTTTTCATTACAAGCGCCTTAAGGTGCTCTTCTTCATCAGCAAACTGAGCTTTATTTTTTAAAATTTCATGAAGGTTCAGGTCCAGATAATTCATCAGGATAGCATCCAAAATCTGTTCTTTGCTTTCAAAATACTTATATATAGTTGCTTTAGCTATTCTGGCTTTTCTGGCGATCTCATTAACACTTGTTTTATGATAGCCGTACTTTCTGAATAGCTCTTTTGCAGACCTGATTATACTTTCCTTTATTTTCTCTGGTTCCATTAGTTACTTACATTTATAGTCAGGCCACCACGAAGTGATGTAGTATAAGATTTTAAATTACGTACAGCCGGCGCTTTTTGCGGAGTTCCGTCAAGCAGCAAAAATTTAGCTCCTGTACACGGATCAGTAGCTGTAATTCCGGTCGAGTCCGGAACAACTGCACAACCACCATTTTGAGGGTTTACTGAACTGGCTCTATCGAATGTCCTGTAGCCACCACCAATTGCAACAATCATCAGACCTTTAACGCCCTGATTATCTACCAGTAATACATTGTTCTTGGCTTTAATCTTAAATTCCTGAACGGTCACATTGTATTCCACAAAAACATTAGGAATCATTTCACTTTCTTTTCCACATCCTCCAAAAGTGATCACCAACAGAAATAATCCGACTATTTTTTTAATCATTATATTAATGACGTTTTATATTGCTTTAAAAAGCGAGCATCATTTTCAGAAAATAAACGCAAGTCTTTGATTTCGAATTTAAGGTTGGCAATACGCTCAATACCCATTCCGAATGCAAAGCCGCTATATTTCTTGCTGTCGATATTACAATTTTCCAAAACGTTAGGATCAACCATGCCACATCCTAAAATTTCAACCCAGCCGCTATACTTACACATCTGACAACCTGCGCCTTTGCAGATAGTACAAGAAATATCCATTTCAGCTGACGGCTCTGTAAAAGGGAAATAAGAAGGGCGGAAACGAACCTTTGTACCTTCTCCATAAAGTTCCTGTACAAAATAGAACAGCGTTTGCTTTAGATCTGCAAATGAAACATTTTCATCAATATACAAACCCTCTACCTGGTGGAAAAAGCAATGCGCCCTAGCAGAAATGGCCTCGTTACGATAAACACGACCCGGCATAATTGCTCTGAATGGTGGCTTACCAGCCTCCATCATTCTTACCTGAACAGAAGAAGTATGCGTACGCAAGGCAATATCGCCTTTTTCGCCTCCTTTTTTAATAAAGAAAGTATCCTGCATATCTCTAGCAGGGTGTTCTTCCGGGAAGTTTAAAGCAGAGAAATTGTGCCAGTCATCCTCAATCTCCGGACCTTCTGCTACAATAAAACCAAGTTTATTAAAAATCTCGATGATTTCTCGTCTAACCAAAGCCAATGGGTGGCGGGCGCCAACTTCAAACCCTTCACCAGGTAAGGTTAAATCTATATCAGCACTTGCTGAAACTTCTGCTACCCCACCCTGATCTTTCAGTGTTTGATATTTTGCTTCTGCGAGCTGTTTAAATTCATTTAAAACCTTTCCCAGAGTTCTTTTTTCTTCTGGTGAAACGGCCTTAAATTCATCGAAAATATCTTTGATAATTCCTTTAGTACCAAGGAATTTTATACGGAATTGTTCTAATTCATCTGCTTTATCAGTTGAGAAAGCATTTATTTCTGCTGTATACTGTGTTATCTTGTCTTGTAACATGGCAACAAATATACAGCTATTTATGCAATATATTTATAACGGCTGAGTCCAAAAATCGTCATGAAGCATCACTCCATAAAGAAAATAGACTCAGCCGCTTAGTTTTATATTACGCCCAACGCTTTACCAACTTTAGTAAATGCTGCTATGGCCTTATCTAAATGGTGCTGCTCATGTGCCGCAGATAATTGCACACGAATTCTAGCCTTGCCTTGTCCAACCACCGGATAATAAAACCCGATTACATAAATTCCTTCCTCGAGCATTTTAGCCGCAAATTCCTGGGCAAGCTTAGCATCATAAAGCATAACAGGAACTATCGGGTGTACCCCCTCTTTAATGTCAAAACCAGCTTCAGTCATTTTTGTACGGAAGTAAGCAGTATTACGCTCCAGTTTATCCCTTAAATCAGTAGTTTCACTTAAAAGATCCAGAACCGCTACAGATGCTCCTGTAATTGCAGGGGCAAGTGTATTTGAGAATAAATAAGGGCGAGATCTTTGGCGCAACATGTCAATAATTTCTTTCTTACCCGAAGTAAACCCTCCAGATGCACCGCCAAGCGCTTTACCCAAGGTACCTGTAATAATGTCAACCCTATCTATCACATTGAAATGCTCATGAGTACMGCGACCTGTCTTACCCATAAAACCAGTGCAATGCGACTCATCAATCATTACAAGCGCTTCATATTTATCTGCTAAATCACAAATTTCATCTAATGGAGCCACAACTCCATCCATAGAAAATGCCCCATCTGTAACAACAATGCGATGTCTGGAATCCTTAGCAGCAATTAATTGCTGTTCCAAATCTGCCATATCCGCATTTTTATATCTAAAACGCTTTGCTTTACACAAGCGCACTCCATCTATAATAGATGCATGGTTTAATTCATCAGAAATAATAGCGTCCTGATCATTAAACAAAGGTTCAAAAACACCACCGTTAGCATCAAATGCTGCAGCATATAAAATTGTATCTTCTGTACCTAAAAATTTGGAAAGTTTTGATTCCAGTTCTTTATGGACATCCTGTGTACCACATATAAAACGTACTGAGGACATTCCGTAACCATATTTATCTATAGCTTTTTTTGCCGCTTCAATAACTGCCGGATGAGACGATAGTCCCAAATAATTATTTGCACAAAAGTTGATCACCTCCTGCCCGGTGCTGATCTTAATATCGGCTCCCTGAGGGGTTACAATAATACGTTCACGTTTAAATAAACCGTCTTTTTCTATTTGCTCCAGTTCTTGTTCTAGAACGGGTTTTAAGGTTTTGTACATATTTATAATAATTAATGCAACCAAAGTTATAAAAATATCGTCTTGTGGTGGTAAGGCAATTAAACGATGGTTGCAAACTTTAACACAAAAAAACTGTTTAGTATTCACAACTAATCCGATATTTAAGCCTTAAATCCATTTAATGAAGAAGATTTTTTTAACGCTATTTCTTTTTGTAAGCGCCCTTAGCCTATCAGCACAACAGCTTAAACTTGGTGGCACAATAAAAGATACAGAAGGACAATCCGTTCCATTTGCTTCTGTTTATATAAAAAACACAACGATTGGAACTTCAGCAAATGTGGATGGTGTTTATTCATTAAGCATTGAAAAGGGAACTTTTACCATTATTTATAAAGCAATTGGCTATAAAGCATTAGAGAAAGAAATCACTATTAATGATAACCTAACTGAAGATGTAGTGATAACGCCGGAAACTTATAGCCTGGCCGGAGTTACCATAGATGGCAATGCAGAAGATCCTGCCTACGAAATCATCAGGCAAGCCATTAAAAAAAGGAAAGAACACCTTACCGAAGTAAAGGCATATAAAGCCGATGTATATATTAAAGGAGTACAAAAACTTGTAGGTGCCCCAAAAAAGTTCTTTGGAAAAGACATTCAAAAAACGCTTGATCTGGATACCAACAGAAAAGGGATTTTATATTTATCAGAGTCGACCTCTACATTTTCATATGAGCGCCCAAATAAGATTCACGAAGAAATGGTGTCTTCAAAAATTGCTGGCCGTAACAATGCATTTAGCTTCAATAAAGCATCAGACCTGATTATAAATTTTTACGACAACATTTTATTAGAGGATAAACTAAGTGCCCGCGGCTTTGTATCACCAATTTCCGACAATGCTTTTCTCTATTACAGATACAAATTACTAGGTGTTTCTACAGAAAACGGAGCAACGATTAACAAAATCCAGATCATCCCCCGCCGGGAACACGATCCTGTTTTCAGGGGAACTATATATATTACAGACGATAGCTGGCATCTTTTTAATGCCGATGTGTACCTAACCAGCAATTCAGGCATCAATCTTCTTGATACTTTAAATATCTCACAACAGTTTATTAAAACCGAGAATACTTATATGCCTTCAAATATCAATTTCCAGTTTAACGGGAATGTGCTTGGCTTTAAGTTCGAGGGTTATTATGTTGGGGTTTACAGCAATTACAATCTCCACCCAAACTTTCCGAAAAACTATTTCACTGGCGAAATCCTCAAGATAACCAAAGCGGTAAATAAAAAAGATTCTTTGTTTTGGCTTAATAACAGACCAATTCCGCTTACAAAGGAAGAAAGCCGGGATTATGTGAGAAAGGATAGCATTGCTGCGCTTAAAGTTTCAAAGCATTATCTTGATTCATTAGAACGTGAAAACAATAAATTTGGAATTGTAAAGGCCGCTATAACAGGATACACCATAAACAACAGGTACACCCAGAAATATTATAGTTTTGACCCCATATATCGTTCTATATTTTATAACACCGTTGAAGGTTTCGCACTTAAATACGGGGTAACTTATGTGAAGCGACTTCAGGACAGCCGTTATTACAGTATCCGACCGGAGGTGAGATACGGATTTTCTAATAAAACCCTAACCGGGAACATATCTGCAAATTATTACTACAACCCGGTAAAACGAGCAAACATTAGTATAAGTGGCGGTTCTGGCATTTACGACTTAAACGACCTTGGAACAATGAGTCTTTTGGGCAACTCCATTAACTCTTTATTGTTCGAAACCAACTTTTCCAAATTCTATAAAAAGGAATTTGCGAACATTGGAACCACAAGGGAACTKACAAATGGACTTCAGGCATCGTTGACTGCTGATTATGCTCGCCATACTAATCTTGAAAACTCGACAACCTTCAAAATAAAAGATCTAAAAGGCGAAACTTTTACATCAAACAACCCTTTTACACCTGATACAGAAACACCATTGTTTCCAACATATAAATCGTTAGCAATTACGGCATCATTAAATTACACCATTGATCAGCAATATATAACCCGCCCTGATGGTAAATTTTACCAGGGATCAAAATATCCGGTAATTAACCTTACCTATAAAAAAGGCATAAAAGGATTATTCAATAGTGATGTAGATTACGACCTGGTATCATTAGAAGTTTCCCAAAACCGCATTAGCGCTGGTTTATGGGGTTACTCATCATTCGTTGTTGGCGCTGGTAAGTTCATCAATAATAACACGGTTTACTATCCTGAGGCGAAACATTTCAGAGGTAATAACTCTTTACTTGGGCTTCCGAACTTAAGAAAGTTCTTATTCCTCGATTTCTATCTTTTCAGTACGGACCGTCAATATCTTGAAGCGCACTTTGAACACAATTTCTCTGGCCTTTTAACAAATAAAGTTCCGCTGCTGCGTAAATTAAAGCTGGAAGAACTTGTTGGGGTTAACTATTTGAGTCAGCCAGTAAAGAGAAATTACACAGAGTTCTACTTTGGCTTACAAAGATTGATTTTCAAAGCCACATATGGCTTTGCTTATGATGGAAACAGAAGAGTAAATCATGGGTTTAGATTGTATTATGGATTCTAGTCTTTTATGATCGTTCAGTTTTATAAGCTTCTATTTCATCCAAAAACTCCATGGCTTTAGTTAAAGTTTTACCACCAAAACTTTCCAAAGCCGCTTTTACCCATTTAATATGCACATTTTTATATGTCAGCTTTTTAAATAAGAATACTGATATAAAGGTAAAAAATGAAACGATTACGAGCTGAATTAACCAAAAGCCTGGTCCTGCATTTGCAACCAGATCATCATTGTACCAAAAGGTACAGTAGAATGGCGTTTGTAAAATTAGTATTCTGCCGATATTATTAAACGACGACTGGATTTTGGTTATCTTTCTCTGAGATTCCGTAACACTGTCTTCTATATTTACCTCAGAGAGCATTACAAGATGCCTAATGTAGGCAGCCGTGGCAAACACATTAAACAATATGATAAAGCCTACAGATATTACAAAGTAAATATTGTGCAAGGTATTGACCAGTAAAAAAACTAAAAAAGCAATCCATATTACACCAAGGACTACACCTGTTACCTGATTTCTACGAAAAGAACGAAGCTTATGTTCAGCTTTTTGGGTCTGCAATTCTTTTAACATTTTTAAATTAAGTGCTAATGATCTTTCCAGTTGCGCATCAAAACTACTCCAAAGTCGTTTTATATCTTGCTCTTCCATTTTCGGTTTATTAATTGTTGTTAATCTTTAAAAATCTTTGCTTTAATTTCTCTTTAATCCTATTCACTTTAGTGCCAATGTTTGATTCTGAAAGCCCAAGAATCTCAGCCATTTCCTTTTGGCTCTTTTCTTCCAGGTAAAGCAGCATCAATGCTCTGTCGAGCTCTTTTAATTCATTTATAAACTGTTGCAAAAGTTTTAAATTGGCTTCATTATCAATTGGCACATCATCCTCTATAAACTCAATTACATTTTCGGAAATGGGGCTAATCAGCGCCGATTTTTTTCTTTCCTTTCTGTATGAGGTAATGGCAACATTTAAAGCAACCCGATACATCCATGTAGTGAACTTGCTTTTGTTGTCATAACCCGGAAACGAACGCCACAACTGAAATATAATTTCCTGAACCAGATCTTTTCTATCCTCCTCATCCCTGTTAAATGAATTGGCTATTTTGTAAATTATCCCCTTGTTCTGTTCAATTACTGATACAAACTGCTCCTTCTGTTTAAGTGTATCCATTGTAAGGCATATGCTTAGAATAAAGTTATACTTTTTTAACTCACTCAATTATTCGTTTCAAGTATAGAAATATCACAGTATGATTAAAAGATATTGAAGCATCCATAAAAACCCTAAATAAAAAGGGGCCTGCATTTCAAGATACAGGCCCCTTTTTAATAAAATCCTTTGCTGTTATATGTCTAGCTTCTTACGGATATCTGAAGGAATACCTTTTTTATGCAATAAAAACGCTGTGGTTTTATATTTCACAAAGTTTTTGGTCACATATAAATAGCCGTTATAATCGTTAGTAGCACCCCAAGAGTTTTTAACAATGTAATATTCTTTGCCGTTTTGATCTTTTGCTAATCCTGTAATTTGCATACCATGATCATCAGTAGTTTGATAATCATCAAATGCTGCCTGACGTAAATCAACTGTGATTTCTTTTTCAGCTTTCGGACCATTGAACATTGCTTTTTTCTCTTCGTCCGTCATGCTATCAAAATTCTTTTCAGGAACGTAAGCAACACCATTTTTCCAGCTAAAGCCTTTTTCGCTAACATCTGTTGCCCATGCAACGCTATAACCGCCTTTTAAAGCATTATCGATAATTTTAGTGATATCGTCCATTTGTACGTTGTATACCTGATCATATGACCAGTTATCAGGCACCATCAAAACTGCTTTTTTATAATAAGGCGAAGTATTGAAAGATGAAAGTTCAACATAATCTTCAGGATTGATACCTACAACCTCTTTAGCAAAGGTTTTTGGCGTGTATTCTTTTCCTTCGTAAGTGAATTTTTCTGGAACAGCCCCCATACAAGAATCAATAGTGGCTATATATTTAGTTTTCCAGTTAGGATCAAGCTTACCATCTGGTGCTTTTACTGCATTTTCCAGAATGGCTTTTGTAAGGCTATTCATTCTATCTGATGAGCCAGGAGCGCCATAGTCATTACCACTATAAACCTCTTGAGGTAAAGCGCCATATTTAGCAAACATATTAATTACATCATGGCATGCACCCCCATCGCCTAATGTTAAGGCACCGTGCATACGCACATAGTTAATTCCTTTTTCAACATACGCATTACGGGCAGTAAATAAATCTGCAAGATCCACAGGTTTTTTACCCATTCTAATCATTTCCGACTCTAAAAAAGAGTTGGTGCTGTAGCTCCAGCAAGTACCGGATGATTTTTGATTTTTAACAGAAGTAGCTTCAGTATTGATAACCGGAGTAAATTTAAAGCTGGTTGCGCTGTTTTCGCTTTGGTTGTTTTTTAATGAATTTACAAGGTTGTCTTGCGCAAATCCAACTGTTGATCCAAGTAGAAGACTTGTGGTCAACCACAATGATCTCATCGTAGTGTTAGTCATTTTTATAAATAATAAGTTAGTTTTATTTGTGTTTTTAAATAACGCATACAAACTTAACAATAATCTAACTAAGGTGGTAGGTTTACAATAATGTTACAAACAATACTGCTTTAACATAAAGAACTATTGTTGCCAAGGCGTTGCTAGGGCCTTGAAAGGGCTGATTGTCCTACCAACAACGTAACATAGCCCTAATAAAGCCTGAGCATACGATCACAATCTGATGCAAATTCACATATTTTTCTTAGCTTTGCACCGCATTAAACGCCGTTTGCATCGGTATCAATGAATTATGAGAAAATTCCAGACACTACTTTACTATTGCTATAGTCACATAGCCGAGGCAGAACAATTTGCTGCTGATCATCTTACATTTTGTAAATCTTTAAATCTTGTTGGTCGCATCATTGTTGCTAATGAGGGTTTAAACGGTACCGTTTCAGGAACAAAAGAATCCTGCGAAGCCTACATGGCAGCTATAAAAGCTGATGAACGTTTTGCAAAAACTGATTTTAAAATTGATGATGTTGAAGAGCCTTCATTCATCAAAATGCACTGTCGTTACAAAGCCGAAATTGTCCACTCAGGATTAAGAGATCCGAATATTATAGACCCAAACAAGCAAACCGGCAAACACCTTGAACCTGCTGATTTTCAAAAAATGATAGATCAGGAAGATGTGGTAATACTTGATGTACGTTCAAACTATGAGCACAATTTAGGGAAATTTAAAAATGCAGTAACCCTCGATATTGAGAATTTCAGAGATTTTCCTGATAAAATAAATGAGCTTGCTAAGTACAAAGACAAAAAAGTACTTACCTACTGTACAGGAGGTATAAAATGCGAAAAAGCATCGGCTTTGCTATTACACCATGGATTTAATGATGTTTACCAACTGCATGGCGGCATTATCAAGTATGGTAAAGAAGCCGGAGGTGAAGATTTTGAAGGTAAATGTTACGTTTTTGACAACCGTATTGCAGTTGACGTTAATACCGTAAACCCAACAATAGTGTCTAAATGCTATAATTGCGGCAAAACTACCCCAAAAATGATCAATTGTGCCAATCCGGAATGTAATGAACATTTCACTCAATGTGATGAATGCGGAGAGACTTTACAAGGATGCTGCTCTGTTGAGTGTACTACAAATCCTCGTAAGCGCACTTATGATGGAACAGGGTATTACGTAAAAGTACCACAGCAGGTAAACGTTTCAAGTAAACAACTATCTTAGCTGTTGATGAGCAACGGACCCTTTAAATACTTTATATTTTTAATCTTTTGTTTTGTATCTGTTTCTGCTCTGGCAGATGACATCAAAAGTATTGGGGTGCCTTACATTCAAAATTATCCTAAATCAGTTTACCTTTCCGGTAACCAAAACTGGTCTATTGCCAAAGGCAAAAATGGCATTATGTATTTTGGTAATACCCAGGGTCTTTTAACTTACGATGGCAAATACTGGCAACAATATGAAATGCCAAACCGCCAGATTGTTCGTTCGGTAGCTACAGATGATAACGGTATAATTTATACCGGAAGCTTTGGTGAATTCGGATATTGGAAAATAGACCATAAGCGTTTAAAATATACTTCCCTCATCAATCTTATTCCGAAGGAACATAAAATGACCGATGAGATATGGAAAATCTATGTAGATGGCAAACGCATTATCTTTCAGTCTTTTTCGAGCATATATATTTACAATGACCAGAAAATAAATGTTGTAAAAATACCTGCATTCTTTCTGTTTCTGCATAAAGTAGATAAACGCTTCATTATCGAAGCTTTAGGGAAAGGCTTGTTTGAGCTAACCGGCGATAAACTTGTTCCCCTTAAAAATATTGGCACCCCACTACCTGGAAGCGTGCTTTCGATCCTTCCTTATAAAAACGGCAGTTTATTAATTGGTACCAGCAAAGATGGTTTGTTTCTATACGATGGCGAAAAATACACTCCCTTTAATACGCCTGCAAATACCTTTCTGCAAACCTATCAATTAAATAACGGGGTTAAAGTATTAGGAAAATACTATGCTTACGGAACAATTTTAAACGGCTTGATTATTATTGATGAGGATGGAAATATTGTACAGAGGATCAATAAGTCAAGTGGTTTACAGAACAATACGGTACTTAGTATTTATGCAGATGACGATCAGAACTTATGGACTGGTCTCGATAACGGGATAGACCGCATAGAATTAAATTCTCCTCTTTACTTTTATTTTGATAAGACCGGCCTTTTTGGCACCGTGTATTCGAGCATTATTTATAAAAACATAATTTATTTAGGAACCAACCAGGGTCTTTTTTACAGCCCATGGGTTGGTGGTAAAGACAACACTTTCAGTTCTTTTGATTTCAAACTGATACCCAAATCGCAGGGACAGGTTTGGGACTTAAGGATGATTGACGGACAGCTTCTTTGTGGACATAATGATGGTACTTTTAGCGTTACCGGAAACACAATTGAAAAAGTTACCGGTATAAGCGGAGGTTGGGTTATCAAGAAACTGAACGACAATTATCTTATTCAAGGTACTTATAATGGACTGGTATTATTCAAAAAGGACCCGGCCGGTCAGTGGAAATTTGATTCCAAAATTAAAGGTTTCGATGAACCATCAAGATATGTAGAACAGGATTCCAAAGGCGATATCTGGGTAAGCCATGCCTACAGAGGCTTATATAAATTGGTATTGAGTCCCGATTTCAAAACAGTTACAAACGTTAAGTATTACGACGAACGGAATGGGTTGCCAAGTACATATGGCATTAACCTCTTCACTCTTGAAAATAAACTGATCTATTCGTCCAATGAGGGCTTTTTAACTTACGACGAGATCAGCAACAATTTCAGCAAATATACCACTCTGAATAAGGAACTTGGATCTTTTTCTCAATCCAATAAGATCATTAAGGCCGACCATAAGAAATATTGGTTTATTAACCATGGAAAAATGGCGCTGATCAATTTTTCGCAGCCAGGAAAAATAGAAATAGACTCCAATCGTTTCAGTGTTTTAGATGGCAGAATGGTTCAGTACTATGAAAACATCAGTAAGATCAGCGACCATATTTATCTGATCAGTGTTGATGATGGCTTTGTTATTTACAATGAGCTAGATTCACTAAAGCGCAAAAAAATAGCACTCCCATCTGTATTAATTAGAAAAATAGAAGATATTACAGACACCTATTCCATTATCAGTGAGGTAGGAAATTCAGATTCGGAAATTGAAATACCGTTTAGCAGAAACAACATCAGGATCTCGTACGCGCTTCCTTATTACAGACAAAGCAGTATCAAGTTTCAGTACTTCCTGAAAGGCTATTCTAAACAATGGTCTGACTGGAGTTCTGCTTCGCAAAAAGATTTCACTAACCTTAGTGCAGGAACTTATACCTTTCTGGTTAGGGCTAAGATTAATGATGAGACCATAAGCAAGGATACAGAGTTTGAGTTTACGATCCTCCCTCCTTTTTATGCCAGCAACTGGGCTTTCGTTTTATACCTGGTTGGCATTGTCTTTTTACTAATTGCTTCTAAGCGCTTTTACGAAAGAAAGCTGATGAAAGATCAGCAAGCCATTTCTGATAAGTTGCAGGTTGAAAAGGAGGAATTTCTTAAAAAAGAAGCTGAGGCAACTGAAAGGCAAATCATCAAATTGCAAACAGAGAAACTGCAGGTAGAACTTGCAGGTAAGAACCGGGAACTTGCCAACTCAGCCATGAGTTTGGTTTACAAAAATGAGCTGCTGCAAAAGCTTAGTCAGGAGATGCTGAAGCTTAAGGATTCGAGCGGAAAACCTTTGGCAGAAGAACAGCTAAGAAAAATCCAAAAAGTAATTGATGAAGGCATGAACGATGAGCGCGACTGGAATTTATTCGAGAGCAGTTTTAACGAGGCGCATGAGAGTTTCTTCAAAAAACTTAAAGCCAATCACCCCGATCTTGTACCTAACGATTTAAAACTTTGCGCATACCTGCACATGAATATGAGTAGCAAAGAAATGGCATCATTACTGAACATTTCGTTACGAGGTGTAGAAATACGCCGCTACAGACTTCGAAAAAAGCTTGATGTACCGCACGACAAGAACCTCGTGGAGTTTCTAATGGAGCTATAGCACTACATCATTACCTCTCATATCCTTTTTTTTAAGATTGATTTTATAAAATTCTTTTGACCTCTTGTTGTAGGTCTAAATTTTGTTATGTCGGCATAGAACACTGTTTTTAGCGAAACAAGAGGCCTATTTCGATTGTTTGAGAAAGTACAGATTTCTATGATGATGTATTAATGTTGAGGCGTTTTATTTGTTTTAACTCAAATACTCTCGGAGATTTATACAACTAACAACTAAATTTTAAACAGCATGAAAAGAATCTTTACAAAACTTTCTGTTTTAACTTTTTTATGTTTTCTTTTTATCAACGCAGCTTCTGCGCAAGATATTACTATACGAGGTGTAGTAAGTGACGGTGCAGATAAAACCACTCTTCCAGGTGTAAGCGTTTTAGTAAAGGGAACACAAATTGGGACACAAACAGATGCAACGGGAAAATACGCAATAAGTGCTCCGGCCAATGCGACTCTTGTATTCTCTTACATTGGATATAATCCAACAGAGATGCAAGTGAACAACAGAACAGTGATCAACGTGGAACTTGCCTCATCCTCGCAACAATTAGAGCAAGTTGTAGTAGTTGGTTATGGTACTCAGAAAAAAATTGATGTTACCGGGTCGGTAGGAAATGTAAAAGGTGAGGACATCGCCAAGCAGGCATCCGTGAATCCTGTAAGTTCACTGCAAGGTAAGGTAGCAGGTGTAACCATTACCAATGTGGGTGCACCCGGTGGGACTCCGCAACTAACCATACGTGGTACAAGTACAATTTACGGTAAAACCGGAGCTTTATATGTAGTAGACGGGGTTTGGTATGATGATATTAACTTTCTTAATCCTGCAGACATTGCTGACATAAGTATCTTAAAGGATGCATCGGCACAATCTATTTTTGGTATACGCGGTGCCAATGGGGTTGTACTGGTAACTACTACCAAAGGCAAAAAAGGAGATCCCATTATTAACTACAATGGATCTGTAGGATTCCAAAGAGTTACCAATAAAGTGGAGATGGCCAATGCGTCGGAATATGCAACAGCAGTTAATGAGGCATATGCGCTCCTTGGTCAGCCAGCATTGTTTGCTAGTACTGATCTTGGTAAAGGAACCGACTGGTACGGTCTAATGCTGAGAGATGCGATGGTGACAAATCATCAGATCTCTATTAACGGTGGTACGGAAAAATCAACTTACAACCTTTCGCTTGGGTACCTTAATCAGGATGGGATTGTAAAAAACAACAACTATCAGCGTTACACCGCAAGGTTATCTAATGACATTCAGATTTTTGAGGCATTGAAAATCGGATATAACGTAGCAGCTAATTCCAGCAAATCGAAGGATGCACCAACCGCACTATTCAGAGGGCTTTATGCGGCTTCTCCCGTAGTGCCTGTATTTAATCCTGATGGTTCTTACGGCGATCCTAATGATTTTAATTTAGGAAATGGAAGTAATATAAACCCTCAGGTAACAATGGATTTCTTTAACCAAAGAACAACCAAATATAAAGTTACAGGAAACGTGTTTGCCGAGCTGAAATTACTAAAAGACTTTACCTTTAAAACAAGCGTGGGCGGTGATTTCGGTCAGGAGGAAGTAAGAGGTTATGTACCAAAATACGAAGCTACTACTGCACAGAACAACACTATCAGTAAGTTAAACATAGACAGGGTTGAAAATAGAAACTGGATAATAGAAAATACATTAACTTATGATAAACAATGGGATGACCATAGATTAACGGTACTTGCAGGCCAAACAGCACAACGTGTAAAAACATACAAAACCTTTGCCGAAGCTCAGAATGTGCCTTACAGCTCAGAAAGTGACCTATATCTGGCACTTGGCGATGCAGCGTCACGATCAATTCGGGATGAAGGTGAGCTCAGTACCTTTTCTTCATATTTTGCAAGGGTAAACTATGCCTACAAGAACAAATACTTATTGAATGCTTCCTTCAGGAGAGACGGTGCTTCTCAATTCTATGGCTTTGATTCGAATCCATGGGGCAACTTCCCTTCTGTCGGTGCAGGTTGGGTAATCACCAACGAAGATTTTATGAAAGATCAGAAGGTATTTAGCAATTTAAAACTTCGTGGAAGCTGGGGTAAAGTAGGGAATGCCGGGGTACCTTTTAATCCTTCTACATTAACTGTTGACCAAAGTGCAGCATTGATTGCATTTTTTGGTGGCAACCCTCAAACTGGTGCCAGCATCAGATCAATTGTTCCCCCATCATTACTTTGGGAACGCAGTGCCGGAACAAACGTAGGCCTGGAAATGGGTTTTATGGAAAATCGATTAAAAATAGAGACTGATTATTACACACGAAAAACTGAACAGGCCATTTTTAATATTCCAATCCTTGGAAGTCTAGGAACGACTAACAGTACAATCTTAGGTAACCAGGCCGACATTAAAAATAGTGGAGTTGAATTTTTAACTACATGGGCTGACAAAACTCAAGGCGGATTAACTTATACGATCAGTGCCAATCTAGGTATCAATAATAATAAAGTATTGAATGTAAGTTCAGGAGACAATCCGGTTTATCAAGGCGGAGTAGGACTGACCAGTGGTTACAGATCTACAAGGACTGTTAACAACAGACCTATTGGTGAGTTCTTTGGTTATCAGGTTGCAGGTATTTTCCAAACAGCCGAGGAAGTTGCTGAATGGAAAAACAATAAATTTTCAATAGGTGACTTCAAATTTGCAGACATTAATAATGACGGCACTATCGATGACAGAGACAGGGTAGTGTTGGGTAATCCTAATCCTAAGTTTAGCTACGGTGTAAATACCAATTTCGCTTACAAAAGCTTTGATCTTACTGTGGACATTCAGGGTGTTGCCGGAGTAGATGTGTTAAACGCCAATCTGGCTAATCGTTTTGGTAATGAGAATTATACCAAAGATTTTTTTGACCACCGTTGGACTGGTCCTGGATCATCCAACACTTATCCATCAGCAAATCTTGCTAATGAGCTTAACAAAGCTCCCAGCTCTTTTTATGTGGAAAGTGGTGATTATATCCGCTTGAGAAACATACAGCTGGGCTATACCCTACCTCAATCTTTAACTACTAAATGGAAAGCAAGGAGTCTAAGGGTCTTTATAAATGCACAAAATGCTGTAAACCTATTTGGTTACAAAGGATTCAGTCCTGAGGTAGGCGGCACCCCTACAAATGCAGGAATAGACACCAATGTCTATCCATTATTTGCTACTTATAATTTCGGTGTTAATTTAACATTCTAACTGACTTTGAATATGAAAACACATATAAATATACAGTCCTGCTTCGCAGCGGCAGCTTTAAGTGTAATGCTGTTTACGGCCTCCTGTAAAAAAGAGTTCCTAAATGTTCCGCCACAGGCTCAGCAGCCGGCTATTCAATTCTGGAAAACATCGGAAGATGCCTTAAAAGGGGTAAATGCGATTTATGCACAATTGCGCAGCTGGAACAGCGTGGCATTTAATGCCATTGTTATAGAGAGCACTGGCTCTGATGAAGCTGATAAAGGAAGTACACCTACTGATGCAACGTTTTTTAATCTTTATGATAATTTTACCGTAACCTCTACACAAGGTTCCCTACAGGATTTCTGGACTGGGCAGTATCAAAACATCAATCTATGCAATCAGGTATTAGACAATGTGCCAAACATAGAAATGGACGCTAACTTAAAAGAACGTTATCTGGCCGAAGCCAAATTTATACGGGCATACTCTTATTTCAGACTTGTACGTGCCTATGGAAATGTGGTTTTAAGGCTTCATGTTCCTAAAGACGCTACGGAATACAACATGCCTCAATCCACCAAAGAAGAGGTATATGCTCAAATCGAAAAAGATCTGACAGAAGCGGCTGCAGTTCTGCCAACTACTTACGGGGCAGCCGAGCTTGGCAGAGCAACAAAGGGTGCCGCTTTAGGAATGATGGCCAAAGCAGCAATGTACCAGCAAAAATGGGATCAGGTGTTATCGCTAACCAACCAGGTTATGGGATTAGGCTATGATCTTTTTCCAGATTTTGAAAAAGGATTCAGAACACAAAACGAGAACAACGTTGAATCTCTATTTGAGATCCAATGTGAATTGTTGCCTGGCAACTCTGCAGCATCAAATTCACAATACAGTCAGGTACAGGGTGTTGCCGGTGTTGCCGGGGGCGGATGGGGATTCAATACGCCTTCAGAAGTTTTGGCTAATGCCTTTGAAACCGGCGATCCAAGAAGAGATGCAACCATTATTTTTAAAGGCGAGACTACTCCTCAGGGAGATGTGATTCCTAACACAGTACCAAATGAGAGATATAATCAAAAATCATATGTGCCATTTGGAATGCGTGTATCTGGATTTAATGAAGGTGCCCAGCAGAATATTCGTGTGCTGAGATTTGCAGACATACTCTTGATGAACGCAGAAGCCGCCAATGAACTTGGAAACCCAACACTTGCCAAGACATCATTAAATCGTGTAAGAAAACGTGCGCGAGGAACTAATGCGGCGATTCTACCAGACGTGACAACCAGCGATAAGGCAGCATTAAAAGAAGCAATCTGGCACGAACGACAAGTGGAGTTGGCAATGGAAAGTGATCGTTACTTCGACGTAATTCGTCAGGGCCGTGCACTTCAAGTGTTTGGTCCAAAAGGATGGAAAGCTAACAAAAATGAAGTTTGGCCAATTCCTTCAACAGAGATAGACCAAAGTGGTGGTTTATTAAAGCAAAACCCCGGCTATAATTAATTCACTTTTAAAAGGTTGCTCCTGTTAAAGCAGCAACCTTTTTTAGTTAACAAGCACATGATAAAAATCAGTCATTCTTCAATACTCCTAATATTTTCATTAGTTTTTGTTCTATTTACAAATCTTGTAATGGGGCAAAAAAAAAGCAATAAAATAACGGCTGACCTCTCCATTAAAAAAAACCTTACCGACGATCAGCTTCTTGATCTGGTACAAAAACAAACTTTCAGATACTTCTGGGATTTTGGACACCCTGTTAGCGGCATGGCACGCGAACGAAGTAACCGATCTTTTGACTACGGCGATGAGGTAGTTACAACGGGAGGTACCGGCTTTGGTGTTATGGCTATGATAGTAGCCTCAGAGCGTAAATTTATCACTCGTGAACAAGCTGCTGAACGCACAAAAAAAATAGTAGACTTTTTATGGAAGGCCGATATGTTTCATGGTGCTTTCCCTCATTGGTTAAATGGCGAAACCGGAAAAGTAATCCGCTTTAGCCCAAAAGATGATGGTGCAGATATCGTTGAAACTTCTTTATTGTTTCAAGGTTTATTAACTGCCCGTCAGTATTATACTGAAGATAATCCTGTCGAAAACGACATCAGAAATAAAATATTATGGATGTGGGAAGGTATTGAATGGAATTGGTTCACTCAAAATCAAAATGTTCTTTACTGGCACTGGAGTCCAAACAACGGCTGGAGCATGAACCATCAGATTAAAGGATGGAACGAGTGTTTGATTACCTATGTGATGGCAGCATCATCTCCAAAATTCCCTATCAACAAACGCGTTTACGACGATGGTTACGCAAATAACAACACCTACTTCAATGGTCGTAAATTTAATGGCATTACGCTACCATTAGGCTTTGATTACGGAGGCCCGTTATTCTTTTCGCATTACTCATTCATGGGCTTAGATCCACGTGGTTTAAAAGACAACAATGCAGATTATTGGGAACAAAATAAAAATCATACACTTATTAATAGGGCTTATTGTATAGAAAACCCAAAAAAATATAAAGGCTATGGTGCCAACAGCTGGGGCTTAACTGCCAGTGATAGCTGGGGTGGTTATGCTGCCCATTCGCCAAGCGAAGACCTTGGTGTAATTACACCAACTGCAGCTTTATCTGCCTTCCCTTATACCCCAGAATATTCAATGGAAGCGCTAAAACATTTTTATTATGATAAAGGAGACAAACTATGGAGTGAATATGGTTTTGTGGATGCTTTTAGTGAAGAAAAAAACTGGTATGCAAAATCTCACCTTGCTATAGATCAGGGGCCAATCATTGTAATGATTGAAAACTACCGCAGCGGCTTATTGTGGAAATTATTTATGAGCAGCCCTGATGTAAAAAGAGGTCTTAAAACCTTAGGATTCACGAGTCCCAATTTGTAGATGATGACGAAGAATATATATATTTCAATGTTGTTAATGCTTATTGTAAGCATGGGCGCATTTGCTCAAAAAAAACAACTTACTTATTGTAATCCAATTAATCTGGATTACGGCTATACTCCTATTCCTAATTTTGCGGAGCAAGGAAAACACAGGGCTACAGCCGATCCTGTTATTGTAACCTACAAAGGTGATTATTATCTGTTTTCTACCAACCAATGGGGTTATTGGTGGAGCAGCGATATGTATAACTGGAAATTCGTTTCTAAAAACTTCTTAAGACCTGAGCATAAGGTTTACGATGATCTTTGCGCCCCGTCTGTATGGGTGCAGGGAGACACGATGCTTGTTTTCGGCTCTACTTATTCTAAAAATTTCCCGATATGGATGAGCACAGATCCTAAAAACAATGAATGGAAAGAAGCTGTTCATGAATTTGAGATTGGTGGATGGGATCCTGCTCATTTTGTTGATGACGACGGCAAATTGTACATGTACAATGGTAGCAGCAATAGCTACCCGCTATATGGTATTGAGTTAAACCGAAAAACTTTTGATCCCATAGGCACCCGTAAAGAATTACTCCTGTTAAATCCGGAGCGCTATGGATGGCAACGGTTTGGAGAATATTTGGACAACACCTTTTTAGATCCATTTATGGAGGGTGCCTGGGTAACAAAGCACAACAGTAAGTACTACCTTCAATATGGCGCACCAGGCACGGAATTTAGCGGCTATGCCGATGGTGTTGCTGTTGGGCCTACTCCTTTGGGACCATTTGAACACCAGTCTAATCCTTTTTCATGGAAACCAGGTGGCTTTGCCCGTGGTGCAGGCCATGGTGCTACTTATCAGGATAAATGGAAGAACTACTGGCATGTTTCTACAATAGCCATCTCCGTAAAAAACAACTTTGAACGTCGCCTTGGTATTTGGCCAGCCGGATTCGATAATGACGATGTAATGTATATGGATGCTGCCTTCGGCGATTATCCTCATTACTTACCTACTGAAGCCCAGGATCACTTAAAAAGCGGTTTTACCGGATGGATGTTGTTAAATTATAACAAGCCTGTAGCTGTATCATCGACACTTGGATCATACTATGCCAACAATGCTGTTGATGAAAGCATTAAAACTTATTGGAGTGCAAAAACAGGAAATAAAGGCGAATGGATCCAAACTGATCTCGGTGGCGTGTCGACAGTAAATGCAGTACAGATTAACTATGCAGATCAGGATGCCGAGTTCCTTGGCAAACGCCAGGATATTTATCATCAATACAAGCTGTGGTATTCTACAGATGGTGTTAAATGGAAAATCTTAAAGGATAAAGGCACAAATAAAACTGATGTTCCTCATGATTATATTGAGCTTGAACAACCGGTTAAGGCACGATTTATAAAACTGGAAAACATACATATGCCTACAGGTAAGTTCGCTATTAGCGGCCTACGGGTTTTTGGTAATGGCAATCAGTCGACACCAAAAAGCGTCAAAGATTTTGTAGTACTAAGAACCGAAAAAGACAAACGCAGTGCATGGTTAAAATGGGCACCTGTAGAAGATGCTTATGCTTACAACATTTACATAGGCACTGAACCCGACAAGTTGTACAACTGCATTATGGTGTATAATACTAATGAATACTGGTATAAAGGGATGGACAAAAATAAAACTTACTATTTTAGCATAGAAGCAATCAATGAGAGCGGAGTCGCTCCTAAAACAGAGGTTGCCAAAGTTAATTAGAAATTTAAAAAATCATGAAACATCACTTCTATTTCCGTCTGCTTTTTGTATTACTGGTAAGTCTGTCTGTTAACTCACATGCGCAGGAGAAACCTTTCTGGAACGATATCCAGAAATTTAAACATCAGGATAGTGTATCAATGCCTGCCAAAAACAAAGTTGTATTTGTGGGCAGTTCTTCATTCACACGCTGGAATGAACTGGAGACAGTTTTTAAAGATTATCATGCCATTAACCGTGGTTTTGGAGGCTCTACGCTTGAACAGGCGAATGAGTATATCAACGAGCTTGTGTTTGCTTATAAGCCTAAGCAGGTTGTAATTTACAGTGGAGAAAACGACATTGCAACAGGCACAAGTGCAGAGCAAACGTACAACAGATTTGTAACGTTTTATAATAACCTTCGTAAAGGTCTTCCCAAAGCAAACATAGTGTATATCTCTATGAAGCAGAGTCCTTCAAGAATGAAGTTTGCTGATAATGTGACCAAAGCAAACACCATGATAAAAGAGTATATCAGTAAGCAAAAAAATGCAGTTTTTATTGATGTAAACTCCAAAATGCTCGACAGCAACGGTGCTCCAAGACCAGAACTGTTTGTAGAAGATATGCTACATATGAAGCCAGAAGGCTATGCCATCTGGATCAAAGAAATAACACCCTATTTAAAAAAATAACACAAAAAATGAAAATATCTCACTTACTATTCTTGTCTATGTTTTTCTGCATCGGCGCAACATCTGCGCAACAGAAAAAAAAAGTTCCCGCAGCTGATCAAAAGATGAATGCTTTTATCGGCAACCTATTATCTAAAATGACTTTAGATGAAAAGATAGGGCAACTCAATTTGCTAACCGGCGGCGAAGCAACTACAGGATCGGTAGTAAGTACAGATGTTGAAAGTAAGATCAAAAAAGGTCAGGTAGGCGGCATGTTTAGCTTTACAACACCTCAAAAAATCCGTAAGGCACAAGAAATCGCTGTAAACGAAAGCAGACTTAAAATCCCTATCATTTTTGGGCAGGATGTAATCCATGGGTATAAAACCACCTTCCCTATTCCATTGGCCTTATCTTGTACATGGGATATGTCTCTTATCCAGAAAACGGCACGTATAGCAGCGGTTGAAGCTACTGCTGACGGACTTAACTGGACTTTCTCTCCAATGGTTGATATATCAAGAGACCCGAGGTGGGGAAGAATATCTGAAGGATCAGGAGAAGATACTTATTTAGGAAGTCAAATTGCCAAAGCAATGATTAAAGGTTACCAGGGCGATGATCTTTCTAAATACAACACCATGATGGCCTGCGTTAAACACTTTGCGTTATATGGCGCTGCCGAAGCTGGAAGAGACTATAACACTACAGATATGAGTCTGGACAGGATGTATAATGAATACCTGCCTCCTTACAAGGCTGCTATTGATGCCGGTGCCGGAAGTGTAATGACATCTTTTAATGATATTAATGGTGTTCCTGCCACCGCTAACAAATGGTTAATGACAGATTTGCTACGTAAACAATGGGGCTTTAAGGGTTTCGTTGTTACTGACTACACCGCTGTGAACGAACTGATCGATCATGGCCTGGGCGATTTGCAGACAGTCTCTGCCTTATCATTGAATGCCGGAGTTGATATGGATATGGTGGGTGAAGGGTTTCTAACCACCCTAAAAAAATCGGTACAGGAAGGTAAAGTAAAAACACAACAAATTGACAATGCCTGCCGCCTTGTGTTGGAGGCTAAATATAAGCTAGGTTTGTTTGAGGATCCATATCGTTATTGCAATGAAGAACGTGCAAAAACTGAAATACTTAAACCTGAACATTTACAATTTGCGCGTGAAGCGGCAACTCAATCTTTTGTCTTGTTAAAAAACGACAAACAGACATTACCACTCAAAAAAACAGGCACCGTTGCATTGATAGGCCCTTTGGCCAACACTGGATCCAATATGCCGGGCACATGGAGTGTAAATAGTGATTTAGCCAATACATCTTCTCTTCTTGCAGGTATGAAAGCTGCTTTAGGATCAAACGTTAAAGTATTACATAGCTTAGGTTCGAACTTATTGGCGGATGAAGCGTATCAAAAAAGAGCAACTATGTTTGCTCGTGATATTCCAAGAGATAATCGCCCGGAAGAAGAAGTGATCAAAGAAGCAGTAGACATTGCAAAACAGTCGGATGTAGTTATTGCAGCTTTGGGAGAAGGTTCTGAAATGAGTGGTGAAAGCTCAAGCCGTACCAATCTGGAAATCCCTGAAGTTCAAAAACGCTTATTACAGGCCTTACTTAAAACTGGCAAACCAGTTGTTTTAGTTTTGTTTAGTGGTAGGCCATTAGTTTTAAATTGGGAAAACGAGAATGTTCCGGCGATACTTAATGTTTGGTTTGGTGGTACCGAAGCGGCAAAAGCAATTACTGATGTATTATTCGGCGATGTAAATCCATCAGGAAAACTAACCACAACATTCCCACAAAATGTGGGTCAGATACCATTGTATTACAGTCATAAAAATACAGGCCGTCCATTAGAAGATGGCAAATGGTTTTCTAAATTCCGTTCTAATTACATTGATGTAAGCAACGATCCCTTGTATCCATTTGGATACGGATTAAGCTATACAACCTTTGATTATAGTGATATAAAGCTAGACAAGGATAAATTTAAATCCGGCGAAACGATCAATGCGAGTGTTATTGTAAAGAATACCGGATCAAGGGAAGGCAAAGAAGTAGTTCAGCTTTACATCAGAGATCTTGTAGGCAGTTCTACACGTCCTGTTAAAGAATTAAAACACTTTGAAAAAATTGATTTAAAGGCGGGAGAAAGCAAAACAGTTAATTTCAAAATCACTGTTGATGATTTAAAATTCTTCAACTCGGAACTTAAATATGTAGCAGAACCAGGAGATTTTAAAGTGTTCATTGGTACAAATTCAAGAGATGTTAAGACTAATCAGTTTACGCTGCTTTAGCAGATTAAGTTTAGAGTATATAAGGCTGTATCATAACATGATCAGCCTTTTTTATGTAATTGATCGCCATCCTATAGCACGCCTCGTCATCTCGAGCATCGTGAGAGATCCCTTGGTTATGCCAGTTCAAGAGATCTCTCCTATCGTCGAGAGGACGACTGCTTAAAGCAATCGTCATTCCTATATCCCCTCATTTTTAAAAGATTACAATTTTGTTTAGTTTAGTAATATGAACAGGATTAAATTAACGGCTTTTATGGTCTTGCTATTAGGATTAAATGGTATGGCCCAGGACTTCAAGAAATATGATTCAGGGAATTTCATTGAAGGAAAAGACAGCATTTATTACAGGGTTCTGTTTCCCGAAAACTTTGATCCAAATCAAAAATATCCAATACTGTTTTTCTTACATGGAAGTGGAGAAAGAGGAAACGATAATGAGAAACAGCTTACCCATGGAGGCAAGTTGTTTTTAAAAGACAGTGTTCGTAAAAAATTTCCGGCAATAATCGTATTCCCACAATGTAGCAATGATAGTTTCTGGGCAAATGTCGAATTCAAAAATAATGAAGATGGCAAGCGGGAATTTAATTTCCAAACAGGAGGTAAACCCACAAAAGCCATGCATGCACTACTGGGTATGATAGATAATTTTTTGGATAAGCCCTTTGTGGATAAGAAAAAAGTTTACATAGGTGGCTTATCTATGGGAGGAATGGGTACTTATGAATTATTACGACGTAAGCGCAAAACATTTGCAGCTGCTTTTGCTATCTGCGGTGGCGATAACATTGCAAATGTTCAGAAGTATAAAAAGGTTCCACTATGGATTTTTCATGGAGAAAAAGATGATGTAGTGCCTGTAGTGCTTTCTACATCCATTGCTGATCAGCTTCAAGTATTGGGAAAAACTCCGAAAATAACGCTTTATCCCGAAGCCAATCACAACAGCTGGGACTCTGCCTTTGCAGAGCCGGAACTGTTGCCATGGCTATTTTCCAATCAGAAATAATGGGTTTTTATATGGCAGAACTTATTCTGCCATATTGTGATAAACCGCCTGAACGTCGTCGTCCTCTTCAAGCTTATCTATTAGTTTAAATACATCTGCAGCCTGCTCTTCTGTAACTGCGGTAGTTGAAAGAGAAATGCGCTCAAGCTTAGCACTTTTCATTTCAACAGCCAGATCTTCAAGTGCTTTCTGCATTTTACCGAAATCTTCGAAAGCGGTTTGAACTACAGCAATATCGTTCCCTTCTTCATCAGCCTCAAGATATAGTTCTTCCAGTCCTGAATCAATTAATTCAAATTCCAGTTCTTCCAGGTCTTTTTCTCCAGGTAAGAATCTGAATATTGATTTACGATTAAAAATAAAATCAAGAGATCCCGTTTTGCCTAAAGTACCACCTGTTTTATTAAAATAACTACGTACGTTAGCAACAGTTCTGTTTGTATTGTCTGTTGCAGTTTCAATTAAAACAGCAACACCATGCTGTGCATAGCCTTCGTAAACATACTCTTCATACCCATTCTCATCTTTATTTGAAGCACGTTTAATTGCCGCATCAACTCTATCTTTAGGCATGTTTACTGCCTTGGCATTTTGTATAGCTGTACGCAAACGAGAGTTGGTATCAGGACTTGGTCCGCCATCTTTAACGGCCATTACTATCTCTTTACCTATCCTGGTAAATTGTACGGCCATTTTGGCCCAACGTTTAAATTTTCTTTCTTTTCTGAACTCAAATGCTCTTCCCATTTTATTCTCTTTGGTGGTTATTTAGTAGTTAGTAAATACTATTTCTTTAAATTCTTAATCATGTCAAGCGTAAGTTTTGAAAGGTCAAACTCTGGCTTCCATCCCCATTCTTTCACAGCGAAACTGTCGTCAATGGACCTTGGCCAACTATCTGCGATGTTTTGGCGGGGGTCATTTTCGGTGTAAGTTAATGTAAATTCCGGAATATGCTTTCTGATCTCCGCTGCTAAAATCTCCGGAGTAAAGCTTACCCCCGCAAAATTATAACTGGAACGGATAGTAATTTTTGATGCCTCAGCATCCATCAATTCTATAGTACCACGGATGGCATCATCCATATACATCATTGGTAATTCTGTTGCGGCATTTAAAAACGATGCATACGTTCCTTTTTTTAACGCATCATGAAAAATATGGATGGCATAATCTGTAGTTCCTCCACCCGGTGCAGCTTTCCAGCTTATTAGGCCTGGGTAACGGATACTTCGTACATCTAAATTGTACTTTTGGTTATAATATTCACACCAACGTTCACCTGCCAGTTTACTAATTCCATAAACGGTATTGGGATCCATCACACAAAACTGAGGGGTATGATCTTTAGGCGAATTTGGACCAAAAACAGCTATGGAACTTGGCCAGTATACTTTTGCTGTTTTATAAGTAATTGCCAAATCTAAGATATTAAGTAAGCCATTCATGTTAAGGTCCCAGGCAAGCTTAGGATTTTGCTCGCCTGTTGCAGATAATAAGGCAGCCAGTAAATAAACCTGTGTTGGCTGATATTTCTGAAAAATACTGTTTAAAGTATCTTTTTCCAGAACATTTACAAATTCAAAAGGCCCCGAATTCTTGATGTCATAATCGGGCCGGCGAATGTCACACGCAATAACATTTGACTCTCCATACACTTTACGTAAAGCCGTTACCAGCTCTGTGCCTATCTGGCCGTTAGAGCCTAAAACTACTATATTCTCAATCATGACTGATTTGGATTTCCACAAAAATAAATAAATGAACGAACCTATTCAAAAATCTTTAGTGCAACCAACATTTTACCTGGATAAAACCGATAATAAGGATACTCAATTGGATGGATTTTCGTTAAATTCCAAAGTAGCTTTATAAAGTAACAAAAACATTATATATTTACTTTAATTGTGTATTTAGAACACTAACTATTTATTTTTTCTTAATATTACAAAACAAAACACACTTAGAATACACCAAAACACCTAAAACACCAAATATGGACAGACGAGAAGCAGTGAGGAATATGGCCTTCCTAATGGGAGGAGCTTTATCTGCAACTACGATAGGAGTATTTCTTGATAGTTGTAACTCACCATCTACTAAAACCAATGGCAAATTATTTGATGATAACCAGCTTAAACTGATTACCGAAGTTGCCGACATCATTATCCCTACAACGAGCTCGCCGGGTGCAAAGGCTGCAGGAGTAGGCCCGTTTATAGCCTTAATGGTAAAAGATTGTTATCCCGAGGATGCTCAAAAGGCATTTGTGAAAGGACTTGATGCTCTTGAAGAGCAATCTAAAGACCAGTTTAAAAAATCTTTCCTGGAAATTTCTCCGGCCGAGCGCACACAATTGCTTAGTAAACTCAGAGAAGAGACTATTGCTGCTACCAAAGCTGAACAGGATAAACAAAAAGAGGCAGACGCTCAAAAAACTGACCCTGATAAGGCAAAGTCTCAAACCGAAAATGCCGGCTTCGCATCAATACTACCAAAGGACAAGCCGAAAACAGAACCACGTTTCTTTTCTATCATTAGAGATCTAACCTTACTAGGTTATTTCACCTCTGAGATTGGAGCAACAAAAGCAATGGCTTATGTTGATATCCCTGGCCGCTATGATGGCTGTGTGGATTTGAAACCTGGTCAAAAAGTTTGGGCATAAACCTTTTATAGCATTAAAATGAGCAATTTAAATACGAAAGCGACAGCTAACAATACATATGACGCCATTGTTGTAGGATCTGGAATTAGTGGTGGCTGGGCAGCAAAGGAACTAACAGAAAAGGGCTTAAAAGTTCTATTACTTGAAAGAGGAAGAAACATTGAGCACATAAAAGACTATACTACCGCTACAAAGAAACCATGGGAGTTTGAACACCGTGGAAGAATAACCGAAGCACAAAAAGAAGCGCATCCGGTGCAAAAGAGAGATTATCCATACTCGGAATTCAACGAGAGTTATTGGGTAAATGACCACGATTGCCCGTATACAGAAATTAAACGTTTTGACTGGTACCGCGGATTTCATGTTGGTGGAAAATCACTGATGTGGGGCAGACAGAGTTACCGTTTTAGCGATCTTAACTTTGAAGACAACCTTAAAGATGGGCATGGTGTTGACTGGCCAATCAGATATAAAGATATTGCTCCATGGTATGACTATGTAGAGAAATTTGCAGGTATCAGCGGACAAGTAGAAGGCTGGCCGGCATTACCTGATGGTCAATTCCTACCCCCAATGGAGATGAACTGCGTTGAAAAAGATGTAAAGAAACGTATTGAAGATAAGTGGAAAAAATCGAGAATCATGACAATTGGCCGTACAGCCAATTTAACTGTCCCTCATGGAGGAAGAGGATCTTGCCAATACCGTAATCTTTGCAGCAGAGGTTGTCCGTTTGGAGCTTATTTTAGCACTCAGTCATCTACCCTACCTGCAGCTGTAGCTACAGGAAACCTTACTTTACGTCCTTTTTCATTAGTAAACACCATTATCTATGATAAAGAAACCAAAAAAGCAAAAGGTGTTGTAGTAATAGACTCAGAAACAAAAGAAACTATAGAATATTTTGCAAAGATCGTTTTTGTAAACGGATCAACTTTAGGCTCAACTTTCCTATTGCTTAACTCTACATCTGCTGAGTTCCCTGATGGATTAGGTAATGGCAGTGGACAATTGGGACATAACTTAATGGATCACCACTTCCGTTGTGGTGCATCTGGAAGAGCTGAAGGTTTTGACGACAAATATACTTATGGCCGCAGAGCAAACGGAATCTATATACCTAGATATAGGAACATGGGCAATGATAAACGCGACTACGTAAGAGGTTTCGGCTATCAGGGTGGTGCAAGCAGAGGTAACTGGCATGCTGATGTTGCTGAAATGGCATTTGGTGCTGAATTTAAAGATCAAATGACTACACCAGGTGCATGGAACATGGGATTAGGAGGTTTCGGTGAGTCTCTCCCATATTTCGAAAACCGTGTTTATATAGACAAAAGCAAAAAAGACAAATGGGGTCAACCTGTATTGGCTATTGATTGTGAGTTTAAAGATAATGAACAAAAAATGCGCGTTGACATGATGAATGATGCTGCAGAAATGCTTGAAGCATCAGGAATTAAAGACGTAAAAACTTATGACAACGGATCTGCTCCAGGTATGGCAATACACGAAATGGGAACTGCCCGCATGGGACATGACCCTAAAACTTCGGTATTAAATAAATGGAATCAGATGCATGAAGTAAAAAATGTATTTGTAACAGATGGTTCTTGCATGACTTCAGCTGCATGCCAGAATCCATCATTAACATATATGGCTTTAACAGCAAGAGCTTGTGATTTTGCAGTTAGTGAATTAAAAAAAGGTAACATTTAATGAAGACAAGAAAAATTAGAATGGGCATGGTAGGCGGCGGTAAAGACGCGTTTATCGGTGCAGTTCATCGTATTGCCGCTAACATTGACGGCCAGGTAGAGTTTTGCTGCGGAGCATTGAGTATACACCCCGAAATTGCCAGAGAATCTGGTGAAATGTTATTCCTTCCGGAAGACAGGGTTTATATGAACTTTGAGGAAATGATTGAGAAAGAAAGCAAATTACCTGCTGACAAACGTATCGACTTTGTAACTATTGTTACCCCAAATTTTGCCCACTTTGCTCCTGCAATGATGGCCTTGGATCATGGGTTTAACGTGGTAATTGAAAAACCAATTGCATTATCTCTTGAAGAAGCTAAGTTATTACAGCAAAAAGTACAGGAAACTGGCTTAATTCTATGCTTAACTCATACCTACTCTGGTTATCCAATGGTAAAACAAGCCAGACAAATGGTAAAAGAAGGAAAACTTGGTGCCATTAGAAAAATCATGGTTGAGTATCCTCAGGGATGGCTAAGCACCCTTACCGAAAGAGAAGGAAATGCCCAGGCCGCATGGCGCACTGACCCAACCAAAAGTGGAAAAAGCGGTTGTATGGGAGATATAGGAACACACGCTGCGCAATTAGCAGAGTATATTTCAGGCTTAAAAATCACTAAGCTATGTGCCGATCTGAACGTTGTAGTTCAGGGAAGGGCACTTGATGACGACGGTAACGTACTTTTGAAATTTGACAATGGCGCAAGCGGTGTATTATCAGCATCTCAGGTAGCTGCAGGTGAAGAAAATGCTTTAAAAATTAGAGTATATGGAGAAAAAGGCGGATTAGAGTGGAACCAGCAAGAGCCAAATACGCTTACTTTAAAATGGCTTAATGAACCAGCTCAGATTTACCGCGCAGGACAAGCTTATCTTTCAGATATTGCAAAACACAACTTACGTGTTCCAGGCGGACATCCGGAAGGCTACCTGGAAGCTTTTGCAAACATTTATAGAAATTTTGCACTTACGGTTTCGGCTAAAATCCATGGAACAACTCCTACAGAAGCCATGCTGGATTTCCCAAGGGTTGAAGATGGTGTAAGAGGTATGGCATTTATTGATACAGTAGTAGCTTCAAGTCAGTCTGATCAAAAATGGACAGATTTTAAAATATAAAAAATATCATGACAACACTTAAAGGTCCCGGAGTTTTCCTTGCTCAATTTATTGGTGATGAGGCTCCTTTTAATTCTTTAGATGCTATTTGTGAATGGGCGGCAAGCTTAGGCTTTAAGGGTATCCAGGTACCCACGCTTGACGCAAGGTTTATTGACCTTCAAAAAGCAGCAGAAAGCAAAACTTATGCTGATGAATTAACCGGTAAGGTTAGATCATACGGTTTGGAAATCACGGAATTGTCGACACATTTACAAGGTCAGCTGGTTGCTGTACATCCGGCATATGACCTTGCATTTGATGCCTTTGCTCCTGATCAGTATAAAAACAATCCAAAAGCAAGAACAGAATGGGCAGTACAGCAATTAAAATATGCTGCAAAAGCTTCTCAGAATCTTGGTTTAAATGCACATGCTACATTTAGTGGTTCATTGTTATGGCATATGTTCCATCCGTGGCCTCAACGTCCGGAAGGACTTGTTGATGCAGCTTTTACCGAGCTTGCAAAAAGATGGACTCCAATATTAAATGAGTTTGATACCTGTGGTGTAGATGTATGTTACGAGATACACCCAGGCGAAGACCTCTTTGATGGCATCACTTATGAGATGTTCCTTGAAAAAGTAAACAATCACCCTCGTGCGTGCTTGCTTTACGATCCTTCACACTTTGTTTTACAACAGCTTGATTATATTCAGTATATTGATTTTTATCATGAGCGCATAAAGGCATTCCATGTTAAAGATTCTGAATTTAATGCAACAGGTAAACAAGGAACATTTGGTGGTTACCAAAGCTGGGCGAATCGTGCCGGAAGATATCGTTCTCCTGGTGATGGACAAGTAGATTTCAAAACCATATTCAGTAAGCTTGCGCAATATGATTACAAAGGATGGGCGGTAATGGAATGGGAATGCTGCATTAAGGATGCTGAAGTTGGCGCCAGAGAAGGCGCGGAATTCATTAAAAAGAATATCATTAAAGTAACCACTAAAGCATTCGATGATTTTGCTGCTTCTGGTGGTGACGATGATTTCAATAACAGAATTTTAGGTTTAGATAAATAATACAACACAACAATGAAAAGAACATTATTAGTTTTAGGCTGTTTAGCAATCTTTATGGCCTCATGTGCAAGTCCGGAAGAAAGAGCCGCAGCAAATAAAGCTGCAGATTCAGCTAACACATCAGCATCGACTCCTGCAACTGAAGCTACAACCCCTGCCGCTACTGATACGGCTGCAAAGGAAGCAGCAGCACCTGCACCAGCTGCAACTACACCGGCAGCTCCAGCTGCCACTGCAGAAAAGGGAAAAGGCGAAGCACTTATTTCTAAGTCTGACTGCCTTGCATGTCATAGCAAAACTCAAAAACTTGTTGGACCTGCTTATGTAAATGTGGCTGGTAAATATCCTGCAACTGAAGAGAACATTGACCATCTGGCTGATAAGATCATTGCAGGTGGACAAGGTGTTTGGGGTGCAATTCCAATGACTCCGCACCCAACATTAAGTAAAGACGATGCAAAAGAAATGGTAAAATATATTTTATCACTTAAAAAATAATTCAACCTACCTAACCAAATAGAACCATGGAAGAAACAAAAAAAGATCAGAATGCTACCAACAGACGTAGTTTTCTAAAAACATCAGCTATTGCTGCATCTGCATTTATGATAGTTCCGCGTCACGTTTTGGGCGGAAAAGGATTTTTAGCTCCTAGCGACAGATTAATTGTAGCGGGAATTGGTGCAGGCGGAAAAGGTCAATCTGATATTGCTGAATTTGCAAAAAGTGGAAAAGCCGATATTGGTTTTTTATGCGATGTGCATGATTCAAGAGCTGCGAATAGTGTAAAAGCTTTCCCTAAAGCTAAATATTATAGAGATTGGCGCGAATTGATGGATAAAGAAGCTAAAAATTTTGATGCTGTTTCTGTTTCTACTCCAGATCATAACCATGCCATTATTGCCCTTGCAGCAATGCAATTGGGTAAGCATGTGTATGTGCAAAAACCTTTAACTCATGATATTTATGAGGCAAGAGCTTTAACAGCTGCTGCTAAAAAATATAAAGTGGTTACCCAAATGGGAAATCAGGGTGCTTCAAATGATGGCCCAAGACAAATGAAAGAATGGTATGACGCAGGATTGATTGGAGATGTACACACGGTTTATGCATGGACAGATCGTCCGGTATGGCCTCAAGGTATTCCATGGTCGGCTAACAAAGCTCAGGTGCCATCAGATCTTGATTGGGATCTTTGGTTAGGTACTGCCCCATACAAAGACTATGTAGATAAATTGGTTCCGTTTAACTGGCGTGGCTGGTGGGATTATGGTACTGGTGCTCTTGGAGATATGGGCTGTCACCTACTAGAAGCTCCGTTTAGCGTATTGAATTTAAAATATGCAAGCGAAGTTCAGGCGAGTGTTGGTTCTGTATATGTTGATGAATTCAAAAGAGGATATTTCCCTGATAGTTGTCCTCCATCAAGTCACGTTACATTAAAATTCCCTAAAACAACTAAGACCAAGGGCGATGTTACTGTACACTGGATGGATGGTGGTATCCAACCTGAAAGACCAGAAGAATTACAAGCAAACGAAACCTTTGGAGACGGTGGTAATGGTACCTTATTTATTGGTACAAAAGGTAAAATGATGAGCGAAACTTATAGCGCAAATCCGAAATTACTTCCTTTAACTAAAAACAAAGACATCAAGGTAGCGCAAAAATTTGCCCGCGTACAAGGTGGCGCAGGTGGCCACTACAAACAATGGGTTGAAGCTGCTATTGCCGGTTATGGCAAGCAGGAAGTAAGTTCTCCTTTTGAAATTGCAGGCCCGCTTACAGAAGCCTTGTTAATGGCAAACCTTGCTATACGTGGTGTAGATGTTCAACGTAAAAACAGTGAAGGAAAAATCTCTTATCCTGGCCGTAATATTAAATTACTTTGGGATAACGACCTGATGAAGGTTACTAACCTTGATGATGTGAACCAATATGTGAAACGTGAGTATCGCAAAGGCTGGACTTTGGGCGCATAAAAAATAAAGAACAATTTTAAACCACATAATGAAAAAATACATTTTCTCTGCGCTGATCTTAACAACAATAATGAGCTGCAGTAGTACAAAAAGTCAAAAAGGCACCAAAGGATTCACCAAACTATTTAATGGTGAATCCACTGCCGGATGGCATACATATGGAAAAACAACCGCCGGCAGTAAATGGAAAGTAGAAGATGGAACACTCCACTTTGATCCAAACGGCCAAAATGATGGTGGAGGTGATTTAGTGACAGATAAGGAATACAGCAATTTCCATTTAAAACTGGAATGGAAAGTAGCTCCTAAAGCGAATAGCGGTATAATTTTCTATGTACACGAAGACCCGAAATATGGTGCTACATACAGTACAGGTTTAGAAATGCAGGTGCTGGACAACGATGGTCATCCGGACGGAAAGATAACCAAGCACAGAGCGGGAGATTTGTATGATCTTGTTAAAAGTAACTCTGAACCGGTAAAACCTGTTGGAGAATGGAATACAGCTGAAGTAATCAGTAACAATGGAGCCCTTGAATTAAGATTAAATGGCGTTAAAGTGGTAACTACTACACTCTGGGATGAAAACTGGAAAAATCTTGTTTCAAAAAGCAAGTTTGCTGGCTGGGAAGGATTTGGAACTTTTAAATCAGGCAAAATAGCTCTTCAGGATCATGGAGATGCTGTTTGGTACCGTAACATTATGATTAAAGAACTATAATTTAACTTTTAAAGAATAACGAAAACCCGAATATGAATACGACTAACCGTGTTAAATTATCAATCATGATGTTCCTAGAATTTTTTATCTGGGGATCATGGTTTGTTACCTTAGGTACTTTTCTGGACAAGAACCTTTCTGCTTCTGGCTCAGAAACTGCCGCTGTTTTTTCAACCCAATCATGGGGAGCAATAGTTGCCCCTTTTATTATCGGCTTAATTGCCGATAGATTTTTCAATGCAGAAAAAATCCTTGGTGTTTTACACCTTCTTGGTGCTGCTTTAATGTACCAAATGTATACTGCTGCAGATATATCTGTTTTTTATCCATACGTATTAGGCTATATGATCCTTTATATGCCAACACTTGCATTGGTGAATTCAGTATCCTTTAACCAGATGAAAGATCCGGAGAAAGAGTTCTCTCCTATCAGGATTTGGGGAACTATCGGTTGGATTACAGCTGGACTAATTATCAGTTATGTATTCATTTGGGATTCACCTGAGGCCTTGTCTGCAGGTTTATTGAAAAATACTTTCCTTATGGCTGGTATTGCCTCATTAGGCTTAGGCTTATTTAGTTTCACATTACCTAAAACGCCACCAAAAGTAGCTGCAGGTGAAAAAGTAAAGATCGGTGATATTTTAGGTCTTGACGCTTTGAAACTATTAAAGGATAAAAACTTTGCTATATTCTTTGTTTCTGCTATCCTAATCTGTATCCCTCTGGCATTCTATTACCAAAATGCCCACCCTTTCTTATCTAATATCGGTGTTGAAGGGCCTACCGGTAAAATGGCAATAGGACAAATTTCAGAGGCGCTATTTTTACTATTGATTCCATTCTTTTTCAAAAAATATGGATTCAAAAAAACCATTCTTGTGGGTATGCTGGCATGGTCTGTTAGGTATTTATTATTTGCCTATGGAAATGCAGGAGAGCTTAGCTTTATGATTCTGATTGGCATTGCATTACATGGTATTTGCTATGATTTCTTTTTTGTATCAGGACAGATCTACACCAATTCAAAAGCTGGTGAAAGATATAAAAGTGCTGCTCAGGGATTAATCACGTTAGCAACATATGGTGTTGGTATGCTTATTGGATTTGAAGTTGCAGGATGGATTACAGATACTTACAAAGGTGCCAACGGAGCTGCCGACTGGAAAATGGTGTGGCTAATCCCATCTGGTATTGCATTTGTAGTTTTCTTATTGTTTGCACTAACTTTCAATGACAAGAAGAAAATTGAAGAAGAAGCTATTGCCCATTAATCTATTTGAACCAAATCAAAATTTAGATATTTAAAAAAATGGAATCAGAATTAAGCAGGAGAACTGCACTGAAAAATATCGTTGCCGGAACCGCCGCATTAGGTGTTTCGGCAGCTTTGCCCGCTTTTGCTCTTGACCCATATAAGTCAACTATGTTAAAAGGAAATGTAAATCATTCTGTTTGCCGTTGGTGCTTTGGAAGCGTAGATCTTGATACTTTATGTATTGAGGCAAAAAAAATCGGCATTAAAGCGATAGACCTTGTTGGCCCTAATGATTGGGCTACGTTAAAGAAACATGGCTTATACTCTTCAATGTGTAATGGTGCAGAAATCAGTATCCCGGACGGGTGGAATGATCCTAAATTTCATGCAACACTGATTAAAAACTATTCAGAAATGATTCCGAAGGTTGCCGAAGCGGGCTACAAGCAATTGATCTGCTTCAGCGGAAACCGTAGGGGTAAAGACGATGAGACAGGATTAAAAAACTGTGTTGAAGGCTTAAAACAAATACTTCCAATTGCTGAAAAGCATAATGTAGTAGTGGTTATGGAGCTACTTAACAGTAAAGTTAACCATGGAGATTATCAGTGCGATAATACCCCTTGGGGTGTCGAACTATGTAAAAGGTTAGGCTCTGAAAACTTTAAATTGCTTTATGACATTTACCATATGCAAATTGACGAGGGGAATGTTATCAGTACAATAACAAATAACCACCAATACATTTCTCATTATCACACGGCCGGAGTACCCGGAAGAAATGAGATTGATGATACTCAGGAACTATTTTATCCTGCTATTATTAAAGCTATTGTAGCAACTGGTTTCAAAGGCTATCTTGCCCAGGAATTTATTCCAAAGAGTAAAGACGGTATGAAGTCATTAAGAGAAGCAGTAAATATTTGTGATGTATAATTCAAAAACTATGAATTCTAGAAGAAATTTTATTAAGCAGGCAGGTATTGCCGTTGCAGGTGCAGCGTTATTACCATCTTTTGCCTGCAGCAGCACGCCTGCTGCAGGTGGTGCGCATCCAATTGGGCTACAACTTTATACCTTAAGAGAATTACTACCTAAAGATGTTAAAGGTGTAATAGAAAAGGTAGCAAAAGCCGGTTACAAAGAAGTTGAAACCTATGGTTATACTGCTGATGCAGGATTTTGGGGTTTAGATGCCAAAACATTTAAAGGTTTGCTTGATGCGAATGGATTAAAAGCTCCTAGTGGCCACTTTGGCTTAGATGGCTTTATTAAAAGCGGCAATCTGGACGAAGTTAAACCTTTAATTGAAGGTGCTTTAACTTTAAATATGGAATATCTAACCTGTCCATATCTTGATGAATCATTAAGACCCGATCTTGATGCTTTTAAAAAGGTAGCGGCAAGATTAAATGAAGCAGCAGAACTGTGTGCTAAATCTGGATTACAGCTAGCATACCATAATCACGATTTTGAGTTTAAAAAATACGGAGATACTACCGGATACGACATATTGCTTCAGGAAACCGACAAGAAAAATGTTCAGTTTGAGATGGATTTATACTGGGTTGTAAGATCCGGGAACGATCCACTTGCATTATTTGCGAAACATCCTGGTCGTTTTGTGATGTGGCATGTGAAGGATATGGATAAAGCGAACAATACGATTAATACAGAAGTAGGAAGTGGAAAAATCGACTTTAAGAGCATTTATAAGCACGCCAAGGAATCAGGCCTTAAACACTTAATTGTTGAGCAGGAGAATTTCTCAAAGGATCCTTTTGTAAGCATTAAGCAAAGCTTTGATTACGTAAATCGCGAACTGGTTTAAGAAGATATATCTTAACAACAAAAGGGAAGTGGTTTACAAAAATCACTTCCCTTTTTTGTTTATAAGTACCCTGGTTTGCAGAAACATTTACTTAATGCTGAAATATTTCACATCTTTGGGGACTTATTAAACATAAAACCTTTATAATTAATTAAAAACAAGTAAAAAACAATTAGAAAAAAATGAAAATTGCAGTAGTTGGCGCCACCGGTCTGGTAGGCACCGTAATGTTAAAAGTATTAGAAGAGCGTAACTTCCCGTTAACTGAATTGATCCCTGTAGCATCTGAGAAGAGTGTTGGTAAGGAAATCTCATTCAAGGGTAAGAAGTATGCTGTTGTAAATATGGAAACTGCAATTGCAATGAGGCCCGACATCGCATTGTTCTCTGCAGGTGGTGGTACCTCATTAACATATGCTCCTCTTTTTGCAGAGGCTGGTACAACAGTAATCGATAATTCGTCGGCATGGCGTATGGATCCTTCAAAAAAACTGATCGTTCCTGAAGTTAATGCAAATGAATTATCTATCGATGATAAGATCATTGCAAACCCTAACTGTTCAACCATACAAATGGTAGTGGCTTTAAAACCACTTCACGATAAATATAGAATCAAACGCGTTGTGGTTTCTACCTACCAGTCTGTTACCGGTACTGGTGTAAAAGCTGTAGAACAACTAATGAATGAGCGTAAAGGTATTACAGACGGCCCTATGGCTTACGCATATCCTATTGATTTAAATGTTATTCCTCAAATTGATGTATTCACTGAAAACGGATATACTAAAGAGGAAATGAAAATGATACTTGAAACACGCAAGATCATGGGCGATGACAGCATCAGGGTTACTGCTACTACAGTACGTATCCCGGTTATGGGGGGGCACTCTGAATCAGTGAACATAGAGTTTGAGAATGATTTTGACCTTGCTGATGTAAGAGATTTGCTTACTAAAACTGAAGGAATCATTGTTGTTGATGATACAGCGAACCTTAAATACCCGATGCCTAAAGATGCTCATGAAAAAGATGAAGTATTTGTAGGAAGGATCAGACGTGATGAATCGTTGCCAAACACATTAAACATGTGGATTGTTGCCGATAACCTGCGTAAAGGTGCTGCTACCAACGCTGTACAGATTGCAGAGTTCCTGGTAAGAAATGAGCTGATATAAAATATCTGTAAAAAACGTTAGTGATGTAGAAATAGCTCGATTGCTATTTTTACATCACTTTTTTTTTAAAATGCCTATGTTAAAGAAATTTTTCCTTTTACTGTTCTTATTGTCTCAAAGTCTTGTTTACGCACAGGCGCCTGTGCAGAAACTGGAACAGGCCTTTAATAATTTACTTGCCGACCCGCAGGCAAAATATGCACTAACCTCTTTATGTGTACTGGATGCAAAAACTGGACAAACGATCTTCGCCAAAAATGAGAATATAGGCGTGGCTACTGCGTCGACATTGAAAACCATCACCTCAGCAACTGCATTTGGATTACTAGGTAAAGATTTTCAATACCAGACAACATTAGCCTACAGCGGCACCATCAATTCAGAAGGGACATTAAAAGGAAACCTGATTATTGTTGGCGGCGGAGACCCTACATTGGGTTCATGGCGATATGAAACAACTAAAGAAGGGGTGATCTTAAATCAATGGGTAAATGCCATAAAAGGTGCCGGGATTAAAAAGATTGAAGGAAAAGTTATAGGCGATGATGGTTTATGGGGAAGCCAAACGACTCCTGATGGTTGGATTTGGCAAGATATAGGTAATTACTATGGTGCAGGGGCTTCGGCACTGAGTTGGAGAGAGAACCAATTTGATCTTCATTTAAAGGCAAATAAAGCTGAGCGGACTGTAACAGTATTAAAAGCCGTCCCTGAAATGCCTTACATTAAGTTTGTAAATGAATTGAAGGCGGGCGCTGAGGGCACAGGAGACAGGGTTTATGCCTATTTACCTCCACTTGGCACTACTGCGTATTTAAGAGGAAGCTGGGCTATTGGCATTTCAAAATCGGGAGTTTCGGCAGCACTGCCTGATCCGGCTTTTGATGCGGCATTTAGATTACAAGACACTTTACATCGTATAGGCATAAGCGCTACAGAAACACCTACTACAGCCAGACAGTTGACGGCAGAACAAAAACCAATGCCGGTAGTAACCCAAAAATTAACAACAATAAGCTCCCCTGCTCTTAGCGAAATTGTATACTGGTTCAATAAAAAAAGTGTGAACCTATATGGAGAACACTTATTAAAAACCATTGCCTGGAAATCGGGAAAAGAAGCTACCACACAAAACGGAGCTGCTACTGTAATTAATTACTGGTCCGCAAAAGGCATAGATAGTCGCGCGTTAAACATTTTGGATGGCAGTGGCTTATCGCCTGGCACCCGAGTAACAACCGCAGCAATGGCAAGCGTTCTTTTTCAAAGTCAAAAGGAAAGCTGGTTCCCTGCTTATTACGAATCCCTGCCGGAAAACAATGGCATGAGACTTAAAAGCGGAAGTATTAATGACGTATCAGCCTATGCCGGCTATTACACCGACAAGAACGGCAATAAATATATCATAGTAATTAACATAAACAACTATTCTGGTTCCGGGATCAGCAAAAAACTGTTCCGGGTTTTGGATGCCCTTAAGTAAAATTGATAAATTGCGGCAATTATGAAAAACACCTTTTACCTGCTCTGTTTAAGTCTTTTAAGTATTCCTGCCTTCGGTCAGTATGCTATTCCCAATACCGAAGCTACAACAGAAACTGTTGCTATAGTAAACAATGCACCGGATATTGCAATTATACCAGAACCGGTATCAGTTATAAAAAGTGAGGGGTATTTTTTGCTTCCTTCAAATGTGGTTATACAAGCTCCGGCAGTGGCAGAAATTAAGCAGGTGGTGGMTTTTTTACAAGAAAGACTTTCTATTCCAACAGGAAGTTACGTTGCTGAGGTGAGCACTCCGTCTGCAAAATCAACCATTAACCTCATCCTAAATGAAAAAGCAAATTCGGCGTTAGGTAAAGAGGGGTATCAATTGTCGGTAACACCTAATCATATTACCATTAAAGCAAACAAACCAGCAGGCTTATTTTATGGTGTTCAGAGTCTTATCCAGTTGTTTCCTAAAGAAATTGAAAGTAAAGAAGCTGTTGAAAATATAGAATGGAAAGCTCCTTGTGTAGAAATAATAGATTATCCACGAGTGGGGTGGAGAGGATTAATGTTTGATGTCGCACGTCATTTTTTCACCAAAGCAGAAGTGAAACAATACATAGATGCAATGGTAAGATACAAATACAATATCCTGCATCTACATCTAACTGATGATGAGGGATGGAGAATAGAAATAAAAGGTTTGCCAAAATTAACTGAAGTAGGTGCATGGAATGTTAAAAAGATAGGTGAATTCGGAAACTTCTTCCCTCCTGCCGCTGATGAGCCCCGAAACTATGGAGGTTTTTACACCCAGGATGACATAAGAGATCTGGTGCAATATGCTAAAGAAAGATTTGTAGATATACTACCAGAAATAGATGTTCCCGGTCATAGTTTAGCTGCGATTGCTTCGTATCCCGAATTATCATGTACCCCTGGTGCCGAGAACTACCGTGTACGTTCTGGTGAACGAATTATGGATTGGTCGAGAGGCGCCCCTCCTATTGCTCTAGTAGACAACACGCTTTGTCCTGCCAATGAAAAAGTGTACACTTTTTTAGATACTGTAATTACACAGGTAGCCCAATTATTCCCATTCGAATACATTCATATGGGTGGTGATGAGGCTCCGTTTAACTTTTGGGAAAAGAGTGATAGCATTAAAGCCCTAATGAAAAAGGAAGGCTTAAAAAATATGCATCAGGTTCAGGGCTATTTTGAAAAGCGGGCACAAAAGATCGTTGAATCAAAAGGTAAGAAATTTATGGGTTGGGATGAGATTCTGGATGGAGATATGCCACCAAACACTAGCGTGATGAGCTGGCGGGGTATGAAATACGGGATTGAAGCAGCCAAAAGAAAACACGAAGTAGTGATGAGTCCAACTACTTATGCTTACCTAGATTATATGCAGGCTGACCCCATTACAGAACCCAAGGTATATGCCTCATTAAGACTAAGTAAATCATATGAGTTCGATCCTATCCCGGCTGGTGTTGACAAAAAATACATTAAAGGCGGACAGGCCAACTTATGGACTGAACAAGTTTACAATATCCGCCAGGCAGAATATATGACCTGGCCAAGAGGGCTGGCCATAGCGGAGTCCGTATGGTCGCCTATTGAAAAGAAAAACTGGAACAATTTCTTTAATCGGGTTGAGCAGCATTTTAAAAGGCTCGACGTAGCTGAAACAAAATATGCCCCAAGTGTTTATGACCCTATATTTAGTGTAAGCAGATCGGCAGATAAGCAGCTTATGATCGAATTGAGTACAGAGGTACCTGGGCTTGATATTTATTACAGTTTCGATAATTCATTTCCCGATCGTTTTTACCCTAAGTACACAGAAAAGTTAGCACCGCCAAAAGACGCTACTACACTTAAAGTGATTACTTACAAAGGAAAACAACCAGTAGGCAGAATGTTGTCTATGCCTGTAGACGAGTTAAGCAGAAGATCTAGAAAATAAGACATTGAGATACTTTGTTCACATTGGCTACAACGGCTTACACTATAACGGATGGCAAAAACAACCCGGAGTACTAAACGTACAAGGTGTGCTTGAGAAAGCACTTACTCAAGTATTAAAGACTCCTGTATTTATTATCGGTTGCGGGCGTACTGATGCACATGTACACGCCAGTCAGTTCTTTTTTCACATGGATATAGAACAAACCTGGGATTTTGATCTCTTGTTCAGGTTAAATAAGCTCTTGCCTGCAAACATTGCCATATTTGATATCATTGCAATGGATGGCTTGCAACATGCCCGATTTGACGCCGTACAAAGGTCCTATGACTACTTTATCCACACTTATAAAGATCCTTTTCTAAGTGGCCTCAGTTCCTTTTATTTGCTTGAAGACCTTCATTTTGATAGAATGAAACAGGCGGTTGAAATACTTCCGAATTATAAAGATTACAGACCCTTTTGTACCAGCCCTGATAAATACGAACACACCATCTGTAATGTCATGTCTGCAAATCTGGCGGTAGACTCCACCGGCGACAAGTTACGCTTCCAAATCGCTTCAAATCGCTTCCTAAGCAAGATGATCAGGATTATCATGGGTCAGGTTTTAAAAATCGGGAAAGGAGTTTTAAGTGTAGACGAATTTGAGAGTTACCTGGTCAACAAACAGACCCCGGCATTAATTACACCTGCGCACCCTCAAGGATTATACCTGTCAAAAGTGACTTATCCATATTTAAATTTACCTCCCAGAACCGCTTTTTCATCTATACTTCAGAAGCAAACAGACCTTTCCTGGAAAACATTATAATATATTGATTGTTAATATCTTGCTATTGGTTATTTAATCAAAATTAGTTAGCTTTAATAGACCATTATAAAATAGGAGGCATTATCATGACTGTTATTCAAAAAATCGAGCGTTGGGGCGATCTACATCATGCCAAATGGCTAGACATCATCCGTATTGCTTTAGGTATTCTCATTTTTAGCAAGGGTATTGCAATAGTTAGCAACACGGCAGTGCTTCAAGATCTATTATTACAGAATAATGTATTTGGTTTTTCTGGAATGATGGCAAGCGTAGCCGTTCACATTGTCGGATTTGTACATCTGGTAGGAGGTCTTTTAATTGCTATAGGCTTGCTTACACGGTTTGCATCTGTGATACAGATTCCAATATTATTGTGTGCTGTTTTTTTCGTCAACCTGTCACATGGCTTTTCAGCTTTGAATTCTGAATTGTGGCTTTCAATTATTGTACTGCTGTTATTAGTCTTATTTTGGGTTATTGGATCTGGACCATACTCGGTAGATTACTCTATGAAAAAAAGGCAAGATATTAACAGGTAGATAGCCTATAACGATTCTGCGATTCTTAGTATCTTTCGGCATATTTTATATGCATGAAAAAACTGTTGCTTGCCGGATTGCTATTATATGCTTCGCATAGTTTTGCGCAAGACCCTACGTTATCCTATTTCGACATTACCCGCAATGGGTTCAATGAAAAAAACGCCTTTGAAACTACATCTTTTGTGGAACAGCACTGGCGTTTGCCTGGCAACAAGGGTTTTAATGAGAGCATTTATTATGTAGAAGGTCTATTAAAAAAAGCAGGGTTCGTAGCGGAACAGAAAGATGAATCGGAAGGCCTATTAACCTACCGCATCGAAAAACGTCCGATGAAACAAAATACATGGGAGCCGGTTAATGCCACAGTAGGCATTGAAGTTGAGCATGAGCCTCTATTAGAGTTTAAAACAAATCGCAATATGATTACGATAAACTCTTCTTCAACCCCTATAGGAGGTACTACAGCTGAGGTGATTTACGTAAATCCAGCAGATATCAGCACCATAGATGATAAGGACATCAAAGGCAAAATTGTATTTTCAGAAATTGGAACAGGGAGGCTTTTCAATGTTGCCATCAATGCGGGGGCTCTGGGAGTTTTAGGATATGCAATGCCTGATTATACCCAACCCGAGAAGTATCAAACATCTATTCAATTTTCTGGAATTAATAATCCAGATGGTAAGGGCTGGGCAATCAATCTTTCATACAAGGCCAAAGAGCGCCTAAAGAAAGCAATAGCAAAAGGTCCTGTTAAACTAAATGTTACTGTAGCAACAAACACCTATCCTTCAGAAGAATTAACTATAATTGCCAACATAAAAGGGAACATTAAGCCTAATGAGCGTTTTGTATATAGTGCTCATGTACAGGAACCTGGTGCAAACGACAATGCATCTGGGGTAGGTACCTTAGCTGAAATGGCAAGACTTACTGCATCGCTGGTAAAATCAGGGAAACTTATACCTCAAAGAACACTAACCTTTTTATGGGGTGATGAAATTGTTTCTACCCAGCGGTACATCAAAGAGAATAACGAAAGGGCAAAGGGAATTATGTGGGGAATGAGCCTGGATATGGTTGGAGAAAACACAGAGAAAACCGGAGGATCTTTCCTCATAGAAAAAATGCCCGATCCTTCGGCCATATGGACAAGAGGTACAGATAAACATTCAGAATGGGGATCCGGAGATGTAAAGGAGGAGAATCTTTTCCCTCATTACTATAACGATCTGGTCATGAAAATTTGTAATGACCAGGGCAAACATGCAAACTGGAAGGTTAACTATAACCCCTTTGAAGGAGGTAGCGATCATACACCTTTCCTGAAAAACAAAATCCCGGGTTTATTAATGTGGCATTTTACAGATGTTTTTTACCATACCGATAATGACCGGCTAGACAAAGTATCAGCAACAACTATGAAAAACGTTGGTATCAGCGCCCTAACCACTGCCTACACACTGGTAACGGCAGATGAAAACACCGCATTATTTACCGTTAATGAAGTAAAAGCGGCTGCTTTAATTCGATTAAAAACAGAATTTAGCTTGAGCAAACAAGCCATTATGAGCGGAAAGTCTACTATCGAGCAGGAAAAGCACATCCTATCAACCTGGGGAAAATACTATGCCGATGCCCTTGCAACCATTTCTTCAATCCCGGTAAAGACAGAAACAAAACGAGTAAGTTCAGCAATTAAATTTGCAGTTCTGGAAGTAGAAAAACAAACCAACCAGTATTTAGATGAACTGAGATAAATGCTCCAATGCCTTATCTGGTGTAAGGTTTATTCCATCAACACTTAAAATAGCACGTTTATAGAAACGGTTCCTTTCAACCAACCTGGTTTCAATAAAATCAATCAGCTGCTCATGATTCATATCTTTAATTAAGGGGCGTTTTTCTTTACCTTTTTCCAGTCTCTTAGCCAGGGCAATTGGAGACATTTCGACATACATGGTAACCCCGTTGTCGTTCATCCATTCCATATTATCAAAATAACATGGAGCGCCTCCACCGGTTGCTACTACACAGTTTGCAGGGTAATTATGTTCTTTCAGTAATTTGCTTTCCAATCTTCTAAAAGCATCTTCTCCATTAGCCGCAAAATAGTCTCCGATATTGGAACCCACCTTGTCTTCCAGTACATGGTCCAGATCTATAAAATCGTAACCTAATTTAGTGGCTAATTTTTTACCTAAAGTACTTTTGCCGCAACCCATAAATCCAATCAGGAATATCATCATTTTAAGCCAACTTTACCCTTGGATCAACAAAGGCATATAAAATATCTACAAAAATATTAATTACTACAAAAACAAAGGCAATAAAAAGTATAGACCCCATAACTACCGGAAAATCTGACATCTCCAGTGCAGTTACAGTAGTGCGCCCTAAACCATTATAACCAAAAATATACTCTACAAAAAACGAACCAGCCAGCAGTGAAGCAAACCATCCCGAAATAGCGGTGATAACGGGATTTAGGGCATTTCTAAGTGCATGCTTGTAAATTATTGCATTTCTCCCTAATCCTTTTGCCCGTGCAGTTCTAATGTAATCCTGTGCAAGAACATCTAACATCGCACTGCGCGTTAACTGTACAATAATAGCCAGTGGCCTTAAGCCCAGGGTTACCATTGGTAACCACAGATTTTTCCAGGTGGTTACCTCACCCTCAAAAGGATCATAGCTATACAAACTGCCAGACATATTTAACCCGGTGTAATCGCTAAGTACAAAGCCAAAAAACCATGCTATAATGATCCCGGCGAAAAAAGAAGGTGCAGATATACCCAAAATAGCAAAAGCATTTGCAGTCTTATCAATCCAGCTATCTTTATGAACAGCCGACAGTACCCCTAAAAAAACACCTATTATAGTAGCAAATATCATAGCTGTAAGTGCCAGAATGAAAGTATTGGGAACCGTTTCAGTAAGAATTGTGGTTACATCGCGTTTAGTTTGATAAGAACGGCGTAAATAAGGCCATTTAAGCGCTATAACATCTTTGCCAACAGAAAACAGTTTTACATAATGGTACTTGTCCTTCGTCTCCTTATTATTATCGTGGAGCCCTATTGGCGAAAGGTCATTTAAATAAAGGAAGAATTGTACAGGTCTTGATCTATCTAACCCAAACTCTTTGCGTACAGCCTCTAAAGATTGTACATCAGAACGTTGTCCTAAAGTCATCCTTGCGGGATCTCCGGGCAATACATTAAATAATACAAACACGACTACAATTACGCCTGCCATTACGGCAAATCCATAGATGAATTTTTTAAAAGCGTATTGTAACATGATTATTTAGCAAAATACATTTTAGTAAGTTCGTCAAAAGAAGGAACATTATTATAATGCCATTTATTAATAACAACACCGTTCTTAAGTAAAAGCACACCTGGATTTGCCCTCACCATACTTTTTAAAGGCACAGCATCAGCATAAAAGACTTCACTAAACAGTTTCATTTTTTTGCTATAGGCATCTGCATCTTGTGCTGAACTGGAGGTTAACATTATGGACCTGATATTAAATTGTTCCGTTGCATTTAATGCCAGCGCATTTAACTTAGCTATACCTTCCTCATTGGAGTCTTTTAAATTGTATGCTACAATTACCAGATTGTAATATGGATTTTCTATTAGTTCTTTTGTATAATCGGTGCCCGAAGCATCGGTTATTTGTAAATCTTTAATTTTAGGCTCATAGCCTTTTTTAATCAGCTTGCTCTCCGGATCACCTATAATTTCCCAGTTGTCATCTTTCCAGATCTCAGTTTTCAGATAATCTTTATCACTCATCACCTTGGTTTCACCTGTTTCCTTATTCTTCATGTTGTACATGATTAAATACTCATCAGGCGGTGCCCCGGCAGGTATCTTCATCAAATCGGGCAAGCTAGCCCCAACTTTATAAGGCAGAAAATCTAGCACAGGCAATCTGCTATAGGTGAACTGACTAAACATTAATGAAAAAGTAAGTACAATAGCAAACAAAGCGCTTTGCCATCTGGCATTTTCAGTAACCGGGTGTATCCTATCCCTGTTTTTGAACAGGTAAACGATCATTGCCAATAAAACCAGATCTTTAGAAAAAGATTGCCAAGGGGTTAAAGGAATGGCATCTCCAAAACATCCGCATGAGGTTACTACTTTAAACGCTGCCGAAACAAAGGTTAGAAATGTAAAGAAAATAATAACCACCAGTAAACCAGTTGTTACCTGTTTGCGCCAAAAACCAAAAAGCAGTAAAGCACCCAATACAATTTCAAATACACAAAGCAATATGGCAATTCCTGTAGCCATGCCACTAAGAAACGGCATATGGAACACTTCAAAGTACTCCTGCAATTTATAACCAAATCCAAGCGGATCATTGGCTTTTATTAATCCTGAAAATATAAAGAGGATACCAACAAATATCCTGGAAAAGTTTAATGCGGCTTTCTTCATTGTTTACCAGCTATTTTACGCCCAACTTAATTAAAGCAAAAACAGCATAGTTTAGCATATCCTGATAATTTGCATTTACACCTTCGGAGGCCAGGGTGTGCCCCGAATTGTCTTCTATTTGTTTTACTCTTAAAATTTTCATTAAAATCAGATCTGTTAAAGAGCTAATGCGCATGTCTCTCCAGGCCTCACCATAATCGTGATTTTTGGCAAACATAAGTTCTTTAGTCCCATTTACCTTCTCGTCAAAAAGCTTCTCTACTCTTTCCACACCCAGCTCATACGGATCATCTTCTCCAAGCTCAAGCTGCATCATGGCAATTGCACAATAATTAATAATTCCTATATACTCAGAAACAATGTCTTCTCCTACTTTAGATACTTTCTTTTCCTCAAGCGTGCGGATCCGCTGTGCTTTAATGAAGATCTGGTCTGTTATAGAAGCCGGCCTTAATATTCGCCACGCTGTTCCATAGTCGTTTGTTTTCTTTAAAAAAAGCGATTTGCAAACCGCTATTACTGAGTCAAATTCTTGTGAAGTGTTTGTTGCCAAAACGATTAAAATAATAAGTTTACATCCGTTTTAATACTGTATCCTAATTGAGTAAAATCATTTAAAGATTTTATCTAAGTTTGTATTCAAACAATGGCTAAAGATACATTTTTAAACCGAAAGACTACACTAAACGTCAAAGGCAAACTGACAGATATCAGTGCCCCATGTGTAATGGGCATCCTAAATCTGACCCCAGACTCCTTTTACAGTAACAGCCGGGCCGGCTCTTTAGACGATGCATTGCAAAGAACGGAAGCCTTTCTGAAAGATGGGGCTAAGTTTATAGATATAGGAGCATACTCCTCTCGTCCGGGTGCAGCAGAAGTGAGTCCGGATGAAGAATTAAAAAGGATAGTTCCGATTGTAGAGGCTATCACAAAAAAGTTACCTGAAGTAATCATTTCTATAGACACTTTTAGAGCAAGAGTAGCAAAAGAAAGCATAGAAGCCGGCGCTCATATCATAAATGATATCGMTTCGGGCGACATGGATGAAGCCATGTTTGAAACAGTTGCGGCCCTTCAGGTTCCCTACATTACGATGCATATGAAGGGAACGCCACAAACCATGCAACAACAAACAGAATATAAAGATCTTGCATTGGACATAACGGACTACTTCTCCCTTAAAGTTGCCGAACTACAGAAACTGGGGGTAAAAGATATTATTTTAGATCCCGGCTTCGGTTTTGCAAAAACTTTAGACCAGAATTATCAGCTGCTAAATCAACTTCAGGACTTTAACATTTTTGAGCTTCCCCTACTTGTCGGCTTTTCCAGAAAATCTATGATCTATAAATTTCTGGGTTTAACTCCGCAGGAAGCCCTTAACGGAACATCGGTATTGAATACTATAGCGCTATTAAAAGGAGCAAGCATATTGCGTGTTCACGATGTAAAAGCTGCAGTAGAGTGTATAGCTTTAGTTCAAAAGACGCAGCAACAATAAAAATCCATAACTTGGCAGTGATGAAAGGCTTAGAATTTGATTTCTTAAAGGTAACAGTAACAGATGCGGTAGATATTATTCTTGTCGCTTTAATTATCTATTACATCTACAACCTGATTAAGAACACCCTCGCAGTAAACCTGTTGTTAGGTATGGTAATCATATTGGTAATACATTGGGTTGTAGATGCATTAAAAATGAATTTACTATCCACTATCATTAACCAATTTATGAGTGTGGGGATAATAGCCCTAATTGTTATTTTCCAGCCAGAGATCAGGCGCTTCTTATTACTCATCGGGAAAAATACTTTTCTACAGCAAAACAAAGCCTGGTGGGGCTATTTATTTGGAAGTAAAAATATTGAGCGCGACAATTTAGTAAGGATAAAACCTATCATTGACGCTTGCAAGAGCATGAAAAAATCAAGAACCGGAGCACTAATTGTATTTGTAAAGTTTTACGACGATCAGCTTTTTGCCAACAGTTGTGAGCTAATAGATTCAAAAATATCAAAACGATTGCTGGAGAGCATCTTTCAAAAATACAGCCCATTACATGATGGAGCTGTTGTTATTGCCGAAAACAAAATCAAAAGTGCAAGTTGTATCCTCCCTTTAACTGATAATGATAAATTACCACCTCAGTTTGGTCTTCGTCATAGAGCCGGGATTGGCGTGTCTGAAACTACGGATGCCGTTGCAGTAATTGTTTCAGAAGAAACCGGAGAGATTGCCTATGCTAAACAAGGCCGTGTAAGAATGAATGTATCTTTTGGAGAGTTGGAGAAACTTCTAAATAAAGATTTTTAATTCAGTGTCAGAGATGGTTCCTAGGCCCCATCTCTGACACTGAATTTAAGGAAAATAGCATGGCAAACCACCTTCTTATGTTAATATAAATTGATGATAATTAATACTGTCTGTTCAACTGGCAATACTAGATAGCCCCCTACTTTCCTTAAAAATCACCTTCTTCGATGAGGCCTAGCAGCTGTTGTTTTTCGCAACATATGCCAGACTTAGCGAAGAACGGTTATTTTTCTCCCCTTTATTTTGAACCGTACAAAACCTGTATTCTCTAAAGATTTTAAAGTAGAAGAGATGTTATCAAACCTTGAAACAGATAAACTAAATAATTCCTTAGGTGCGTTTTCGTTAGCATAAATTATTTCAACGTTGTACCATCTGGAAATACTTTTCATTATGGTTTCCAGGCTTTCATCTTCAAATAAGAAGAGCTCGTTTTTCCATGCAACTGCTTCCTTGGTATTTGCAGGAATGATTTCCAAATTGCCTTTTTTATTTATAGCCTGCTGGCCCGACTTTATGATATTATCGGAATTAATTCTGCCCATCCCCTCCAACAGCGTAGTTTTTATGGCCTCATCATTAACATAGCTACTAATGTTAAGTCGCGCAGCCTCAACCTCAATGCGCTGCTTTCCAGAAAATACCACAAATGGCGTATTGGCAATCTGAGCGATCTCAAAATAAGCTTCACCCTTTAGCTCTACTTTACGCTCAGCACCTGGATCAAATGATGCCGGATAAGTTAATTTAGAGGCCGCATTTAACCACACTTTAGTGCCGTCTGGTAAACGAACCTGATATTGGCCACCCAAGGGAGTCTCAAGACTATTAATCCCTGCATTTTTGACCGTATCAGAATTAAGCGCTTTTTCATGAACAGCATAGGTAATTTGTCCGCTTCCTGTCCTCACAATACTTGCTCCAGACTCCTCAGCCAGAACTCCATTAGGCGCTTCATCAAGACTAATCTTTTTACCGCTTGCCAAAGTTAATATAGCCCTGCTGCTGCCTGCATGAATGTCTCTCTTAGCAAACCTGTTTTCTTTTAAGGGTTTTGGATGATGGTTATAAAAAATTGCCCCAATCGCACATGCTATTAACGCCAAACAGGCTATTGCTAAATATCTGAATGCCCACCTGTCGTAAAATATTGGCTTCTTTTCTGGTTCTTCACTCATTTTTACACTTCCTTTTCAGTTTTAGTTAAATTTTATCTTAATGAACCGGGGCCTGTACAACTGAGGATCCGTTTCAAGATCTTTAAAGAAATCAAAAGAATTAACATTATAACTAATTAAAAGTTCTCCTTTTTCAGATAAACCTGGATGAGCCTTAGCATTATAAGAAAAATAACTTTTCTTTTTTAACGCATCAGAGCTGTCCCACAATTTTATTATTGGCCCAAAAGGCCCGATAGGGCTTTTCCCTAAACGCATCCCTACTGCTCTTCCCATGCCACCCTGCTGAAAAATTAACGCATATCTCCCATCTGGCAATACCGATAAACTAAGCTCATTTGAAACCTGATCTGTTATTGCTTCAGCCTTCTTAATATCTGCATTCCACGTTGCCCCATCCCAGAAGTTCCACTTAGCGTAATCATCAAATTCTTTAGGTTTTACCCTTGCTACCAGCAATTTTTTAGCCATCCCTTTTACCCCATAAACGTAAACATATCCATCAGGCCCAGGCGCTCCGGCCTTGGCTGTGTTTACGAATATACCTGCACCAAAAGATGCCATTTCCTTTTCGGTTTCATTACTGCTTAAATAAAATGGAGTATCTTTCTGTTCAAAGGTTTTATAAGGAGGCTCTTCTTTTTCGGCGATTTTGATTAGCGTATTACCTACCTCAGAAAAGCCAAAAGCGCCATCACTTACCTGTTTAACCCTGTAACCAAAAATATAGATGGCATTATTTTGCTCCTGGTTTACAAAACCATCGCCAAGCCAATAATAATCTGTAGGGCCTGTTAGGGGAGTTTTCGGCACAAATACAGTTTCCGGGTTATCCTTCTGGTCGTTTTTCCAAAAAAAAGTTATGTTGTCCTTTACAGGTTTTGTACCTTTTAATATCGCTATGCTATTATGGATCATTTTAGCTCCGGGCTCCATTTTATCATCTTTAATGTTCCCAATCATACTATCACTAAAAATGAAGAGGGTTTTCTTAGCTTCTGGTTTACCTGATTCTACCCCATTTAATGGAATAGTATAGATACCATCACCGCCAAACCATCCATTATTTCTTACAAATAAATTTGTCCACTCTGTAGCCTCCGTAGCCGTAAATTTTATATTCGTCAAATCCTGAGCATTGGAATTGCTAAAAAAGCCGGCCAAACAACATAACAAAACGATTTCTTTTATGCCTGAGGTAAATTTAAGTCTATTCATCAGGTATAAATATATTAAAAGTAGAGTTATATGTATATTAAGCTGTCAATTATTAATATTGTATCTATGAAAATTAAGCTACTCCTTTCCAGTGTCTTTATTAGGAAAATTACCCTGTGCACTTTTCTTTTAGCCAGTGCCCTAAGTTCATTCTCGCAAGATCAGAAACCAATTAAATTTACCCTTCTGCTCAACAAAACTGCACAACAAATACACAACATCGGCGGTTCTGGTTGCTGGTATACCGAGGAAATTGGCAAGCAATGGCCATTGGCCGAAAAACAACACATTGCAGAATTGTTATTTAGCAGGGGATTTGAAAAAGATGGCAGGCCAAAGGGGATCGGCTTATCTGCTTGGAGGTTTAATATTGGCGGGGGTACTGCTGAACAAGGCGACAGCAGTGGAATTGCAGATCCTTCGCGCAGAGTAGAGTGTTTTTTATCTCCTGATGGAACTTACGACTGGAGCAAACAGCAAGGATACACCTGGATGTTACGGCAGGCAAAAAATTATGGAGTAAAAGACCTGATTGCATTTGTAAACAGCCCTCCGGTACAGTTTAACAAGAATGGCCGTGGGTACAAGTCGCAAAAAGATGGCTCTACAAATTTAAGGCCCGATAAATATGATGCTTATGCAAACTTCCTGACCGAAGTAATAAAGCATTATGATAAAGAGGGCCTTCGTTTTAACTACATAAGTCCAATAAATGAGCCCCAATGGGATTGGTTAAAGCAATCTAATCAGGAAGGCAGTCCATGGACAAATGAGGAAATGTATCAAACCATTAAATCTTTAAATATCAGTTTACAGAAGCAAAAGCTTAGTACAAAAATCCTGACCACCGAAGCCGGTCAGCTTGATTTTTTGTATGCTGACAAGGGACGGACATCACGCCAGATAGACAGCTTCTGGAATCCAAAAAGCCCTTTATACATAGGCGGTTTTAGCAATAGTACAAAGTTTGTTGAAGGCCATGGATATTTTACAGAAAACGGCGACAGTACGCTAATAAACACAAGAAGATCTTTAAGAGATACTTTAAAGAAATATAATGGTCTGGAATATTGGCAATCAGAATACTCTATGCTTGGTAATGGTTATAAAGATAAAATCGAAGGCAAGCCAAGCGAGATGGATCATGCATTATTCCTTGCAAAGGTAATTAATCATGATTTTACCGTAGGGGATGCATCTGCCTGGCATTTCTGGAATGCATACGAGCCCGGGAATCCGTTAAATCCACGTTACTTTCTTATCGCATTAAATCCGCAAAGAGCAAGCAAACCTGAAAACAAGTACACCATTACTAAAAATCTGTGGGCCTTAGGACATTACAGTCTTTTTATCCGCCCTGGTATGGTTCGTATAGAAACACAAAGAAGCGACAGCTTAAATGACATGGAGGTTGCCCAGCAGGTAATGGTTTCTGCATTTAAAGACCCGAATGGAAAAAGTCTTGTAATAAATGTAATTAACTACACAAGTGAAACTAAAAAAACTGATTTTGTATTGAAAGGGCTACTTAAAGGACAGGCCTTAAAGCTTAAAAAGCATTATATAACCTCTGAAAAGCAGGATGACAATATTCGCCCTTATCCAATTGGAGATACTGCCCTACCACCGCGTTCTATAAGCACCTTTATATTTTCTGCTCTTTAAATAATATTAAGCGCAAAAAGAGGGAGCCTGATATTTTCAGGCTCCCTCTTTTATATTTTTTTATTTCTAGCAGTACTGCTCAAAAGCACCAATAAGGCTATCGGCAATCATTTGCGCCGGACGGCCTTCTATTTGATGACGCTCTATCATATGAACTAATTTACCATCTTTAAATAAAGCCATTGAAGGTGATGATGGAGGAAAAGGCAACATATAACCTCTAGCTCTGTCAACCGCTTCTTTTTCCATACCAGCAAAAACCGTTACCAATTTTGTAGGGTGTTTTTCATTTGCTGCAGCTAATTTTGCTGCCGGACGCGCGTTTGCAGCTGCACAACCACATACCGAGTTCACTACTACAAACACAGTTCCTTCGCTTGTAATGGCGCTATCAACTGCTTCAGCAGTTTTTAATTCTTCAAAACCTACGGTTGTAAGTTCAGCACGCATTGGTTCAACTAAATATTCTGGATACATATGCTTAATATTTTTATAAATTTTCTTTTTGAGTATACAAAGGTACTGTACCTGTAACTAGCATCAAAGCATTGGCGATAAGACCAATATAGTTTTGACCTTTAAATTACTTTGTATAAATCAAAAACAAGCGCTCTCCTCTGTTATATCATCATTTCTTAGCCTTGGCCTTCTTTCCAAACTGTCTTGGATAGTAGGAAATTGTGGTCATAAAATATTGTGTCAATACATTTTGCCTACCTATGGTAAAACTATTGGCATCACCATAGTTAATTACGCTGGTGTTCTGCCTTAATAAATCGAGGGCCGCGAATTTGACCTCAGCATTATTACCTTTAAGGAAGCGACAAACCAGGTTCGCATTCCAGATGGTGTAAACAATGTTTTTAGAATTCGATGAAGAACTGTTGTTGTTACTGATATTGCTATTCAACGTCAACTTCTTGGTGATGTTATAGCTGGCCGTCAATGTGGTGCCAACGTTCTTTCCGCTATATTGGGTGTTAAAGGCCTCTTGTTTGGATTTGTAGGTAGACCACGATTGGCTAAGCGCCACCGCCAAATAACTCTTATACGTATAATTAACACTACCGCTATAATACGTATTTAAATTACTCGAATAAGTAAATACACTATTGGTATACCCAGGGTTTATAGCTGTATTGAAGTTTCCATATAAATTAAACTGAAATTCCGATGTTTTAAGCTTTAAAGCCTTCCTGATACCCGCTTCGCCATTTAAATATTTATTCCCATCTGCATTGACCAAATAGACCGTCCGCCTGTTCTGCTCGTCAATCAAAAGACTGTCTACAATATTGTTAGCAATCAACCCTGCCCTTAGTGTGAAGTTGTAATTAAGCGTATTTTTACTATGTTGATCATCGCTGTAAAAGCTGAATGACAATTCACGCTGTACCGATTCTTTCAGGTTAATATTGCCTCTTCTAAGATTGTATACGTCGGTGCTGTCGGTTAGTGGAGCAAGCTGATTGATATTAGGTATCTTCAAAGTTGTTCTGTACTCAAGAGAGTAGTTCCTCGAGGTTTCCCCATATTGATTATTGTAAAAACTAATCTCTACGTCAGGGGCAAACTGGCTGTAGTTGCGTTTTAAGTTTTGGAAAGACCTGTCAGATTTATTATCCTGACTAATTAATAGCTCTTTAGGATGAAACGTGAGGGACAAGGACTTGTAATAACGGTTAGACATACTTTTCGAGAAAGATCTTCTTATTCTCAACCCAGGTGTTTCCTCAATAACATTCGTAGTTATTTGATTATTTAAATAGGCGTTAGTCCGGTATACGTTATTTATGGTATCCAAATCCTGCACCCTGTTATTATTTTTATCAGAGTTCAGCAGTAACCTGTTCGTTAAATCAAAGCTCATACGTGAGTATTTTTTGTTTCCAAAAATCAGCCCCTTTAGATCCTGTATAGTTAAATTGAGTTCCTGTCTGAACCCTTCCGCAAGGGTGTTGTACTTTCTGTTAAATTTCTGATTAGCTGCAGTACCAGTAAATGATTTAAACTCAGTCAGGTTCAGGCGGTCGCTTTCATTATTGTAGGTATTCAAATTATAGTTGGCCTCGAAACCCCTAAACCGCGTTGTTTGTGTAATGATATATGGAGAATACCTGTACTGACCACCAAACCTAAAACTCTTATTGTTGTAATTTCCGGTATTCATTGAATTATTTGTACTGGTTAGCACATCCTGCAAATTAGTAGCCGTACGAAAAGTCTGATCTACATTATCACCCTGATTAAAGTTTACTTCCTGGGAGAAATTCAAATTATGCCCCTTTTTAGTATACTCGTAATTCGAATCAAATCGCTGCGTGGTATTAGAAGATTGATTGTTGGTAATGCTGTTGTCAATCACCTTATCCGTACTGTTAACAGAGGTAGTTGTCTTAGCATCAGCTAGGTAATTGGTATTCTTGTCTTGTAAAAAGTAATTAGATTTTAAGGTGTTTTTTAACTCCCACGTGGGCTTTTCTATAAAATTGTAGGTAAAGTTTGCCCCGAGTGCACTGGGGCGTGTTATCCCTTCAGCCCTAAAATCAGGCTGATATTCTACATTGGTACCAACCCCCTTAAACGTACTGTTAGATTGGAGATCGCGCGTATTATCCGCAATCTTGTTAATATTGTTTATGGCGCCAACAACGGCAAGTTGCATTTTGGGCGTAAACATATTGATACTGGCGTCCGTTTCAAAACGCTTATCTGTTCCATAACCTGCGCCAATCTTACCAAAAAAACCAACATCCTTGCCTTTTTTTAGTTTAATGTTCATCTCCAGCGTAGAATCTGCAGGATTGGTACTTTGCTGACTCCTTGATTTGTTGTACACCTGTATTTTCTGGACCGCATTTTTAGCCAGATTTTGTGTAGCCTGCTTCATATCACCACCAAAAAAGGACTTTCCATTTACCAATAAGCTTTTAACCTCTTTACCGTTTACCGTAATCTGTCCGTCTCCCCACAAGGTGATGTTGGGTATCTGCCTAAGCAAATCCTCAACCACAGCATTACTATCTAATTTAAAAGCCGCAGCATTAAACTCTAACGTATCACCATTCATACTAATCGGTGGCACGGTGATCACTACATCGTCAAGCGTGATGTCCCTGCGGTTGGCAACAATGGTCTGGAGGTCAATGGTATTCTTACCCGAAGGTATCGTAAATGTCTTTCTGGAAGTATAGTAACCTACATTGTTAATATCCAGTCTTAGAAGAACATTTACAGGCAGGTTTTTAAAGCTAAATTCCCCATAATTATTGGTTACCTGGTAGCTTAACAAGGTGCTATCGGCCGATTTATAGATAGATACGGTAGCAGATTTTAGCACATAGTTCTGTGCCGTATCTCTCACAATACCCTTTGCAGTTCCTGGATTTACAGTGGTAGCTTGCTGTGCATTAAGCGTAAAGCAGGCAATACTGAGCAGAAATGCCAGCGTTATGGTATTTAATTTGAACATGGAGCGTTAGAATTTTTTTGGTTTAAGCTGAATAATTATGGGATTACTTTTCTTGTTTTGTGTTTTAAAGTACTCTGTTAAAGCAGCATTATACTTCCTGTTTTTATCTTCATTCTGTTCTTTAGCGGTAAAGAGCGTTAGAGAAGAATAGCTGGTGTAAAAACATTCAGGAGTAACGATATGAAAGCCTTTGTTTGTAAAATCATATTGAGATGCCAAATCCGTAATCGGCAAAAACTGAGAGGTAGAATCAGGCTCTATATCTGCAATAGATGTCAATTCAGTTGTTTTTAAGTTATATATAAAAGCTTTTTTCTCATCCCGGCTCCAATTCCAGTTCCTAACCTGGAAATACAGGTTATTAAAATGCAGGTAACTGTTAGCCAAATCATAAAAAACATCCCTGTTTTTCTCATAATAATCATAACCCTTCCCTTTATAGATTGGGTTGGTATCATAATCCATAGGAAGAGAGTTTGAGGCCGGAAACAAGATCCTATAAGCCAAAGAAAGCTTTTTAGCCGTTAATTTGTAAATGTTATAATAGAAGTTCTTTACAAAAAGATACTCATCCGGATTACCATAATCATATACACGGCCACCATGCCAGCGCTCATCGCCCTTGTGGTCAGCCGTTCGGTAAGGGAAATAACTTTCTACCCTCTTGCCATCCTTCAAAATGCTTACGTTATAGTAGATGCTGTCTTTACCACTTTCCTCCAGAAAAGCCTGGTCTATAATCGTACCATCACTAAATTTCTTATAATTGGTATAGTCTTTCTGTTTATCCTTAACAATAGGTACTTTCTTTACCAGCTTGGCAGTTAAATCAAAATAGTAAATTTGTTTACCTGACGAAATCTCAATCAGCACTTGACCATCTTCCTTTTTAATATTAAAGCCATAGAAACTCTGATCTTTAACTTTAGGATCTTTCTCTATTTTATTGGCATTGATCTTCGCAACATATTTTCCCGCTTTAGTAAAAATCAATACTGCTTTGGTTTCCCAATCGTAAATAACATAATTGTCGCCGGCGATTTTCAGTGAATTTATAGAACCAAACAGACTTTCCTTAGTGGTTTCTAACGGGGTAAAGATAACTTCATCGAAGAACTGAGATACAGCCGCACCGCGTGCGCTGTTGGGGTCAATCCTGAGCGTCACCATTCCTGTGCTATCAATTTTGCTTGCTTGAGCCACAGCATGGCCATAGGAGAAAATGCAGATTATTAAACTGCTGAGAGCGAATTTTAACATAAAGGCGTCATTTGGTTCCTTAAATATATTAATTTTCAGGAGACAAATGATTCTATGTGAAGCTCGGCCTTTATTTTTAACAATAATTAACGTTTAGACAAAACACGTCTTACTCTACAAAAGGAACGCTGTTTGCTCTGTGTTTCTGTTCGATGATACTTCGTCCCCATACTTAGAAAAAAAGGTGCTTTTACCGAACAATCGGGCTCTTTAATGCCGATTTATCTAATACGAAACATCGTATCAAATAGACCAGAACGAGTTGAATTGATCCATTCCTTTTTTGTTGCAATAAATAAACATAAATAGTCGTAAATTTGCAGGCTGTATATTAGAAACTTAATAAATAAACATATGTCATCAGTAGAGACAACTTACGTTCCTTACAAAGTTAAGGACATTTCACTGGCAGAATGGGGCCGCAAAGAGATTGAACTGGCAGAAGCAGAAATGCCTGGTTTAATGTCATTACGCGAAGAATTTGGTCCTTCTCAACCATTAAAAGGCGCACGCATTGCAGGCTGCCTTCACATGACCATCCAAACTGCAGTTTTAATTGAAACACTAGTTGCGTTAGGTGCTGAAGTTACCTGGTCATCTTGTAATATATTTTCTACTCAGGATCACGCTGCTGCTGCTATTGCTGCAGCTGGTATTCAGGTATATGCCTGGAAAGGTTTAGATGAAGCTAGCTTTGACTGGTGCATCGAGCAAACTTTACATTTCGGCCCTGAGCGTCAGCCGTTAAACATGATCTTAGATGATGGTGGCGACTTAACCAATATGGTTTTCGATAAATTCCCGGAGCTTATCGCTAACATCAAAGGTTTATCTGAAGAAACTACTACCGGTGTTCACCGCTTATACGAGCGTATGAAAAACGGAACATTGCATTTACCTGCAATCAATGTAAACGACTCAGTTACCAAATCTAAATTTGACAACAAATACGGTTGTCGTGAATCATTAGTAGATGCGATCCGTCGTGCTACTGATATCATGATGGCTGGTAAAGTAGCTGTTGTTGCTGGTTACGGTGATGTTGGTAAAGGTTCAGCTGAATCTTTAAGCTCACAAGGTGTACGTGTAATCGTTTCTGAAATTGACCCGATCTGTGCTTTACAAGCTGCAATGGAAGGCTATGAAGTTAAGAAATTTGCTACCGCAGTTAAAGAAGCTGATATTATTGTAACTACAACCGGTAACTGCGATATCGTTCGTGCTGAGCATTTCAAAAGCATGAAAGATAAAGCGATCGTTTGTAACATTGGTCACTTTGATAATGAAATTGATGTTGCCTGGTTAAACAAAAACTATGGTGCTACTAAAGTAGAGATCAAACCTCAGGTTGATAAATATACTATTGACGGAAAAGACATCATCCTATTGGCCGAAGGTCGTTTGGTAAATTTAGGCTGTGCAACTGGTCACCCAAGTTTTGTAATGTCTAACTCATTCACTAACCAAACTTTGGCTCAATTAGAATTGTGGACCAATACAGATCAATATGAGAACAAAGTTTATGTGTTACCTAAGCATTTGGACGAAAAAGTAGCTCGTTTACACCTGGCTAAAATTGGTGTTGAACTTGATGTTTTAGATGCACATCAGGCAGAATACATTGGTGTTCCGGTTGAAGGTCCATTTAAACCAGATACTTACAGATACTAATCACTCGGATAGATATAAAAAGAGGGAAATTACTAATGTAATTTCCCTCTTTTTGTTATCAGGCATATCCATTATTTCTGTTGAAACTCATCCTCAACACTTTCTCTTAAATCGTACATTATCCATTGTTTGCCTTGAATGTCTTTTTGCTTATTCTTAAGGAGTTTAATAAAATCCTGAACCCCCAGTGGTTCATTTCCATTTCCATGAATTAGAACTATACTCCCTGAGTTGGCTGGCTGACCTTTTGCAAGCCATGCATCACTCCCAACAGGAATAACCCCATAAGAAAGCACACGTTTTACTACTTCTGTATCTGATACAAGACCCGGAAAACGGAAGAAAACAGATGGCAACATCCCGTGTTGTAACATAGCCAGTTCGGTTCCTAATACTTCGAAATTCAAATCTGTGCCCGGCTCCAATAAAAAATTAGTTTTAAGGGGTGCTTTAGAACTTACATGATGATTGTAAGAATGGTTTATCCATGTAACCTTTATATAGTTGGATTTTTCCAGCTCTTTAAGCCAATTTAAATCGTTGGCATGGGTAAGCATCCATCGGCCGGTAATTGATATTGCAATTGGCACCGGTTTCTCTGTTTTCTGAAATTCTGAAATGAGTGAGGTAAAGATTATTCTATCTAGAACTTTATGCGAAGGGCACAGATCAATTGTTAACGTTATTCCTTTTTCTTTTTGGAAACCATGAATAATTCCTGCATCCTGCAAGCTATTAGATAGTTGCCTTGCCGACGACATTGCCTTAGAATATGCTGAATTTTCAAAATAAATAAGTGCTTGGTCTAACGCCATTTCTTTCACAATTACTCCGGCAGCCGGAATTATTGATGTAGTTAGTTCAGCAGGATTAACCGCTAAATAAGAAGCAGTTCCTGAGGTTTTGAATTTCCGAAGTATCAGTAATTCCTTATTGTTATACTTAGTAATTGCAAAATATTTATTATACCCCTCAATACTAACCTGAGCCGAACAAGGAATAGCTAAGACCATTAATAGATACAAAATCGTCTTCACACACTTATTTCATTTAATTTTTAACCTGAACAGTGCTTGCATTGCCGTCCCTTATTGCCTGATAATGAGGAGACATAATCTCTACTCCCGCTTTATCAAATGCTTCATGAATATTCTTATGCATCTCTGAATAGATAACAGCCATAATGCCCGGATTACTGATGTAGGCATTTAGCTGATAAGACACGTACCAATCATCAAGACTTGTTTGCAGCACAAAAGGAGCTCTATCCTTAATTACGCCTTCGGTTGCAAGTGCAGCATTAATCAGCAGTTCATGAATTTTTGTCCATGGAATATCATAGCCTAAAGTAAGCGTGCTATGGATAATCAATCCTTCGTTAACAGACATGCTGGTATAATTCACAGTGTTCCCATTTAAGATGGCACTATTAGGAATGGTAATGATTTCGTTTTTGATTGTTCTGACACGGGTAACTAATAATGATTTCTCTAAAACAGCGCCGGTAGTATCTCCAATTTTAACAACGTCTCCAATTCTAAAAGGACGCATATAAGTAATCACCATGCCAGCCACGCCATTACTAATGGCCGATGATGATCCAAAGGAAATCAGTATCCCCAAAAACACAGATACTCCTTTAAATATGGCCAGATCCGACCCCGGAATATAGGGCCATATCATCACTATCATAAAGGCGTTTAATAAAATCTTAACAATATTAAATGTAGGTTTTGCCCAGTCAGGATAAAAACCGCTAACCTTTAGCCTTTCAGTCTCGACCTCGTAAGCTAAAAACTTAATTGCCTTTTTCACATAATGGAATACCCCAACTATAACAGCTATAGTAATCAGTTTTGGTACAAAGTCAATTAAAGCACTAAATATGTTCTTTAGTGGGTTCAGCACAAAGCTAATCAGACTATCGCTCCAGGGTTTTGTCCATGGAAAGAGCCTAAAAATAACTGGGAGGGTAAGATAGATCAGCAAAAGGATGACAAAGATTTTAATTAAGTTCAGGAACTTGCTTATTAATATCAGCTCCCTTCTTCTGTCGATCAACTCATAATCCTTAATTTTCAAATGCCCAATTCTTTCATGCAATTTGAAACTCAACCAGCTGTTAAACCTGTTAGAGTATTTATTTAAAAAAAATATACATACGCCTAATACAACAATGATCAGCAGCCCCAATCCCGCTCGCTTTAAAAGTTCTGATACGTTGGTTTCCTTCCTGTAATTATTGATATTATTTATAATAATTTCCTGATAAGCTTTAGCCATAACCTCTTTATCCATCTTCACGGAATCTGCGTCAGCTTTTGATAAGCTTAATAAAATATCGCCTTTATAAACAATTCCTACAAGGGTAGAATCATCAACTGTAATTAAAGAATCGGGTACAAAAAGAAGATCCTCAGATAAGGCCTCAACTTTGGAAGAAGTTCTTTGTGCTCTTTCTGGTGCAGACAAGGAACCAAGCTTATTTTTAATGTGAAAGAGTGTGTCTGTATGCGCAACTACAGGATACCCTTTAAACACAACAGTATCTTTCTGTGCATAAACAACATGCTGAATACAACAGAAAGCGACAAATGAGATCAACAATTTAAATGACATATATCGAATGATTATAACTGATAGCAAAATACAGAAATTTTTTACCTTTACTTGCATATTTATATTTGGGATAACATGACGAAACTTTCAGTAAACATCAATAAAATAGCAACCCTTCGTAATAGTCGTGGAGGAAACAATCCGGATCTTGTTAAAGTAGCATTGGATTGTGAGCGCTTTGGATCGGAGGGGATAACTGTACACCCCAGACCTGATGAAAGACACATCAGATATCAGGATGTTTTTGATTTGAAAGCAACTATAGCTACAGAATTTAATATAGAGGGTAACTGCAGAGAGCAAAAATTTGTTGACCTGGTTTTAGCAAATAAACCTGCCCAGGTAACCCTTGTTCCGGATGCAGAAGGCCAAATTACCTCCAATCATGGATGGGACACTATAAAACATAAAGATTACCTGCAAGAGATGGTCTCTGTGTTTAAATCTGCCGGAATTCGTGTGTCCATCTTTGTAGATCCGGTAGTAGAAATGGTGGAGGCTGCGGCAGAAAGTGGAACCGACAGAATTGAACTTTACACCGAGGCTTATGCGCATAATTATTACGACAATAGGGAAAAAGCCATTTTACCTTACATCGCAGCTGCGCACAAGGCTAATGAAATAGGACTGGGCATTAATGCAGGCCACGATTTAGACTTACACAACCTAAAATATTTTGCTGAAAGCATTCCTGGGTTACTGGAGGTTAGTATTGGCCACGCATTAATCAGTGATGCCCTCTATTTAGGTTTGGAGAACACCATTCAATTATACCTAAAACAATTGAAACATTAATCTATAATGCTCACCATGAAAAACTTCACATTATTAACTATCGCAGCAACATTGATTTTCTTTATATCATCTTGTAAAAGCGGTGGTAATTTAGACGAGGGTACAGCTGAAGATGTAATATCAGCCCACCTTAAAGCAAATCCGGAATACGAGAGTACCAAAATAAATATTGGGGAAATTAAGTTCAGAAGCAAGAACGATCAGTTGGAGCTGCAAAAGTATAAAGCCCTGGAAGAAAAAGGACTTGTTGAAATGGTCCTTCAGAATCAAAAAAAGAAGTTCTTATCTAAAGACAGTGTGTACTTCTATTTGATTACGCTAACCGATAAATCAAAACCTTACATTATTAAACATGATGCACATAATGCTACCGTAAGAGCCGTTAATTATGTTCTTGATGAAGAGAAGCCAATTACACTTATAAAAGGAGACTCAAAAATAGCTCGCGTTACTGTTTCACTCAAAAAAGAAATGACAGATTTCTCGATATTCTTTAAAGATAAAAACATCGGCAGCAACTTCATTACCAAAACTTATAAGTTGAAGCTGAAGAAAGAAGTTGGCTGGATATTAGTTGGTGGTTAAAAGGCTATTTTTTTATTACCTTTGCGCAACTTTTTATTCAAAGAATACATGAGCTTAAACATTCATTACCAAGAAGACTTTAAAGACCGCCACATTGCGCCTAATACTGATGACACAAACGCAATGCTAACCACGCTTGGCGTTGGTTCTGTTGACGAATTAATAGAACAAACTGTTCCACAAAAGATCAGGTTGAAACAACCGTTAAATTTGCCAAAAGCAAAATCTGAAACAGATTACCTGAGCAGCTTAAGACAAACTGCTTCTTTAAACAAAGTTTTCAAATCATATATCGGTCAGGGATATTATGATACTTTAACTCCCGGTGTAATTTTACGTAATGTAATGGAAAACCCGGGATGGTATACTCAATATACTCCTTACCAGGCTGAAATTGCTCAGGGTCGTTTACAGGCTTTGTTGAATTTCCAGACTATGGTTATTGATCTTACCGGTATGGAAATAGCAAATGCATCACTTCTTGATGAAGGTACTGCTGCTGCTGAGGCCATGTTTATGCAATATAGCCTGCGCAAAAATCAACAGGCAACTAAATTCTTTGTTTCTGAATTGTTATTTCCTCAAACAATCGACATCTTAAAAACCCGTGCAAATCCTTTTGGAATTGAATTGGTAATTGGTGCGCATGACTCGTTTGAGCTAAATGAAGAATTCTTCGGAGCAATTATTCAATATCCTGCCGGAAACGGTGAAGTATTTGATTATACTGCTTTTGCTCAAAAAGCACATGAAAAAAATGTTAAAGTTACAGTTGTTGCCGACTTACTTAGCTTAACCTTATTAACTCCTCCGGGAGAGTGGGGCGCAGATGTTGTAGTTGGAACAACACAACGTTTTGGTGTACCAATGGGATTTGGTGGGCCTCATGCTGCGTTTTTTGCGACTAAAGATGAATACAAACGCTCAATCCCAGGACGTATCATTGGTGTAACCATCGATAGTAATAACAACTATGCCTTACGCATGGCTTTGCAAACAAGAGAGCAACATATCCGTAGAGATAAAGCTACTTCTAACATTTGTACAGCACAGGCACTATTGGCTATTATGGCTGGTTTCTACGCTGTTTATCATGGCCCTAAAGGATTAAAGCTTATTGCAGAGCGTACACACGGCCTGGCAATTACATTAGCTAAATCATTAGAGAAAATAGGCTACAAACAGTTAAACAAAGCATATTTCGACACCATTCAGTTAGACCTTGGCGATTTAGTTGATTCTATTCACAGAGAATGCATCGACAATGAAATCAACCTTAACTATAAAGGAAGTGTAGTTACCATCGCTCTTGATGAAACTACTTCAGTTGAAGATATAAAGCTATTAACTAAAATATTCTCAAAAGTAAAAGCAATTGCTGCTGATGCTGTTGAGCTGGCTGATGAAAACGTTGAAACTGTAATTCCTGCAAATTTACAACGTAAATCTGCCTATTTAACACATCCGGTATTTAACGCGCACCATTCTGAACATGAAATGTTGCGTTATATAAAATCATTAGAGACTAAAGATCTTTCTCTTTGTCATTCGATGATTGCTTTGGGTTCATGTACAATGAAGCTAAATGCAACAACTGAAATGATTCCGGTTACATGGCCTGAATTTGGCAAAGTGCATCCTTTTGCTCCTGCTGATCAGGTAGCTGGATACTATACGGTATTTAATGAGCTTGACAGATGGTTAAGTGAAATTACCGGTTTTGCTGCTATGAGTTTACAGCCAAACGCCGGTGCTCAAGGCGAGTATGCAGGTTTAATGGTAATCAGAGCTTACCATCAGGATCGTGGCGATGCTCATCGTAACATCGCGTTAATCCCTTCGTCTGCTCATGGAACTAACCCGGCTTCTGCGGCAATGGCAGGTATGAAGATTGTGGTTGTAAAATCATTAGAAAACGGAAATATTGATGTTGAGGATTTAAAAGCTAAAGCAATTGAACATGCAGCCAATCTTTCTTGTTTAATGGTAACCTACCCTTCTACACACGGTGTATTTGAAGAAAGCATAGTAGACATTTGTAACATCATTCACGAAAATGGTGGCCAGGTTTACATGGATGGAGCCAACATGAATGCTCAGGTTGGTTTAACCAGCCCTGCAAATATCGGTGCCGATGTTTGTCACCTTAACTTACATAAAACATTCTGTATTCCTCACGGTGGTGGTGGCCCTGGCATGGGTCCGATTGGCGTTGCAAAACACCTTGTCCCTTATTTACCAGGACATGCCGTGGTAGACATCAATAATGATAAATCCATTCATGCAGTTTCTTCGGCACCATGGGGTTCAGCTTCAATTCTGATCATATCTCATGCTTATATAGCAATGATGGGTAGCGAAGGATTAACCAACGCTACAAAGTATGCGATATTGAATGCCAACTATATGAAGGCTCGTTTAGAAAAACATTATCCTGTACTTTATTCAGGCGCTAATGGCCGTTGTGCACACGAAATGATCTTAGATTGCCGAGGATTTAAAAACTTCGGTATTGAGGTTGTTGATATTGCAAAACGCTTGATGGATTACGGATTCCATGCGCCTACTGTTTCTTTCCCGGTTGCCGGAACATTAATGGTTGAGCCAACAGAAAGTGAGCCTAAACATGAGTTAGATCGTTTCTGTGATGCTTTAATTGCCATTAGAAATGAAATAACTGCCGTTGAAACTGGCGAGCTTGACAAAACTGATAACCCACTAAAAAATGCTCCGCACACTGCAGCTGTAGTAACCGGTAATGAATGGAATCATGGCTACAGCAGACAAACTGCAGCCTTCCCACTACCTTATGTAGCTGCTTACAAATTCTGGCCATCGGTTGGAAGAGTAAATGATTCATTTGGCGACAGATCATTGGTTTGTGCTTGCCCGCCGATTGAAAGCTATGCAGAAGATCTAGCTTAAAAACTTATCATAGGTCAACTTTGGCCGTTAAACCTTTTGATACATTTGTTCTATTAAATGTATCAAAAGGCTAAAACAGACCTTAGTATTAAAAAATTAAATTAGAATACAATGAAATTAAAAATCACTTCGCTGGCATTACTTTTAATAGTATTTGTCTCTTCGGCATTTATTGCTCCTGTGTTTAAGGCAACTACTTATAAAGTGGATGTTGAGAAATCATCATTAACATGGGTTGGCAAAAAACTTACAGGCAGTCACAATGGAACTATCGATCTTCAGTCAGGAAGTTTGATTTTCAATGATAAAAAACTGGCAGGTGGCAATTTCACTATAAATATGGCAACGATTAAAGATGCCGACAAAAGTGAAAAGTTAGAAGGCCATTTAAAAGCGGATGACTTTTTTGGAGTTGATAAATTTGCAACCTCTGCTTTTGTAATTAAAAAGATTACAAATACAGGAGCCAATACGGCAAATGTAACAGGTAATCTTACCATTAAAGGCATTACAAATTCTATCACTTTCCCTGCAACTATTGCCTGGAATGCAGATGGATCAGTAACTGCTACCGCTGAAAAAGTTACTGTGGACAGGACTAAATTTGGTATTAAATTTAGATCAAAAGGAATGTTCCCTGATGTTGGCGATAAAATGATCTATGATGATTTTGAACTGACTATCAAGCTTGTGGCAAAAAAATAAAAAAATAGAAACTAGAAGCCATTATTCATTTAATGGCTTTTTTTTTGCTCTTATAAATATACTTGTTAAAACATTCAAATATGTTTTAATTTTGGACTTTACATTTTCCGCTCTCTACGAAATTTATGGGAAACTCTAGAATCAATATGCTTGTAATTGATGATGATGACATCAATATATTTATCATAAAAAAAGTGATAGAAAAGACAGGCTATGAGGTAGACATGATTTCGAAAAGTAATGGCCAATTAGCTGTAGATTATTTAACCAGCATCGCTAATAATGTAGAAATTTTTCCACACATCATCTTGGTTGACATCAACATGCCTGTTCTTAATGGCTGGGAATTTCTGGAAGTTTATGAAAAACTTAACATCCAGCGCCAAAAGGTTTTCTTGTATATGCTCTCTTCATCTGTTTATGAGTATGATATTGAGAAAGCTAAAGGCTTCAAATCGGTTGATGGATTTATTTCTAAACCTTTAACCATAGAAAGGCTTAAAGAGCTTTTACAGTTGGTTGTTCCTTAAATTATTTTAAACTGCCCATCGGTATAGGTTATATAACCGGTAGCCTTACTTTTTGCATGATAAAAAAGGCAATTCCAATTCTCTTCTGCTGCTTTTTTGCCAAACTCTTCTCGTAGTTCCATTGCCTTTCGACCATCGAAATCATATTTGGCAATAAATCTCCTTAACAGCTCTTCAGGTTCGGGTAAAACATCACCTCCAAAAAACACTTTATCTACCCCATCGTCCAATAAAAACACCTGATGAAACGGACAGTGTGCCCCCGTTAGTTCATAACTAATCTCATCAGTAAKCTGACCAGAGTTTTCAACAAATTTCAGTTGTGCATTGCGCTGTAAAAAATCAAATATTTCAGTTTTATAAGATGAAGAGGTGTTTGTAAACGCATTCTCCCACTCTCCATGTTGAATAACATAAGTTGCATGCGGAAAGCTTAATTCCACACTACCATCTAGCTTGTTATGAACCATACCTCCAGAATGATCAAAATGCAGGTGAGACATTAAAACCATGTCTACATCCTCAGGATCAAAACCAGCTTTCCTGATATTTTTATGTAAAATCAGCTGCCCATCCTCATCACTATACCCTAAGCCTGTATCGAACAAAACAAGACTATTTTTTAGCTTAACTAAAAAGGGTTGTACGTGTATAAAAAGGGAGGCAGGGCGATCTTTAGGATTATCTTTTTCGGCATTAAAAGGTATAAATTTTTTAGTAGCGTCTACAGAATAAGATCCTTCGTATAAAGTGAAAACTTGCAATGGCGTAGTTATTAGTAAGAAAATTAAATGATATATTTACAACAATATCATTGCAAAGATAGGGAACCTCCATGAAGTTAACACGCTGGCAATAAAATAAACAGAAGTTTATGCAAGCTTCGCAGAGAAAAAGAAGACAGGTATTAGATGAAAAAAAGATGGGTGCAGGCCGCAAAGGGCAATACAGAAACAACAGATTTGCTTGCACAACAATTAAACATAGACAATAGCTTAGCACAAATATTAGTTCAAAGGGGTATTTCTTCCTTTGATATTGCACGTGACTATTTTAGGCCTCAGATGTCTCATTTACATGATCCTTTTTTGATGAAGGATATGGATAAAGCCATCGATCGAATTGACGTAGCCCTAGCCAAAAAAGAAAAAATATTAATATATGGAGACTATGATGTTGATGGCACAACATCAGTTGCGCTTGCATTCAGTTTCTTTAGTCAATTTACATCAGACATTGAATATTATATTCCCGATAGGCATAAAGAAGGCTATGGCATTTCAACAGCTGGAATTGATTATGCTGCAAAAAATGGCTTTACTTTAATCATTGCTCTTGATTGCGGAATAAAATCTAATGACAAAATTGCTTACGCTAATACCTTAAATATAGATTTTATTATTTGCGATCACCATTTACCCAGCGATGAACTTCCCGCAGCAATCGCAATACTTGATCCCAAACGTAATGACTGCGCCTACCCTTTTAAAGAACTTGCAGGCTGCGGTATTGGGTTTAAACTTGCCCAGGCTTATTGTGACACACATCAGCTACCTGCCGAAAATTATGAGCAGTATATAGACTTAGTAATGGTAAGTATTGCTGCGGATATTGTACCAGTAATTGATGAGAACAGAATCCTAGCGTATCATGGCTTAATTAAGTTAAATGCTAAGCCTTGTGTTGGATTAAAGGCGTTAATGGAAATTTCCGGAAAGAGCAAGGATTACACACTTACAGACGTAGTGTTTACATTGGCGCCCCGAATAAATGCGGCAGGAAGAATGGATCATGCATCGGAAGCTGTTAAAATGTTACTTTGTACTGAAAGTTCTCTGGCTCAGGAACAGAGTTTATTTATCAACATACAGAACACTGATCGTAAAACATCCGATCAAAACATGACTGCCGAAGCACTTGCTTTGATTGAAGAATGCGATATCCTTGTAAATAAAAAAACTACAGTGGTGTATCATGAAAGCTGGAATAAAGGCGTAATTGGGATTGTTGCTTCGAGGTTGATTGAAAAATACTATCGACCAACTGTTGTGCTTACAGCTTCAAATGGATTACTTACGGGTTCAGCCAGGTCTGTTGCTGGGTTCGACCTATATGAAGCATTACTTGGTTGTCAGGACCTTTTGGTTCAGTTTGGTGGACATAAATTTGCTGCCGGGCTAACTATAAAACCTGAAAATATTCAATTATTTTCTGATCGTTTTGAAAATATCGTTGCTTCAACCATAACGGATGACTTACTAAGCCCTGAAATAAATATCGATACAGAAATTGAGTTTGGCCAGATAGATGGTAAATTTCAACGTATTGTAGCACAAATGGCCCCATTTGGCCCACTAAATACAGCACCCGTTTTTGTTTCACATAATGTATTTATTACAGGAAAACCTTATGTTGTAGGTATAAAACATTTAAAATTAAATTTAAAACAACAAAATTCCACTATTTTTGAAGGCATTGGATTTGGCTTGGCAGAATATGAATCGCTTTTGCAACCAAACCAGCCCTTCTCTGTTTGTTATACAGTGGAAGAAAATATATGGAAAGATCAACGGCGCTTGCAACTAAACATTAAAGCGATAGAAATTGATAACTAATATAATTAGATGATATTAAGAGCTGAAAATCTGATAAAAAAATATAAACAACGTACTGTTGTTAACGACGTTTCGTTTAGTGTTAGTCAGGGTGAAATTGTTGGTTTATTAGGCCCAAATGGTGCTGGAAAAACCACCTCTTTTTATATGATTGTGGGTCTGATTAAACCAAATGAGGGTACAATATATTTAGATGAGGAGGATATTACTACCGACCCAATGTACCGAAGGGCACAAAAAGGTATTGGATACTTAGCTCAGGAAGCTTCAGTTTTCAGAAAACTTTCAGTGGAAGATAATATCATGGCCATTTTAGAAATGACTAAAATGAGCAAAGAAGAACGCCATGAGCAACTGGAAGAACTCATTACTGAATTTAGCTTACACAAGGTACGTAAGAACCGAGGCGACCTGCTTTCAGGAGGAGAACGCAGAAGAACTGAAATTGCCAGGGCACTTGCAGCCAGTCCAAACTTCATTTTATTGGATGAACCATTTGCAGGAGTAGACCCTATTGCTGTTGAGGAAATTCAGACCATCGTAGCCAAACTAAAACAAAAAAACATAGGTATTCTGATTACCGACCACAACGTACAGGAAACTCTATCAATCACCGACAGAGCTTATTTACTATTTGAGGGTAAAATCCTCGAATCCGGCACTCCGGAAGTACTTGCTGCCAACGAAATGGTAAGACGGGTTTACTTAGGCTCTAATTTCGTATTACGAAGTAAAAACTTATAATTCACTACTTAAACAAAAGCATGGCAATTGTAAATTCAATTTTTACCTGGTATATGAAAAAGCGCGTTCACCAGATTGAGCTTTTTATGAAGTACCCACATGATGTACAGGAAGAATGGTTTCAAAAACTAATTTCCAGTGCTGAGGATACTGAATGGGGGGAAAAATATGATTACCGTACTATTGAGACCCCTAAACAATTTAAAGAACGTGTTCCCCTACAGAATTACGATACGCTAAAGCCATATATAGAAAGGATGCTTAAAGGAGAACAAAACATCCTCTGGCCAACTGAAATTAAATGGTTTGCCAAATCATCTGGCACCACCAGCGACAGAAGTAAGTTTATTCCCGTATCAGAGGAATCTTTGCAGGAATGTCATTTTAAAGGAGGGAAAGACATGTTGTCGATTTTCTGCAACAACAGACCTGACAATGAGATTTTTACCGGGAAAGGGCTGGTTCTTGGCGGCAGCCATCAAATTAACCAGCTCAATGAAGACTCCTTTTATGGTGACCTTTCGGCCGTGCTGATCAAAAATCTGCCTATGTGGGCCGAATATTACCGCACACCAAATATCTCCATTGCACTAATGGAGAACTATGAGGAAAAGATGGAAAAAATGGCTGAGGCTACCATCAAAGAGAACGTAACCAATATTGCCGGGGTACCCACCTGGACAATAGTATTGGCTAAAAAAGTATTGGAAATTACCGGCAAAGCCAACTTGCTTGAGGTATGGCCAAATCTTGAGCTTTATATTCATGGTGCAGTAAATTTTAAACCTTACAGAGAGCAGTTCAAAGAACTAATCCCTTGTAATCACATGTATTACCTGGAAACCTATAATGCTTCTGAAGGCTTTTTTGGCATTCAGGATGAAGTAGATTCTGATGAACTTCTGCTGATGCTTGACTACGGCATTTACTACGAATTTTTACCGTTTGAAAAACTTGATGATGAAAATCCTGATACCTTAACTCTTGAACAGGTAGAACTAAATAAAAACTACGCCATCATAATTTCCACAAATGGTGGTCTTTGGCGGTACATGATTGGAGATACCGTTCAGTTCACAAGTCTGTCTCCATACCGAATAAGGATAACAGGCAGAACAAAGCACTTCATAAATGCTTTTGGAGAAGAAGTTATTATAGACAACGCCGAACAAGCGATCTGCAAAGCCTGTGATGCAACAGGAGCAGTTTTTAAAGATTATACTGCTTGCCCAATTTACTTTAAAGGTGAAGAGGTTGGAGGTCATGAATGGATCATCGAATTTGATCATCAGCCAAATGATTTTGAACTCTTTATAGACGTTCTGGACCAGACTTTAAGAGAAGTGAATTCTGATTATGATGCCAAAAGATTTAAAGATATGGCACTACGTCGTCCTAAAGTACATAATGCCCCTAACAATACTTTTTATAACTGGCTAAAATCGAAAGGTAAACTTGGAGGACAACATAAGGTTCCCAGACTGGCAAATGACAGGAAATATGTAGAGGAAATATTGCCCCTGATGAAATAATATTTTTTTGTACAAGATAATGGTGATTTAATTTTTTTTAGTTAAATTTAAATAGCTAATTCTTAATCGCTTATGAAAACAGTACAACAAATACTTAATGCTAAACCTGTACAGATTTTCTCAGTTACAGAAAATTCATCTGTTTTAGAGGCGCTTCAGTTGATGATGGAAAAGAATGTAAGTGCGTTGCTTATTCTTGAAGATCATAAGCTACAGGGTATATTTACAGAAAGAGATTATGCCCGGAAGATCATACTGTATGGGAAATCATCGGCTGGCACTCCGATAAAAGAGGTAATGACACCCGATCCAATCACCATCGTGCCGACAGACAGCATAGACCTGTGCATGCAAATCATGACTGACAAACATATCAGACATTTACCGGTAATGCAGGACAATCAATTACTTGGAATGGTTTCCATAGGTGATGTGGTTAAATTCATCATTGCAGATCAGAAACAAACCATATCTCAGCTAGAAAGCTATATCAGTAGTTAAAGAACTTTATCAATCTAATATTAACCGTAATCTCAATTAAATTGAAAAGCTCGTATCATGATTAATGATACGAGCTTTTCTTTTATGCCGGCTCTCTGATAAATACGCTACCAGATTTTAACTCTTTTCTCTGGTGCCAGGTATAAAGAATCTGTTGGTTTTACATTAAATGCAGTATAAAACTCTGGTATATTTCTAACTACACCATTAACCCTAAACTTAGCCGGGGAATGGGGATCTGTTCCAACCTGATTTCTTAATGCCTCATCTGTTGATTTATTTAACCATACCTGAGCCCATCCAAGGAATACTCTTTGCTCGCCAGTAAATCCATCCATAACTGGTGCTGGTTTACCATTTAAGCTTGCATTATAGGCCTTCAGTGCAATACTTAATCCGCCAAGGTCACCTATATTTTCTCCAAGTGTAAAATCTCCATTTACATTCAGATCAGGAAAAACTTTAAACCCGCTGTATTGCGCTTTTAGAGCGCTTGTTCTCTTTTTAAACTCACTTTGATCCTTCGTCGTCCACCAGTTACGCATTGCACCTGTGCCGTCAAATGTACTTCCCTGATCGTCGAAACCATGACCTATTTCATGACCAATCACCGCACCGATACCTCCATAATTTACCGCATCATCTGCAGTCATATCAAAAAATGGCGGCTGAAGAATTGCAGCCGGAAAAACAATCTCATTCATACTAGGATTATAGTATGCGTTAACAGTTTGTGGTGTCATCCCCCATTCTGTACGGTCAACAGGCTTACCCAGCTTGTTAAAAGTGCGGTTGTATTCGAACTCTGCAGACCGTTTTTCATTACCAAACAAATCGTTCTTTGCAATTTTAAGTTTACCATAATCTCTCCATTTATCCGGATATCCAATTTTTGGAGTGAACTTGCTTATTTTTTCAAGTGCTTGTTTTTTAGTTTCTGCACCCATCCAGTCGAGCTCTTTAATACTCGTCTCGTAAGCTTTCAATAGATTGCCAACAAGTTTAAGCATGCGTTCCTTAGCTGCAGGCGGGAAATGCTTTTCAACATATAGTTTACCAACTACCTCACCAAGGTTCCCGTTAACTACATCAACGGCCCTGCGCCATTGAGGTTTCTGCTCTTTAACGCCATATAATGTTTTAGCATAGAAATTGAAATTCTCCTGATCAAGCGCAGTGTTCAAAGCAGTTGCAGCGCTTGTAACAGCACTCCATTTTAAATAATTTTTCCAGGTATCAAGTGGTGTATTTTTCAAAATGGCATTTAGATCCTTTGTATATGCTACCTGGCTAATAATTAAGGTATCATGATTCTTTACTCCTGCCTCTGTTAGTAGGGTGTTCCAATCAAAATCTGGAGTTAACGTACTCAGATTCTTAATTGGAAAACTATTATAAAGACCAGCCATATTTCTGGTTTCTTCCTTCTTCATTTGTTTTGAGGCAATCAAGGTCTCGAGTGCCATTATCTGAACAGACTTAGCTTTTGCATCAGGAATTCCGGCAAGAGTTAACATCTTTTCAATATGGGCTACATATTTAGTACGGATGTCTGCAGATTTTGCATCCTTTAATAGATAGTACTCACGATCTGGTAAACCCAGGCCACCTTGCCAGGTATAAAGCATGTACTTTCTTGGATCTTTCAGATCCTCAGCAACACTTAAATTGAAAGGAATCATATTGCCTATCTTATTGGCATAAGCAAAATAGGAAGCCAAATCTTTCCCGGAGGCGATAGCATCAATTTTTTTAAACTCAACATTTAAAGGTGCCAGCCCTATAGAATCACGAACCTTCATATTTATATAAGATTCATAAAAGTCGCCTATTTTCTGCTCATCAGAACCCTCAGCAGGATTTCCCTTGGCAGCATTCTCAATTATTGCTTTAACATCTTCCTGTGCCTTATCATTCACCATTGCCCCTATACCATATGAAGCCTTATCAGAAGGGATTTTTGTGTTTTTCATCCAGGTGCCATTCACATAGGCCGTAAAATTATTCCCCGGCGCCACTGTAGTATCCATATTTTTAAGGATAATACCTGAATGCAGTTCTTGCTTCGGTTCCGAATTATTGCAGGATGCCATAAGCAGCAAAGAACAAGCCGTAAGCGGGATGCTAAAAGATTTTTTAATTTTCATTTATATAAGAATTTATGAATAAGAAATAAGTGTTAAACCAAATTTAACAAAAGATTATCACCTAACTTCTAAAGAGTTCATAATATCTTAGTTACTTTATCCCAACATAAATTTGATGGTCTTAAATTAAGTACTCCATTTAAATTCATTTACTAACTGCTTTAAATCTGCATCCGTTATTTGGGACGGATTTGAGAATTGTTTTTCAAGTATATGTTGAGGAACGATCAATGATCCATTGTTTGTCCTGATAATTGCACCGGCATCTGTGTATTTATGAGCGTAGAAATCGCCAATCGTTGGATCTAACTCTGTGAGTCTGATCAGTAATTCGTAAAGTACGTATAGAGGTGTTGTCACTCCGCAAATATAAATTAACTGCATTTTAATATTCAATTATCATTATGTTAACACAACCCAAACCCTTAACAATAGATTTATCACAATTACTCCTGATAAGGCAATATTACCATTTTTGATAATAATCAATTTTTAATGCTGACTTAATATTAGCGTACTAATTTTATGATAGTCACCAAACGTTAAGATTATGATCAGCACAAAGATTCTGTATAACGCTGTTTTTAAAACAGATCAGGTAGATGACCTTGATAAATTTCAACCTTTGCCTGAACCTACCGGTAGTTACCCGTACCGATTAAATCTTGGAAATCGCTTAAATGAAACAGTACCTGGGAAAATGGTTTTTCATATGGTTGGTGATACCGGCGGACTGAAATCTGCTGATGCTCAAAAACAGGTGGCAGGGAAAATGGCCGAACAATACTTGTGCGCAACGAGCGAACACGACAGGCCTGCATTCTTATACCACCTTGGAGATATTGTATATCATTATGGCGAGGCAGAGCAATATAACGAACAGTTTTTAAAACCATTTGAGACCTACCCTGGCCCTATTTATGCCATTGCTGGGAATCATGACACAGATATAAATCCAGACTGCGATTTACATTACGAAAGTCTTGATGCATTTTATGCTGCATTTTGCAATACTTGCCCTAAAACAATTCATTTTGGGACCGAAAGCAGTAGAAAAAGTCAGATTCAGCCTCACGTATTTTGGACAATGGAATCGCCATTGGCGACAATAATTGGCCTTCATACCAATGTTCCAAAATATGGTCACATTACCAAGGAACAAAAAAACTGGTTTGTTAAAGAGCTGCAAAATGCCGCTACACTTCGCTCTGATAAGGCTATAATTGTTTGTATGCACCATGCCCCTTATTCTGCAGATACAAATCATGGATCGAGCAAACCAATGATAGAATTTCTGGAAACTGCCTTTAAAGAAGCTGGGGTAAAACCAGACATTATTTTTAGCGGACACGTACATAATTACCAACGCTTTAGTAAACAATATGAAGATGGGAAAACACTGCCATTTATTGTTGCAGGAGCCGGAGGTTTTGACGAATTACACCAACTTGCAGATCCTTACGATAACAATTACATCGCTAAAAGTGACTTATTTAATAAGGTCCAGCTTGATAGCTACTGCGACAACAGACACGGCTTTTTAAAAGTCAGCATCGAGAAAACACCTTTTAACTTTACTATCCAAGGTGAATACTATACCGTTCCGAATTTAGATACTGATGAGGAAGCCACTTTATTTGATGAATTTTCAATCGATTTGACCGGAAGGTAATAAAAGTCAGACTTTTAGGGTAAAAGTATTGATTATGACACTCTAAGGACAGCTATTTCTATAAAAATCAGGAATTTTGATTTGTTTAAATCAATACTGTTTAAACTTGCAGTATCGAGTTTTTAAGCAATAGTAATTCCGTAAATTTATAGAAAGCCCTCAAAATGACAGATTTGGATAAAAGTATAACGGTTGGAACACTATTTGGTTTCGTTATATTACTTACCTTGTTTGAAATGTACTTTAGTTACGTCCATGATAAAAAACATTATCAGAAACGTGATACACTTACCAATATCTACCTGATGGCCAGCGCCTTTGTGATCAATATCCTTACAAAAGCCGGAACCTTCATGTTACTTCAGTATTTCTATGTTCATTATCGCCTATTCCAAATTTCAAATACATTAGTTTATTGGATCGTACTCATCCTGGCTCAAGACTTTTTATACTGGTTATTACATTACACTGGTCATTATGTACGTTTCTTTTGGGCAATGCATGTTACCCACCATTCTTCCGAACATTTTAACCTTACCACAGGCTTCAGGTCTACAGTATTTGAACCACTATACAGGGTATTCTTCTATTTGCCTTTGGCGATGATGGGGTTCAACGCAGTTGATATCCTTTTTGCCTACCTGGTTACTCAAATCTATGGCAATATTGTACATACTAAATCGGTTGGAAAACTACATCCAATAATTGAATATCTTTTTGTCACTCCTTCACATCATCGTGTTCATCATGCAAGTAATGTACGTTATCTTGACAAGAATATGGGTATGGTATTAATTCTATGGGATCGTATATTCGGAACATTCCAGGCAGAGGTACCGGAGGAAGAAATAAAGTATGGATTAACAAAGCAGCCAGAAGACTCTGGACCGGTAAATATCATTTTCCATGAATTTATTGCGCTATATGCCGATGTTAAAAAAGCGCCTACCTTTAAAGATAAATTAAAGTATATTTTTTACCCTCCGGGATGGAGCCACGATGGCAGTACACAAACGGCAAGGGTAATGCAACGGGAATTATAAAGTGAAAAATCTAAAACAAATAATCGAAGATATAAAAGTTCAGGGCCACAACCCTGAACTTTTACAGGCAACGCTCTGGAAGTTTATTTGTTACTCCCCAAAAATGCCAAGTCGTTTACATCAGCAAAATCTTTTAAATGCTGCTAAAACCTCTACTTTAAAAGTGTATGATCAATATTTCAGCAAATCAGATCTGAATTTTAATTGTTTTAGATGGGGCAATGGATCAATTAAGGTTTTGCTTACACACGGATGGGGCTCTAAAGCCATAGATTTTAGCGAATTGATTGATGTGTTATTACTTAACAAAGATCTCGAGATATGGGCCTTTGACGCACCAGGGAATGGAAGTTCAGAAGGCGAACTCAGCAACCTGATCCTTTTTGCAGAGGCGATTAAAGAATTCCAAAAAAATTATGGAGCTCCCGATGCAATGATCGGTCACTCACTAGGTGGCATGGCAAATACATTGGTGATACAGGAAACACTGCAATTCCCTAAACTTCTTATCAGCATTGCTCCTCTCGTTAATTTAACAGAGAACTTCAAATCGTCTATGACAGCTGTAAGCATCCCTGAAAATATACAGCAACGTTTTTTTAATGAATTCGAAGAGCTTTACCAAATGAGTACCAATCGCTTTTTATTAAATGATATGTACACTTTTTCTGAGGAGTTAAAGCATCTGCTCATCTATGAAGTTAATGACAATATATCTCCTGCAGGTTTTATTGAAACATTTCTAGAGCAGTACCCAACAATAAATGCTTCCAGATATGATGATACCACTCATGCCAAAATAATTATTGACCCAAGGGTAATCAAAGAAATAGACGCCATAATTAAAGAGACATTCTAGCTTTTACCTCATTAATCTTGGAAAGATGTGTTTCAAGAAGTTCTTGGTTTGAGATGCCTGTTTCCTGGTCAAAATTTTGATGAAAAGAAGGAAGCGAAAAGGTTGTCAATACTTCTGCACCTAATTTTGGGAGTCTGATTATCGCCGCATTCATTACATTCCCGCCTCCAAATCCACCAGGCGAAGTACTCATTAGCAACATTGGCTTGTTCTGGAAAAACTTACTGTTTGTACGGGAACACCAATCCATCACATTCTTAAAAGCAGCACTGTAACTTCCATTGTGTTCGGCCAGGGAAAGAATAATAAGATCCGTTTCTGATATATGATCTATTAGCTTATAAGCCTTTTCCGGGTATCCGTCACTGGCCTCTCTGTCTACAGAGAATAATGGCATCTCGAAATCATTTAAATCTAACAGCTTAACATCATGCTCTTTAAAGAAAGAAATGGTGTGGATAACCAATTTCCGATTAATTGATTGGCGACTACTGCTTCCGGCGAACGCTAAAATCTTCATTTGATATAATTAGTTTTTAATATTTCTACTTTGCTCTGGCAACGGAACAAAATCAGTTTCGCCTGGAACTGGAATAAAAGATTGTGAAAGCCACTTTTCCTTTGCTTCCTCGATTCTTTCGCGGGTAGACGCTACAAAATTCCAGTAAATAAAACGTTCCTCAGAAAAAGGCTCTCCGCCAAATATATATATTGTTGAATTTTCCTGCATTACAAATTCGCACAGCTTACTGTCTTTAGCCACCAGGAGTTGTTTAGGCCCAAAGATATGTCCTTCACTTTCAATGCCACCCTCAAGAATATATAAGGCACTTTCACCGAATAGATCTTTACCTATTTTAACAGGTTGACTTTTGGCGCTTTTTAACTCCAGAAAATAAAGCGGGCTGTACACCGGTACTGGTGAGAAGTGTCCAAATACATCACCGGCAATCAGTTTAAAATCAATTCCATTTTCTGTCCAGTGCGGAATCTCATCTTCATTAAAATGAAAAAACTCTGGTTCCATTTCCTCCAGGGCTTTTGGTAAAGCAACCCATATTTGAAGCCCGTGGAGCATTTTATTGGAAGTTCTTAAATAGACTGGTGTTCTTTCTGAATGAACAATTCCGCTTCCTGCAGTCATCCAGTTTACCTGCCCAGGTTGAATTTCAGTTTCATTACCCAAACTATCTTTATGCATTATGGCTCCTTCAAAAAGATAGGTTAAAGTAGAAAGCCCAATATGCGGATGTGGGGGAACATCAAAATTCTCGTGGTCACTTAAACTTGTGGGGCCCATGTGATCTACAAAGGCAAATGGCCCAACCATTCTTTTTTCACGAAAKGGCAAAAGTCTGCCAACCATAAAATTACCAATGTTACTTGGTCTTTCTTCGATAATCAAGTTAATATTTGACATGCTATTTTAATGATTTTAACTGTTCAGATTAAACAGATAGATTTGACATAAGGCAATGTGAATTTACATGAATTAGCTTAGTATTACAAGATTTTTCAATAAAATCAGAAGGCCCAGCAGTATAACTGAAGGGCCTTCTGATCATTAATAATAGTTTTTGATGGACTATTGTTTATCCCACCATACTCTACCAGATAATTTATCTCCACCCGGCACTGCGGCAGATGCTTCTTTGTAATTAGCACCATTTTTCGCACCTTCTTCTACAGGATAAGGGAAACGACGAGGAATAGTACCATTAGTTGCGTTTCCAGGGTATACAACTGGTGTTAATGCAGGAAACCCACTTCTACGCCAATTAGACCAGGTTTCATAAAAATCGAGCATGGTATTGGTATGAGCCCAGTATTGGTTGTTAATCATTTCTAAACCATTTGCGGAATTGTAAGGATGTGCATTCGCGTAACTTACAGCAACACCTTCTGATATTGCCAGCGATGCATCATATTGCCCAAGAAAAGTAATTGCAGCTGCAACCCCATTCTTATAATGATCAGCCGCGACACCTCCTATCCCCCATCTTTGTGCGGCCTCTGCAAGCAATAATTCACTCTCGGCATAGGTAAGAATAAATGTTACCCCATTTTGTTTTATCATTGCCGGATTTGGAGATGAATAATCAGAGAAACTTGTAAATGAGGGGTCTTGCCTAACGTCTCTACCAGCTAGTCCACTTAAATCCTTACCATTTGGCATTCCTTTTTGAGCCGCAGCAGCTGTAACATAAAGTGGATTTTGTGCTTTACCACTCTCTGTTAAATACAACTGTGTTACAGCAACTTTCTCCAGACGAGGGTCATTATTATTTTTCAAAAAGTCGATAAATGTTTTCGACCATTTAACATAGTAGTTCTCCTGTCCGCCATCACCAAGTAGCACCTGACTGTTTCTGTTTTGTGTTACCCTTGATCCAGCAGCATCATGGGCCAAAAATGCGTTATCCTTATTATCATTCATTGTTTTACCAACAACTTTTTGAACATATGTTTTTGCCGTGGCTTCATCAATCTTAGTTAACCTCATTGCTAACCGAAGCATTAAAGTGTTGGCAAACCGTTTCCATTGTGCAATGTTTCCTTTGTAAATAACATCCCCTGTTACTGCATCGCCAGTCTCATTCAAAGCAGTCGAAGCTTCCTCTACCTCTTTCAGCAAATCCATATAAATAGCTTGTTGCTTATCATATTTAGGTGTAAAATTACCGGTATACACTCCCAATCCGGCTTCTGAATAAGGAACGTCTCCGTACAAATCAGTTAGTCGCTCAAAAATCAGCGCTTTCCAGATGCGGGCTACCTGATACACATTGTTTAACTTTGGTTTGCCTTTGGCGTACTCAACAACATCAACAATTGGTCGTACTTGCTCTATATACGCACCTACACTACCATTTCCCCAATACGCAGCTGTGTAGCCTTCATTCAAAAGATACTTGTCGCCTGCCCAATAGCTAATCACTGTAGAAAAACCCTGCATCATTGTGGCAGAGTAAATCAAATTTCCACGCCAGGTATCGTATGCAAAATCTATACTCCCTGTATAAGTAAGCTGTGCTGATGTTAATGTGTAATTTGGATCAAAACTACTCGGCCCATAGGCAACTGGATTGGTATTGATGTCCTTAAAATCTTTTGTACAACTTGTACCTACTAGAACAGTAACAAGTAATACCAGGCTATATTTGTTTAATATATTCGTTTTCATTTCTCTTTATCTTTAAATAATTAAAACTTAACACTTAGGTTTACGCCGAAAGTTCTTACTGGCGGCACCCCTCCTAACTCCATTCCTGGAAATGTAGCATTGTAGCTCGATTCTGGATCGATGTTGTCTGTTTTCTTCATCAGAATAAATAAATTTCTGCCAACCAGACTTACATTTAAGCTTTTTACTTTATTATTAAACATTTTTGCCGGGAAATTATAGCCCAACGTTAACTGTCTGAATTTGATGAAACTCGCATCCTGTACAAATTTATTAGATACATTATTGGCGGTATTTTCATAGAATTTTGCCGCATTATTCCCAAGAGTTTCACGATCTACAAGGGTATTTTTATGTAATCCGAAAATATATCCGTAGTAATCAGTTGCCGAGAATACCTTGCCTCCCCATTTTCCATCAATAAGGAAAGAAAGACTTACCCCTTTATAGTTAAACTCATTATTCCAGCCTGCAAACCATTTATTATATGCCGATCCGTATGCTTTTAAATCTCCTCTTGACGGTTCTCCAAGTGCATCTTTTAAAATTGCGCCGTTAGCATCATACTTATAATCATATGCCATTACCTGAGCCGCAGCTAACCCCGGTATATTCTGTAAAAACCCAACCCCCGATCTGGAAGTTGCCAATAGTTGCGAAGGCAATCCTTCTGCTAAAGAAAGCACCGTATTATCATTATACGTTCCATTCACTGATGAAGTCCAGGTAAAATCTTCATTTTTAAGAATAACCCCAGAGATTAGTGCCTCTACCCCTTTGTTTTCAATTTCTCCAGAATTTAAAACTGCTCCGGAATAACCAGTTGTACTTGATGTGGTAACTACAGATATCTCATCTTTTGAACGTTTTTTGTACCAGGTCATATCCAGGTTTAAACGATCGCCAAAGAATCTTAACTCAGTACCAATTTCCAGCTCAGTTGCTTTAGAAGCTTTTAATCCCGGATTAGGAATACTTAAGTTATTTATGATACCTAATGGATTTCCATTCAAGGTTTCACTTCTAAAACCATAGGTAAGTAAGGTTTGATAAGGATCGGTTGCTTGTCCAACAATGGCATAGCCTGCCCTTAACTTACCGAAATTAAGGAATGAGGGTTTCCAAAGTTCTGAGAACACAAATGAACCACTTACAGAAGGATAAAAAACACTGAGTTTATTGTCTTTTCCAGGAGTAGCAAGTGTAGAAAACCAGTCTGATCTTCCGCTACCGGTTAAATAAAGTATATCTCTATAAGAAAGTTCTAAAGTGCCATATACCGAGTGAGTTTCTGACTCGGTCTCTATATGTCCAACTGATTTGTTTTTAGCATTTAAGATGTTATAAACTCCAAACACTGCGAAATTAGTCCCATTATTTGTTGTTTGATTAATTCTGGTATTTCTGAAACTTGCCCCAACATTTGGAGTAACAGTAAATTCATCACCTACAGCAAATGATTTCCCCAATAATACATCGGTGTTAACATCTGCAAACTTGGTTTGCTGTTCTGCAATTTTGCCGGGTTCATAATACGCAGTTCCTGATGGCACCACATTCTTATAAGTATCAGAGTAAGCATCGCGACCTGCACGACCTTGAATAAACAGACCGTTATCAAAAGTATAGCGTGCATTGAAAGAGCTAATTAATCTCTCGCGTTTAGTGTCATTAACAAATTCGTTTGCAGCAAACCATGGATTGGTAGCAAATGCATTTCCGGTATTGTACTTTAATTCATTCCCATCTGCATCTTTCCCTGGCTTTAGATCATTTACGCTAACGCTGGTGGGTAAAAACACCACATTATAGTTAGCATTACCGGCACCGTCTGACACCATTGGTCTATTTTTAGCCTGCTCCAAAATATAATTAGAGCGGGCATCAATGTTTAAGCGTTTAACTGGCTCAAATGTACCTACCAAATTAAATGATTGTCTATTCAGTCCTGAATTTGGAACTACAGAATTGTTATTTACATCATTGGCAGAAAAGCGGATTGCGCCTCCTTCAAATGTTTTGTTTAAGGCAAGTGTATTAGACCATGTACCGCCATTACCATAAAAGTTCTTTATATTATTACGCTGTGCTGAATACGGTCTTGAAACACCATCAAACTGAACCACGCTGGTCCCGTCTAATTTTGCACCCCAGCTAGATCCACCAACTTGTGCGGCCGCAGCCTTGTCTAATGGTTTTGTGCCGTTGGCCCCCTGCCCATATACATACTGCCAGTCGGTTCTGTCCATGATTTGCTCTACCACGTAATTACTATTAAAGTCAACGCTATTTCCTTTACCACTTTTAGTTGTAATAAGAATAACACCTGCTTTAGCTCTTGAACCATAAAGTGCTGATGCGGCTGCACCTTTCAATACAGAGATACTTTCAATATCATCAGGATTTAAGTTACCCACTGCATCTCCAAGATCCGGGGCGTTGTCCCACTGACTACCTGAGTTCCCATTTGGATTGATATTGTTTAAACCTGTAGGCTTATTTTCCATTGGCACACCATTAATTACATATAGTGGCTGATTACTTTGGCTAAGGCTGGAAACACCACGAATGGTAACACTTGTAGCTGCACCTGCACCACCTGAAGTTGAGCTGATGTCCAGACCTGCAACTTTACCGACTAAAGCGTTAGCTACATTGTTTTCTCTGGCTTGCGTTAAAGATTCGCCCTGAACCTGAGAAACAGAATATCCCAGTGCTCTACGTTCCTTTTTAATACCCAAAGCTGTTACCACTACCTCGTTTAACAATTTGGTGTCTTCTGTTAATACAACCTGTAAGTCTGTTTTACCATCAACGGCTATTTCTTTTGTCTGAAAACCAGCATATGAAACTACTAGAATTGCATTTGGGAGTGCCGATATTGAGAATTTACCATTTATATCGGTTGATGTTCCTGCACCACTTCCTTTAATTCGAACCGTTGCCCCCGGTAAAGGTCCGCCATTAGCGTCCTTGACGGTGCCGCTGACTTTAATATCTTTTTTCCGGCTAATTACAATCAGCCCTGCACCAGAAACAGAATAATTTAAGTTAGTGTTGTTAAATATTACAGCTAAAACATCTGTAACTAAAGTATTTTTTACCGACAATGTGATGTCCTTGTTTATAGGAACATTTGACGAACTGTACACAAAATGATAATCACTTTGCTCTTCAATAATCTTCAAAACTTTGCCCAGCTTTGTTTTCGTAACATCTAGTGATATCTTTTGCTGAGAAAAGACAGATGCCGAAACATTGAGACATGTAATAAAAATTATAATACAGGTTAATTTCATTAAAATAATGAATTTTAAGAACGTCCTGACATCGGGACGCACTTGCAGTAAGTAATAATTAATCATATTTTTGTTTTTTTGGTTGCTTTAGTATTTGGCAGCAATCTGTTTGCGCATAAAACTGCCAGTGCTTATATCAAAAAAATTATTGGGGCGGTGCGTCAACACCGTCCCTTTCTAATTATTTAGATATGGTAATTTGATTCCCTTTTATTTCATATTTAAAATGTTCTGCGTCTTGAAATGCCTTTAATGCCTGCTCTATATTTTCATGTCTAAATGTTGCTGTAAAACGATATTTTTCTACTTCACGATCATTAAAAATAATCTCTACGTTGTACCATCTTTCCAAGTCCCCTTTAACTTCAGCAAAAGTTTGATCTAAAATCTCCAGCCTGTTTTGCGTCCAGGCCATTTCTACAATTGTGCTGTCGTTAACTTTGGTATATTGATTAATAGCTATTTGCGGATGTACAACTGAAGGTTTTTGTGGTTTGATGTTACTAGGAAGTTCGTCAACTTTTTTATAAAAAGTAACCTTCTGACTTGGCCTTAAAGTTATAGAGCTCCCCTTGGTTCCTTTTCCCTCCATCACAATCAGGCCCTTAATCAGCACTGTTTCAGATGTTGCTTCTCCCGGATATATTTTAACATTAAAAGAGGTACCAAGCACATTGATATCAAAATCTTCGGTATGTACCTTAAAGGGCTTACTCTTATTGTGGGTAACATCAAAAAAGGCCTCTCCAACTAAATTAACCTCCCTGTTTTTTTCATTAAAATTCTTATCGAGCGTTAATGTACTTTTGGCATTAAGCAAAACCACAGAACCATCCGATAGCGTGATTTTTTTCTTTTCGCCACCTTTTGTACTAAAATTGGTAACCAAACTAACCTTTGGGGTATTTTCTTTAGGGTTATTTTTAAAGATAACCGCAACGCCTACCATTAGCAGAACCGCCGCTGCAATTTTCAGCCACATATAATTTTTATGGATAGGGATAATATCAGCCTCATTTTGAGGTTCAATATTATTTTTCAAGAGGTCTACCTGTTTATTTAATGGTTTCTTGTTCCCACTTAATATCACATACAAGCGTTTTGCTTCGGCAATAACAGTCTCTTGCTCAGGATGTGCTTTAATATAATTTTCCCAGTAGCTAATACAAAGTTTATCTGTTCCGGCACAATATAGCTGGAAGGTATTATCTACTAAAAAGTCTTCAACATTGAAAAGACTACGATCTATCATAACATTTGGCTTTTATAATACCAGTGCCAAAAATGTTATGTTTTTCCTAAGAAAATTTTACTTTTTTTTACTTTACACGAATAACATTGCTTAATAGCACACTTTTACCATCCCGCCATTCTGAATTTATTAGTCTTTCAACTCTTTACGCAATATCTTAAGCGCATCATAAACCGTATTATAAGCAGTTTTAATGGTTTGTTGAGTTTGATCAGCTATTTGTTCATAGCTCAATCCATCAAAGAATTTTAGATGAATCAATTGTTTTTGTCTGAAGGTCAATTTCTCCAGCGCATTTTTAAGTTTATATCGTACCAGTTCATCGGTCTGAACTTTTACTATAAACTCTTCGTACGACATCTCCATCCACTCGCCCTCCGCACCTGCATTTTGCAGCGCATCATTAATTTTGCGCTTACGCTCTAACAGTCGTAAAATCTTACGTTTTAAAAATGTACGCAAGTAAGCAGGCACATTATCAACCCTGTTTAGCTGCTCGTGTTTTTCCCAGATGGTAATAAATACCTGATCGGTTGCCTCCCCTGATGTTTCAGCATCTCCGCATACACGAATACCAAAATTAACCAGGTCATAATAAAGCGCTTTGTAGAGATCAAAAAATGCACCATTATCACCTCCCCTGATACGTTCCCATAATAAATGATGCAAGAGCTTATTCTCCATTTGGTTAATTTAGATTAAGACAATGTTAAGAAAATCTAAGGAATATTTACATGATCAGATCTTATTTATTCTTGTTAACCCATACAATAAACAAAAACGAACAAGCTAGCCGCAAGATGTTGATTCGCGCTTAATCAAGCGGGATTTTAAGATGTGGTTTTCATTTGGTTCAAAATACTTTTTTTCTAATATTTTGAATAAAATACCAGCTGCTTCTTTTCCAATTTCAAAAGCAGGCTGCTCAATTGTTGTAAGGGATGGATTTAAAAGAGGTGCAGTATTAAGATTGGAAAAACTTATTATTTTTAGATCTTTCGGGATATTTAGATTTAACTCGCGAGCAACATAATAACAGGGCAAAGCAAGCTCCTCGATTGAAGCAATAACAGCGTCTGGCTTCTGGTTCGATACCATGGCTTTTATATTTTCATAATTCTTGCTGGTATCTTTGTCGTAATGAACAATCATCTCATCAGTATAAAGCATATTGTACTTTTCTAAAGCCTTCAGATATCCGGCAAACCTATTTTTACCGGTCACCAGATTATTAAGTGCAAACAGATAGGCAATCTTTTTACAACCACATTCTATTAGATGACAAGTTGCATTGTAAGCACTTTCATAATCATCTGTTGTTATTTTTACGGCATCTATATCTTCAAAAACCCTATCAAAAAAAACAACCGGTATTTTCTTAACCAGCTCTTTAAAATGCTCATTATTATTTGTATTACTCGACACAGAAATCAATATTCCATCTACTCTGCCGCTTAACAGGCTATCAGTAAAAGCAATTTCTGTATCACTGTTTTCGTGGGTTTGATAGATCAATACATGATAATCGCGTTTCCTGGCTATTTCTTCAATCCCGTTTATGGCCAGCGAGAAGAAATTATTAGCAATCTCTGGAATAATAACGGCTATAGTTTTTGTTTTATGACTACGGAGGTTACTTGCAGATGGATTACGTTCATATTTTAACTTTTTAGCGAGGTCCCAAACCTTTTGCTTGGTTTCCAAACTAATTTCATAACTGTCATTTAATGCTTTTGAAACAGTGGCAATAGATATATTTAACTCTTTAGCTAGCGTTTTTACAGTTACAGTTCCCTTCATTTACATTTAAATTTGAAAGTTTTTGCCAATAACGGTGGGGTTTTTACTTAAACGTATTCGTAAATAAAATGCCTGCTTAATCTCAGATTTAATATTTTTATATACAGCTTTGATAAGTAAGACCACCTAAGGTTTTGCTTTTAACCAAATGTAATATAATTAATTTAACTCATTTATATGAGGGAAACTGATTTAGCGCAAACCAAATATGAATCATCTTGACATAGCCGATTATGTAGTTTTCTTTATTTATTTTATCGCGATAGCGGCCTATGGCTATTACATTTATCATAAGAAAAAAACCACATCCAGTAGTGCGAAGGATTTTTTTCTGGCAGAGGGTTCGCTTACCTGGTGGGCTATTGGGGCCTCATTGATTGCTTCAAATATTTCTGCTGAGCATTTCATTGGGATGTCTGGTTCTGGCTTTGCACTGGGACTTGCCATTGCTTCTTATGAGTGGATGGCAGCCGCAACACTGATCATTGTGGCTATTTTTATCATCCCGGTATACCTGAAGAACAAGATTTTTACCATGCCGCAATTCTTATCAAAGCGGTATAATGATCAGGTAAGCACCATTATGGCTGTATTCTGGTTGTTGGTGTATGTTTTTGTGAATCTTACTTCTATCATTTACCTGGGTGCATTAGCCATCTCTTCTATATCACCCATTAGCTTTGAGTGGAGTATTGTGGGGCTCAGCATCTTTTCTATGGTGGTCACTTTAGGGGGAATGAAAGTTATTGGCTATACCGATGTGATTCAGGTACTGGTCCTGATCTTTGGCGGTTTGATTACCACTTACCTTGCACTTTCTTTACTTTCCAGGGAATACGGATTTGGTGAGGATATTTTTAAGGGTCTGTCTATCTTAAGGAAGGAGGCTCCAGATCATTTTCACATGATATTTGATTCATCTGATAAATACTATAAGGAACTGCCGGGGTTGTCTGTACTAATTGGCGGCATGCTGATCAATAATCTGGCATACTGGGGCTGCAACCAGTACATTGTACAGCGTGCATTAGGTGCCGATTTAAATACGGCACGTAAGGGTATATTATTCGCAGCATTTTTAAAATTACTTGTACCGGTAATTGCCGTCCTTCCCGGAATTGTGATGTATGTGCTTCACAGTAAAGGCTTATTTGCTACAGAAATGTCGGATGGAGGTGTATTGAAACCTGATCATGCTTATCCAACCTTAATGAATTTATTGCCGGCAGGTTTAAAAGGCGTCGCATTTGCTGCCCTTACAGCGGCCATTGTTGCTTCATTGGCAGGTAAAGCAAACAGTATATCTACAATTTTTTCGCTTGACATTTATAAAAAATACTTCAACAAAACAGCCTCAGATAAAAAGATGGTTAATGTTGGTCGATGGGCGGTTGTGATTTCCATGCTGGTTGCGGCAATTGTAACACCATCCTTAAAATCACTTGATCAGGCTTACCAGTTTATCCAGGAATATGTGGGTTTTATTTCGCCGGGAGTACTGGCTATATTCTTGCTGGGCTTTTATTGGAAACGCACCACAACTGCGGCAGCTATGACGGGAGCACTGATTACAATTCCACTTTCAACTGTGTTAAAGTTTCTTCCTGTCTGGACAAATGGCGCTTTTCCGGATTATCCTTTCCTCGACAGAATGGCTATTGACTTTGTAGTCATTGTGATTCTAATGATTGTGATCAGTTTGAGCAAGCCTCAAAAAATTGCCAGTGAAAATGCAATTGAAGTGGATACCTCTATGTTTAAGATCAGCACTAGTTTTGCCATAGGCTCTATTCTTATTATGGGCATACTTACTGCTTTATATACAGTGTTTTGGTAAAAAAAATAGAATAAATAATTAACTATAAAAAATTAAGCATTATGAAAGAGTCAAGAAAAGAGGAACTATCTCCATTGTCTAGCCTCGATGTGTGGGAGGACGATGTATTAAAAAGATATCCGGAACCTGGTGTTCCTGAAAAAAAGAAAGAAGAATTTAGAAATTACGATAGCCCGGAAAATGATTCAGTACGCGAATTTTATCGTTTGAATCACAAGTACCAAACTTATGGAAATGTACTTGCAAAAAAAGCTAACTTTTTACAGTTTGATAAAAAAGAGATGCCATGGTGGGCCGCAATGGAATACCTGAATACATTAATTGATGATTCAGATCCCGACACATCACTTGATCAGTTACAACATCTATTACAAACTGCCGAAGCGATCCGTGCCGACGGACATCCGGATTGGTTTGTGTTAACCGGGTTTATACATGACCTTGGTAAGGTGCTCTGCCTTTTTGGAGAACCTCAGTGGAATGTTGTTGGTGATTCATTCCCAGTTGGCTGTAAGTTCTCTGACAAAATTGTGTATCCTGATTTCTTTTCAGACAACCCTGATAGTACAGATGAACGCTACAACACGAAATATGGGGTGTATACGCACCAATGTGGACTCGACAACATCCATATGTCATGGGGACACGACGAGTATCTATACCACATCACTAAAGATTACCTGCCGGAGCCTGCTTTATACATGATTCGCTATCACTCCTTTTACTCACAGCACCGTGAACACGCTTACGATCACCTGTTAAACGCTCACGATCAGGAAATGTTTAAATGGGTTGACAAGTTTAACCCTTACGATTTATATTCGAAAAGCCCTAAGCCTCCCGTTGTATCAGAACTTAAACCTTATTACGAAGATCTGATCGCCAAATACTTACCAGCAACGGTTAAACTTTAAACCAGCTGGTAAGTTATTTAAAAGAAGGTGTCCAAAAGAGTACTTCTATAGTACTCTTTTGGACACCTTCTTTTTTCTTTTTAACCGGTTCCTTCTTTTAATCCGGATTGCAATCGTCTCTTTTAAAAAAGATTGTGTATCAGTATCTTTATAAGAAATTAACTCATCTTAACCAGATACTCGAACTATGAAAACTAAGGCTGTTCATATTATAACAGGTATTTTTATTTGTGTTCTGCTCCACCTTTTCAACATTTCACCAGGTTGCTCTCAGACGCTTGCCAAACAAAATCTAAGTCAGATCATTGCTAAACTTAATACACAAAACGACAGTCTTTCGATAGAAAAACTTTACTTGCAAACCGACAAACCTACATATCTGGCTGGCGATACCCTGTGGTTCAAAGCTTATTTACTGAATGCTTCCTTTCTAACCTACTCAAATAAAAGCGCGGTCCTTTACCTGGAACTTTCAAATGATAGCAATCGGCTTATTCAACGAGTTATGGTTCCCGTAAACGGTGGAATGGCAAGCGGCTATATAGGATTAGACGCAGATATGACGCAAGGTGGGTATACCTTAACAGGATACACCAATTGGATGAGAAACTTTGATGAGAGTTATCTTTTTAAGAAACACTTTTATGTGGGTACCAATGCCGGATCGGAGTGGCTGATCAATTATAATGCACATTTAATAAAGGACAGCAGCAAAGACAAAATTGAAATGGGCTTAAAGATCACCCAGTTCGATAAAGCTCCTGTGGGGTTAAGAGAAATGCAGTTGAGTATTTCCGATGGTAAAAGAACATTGTTTAAAGACAAAGCTGAAACAAGTTTAGACGGCGCTTTAAAGTTAAGTTTCGATTTGCCTGATAAGGCTGACTCAAAAAATATCTCGCTTGTTGTCCACGATTTACGTAAAAGTCAGGGCAGTCGTAAGATTTCGATTCCAGTTATACTAAACAGGCCAGAAAAAGTAGACCTACAGTTTATGCCCGAGGGCGGAAAGCTGGTTGCAGGTCAGCAAACTAACATCGCCTTTAAGGCCTTAAACGAAGATGGATACGGAGCAGCTGTGTCAGGCAAAATTTACAACAACAAACAGCAGGAAATTACTTCCTTTACAGCTACACATTCAGGAATGGGCGTATTTAGTCTTGTACCTGAAAATGCGGAAATTTACACTGCCAGAATACAATTACCTGACGGGAAATACCAAACCTATCAACTCCCATCTGTTGAAAGTAGCGGCATAACCTTAAATGTAAACAATCGATTTAAAAGTGATTCATGTGATATAACACTTACACCCACCCCAGATATTGTTGCTGCCGATAAAACTTATTACCTGGTTGGTATGGCCAGAAATGTAGTTTGTTGGGGTGCATTGGTTAAATTCAATAAAGGCCCGTTTCAATTTACTTTAAATAAACAGGTCTTTCCAAGTGGTATAGTTCGCCTAATTTTAATGAACGAAAACAAAGTGGGGCTGAATGAACGTATGTTTTACAACGGTCGTGATGATCAGTTAAATATTCAATTGGAATCAGATAAATCTGAGTATCGGCAAAGGGATAGCATTTCTTTAAATATTAAAGTAACTGACAATCATGGTGAGCCCATACAAGGCAGTTTTTCTCTTGCAGTAACAGATAACGGACAGGTTAAAACAGACAGTATTGCAGAGCGCTCACTTGTAAGCCACATGCTATTAACTTCGGACTTAAAAGGTAATGTAGAAGGTCCCGGTTATTACGACGATGCTGCAATTCATCCTGAAAAATGGCAGCATCTTAATCATTTGCTGATGGCGCAAGGTTGGGCCGGTTACGATTGGAGTCAGTTATTTAAGCCGGTTAAGCCATTGGTCTATCCTGCTGAAGAGGAATTTTTAATAAAAGGCAAAGTTACCAATGCCTTCAATAAACCAGTGGCGAAATCTGCAATTACATTATTCTCAAAAAACCCATTACTTGTGCTAGAGAGTATTACTGACGATAATGGAAATTTTATTTTTAAAGGGATTGCTCCGATTGATACCCCTGCGTACTTTATAAGCGCTAAAAACAAGAGAGGAAAAAGCTTTAATGTTGGCATTGAAATGGATGAATTTAAAGCTCCTGTTTTCTCCCCAATTACCAATTCGATTGTGCCATGGTTTGTAAATATTGACACCGGCACCTATTTAGCTGTTAACAATCGGGTGGCTTTAAAAAAAGAACAATTGCGTGTTACCGGAGGTAATTTGCTTAAAGAGGTAGTTATTAATGCAAAAAAGGTTGTTAAAGGTTCCAAAAACTTAAATGGCCCTGGCGGTGCAGATATTATCATTGATGAAGGACAACTAAAAAAAGCCGGCAGAACTACACTTGGCGACCTCTTACGTAAGAACGTTAAGGGGTTCGGAATTAGAGTTAGCAAAACCGGCGAAACTTATTATAGTGTGTACACCACATTGCTTCACCTGGTTATCGATGGTGTAAATACTGAGTTTTTTATTTCGCCGGAAACACCACGATACCAATACCTCAAAGATATCTTTGATTATTACGATGCTGAAGAAATTAAAGGGATAGAAGTAATGGTGAGTGGCAAATATCAAATGAATTATACCAGTACTTACCTCAAACCACTAGATGTGCCATGGGACCATTCCTTTATTGAAGTAACTACCCGGGGTGGAAAAGGCCCTTTCCTAAAGAAAAGCGTTGGCACTTATCTATATAAACCAATGCCATTTATCACTTCAAAGGAGTTTTATAGTCCAAAATATACTGCAGGTAATATCACTGATATGTCGGATATACGTTCAACAATATATTGGACGCCAAATATCATTACGGACAAGGATGGCAAAGCAACAATTGGGTTTTATGCAGCAGATAATCCAGGAACTTATACCGTGATTGTTGAGGGAGCCGATTTACAAGGACACCTTGGTGTTAAGAGAAAACGGATCACTGTTAAAAGATGTCAGAATTGCCCACCACCCGCAATAGCTCCTTAGATACATTCTACAAAAAAAGCCCATTTCAATTAAGAAATGGGCTTTTAAATTTTGCTCCCTCTGCTGGGCTCGAACCAGCGACCCTCTGATTAACAGTCAGGCTACACTAGTATATCTTTATTTATATTTGTTTTTATATACGCTGTAATTCAAATAGTTATAAATATTTTACTTATCTTTATTATGTGATATTTGTACTTAATTTGACAATTTGTGTGCAAATTTTGTGCAAATGAACTCCAATTAAAACCTATTACTCTAATGAAAGAAGCAACAATTTCTCTCTATCATGACACAAGAAGGGTATTGGATGATGGAAATTATCCTGTCAAACTGCGTGTTTATTTTGGTATTGCCAAACTCTTTGAGACGGGCTCATCTCTAAGTAAAGAAGAATTTGAGCGTGCTTATAATGAACCTAGACCTCGTGGGCGCTACAAAGAAATACAAGTGGAACTAAAAGCTATTGAATCAAGAGCAGCAGAAATCATCAAAAATCTCCCCTCCTTTTCATTCGATCGATTCAAACGGGAGCTTTACAGGAATAAAACTAGTGTAAACAACATCATTGATCACTATAATGATTATATCACCGAATTAGGAAATTTAGAAAAGGAAGGAACTAAATCCAACTATCAATGCAGTATCAATTCAATTAAGTCCTTTGTTAATCAAGGGCGCAAAAATCCTGTAACTCAAATCGGGTTTGACAAAATTAATCCCTCATTCTTGAACAAATACGAAAACTGGATGATAGAAAGCGGCAATTCCAGAACTACTGTAGGAATTTATCTACGACCTCTACGCAAGATATTTAATGCGGCAATTGAGACCAGAGATATTGCCCCTGAACTTTATCCTTTTAAGCAATATAAAATCCCTACCGGGAAAAACACTAAAAAAAACCTGGAATCAGATGTATTGAAATCCCTATATACAGCTGATTTGCAGAATGACTGTCATCAGGAGAAAGCTAGAGACTTTTGGTTTTTTAGCTACCAATGTAATTGCATGTTTCGGCGATAATGGCCACACTTTCCGCATTTAAACTGACAATTGCTTTCGCTCGAACTTGATCACCATCTTTCGGGATAAAATGGCCGTTTCGGTGTCGTTAGGCAGATGTTTCCCTATCTTCTCGTCCGTGAGGTTTGATCGCGACCACCAAATTGCGGCCTCAGGAGGCTTATCTGTTCGGTTGATTAGGGAGAACTCCATTCAATTCTTTTTGTGGCTGAGAGTAGCTTATATAAAGCCGGATGAAAATGTCGAGTCGATACAGTATTGCGTATAGAAAAAGTTGATGGGTTATATTTGACTTTCAGTCGAGATAATTTTTTACCAAGGTCCGGCAATCGTTCATCTGGCCATTTTGACCCGAAATGAATCGGCCACTTTAAGTGAAATACCCACTTTGAAACACAACTGATGGCTTCAATCACCTTTTATTTGCCGCTCAATCCTAGACCCTTTCGGAGTCGAGCACCACAAATTGGTTTGTAAGGTTTGCCTGTCCCCCCTTTACGGTGGACCTACCACCATCTTTTTAACAGCATGTATTCGGCAATGAACACTTCAAGCTCACTAGTCGGTAAGATATAATACAGGATTTTCGGCAATTCCTAATTGCCATTTTCTCTTCAGTTTTATTTTCCGATTACAACATTACAAGTAGCTTGTAAAAGCGCGGTTTTTTAAATAGATTACATAATATTTTTTAACATGACCTTATCTAAATTAATGCCTCAATTGAAAACTAACATCGCAATTAAGAATTCCGGTTTGTTTTTCTATTTAATTTGTGTATTCTATCTTTTGGTTGCATTCAAGAGTTCAGGGTATCATCAGGAAGATGAACACTTTCAAATTATCGAGTTCGCTAATTATAAACTAGGGCTAATCCCTGATTATAAGTTGGCTTGGGAATTTCCTGCACAAATAAGACCCACATTGCAACCTGCTATTTGTTTTGCGTTGTTTAAACTTTTTGGATATTTTAATATAACAAATGGCTATGACCTAACCTTATTGTTGAGAATTTTGACCGCAATTTTCTCACTGGCCACTATCAGGGTCTTTATAAATCAATACAAGGTTAATCTTACGGACAATCTTCATTCATACTTTGTCTTCATTTCATATCTATTGTGGTTCATACCATTTATAAGCGTAAGGTTTTCATCGGAAACCTTGTCTGGTTTATGCTATATCATAGCACTAACATTAATACAAAATTCAAAGCTGAAAGATCAAACAAGCAAGTATTTTTTAGTTGGGACTCTGTTGGGATTTTCGATATTATTTCGGTATCAGTCTGGCCTTTTATGTCTTGGAATATTTACTTGGCTTGTTTATATAAAAAAACTCAACCTTAAAACCCTGCTCACATTTTGCTTATCCATTGTTATAATTCTTGCATATGGAATTTTGATTGATAAATGGTTTTATGGTGAATTTGTGCTCTCAATTTATAATTATTTTTATGTTAATCTTGTCGAAGGGGTTTCCTCTAGATTTGGAGTTTCACCTTGGTATGAAATAGTTCTTTATATTATAAAGTCTCCTGGTCCTATTGGAATTTTAATTTTCCTTTCATTTTGGGTGATTTTACGATATCACCAGACCAATTTGTTGCTTTGGTCTATAATCCCATTTTTAATTGTTCACAGTATTATTCCTCATAAGGAATTAAGGTTTCTATTTCCGATTGCTTATTTAGTGCCTTATTTTCTTGTTCTTAGTTATCAGACGATAATGGAAAAAATGTCTACTAAGTTTATAACTAGTACTTTGTTCAGAAAGCTGATTTCACTTGCTTTAATTTTTCTTGGTATCGTAAATTTTACTGGGTTAATAGCGATTTCTACAACAAGCGCTGGTAGAATAAAAACTTCAGTAACAGAATACATAGATAGACATTATCCAAAAGATAAAATAAACTTAATCCTCTTCGGTAATGTTAGTCCTTACATAGACTGGGATCCATTAAGGAATTCTTACTACAATAGCTTTGGAATCAGCAAAATTCGCGTGAATGCAAAGCAGGGCAGTAATTTACTAGCGTATAAAAAAAAAGGCATGATTAATTTACTAATTATTGACGACCAAAGTATTAATGAAGGTAGATTTAATTTTTCAGAAAGATTTAATTTAGTTGAGGTTTATCAAAATATCCCCCTTTTAACAAAAGAAATTTTCAAAATATACAATCCCGATCTAAATAATTTCGGGTTAAGGGTATACGAGTTTACTGATTAAAAAATTTAGTCTCCATTTTTTTTAATTTGGAGTATAAATCCTGTGCCTGGGTTTGTAAAGTCGTATTTAACAATCGCCTTATTTTCTGTTTTTTGCTCCCAAGGGTCAATTAAATAATAGAACTCAACTGGTTTTTCTATGAAAAAATGATTGTCAGTGAAATCTTCTAAAATGCCAGTTTTGTTTTTTTTTAAAAAGTCAATTAGACTTTCCTTTGGTAGGAAATGTTCGGAGGTTTCTATTTGATCATTGCCTATATAGAATTTTGTCGCCCTCATAGGCCTTGTGGATGTACTTAAAACAGCAATTTGTATGTAAGAAATAACGATGAAAGCAATAAAGAAAGAAAGGAGTAGCGGAATTGATTTTAATGGGTCTTTGCTGACATTATAACTTAGATAGAAAGCAATTATAATATATATTATAAGATAGTATCTAAAGGATGAAGTAAGTGTATATAAATTTAGTACTCCACAATAGCTCATAATCAAAAATACAATTATGCTATGGGAATTGTTATTAAAATCTTTATACATAAAAACTCCTAAATAAAATATAAATACAGCTGAGCAACTGAGCATCGTAATTTGAAAAACGGGAGAAATTTCGTATGAATATACTTGAAGAAATAACTTGTACGCAGAAAGCACTTCGATGAATGCCCTTCCATGAAAAATGCTGAACATTAGCAGAGACAAAGTCAATACACCCTTAATTACCAACTGCGGTATCTTTAATAGATTTATTTTGATGTCCCATAGTACGACTTTTCTAAATAGTAGAACCTCAAGATACATTACCAAAATTATTATGAAGGGGAGAGTGAAGTTTGTGACAGTATTAAAATGATCGAAAGCATATCTCATAGCTAGAAAAAGACATAGCATGTTAACGAAGTTAATCGCCAGTATTATCAGGAGAGCCTTATGGGACGAAGACCTATGGTATAATGTCCAAAATAGTAGAGCAGCAAAACAGGAAACTGATATTGATGAAAAAATTAAATGATTGTAAGTGCCAATCACATTTACCAAGAAAAAAATGATAGTCCAAAATTTGTTTTCCGCCTCCTTTTTTTGCAACAGCTCCCATAATGATAAGAAGAGTATGCTAAATAAGAACAATGTGAAGGTATTAACTTCCCAGGCTATTCTCGGCGAAAGCACATAGAGAGAGGATTGACTCAAAATGATAAGAAAGAAAATGAACCAATTTCTCTGTTTTTTTTTAATAAATGTAAATCCTAAAACTAGAAGACCAATACAATTGAAGACAACGCTGGGAATCCTCAATTGGATGATTCCCAGTCCAAAGATTTTAAAACTAAGGTCTGCTACCAACGCCTGGAGCATACCTGTATAGTAGTTCATTCCGTTCAGATTATGAATACCCACTTTACTAATTTCGTTGGCCTTTAACCCTGACCAAGCTTCATCACCGTGTAAACCGGGTGCTATTCCTAAGTTAACTGACCAAATAATTAAAAAATATAAGCAAAGTACAAGAATGAGATAGGGATGGCAATTAAAATTATTTTTTTTAGAAAACACTTGCATTTTGGTGGATTGGAAATTATGAAATGTTAGAAATATTATTAACGCTAACTCGAAATGTGAGAAAGTAATTAGCCATAAAGTTCCATCCAAAAACTACAATAACGGCTAAAGATTTACTATAATAAAAATCAAAATGCATAATATTAAGCAAAACATAGACTATTGCTGAATTGATTATAAGACCAACAATAGATATCCAGAAGAAAGAAATATATTTTTTGAGATCTATTTTTCTATTGTTGAATGTCCAGCAGTTGTTAAGTAGATAATTGTTTGTTGCAGCAAAGATAAATCCAGCAATATTTGCAATGTAAATATTTGATTTAAAATAATTTATAAAAATCCATGTAGTTCCAAAATCAATGATTAGGCCTATAAACCCTACAATTGCAAATCGAAAAATCTTGAACAGAAAAAAATTAAAATCAGTAAATTTATTAAACATGAGAGCAATGATTATAGTAATCGTTAAGTTAATTTTTTACCTTTAAAAATGCAACTGTTTTTTATCAATATAGGTCACTAAGTAATACGACATAATTTATCCATGCAATTGAAGTTTCATTTGACTACTTAGAGATAAACGCTGGGTGCGTTTCAAGTGGGAATATTTAACAAATTTTGAATATGTGGTTGAGCAAACATGTAAGTAAGCACCCGGTTTAATAGTATCAGCAAGTAGATAATAATTTAAATCGCGCATTGAGTAACTTAGTAGATAATATCTTAAATCATTTATCTTCCCGATAAATTTTTTATTTGACAATCTTATCTTAAAAAATAAAATTGATAAACAGTAGACTATTTTGCAAAGGCATCTTCTAAGGTCTTTAACATTGTTGGACTAAGCAAACCTGGTAATATAGTCGATATGCGATTATTTTTATCAATAATGACATGCATCGGATAAAAATCAACCTCAAAGGTTTTGGTATATTTTTGGCCATCCATAATATATCTTAATTTGTTCTTTCTTTTAGCTAAAAACTTTTTTATAGCCTCATCATCGTCATATCCAATAGCTAAAAAATTTACATTAGGATATTTTTTAGCTAATAATTCAATGGCTCCCAACTCATCAATACAGGGTTTGCAAGACAATCCCCAAAAATTAATATAAGTCACTTTTGCATTATGATCATTAAAATTGATTTTCTTTTTTTTGAAGTCCACCAAAGTCTTTACTGGAGAAACTTTATTTAAGTAATTAAAAATTGTATTTTTTTTTCGTTCTAACTTAAAAAGTTTATCCTCATTTACAAACCGTAAAGAGTACATGTATTTTGATGTGTTTACAGAGTCATTAAACTGATTAAGTGAAATTTCATGATCATTTGCTAAATAAAATCTTGCATTTTTTGTTTCATCACTAACTGGGCTACTTCCATGAATGACTTCGTTTCTTGAAAAAGATATAGTCGCTTTATCATTATCTATTTTTTTTTCCTGACTAACACCAGCTATTGATAGTGTAGAAAGAAATAGGAGAAAGTAGATTTTTAATTTGATCATCGGTTCTTTTTTTATACTTAAATTTAATAATAATAGTAAGAAGCAAGCAAATCTATTTGATTATATTATTTTACAATACATGGACAGTACAAGGTTGGCATGAGCAAGTCCATGTATATGAATTTGTAGTTTGATTATAAGTTCCCTTAACAATGCAGTTCGTGCATGTTCCTCTGCAAGTATAATATACAGTCGTTCCACCCCCTGAGCTACCTCCAGAGCTGCCCCCTGAATTACCTGGGTTAGGCGGATTACCAGAGCCCCCCGAACTGCCCCCTGAGCTACCACCAGAGCTACCACCCGATTCACCAGACTGTAGGTACACATTTTGAATTACTTTGATTGATTTTGAGTTATTAACCCGTGAAAGATTTCCTTTAAAGGCAACGAAATTTTTTACTATTCCTGACGAAGTTTTATAATATACAACGGCTGCATATCCCGTCCGCTCATTAAAATATTCAATGTTAGTTATTTCTATATCTGAGCTTTTAAGTTTGGGGTCATCCAACATTTGTAAGCTTGTAAATATTAAAGATCTTTCTGATCCTATTATTTCGCCACTAGGTGCTTTAAGATTTATAATATCGCCATCAGCGTTCTCAAATTTACTCTCCTTCTTACAGGAATACAAAGTAATAATCGTTATAACGATCAACGATCCTAGCGAGAAAATTATTGATCTAAGTTTTTGATTTTTCATAATTCATTTGATTAATATTTAGGGCTTGCTTCTTAATATTTTAAAATTTCACTATAGTTTTTGACATTAATCTAAATTGTTAAATGACAAACCAGTGGATAATTTCATTCTCATATAAACCAATAACAAGTGTGCGATTTGTATTTTGGTTATTTTTCGACCTTAAAAAGGCATGCTTGACATGGCCCACAGCTATACGCCACATCTCCATTACTCGCTGGAGGTCCTGTTGTTAATTTGCACGGGTTTGGTGAACATGTTCCTACGCAACTATATTTGATCGCTCCACCACCACCTGAAGTTCCACCCCCAGAGCTGCCCCCCGAACTGCCTCCTGAGCTCCCTCCCGAACCGCCTCCTGAGCTCCCTCCCGAACTGCCTCCAGATTCGCCACTCGTAGTCATCATAGTATTATTAACATTAATAAATTTTATACCTCGGTCAGTCAGGATATAAGGGGTTCCTTTGGAAATCCCATAACTACCGGTTTCTCCCTTGATTGTTTTAAATTCAACAATTGCAACAAATCCTACCTTCACTTTCTCATATTTAATTGAAGTAATCTCAACTTCAGATTCTCGAAGCGAAATTTTAGATAGCTCAGCTGCATTGATTTTTAACTGTTTTTCTGAGCCAATAGAAAGTCCATTAGGTGCAATTAAGCTAATTTTTTTCCCATCTGATGTGGTTATTTCAGATTTGCTACAGGAATATATTGTTATTACGCTAATGATCAACAGTAAAAATATTGATAAATAAATAAATTTGGTTTTGGTCTTTTTCATGTTTTCTTTTTTGTGCACACTTGTTATCGAATTATTTATTAATCTCCTTTAGTTACCTAATGAGTGTTAATTGGTAACTTTAAGACTTTATTCGCTCCTGTATCTACCTTTTTTGATTGGACTCCCTCCATTTGAGCTTTGTAAAAACTACTTAGTGTGATATTATTTATCTGGTAATTAAGTGTAAAGACAAATTGGTTTAAAACAATGATTGATAGAAAAGCACCAAGAAGGAGTTTATTTCTTTTACTTTTCATTTTGCGATCCATTAGTGTTTTCATTTTCTCTTTCCATAATCATCTGTCTTAGTTCGTATTTTAGCGAGCTACTGTCTTGCCATACTTTAATTTGTTTAATCCCAAGGACGAAAAGAGAAAAAAAATATAATGTAGCAGGAATTAGGAAAAATCTATTTTTAGAAATTAAGTTCTCAAGAATAACTGAGAGTATAAAGAATATGCCTATTGTTGAAACATAGATATAACGATCTGCAATTATTGCATGTCTGGATATTGGGATAACATGTAAGACAGTTGTAAGATGAATAACAAAAAAACTAATTCCGAATAGAATCCATCGCTGTTGCAAATAATGATAACCTGCATAAACAATTATAATAAACAATCCCAAATATGACCAGAACCATAAAGGCATTAAAGTGCCCGGTAAATTGGGAAACGGATACAAATAATTCAGATCTATTGGTAACAAGCATTTATATGCGTACTGTAATAGAGAATAACACGCGAATGATATATTCTGATAAAAAGGATATTTCGCTTCAGCTGAGAGTAAACCTTCGCCACTTGCTTCTTGAGATAGCAATGTAATTATGGCAAAGTAAGCCGAAATTATAAAAAAGGGAATTTTTTCGTAGAAAATTACTTCAAGCGTCAGGCTTCTTTTAACTATGAAATCCAAAAACAAGAGACATAATGGTAATATCACCGCTTGTTCTTTTGCTCCAAACGAGAAGATAAAGAGTATCAAAGCAATACTATAATACCTTAATTGCCTTTGTTCCATATACTTGATATAACTCAATAATGAAAGCAGATAAAAAAAAGCATAAAGAACTACTTTTGAAGCAGACAGCCAAGCAACCGATTCCACCATAATGGGACTAATTCCAAAAAAAAGAGCAGTAAGAAAAGCAATCCTAAATTTGTTTCCCTTACTAGGATCAACCGTCAAATTAGTGATGGCTAATATTATTCTGAGTACCAACAGTGTGTTTGCTATATGTAACAGGATACTAAATAAATGAAATGCTTTAGAATCATATCCAAATACTGAATAGATGATGGTGTAATATATTTGGTTGATAGGAGCATATTGACCATGATAAAAGTGAAAAAAAATATCATGTATATTGGATGTATTAACTCCACTGATCGTATATACATTTTTAACAACCCATTGATCATCCCAATTAGTTTGGAATCCGTTAAATATTGCACCACAATACAAGAGCCCTGTTATTAGCATTAGAACAGTATCTGCAATTAATAGCCTTTTAAAAGTATATCTCATAAGCATAAATAAAATCACATGAAATATTCAACTTTATTTGTTTAGTTGAATACTGTATAGTAATAGATTCAGATTATGAAAAAAGTATTTACCAAGCGAGATCTCGCCTATATTACGAGGAAATAAAATACATGAAAATGCCATATTGAKAGGTTAATTTATTTGGTTAATATCAAAAATAGTTCTTTAAAATAAAAAAACAAATTTTCTTTAAAAAAAGTGAAAAAAATTGTCCCCCCATCGTTAGAGAGTTAAATAAATATCAATAAAATAATATTTAACGGTGCTAGCCGGTTCAAGGGTGTTTGTTTCTCCAGATGATGAAATGATAGATTTACTCCACAAGTTTTGTGGATTGATCCAATCATTCCGCTCCATTATTGTGTGCAAATTTTGTGCAAATAGAAAAGCCTCACTTTTACAGTGAGGCTAACTCTCTCATTTTGAGCTCCCTCTGCTGGGCTCGAACCAGYGACCCTCTGATTAACAGTCAGATGCTCTAACCAGCTGAGCTAAGAAGGAGTCTGGCCTTCCAAAAACACTTCTAATTTGTCCTTAAGGACGCATAGCATTTTTGTTTTGGGAATGCAATATTAGGGATTTTAATTATACCATACAATACTTTTCCTAAAATGTTATCTCTTTCATTAGCGCGTACTAAGCAATACTGTAAAAGAAGTCTCTTAGTTCTTCAGCAAAAACATCAGGCACCTCCAGGGCAGCAAAATGTCCACCTTCTTTCATTTGCCTAAAGCTAACCACATTAACAAAACGTTCGGCCCATTCTTTTGGGAATTGTGCTTCTCTTGGGAATACTGCTACACCTGCAGGCACATTACTTTTCTGTAATGGTTCTGCACCGCTCCATTGTGCCATAGCATCCATTTTGTACATCCTGGCAGAAGTACCTATCGTTTGCGTTACCCAATAGATCATGATGTTAGTGAGCAGTTCATCCCTTCCACCAAATGCCTTTTCTAAAATCTCAGGAGAAGCCCCAGCGTTGCCGAAACTGAGTATCCAGGCAGCAAGTGCGGCAGGAGAATCGTTTAAACCGTAGGCCAGCGATTGTGGTTTGGTAGATTGTACCATAGCATATGCACCTTCGCTGTACCACCACTGTTGCACAAACTGCGCAAATTGCTTCTCAGCTTCTGTCATGGTATTGGGATCCTCCTGTCCCATAGGATAACCAACATCTGTAAAATGTACACCAGCAACTACTTCGGGATATTTAGATGCAAGGGCTTTAGTAACGCTCATACCTACGTCGCCCCCAGCTGCATAAAATTTATGATAACCAAGATTTTCGGTCATCAATACTTTCCATAAATCTGCAACTGCTTCATTGTGAACTGCATTTTTTTCAGAGAATCCGAAGCCTGGAATGGATGGAATGATCAGGTCAAAACTTTGATTGCCTTCTGTTAATAGTGGAATGATTTTGTGAAAACGATAATAACTATCCGGCCACCCGTGGGTCAACAGAAGAGGCTTGGAATCTTTGCCTTTCCCCTTGATGTATTGAAAATGAATTTTCATGCCATTCACATCTGTAGTATATTGCGGGTATTTATTAAGCTCAGCTTCTTGTTTGCGCCAATCGTACTTATTGATCCAATAGTCCACTAATTCTTTAAGATAAGTTTCACTTGTGCCAAAATTCCAGCCAGAGCCTTCTGCTTCACCCGGCCAACGGGTATTTTTTAAACGATCTTTTAGATCATCCAACACTGACGGAGGAACCGATAAATTAAATGTTTCTAGGTTTTTCATGGTTGAGGTTTTTTATGGTTTGCTAATGACAGATTGAGGTCTATTCTCCTTTCATTAATTGCAAATTGCTAATAACATTTTAATGTTTAAAGTTTTTTGTTAGAATCTGGGAATAGTTAAAATACCACATTTTGTATTTTTTTAGCGCTGGTTATAAAGCCATTAAGTCAGAAAGTGAATAGAAAAGATTGTAACTGGGGACGGGGCAAAAAAAATGGGCAAACTAGAATTTCTTCTGCTTGCCCATTTCTGCTCCCTCTGCTGGGCTCGAACCAGCGACCCTCTGATTAACAGTCAGATGCTCTAACCAGCTGAGCTAAGAAGGAGTCTGGTCGTCCAAAAACGCTTCTGATGTGTTCCTAGGAACATAATATCTTGTTCGTTTTGGGAATGCAATATTAGGGGTTTTAATTTATTTATGCAATATTTGCAGAGAAAAAATTTAAAAAAAACTCAATTATTTCATATGAGCCTGATAATCATAGGTACTGTAGCTTTTGACGCGATCGAAACTCCCTTCGGAAAGACAGATAAAATAGTAGGTGGTGCCGCAACTTATGCAAGTTTAGCCGCTTCTTACTTCTACAATAAAGTAAAAATTGTTGGTGTTGTGGGCGATGACTTCCATAAAGAGGACATAAATACGTTTACCCAACATGGAATTGATACCGAAGGACTGCAAATAAAAGAGGGAGAAAAGTCTTTCTTTTGGTCTGGAAAATATCACAACGACATGAATAGTCGCGACACCTTAGTTACCGAACTTAATGTACTGGAGAATTTCGATCCCATTATCCCTGAGAGCTACCAGGACTGCGAATACTTAATGTTAGGTAATCTTACTCCAATTGTCCAGCAGACTGTCATCAAACGCCTTAAAAACAAGCCTAAGCTAATTGTTTTAGATACAATGAACTTTTGGATGGACATTATGATGCCAGATCTTTTAGAAACACTTAAAATGGTAGATGTTCTTACTATCAATGATGAGGAGGCGCGTCAACTTTCCGGAGAATACTCATTAGTTAGGGCATCTCAGAAAATTTTGGCAATGGGTCCTAAATACCTGATCATCAAAAAAGGCGAACATGGCGCTCTATTATTCCATGAGGATAAAATTTTCTCAGCCCCGGCATTGCCATTGGCTGAAGTATTTGATCCAACCGGTGCAGGAGATACATTTGCAGGCGGATTTATTGGTTACATGGCTAAAGTAGGAACAGTGAATTTCAACAACATGAAGAATGCAATAATCTTTGGCTCTGCCCTTGCTTCTTTCTGCGTAGAGAAATTTGGAACAGAAAAAATCATTAACCTAACGTCTGAAGAAGTTGCTGCACGTGTTCAGGAATTTGTGACTTTAAGTTCATTCACAATAGAATCATAAAACTTGATTTAAGTACATAAAGAAGCACTATAACCAGAGCTCCTTTATGTACTTAATTTGCCTATTGCCTTAAACTTCTCAAATACGGCTTCTGTATGAGGGGCGTCTGGCAGCTCATCTGTCAAATCCTGACCCGCCCAATGTTCATAATGCTTGCCATTCCTCCAAAGCCTGCTTTCTGTTACATCGTAAATAATACCTCTGTACGCAACCCAGATCTGTGGCTTATCCTGGCCATTTCGTAATGCAAGCTGTTGCTTTGTATAAATTGGCAGCTCCATTATGCTTTGCTTTTACTTTTAACCACTTCAAATAAGTAAACACTTACCAGAAGATTACTCATGAGGTAAAAGAAATTTTCGAATGGAATTACCCCCAACTTTAATTTAATGGTTTCTTCAAATACATAGGTAAGGATTGGTAAGCCCCCAATAAACAGATATAACAAGCAGAAGGGAATAAGCAGTACTACATATGCTCTGTAAAACTTATACATAAACCTGAGGCTGTTCACATACTCTACGTAAAAAAGCGAAAGAAACAACACAGAAAAAGTAATAACACTATACAATTTAGTATGTGTAAAAAACAACATTGCTATGAGCACGCCCAATAATAAATTACTTACAGACAGGCTAAACCTCTCCAGATTATTTTTCGGAAAGCGTGCATTCAAAACCACATAAATATTTAACCCGGCAAAGGCTAATATAAATTGAAACAAGACCTCTTCAATTGGCAATTGAAGAATATGAGCTCCAACAGTATACTCATCATTAAATATGGATACTTTGAATTGATTAAAGATCAATGCAACAACTGAAAAAAACAGTCCGGAAACCAATACTGCAGGAATCATTGGCTTCCAACTCCTGATTGGATTGGCCTTTTTATCCAAAGTCAACAAAAATGATAAAAGAAGCAGCGCCAGATTGATCAATAAATAGTAATAATTCATGTATAGAAATAAATTCAGCTCAAAAATATGATTTTGACCCAGTTAAACAACCTTATCTCCTATCTATATATTCTAAGAATTAATTGTTTGCCCAATAAAACTTTTTAAGTTAATTTTAAGTAACCAAAACAAATAAAAATGAAAATAATTAAAGTTTTAGCGGGCATTATTGTAGTAATTATTGCCCTCTTCTTTATCATTGGTTTCTTCCTTCCTAAAACTTACAGCGTAAGCAGATCCATTGAAATTAACAAACCCGACAGTATAGCTTATCAGAAAATGCTAAATTTTAATGATTTCGGCTTATGGAATCCATGGATGCAAATGGATAAGGCAGCAAAACATACAGTAACAGGCGATGGTGTTTCTGTTGGGTCTAAGTTTAACTGGGAAGGAAAAGAGGTTGGAACCGGAAGTATCACAATTGAAAAGCTTAATCCAAACAAGCAGATCGACGAAAAACTGGAATTCATTAAACCTTTCCAAAGTACAGCAATTACATCATTCTATTTTGAGCCCACAGCTAATGGCGGCACAAAGGTAACTTGGGACTTTAGAGGTGAAAATACATCGATCTTCTCAAGATGGATGTCACTGGCATATGATTCTATGATCGGAAAAGATTATGAAAAAGGCTTAGCAAACTTAAAGGCCTTTGTAGAAAAGTAAATTTGATMCATAAAAAAGGGCGCATAAATGCCACGAATGGTCGGAAGATTAACTCTTCCGACTTTTTTTTATTTTTAGGCAAGCTTAATTTTGTTTCAACTATCTGATTATCAATTATTTATTTGCAATTCTCGTTGGTTTTAAGTATATTAAATGCTGTAAATCAATAAGATATGGCTATTTTTAAAGATCATAATATCACTGTAAAACAACTCTTGGGCTTCATTCCCGAGGCGCTGATCGCAAATTTGTCGCTTACTACCA